>NZ_DATLEC010000192.1:0-5213 GCF_035525475.1 Lentzea sp. | reverse complement strand
CAACGGGAACGGGAAGCTGCGGGGGGCGCGTGGGTCGACCTCGGCCTCATGTTCACCGAGCTGGATGGCTCACCGTTGCACCCTGCTGCCGTCACCGACCTGTTCAACCAGCTCGTAGAGGAAGCTGGCTTGCCGCCGATCCGGCTGCACGACCTTCGGCACGGAGCCGCGACCTTCGCGCTGGCGTCAGGAGCGGACATGAAGGTCGTGTCCAGCATGCTGCGGCACTCCTCGATCACCATCACCGCAGACACCTACACCGGCGTTCTGCCGCAGGTCGCGCGCGAGACCGCTGAGGGAATCGCCCGTCTCGTGCCGCGCAAGGTCGCCTCGGTCCGAGTGCTGCCGGAACGTCCAGCGTTCGAAGATCATCCGCGCCTCGGGCTCACCTCGGGCTCACAAACCATGATCCACAACGATGAAACGGAGAAAGAGCATGAGTATGCAGAATGCGAAAAAGCAGGTAGAGACGAATCTCTACCTGCTTCTCTGGTGTACGCCGCCAGGGACTCGAACCCCGGACCCGCTGATTAAGAGTCAGCTGCTCTAACCAACTGAGCTAGCGGCGCTTGACCCTGTGCCGGAGCCTTGCGTTTCCGACACGAAGAACCGTAGCACAAGGCAACCAACGGGTTTCAGGAGGGGGCACCCCGTCGCGCGAAGCCGGTGTGGATGAGCCACTGCGCCGCTGCGCAGGTCGGCATCACGCCCGCGGACGCGACCCGTGCCGCCCGTCCCTTGAGGACGAACCGGCTGGCGCCGAGCAGGGCCACGTCGCCTGCCCACGACGTTTTGGTGACCTTGCGCACGTTCTTGGTGCGCGGCACGGTTGCCGCGATCGAGTCCACGATCGCGGCAACCGCGTACGCCTGCTTCTTCATGAGCGCCTCTCGTCGTCGAGGCGCTCAGATCAGGCAGCTCAGCTCAGCGTCAGGGCCGTGTCGTCGATCACGAACGACGTCTGCAGCGAGGCGTCCTCGACGCCCGTGAACTTGAACGTCACGGTCTGGCCCGCGAGAGAGGACACGTCGAACGTCTTGAGCGCGTAGCCGGAGGCGGCGTTCGTGTTCGAGAACGTGCCGAGCGTGGTGCTGCCGGCCGTGACGGTCAGCTTGTCGTAGGCGGTGCTGCCGGTTTCCTTCGTGTCGATGTGCAGGTAGAACGTCAGCGCCGCCCTGCAGCCGGAGGGGATCGTCACCGACTGGGACAGCGAGTCGGTGTGCGACGAGCCGTAGCCGTTCAGCCACGACGACCAGGTGCCGGTGCGGGCAGGTTCGCCGTCCGCGCTGTGCTGGCCGATGACGCCGGACGACGCGGTCCACGAGGTGGCGCCGGACTCGAAGCCCGGGTTGGCGATCTTCTGGCCCGAGCAGCCACCGCCGCCGGTGCCGACGGTCCAGCTGAACGACGCCGAGCCGCTCCTGCCGGTGCTGTCCTGGGCGGTGACGGTGACGTTCGAGGTGCCGGCGGTGGTCGGGGTGCCGGAGATGGTGCCGCCGTTGACCGACAGGCCCGCGGGCAGACCGGTGGCCGACCACGTGTACGGCGCGGTGCCGCCGCTAGCCGACAGCGGCAGGCTCACCGCGGTGCCGACGGTGCTGGACTGGTTGCCGGGGTTGCTGACGGTGACCGTGCCGGTCGCGCTGCACGTCGGGTCCGCCGACTGCGCGGGGACGCTGACCGCGTCCCAGGCCGCCTTGACCGTGTTGAACTCCGCGCAGCTGCCGGGGTAGAGGTTCTTCGCCGCGGTCAGCGTCCACGTGCGGTACTTCAGGTACGAGCTGCTGGAGGTCTTGAGCAGCATGGCGTTGTAGAAGATCTTGATGGCCTTCTCGACGCCCAGGCCGGTGATCGACGTGTTGTTGCACGTGGTGCTGGCCGGCTGGCCGTTCGACGGGGTGGTGCCCTGCGAGAGCAGGTAGTACCAGTGGTTGCCGGGGCCTGCCGCCGCGTGCACCTCGGTGTTCGGGATCGAGGACGAGTAGCAGTTCGCGTGGCCGAGCGCCGACGGGTTGTACATGTTGCGGATCGGGCCGCGGCCGACGAGGTTGATCGTCTCGCCGACGAGGAAGTCCGGGGTGTCGTAGGGCGACGGCTCGTTGGCGTACCACTCGGTGGTGGCGCCGAAGACGTCCGCGACGAACTCCTGGGTGCCCGCGCCGGAGATGCCGCCCGGCGTGTGGTCGTCGATGCCGTGGCCGAGCTCGTGCGCCACGACGTCGATGGAGCCGATCCACTGGTTGGCGCTGTTGTGCCCGATCTGGACCTGGCTGCCGTCGTAGTAGGCGTTCTGGTCGTTCAGGCCGACACGCATCGGCCAGCCGCCGCCGTTGCCGTCGAAACCGTTGCGGCCCAGCCACTGCGTGAGCATCTTCGACTCGGTCTGCGCCGCGAACAGGACGTCGACGCAGCCGGTCTCGCGGTTGGTCGCGGTGCCGTTGCCCCACGTGTCCGTGGTCTTGGTGAACGTCGTGTTGGTCGCCGCGTCCTGGCAGCTCACGTTGGTGAGCGCCGGGTCCTTGAGCGAGTAGTTCGAACCGGAGTGCGTGGTGGCGATGGTGACAGGGCCGTTCCAGGCGCTGGTGCCCGTGCCGTGCATGACCCGCTCCTGCTTGCGCAGGACCTGGCCGGTGGTGGCGTCGACGACCACGTCGAGCTTGCTCGGGCCCTCGGCGTCACGGCCGGTGACCGTGACCTTCCAGGCGAGCTTCGGCGTGGAGTCGAGCGCGTAGACGACCTGTGCCGCGGCGCCCACGCCGTCCACGGTGGACATCGCCGTCTTCGCGGCGGCCTCGGCCTGGGCCCGCGTGACCGCCGGGGTGGTGGAGGCGAGGTCGATCGTCGTGTCCTGGCCGACGGAGGTCTGCAGGACCTGCCCCGTCGAGTTGGTGACGACGACGAAGTCGCCGCCCACGACCGGGATCCCCTTGTAGGTCCGCTCGTAGGGGACGTACTTGAGCCCGTTCGTCGACGAGATGACGCCGTGGCGGACGAACGCGTCGTTCGCGCTGGCGTGCAGCTGGGACGGACGGCTGTCGACGAGGCTCGCGGCCGCGTCCACGGCCATCGCCTCCGCGGTCTGGCCCGGAGGCTGGGCAGCGGCGGTCTGCGCGCCGGTCTGGGTCAGGACGGCTGCGGCCAACGTGCCTGCCGCTGCCAGCACGAAAGTGCGTCTGGCTTGCATTTGTTCTCCTCGTTGCAGGGCGAAGACACCGGCCCTCGGTTGCAGGGGGAGCCGGTGGTTCGTCGAGGTGAATGTGGTGGCGGAGCAGGAGAAGAATGAGTTCCCGAGCGGTCGTTAACAAGGACTAACTTATTCACACCTGACTATTCGACCGCATTTGTGGGAGTTGGTGCCGTGCATTCCTTTGTCGGGCTTGTTGGCCGTTTTGCCCCGAGAAGTCTGCGCAGGGCGGTTGGCCGTCACCCCAGGCTGTGGCCAGGAGGCGCCGGTGGGCGGGGTCGAGCCGGGGGTCAGCCGAGCCAGGCCCGTGCGGCGACGACCAGTGCGTCCACCCCGGTCGTGAGGGTCGGCTCGATGTCCGGCGCGAATTCGGGGGAGTGGTTCATCGGCACGGCCTGACCGGGCTCGCGAGCGCTGAAGTCCGTGCCGCCGAGGAACCAGAACACCGTCGGAATCCCTGCCGCGGCGCCGAAGTCGCCCACGTCCTCGCTGGCGTTGACCACCGCGCCGGGGATCAGGTTGTGCGTGCCGAAGTGATCGGCGAACGCGGCCACCGTCCTGGTGGTCGCGTCCGGATCGGACACGAGCACCGGCATGCCGTCGTACCAGTCGAACTCGGGCTCGCGCGGTGCGCCTGACGCCTGTGCCTCGGCGCGCACGATCCGTTCGATGGCGTTGCGGAGGATGCCGCGTATGTGGTCGTTGAACGCCCTGATGTTGATCCCGAGCTCGGCAGTCTCGGGGATGACGTTCTCCTTGGTGCCTGCTTGCAGCCGTCCGACCGTGACGACCGCACGTTCGCTGGGGGCTATCTCACGCGAGACGATCCCCTGCAGTCGCACGACGACATGCGCCGCCATCAGCACCGGGTCGACGGCGGTCTCCGGTGACGAGCCGTGCCCACCTCGCCCGAACAACGTGACGCGCACCGAGTCGGACGCCGCCATCAGTGGCCCACTGCCGTGCGCGATCATGCCCGCGGGCAACGGCGCGACGTGCTGGGCCAGCACGACCTCCGGCTTGCCGAACCGGTCGAACAGGCCGTCCTCGACCATGGTCCGCGCGCCGACGCCCAGTTCCTCCGCGGGCTGGAACACCACGAGCAGCGTGCCGTTCCACTCCTCACGTGTCCGCGCGAGCAGTTCCGCGGCCCCGACCAGGCATGTGGCGTGCATGTCGTGCCCGCACGCGTGGGCGACCGGCACGTCTTCGCCTTGGGCGTTGGTGCCGCGGGCCGTCGACGCGTAGGGCAGGCCCGTCGACTCCAGCACGGGCAGCGCGTCGATGTCCGCACGGAGCATCACGACCGGGCCGTCGCCGTTGCGCAGGACGCCGACCACGCCGGTGCCGCCGACCTCGGTCGTGACTTCGTACCCCAGCGGACGCAGGGCCTCGGCGAGCACGCCGGCGGTGCGGAACTCCTGCAGGGACAGCTCGGGGTGCCGGTGCAGGTCGCGGTACAGCTCGTGCAGGTCGGTCATGACCGAATCCTGTCACTAGCCGGCGAACTCGGCGGGCAGCGGGCAGCGGTCGGTAACGGATTCATAACCGCACCCATCCGTCGTCATGAGGGCACCGAATCACGAGCAGCAACCGTTCGATCACTCCTTGGAGATGTCCCGTCATGAACAAGACCGTCCGCAGCACCGCCCTGGCCGTCGGCGCCGTCTCGCTCGCCCTGTTCGGCGCGGCGTGCGGTTCGGGTGACATGGCCAGCAGCGGCACCACCTCGTCCAGCGCCGCCCCGACCTCGACGGCGTCCTCGTCGACGGCGATGGCCGACCCGGCCAAGAACCTCGTCGGCCCCGGCTGTGCCGACTACGCGAAGCAGGTCCCGTCCGGCGCGGGTTCCGTCTCCGGCATGGCCGCCGACCCGGTCGCCGTGGCCGCGAGCAACAACCCGCTGCTCACGACGCTGGTGAGCGCGGTGTCGGGCAAGCTGAACCCGAAGGTCAACCTGGTCTCGACGCTCAACGGTGCCGAGTTCACGGTGTTCGCGCCGGTCGACTCGGCGTTCGCGAAGATCGAC
>NZ_DATLEC010000188.1:0-21537 GCF_035525475.1 Lentzea sp. | reverse complement strand
TTACCGCGGCGACCACGTCGACGAGCCCGGTTCCCTTGTCGTAGGACGAGGTGTAGGGGCCGGCGGGCTGGTAGCCGGTGCCGTACCTGTGGGCCGTCGACTTCAGCGCCCGCTCGATGTCGGCGGGGGTCGCGGAAGGCTCGGCCTGGAACAGCTGTGCGACGATCCCGCGATGTGCGGCGCCGCCATCGACGTGCCGCTGATCGTGTTGAACGTGCCCAGGTCGAGCAACCCGGGACCGTTCCGCGGGTCCAGGCCGGTGGCGCAGATCGGCAGGTGCGGGCGGCAGGACGAGGTGATGTTCTCGCCGGGGGCGGAGATGTCCGGCCACGTCGCGGAGTCCGTCGCCAGACCGCGCGACGAGAAGTCGGACACAGCGCCGTCGCGGGTGCCCGTTCCCCGGTCGTCGTAGGACGCGACGGAGATCACGCCGGGGGTCGGGTCGATGCCGGGCGGGTTGGACAGGTTCGCCGATCCGTCACCGCCGTCGTTGCCGTTCGCCCAGACCACGACGACACCTTCGGCCACCAGCCGGCGCTGCAACTTGACAGTGACCGACTCAGGGTCGAACGCACCGCCGCCAGACGGACCATAGGAGTTGTTGATGACCTTGATGGGCGGGCACGCCGAAGCGGGTACGCCGGCGCCGCAGGGCGCGTCGTGGTTCTCCAGCACCCAGTTCAGCGCGGCGTCCGCGCCGAGGATGAGGATCGCCGCACCGGTGGAGATGACGACGCCCTTCGCACCCGGCGCTGCGCCGTGGATCACGGGCCCGCCGGTGGTCCGCACGTCGCCACCGATCGCGATGCCGGTGACGTGCGTGCCGTGACCGCCCAGCGAGGTGGTGTCGGTGTCGAGGGAGTTCGGCACCGGCACGACGCAGCTCGTCCGCGCGGAGCCGTCGAGGCAGAGGCTCTTGAGGTTGCGGACGATCCGGCCGCCGAACGACGGGTGCGTCGGGTCGACGCCCGAGTCGATGACCGCGACCGACACGCCCTCGCCGGTCAGGCCGAGGCTGTTCCGGGCGTCGAGCCCTCGGGTGGCGGTGTGCGAGGTCGAGCCGAGGAACCGGATGGGCTTCTGGACCTCGACGCGCGTCACGCCCGCCTTGGTCCTCGCGGCGGAGATCCGCGCGGAGTCGCCCCTCGCGGCGACGACGCCGATCTTGCGGAGGCTCGTGATCTTCCGCAGACCGGCTGCCTCGACCGCCTGTTCCGCCGCGGCGATGTCGGCTCCGTGGACGTAGACGGTGGAGGTCGGCGTGGCCGTCGCGACAGGGGATGCGACGGCCACCAGCAGTACGGCGATCGATGCAGCACGTGCGTACATGGACCCTCCGTGAACATAGGCAGGCAATCCAACTAACGAGTGATCCACAATCAGGTGACGGGCGTCACGCAAAGTCTCGACTGGCTGCGGTGGTCGAACCCCGGACCGCTACGGTGTCCCCCCGTGCGGAAAGGTAGGGAGTCGTGCGGCTGATCCGTCTGGGCGCTGAGCCTTCGGCCATTGGGGCGGACGTCCGTGCCGCCCTCACGGCCTGCGGCGCGGGAACCCAAGCTCTGGGTGGCATCGCGCTGATCGGCGTCCAGCCACCGGACTGCCCCGTGCCCCTCGACGCGATCGTCGTCCTGCCCAAGGGCGTGCTGGTGATCGTCGGTGTGGACCTGCCGGACCCCGCCGTCAAGCTGGAGGCGCCGCTCGGCGGCCAGTGGAAGATGGACGGCTGGCCCCTGGTGTCGCAGGACGGCTCGCCGAACCCTGCGGCCGAGGCGGTGGCCGCGGCGACCGCGGTGGCCCAGCGGATCCAGAACATGCGCGCCGAACCGCTCCCGGTCAGCACCGTCGTGGCGGTCGGCCCGTTCGTGAGCCAGGTCGTGCAGCCCACCGTCGACCTCAACCGCGGCGTGCGCGTGCTGCACCCCAAACCGTCCACTTTGCTCACCGCGGCCCGCGAGCTCGCGACGGCGACCGTGCCGTGCACCGCCGACCACGCCGCGAAGCTCCTCGCGATCCTGCAGACCACCGGCACCCCGCCGGACGCGCGCTCGTTCCTCGCCGAGGGCTTCAGCGACGCGGTGTCCCCGGACCTCGCCTCCGCCAGCACGATGCTGATCCCCAAGGTCCACGCCCGGTTGCCGTTGTCCCGCAAACGCTTGCCCCAGAGTTCGTCACAGAGTTCGTCACAGGGTTCCCCGCAGAGTTCGCCACAGGGAACGCCCCCGGAGCCACCGCAGAAGACGCCGTGGACCTTCCTCGCGGCCGTGGGTGTTGTCGCGCTGATCTTGATCGTGTGGCTGCTGGTGCTGCTGTCCGGCAACGACGACAACGCGGCCGGCTCGACCACGGAACCGACGGCCCCGCAGCCGACGACGGTGGTCGTCGACGGCACGGCGTTCGTGCCCAAGGAAGCGAAGAAGGACAAGAACTGCCAAGCGCAGGCGTTCGGTGACGTCAAGGCGTGGCTGATCGCGAACGAGTGCCGTGAGCTGCTGCGCGCCACCTACGTGACGACGGTGCAGGACAAGCAGGCGACCGTGCTGGTGGCGGACCTCGACCTGCTCGACTCGCCGTCCGCGAAGGCACTGCTGTCCGTCGTGTCGCTGCCGGGGTCCGGCGGTGTGCACGGACCGGACGGCAAGCCGCTGGAGAACGCGGCGTTCGCGAGCGGGACGAAGGGCAGCCACGTGCAACTGACGTTCGTGGTGTGGTCCGGCGGGTCCGGGGACGCCGCGCTCGACCCGATCGCCAAGTCCGCGTTGCGGCTGCCCGCCACCCGTTAGAGGGTAGGGGCATGGTCGGACAACTTCGCTCTGTCGTGCTCGACTGCCCGGACCCCTCCGCGCTGGCCTCGTTCTACGAGAAGCTGCTCGGGGCCGAGAGGCTGGCCGGGGGTGACGAGACCTGGGTGGTGATCGTCGCTTCCGGGACCCGGATCGCTTTTCAGCGGTCTGATGATTATCGGGCTCCGGTTTTTCCTGATCCGCACGGGTCTCAGCAGTTCCACCTGGATGTGCTGGTCGAGGACGTCGAGGTGGCCCAGGGTCAGGTCCTGGAGTGGGGGGCCCGGTTGGTTCAGGAGGACACCGATGACACGTTCCGGGTGTTCGCTGATCCGGTGGGCCATCCGTTTTGTTTGATGTGGCTGTCTTAGGCGGGTTGTGAGGGTCACCCTTGCCAGGCGGGTCGCGTTCCAGCGTGGTTGCTCAGGCAGTGTCGACGCGGTAGTGGTCATCGCCGCTTCGCGTCGACAGCGATTGGGGCACACCGCTTCCCAGCGGTTCACAGGACTGTCCGGCTCTCTCCGCATCGCGGCTTCGGGTGTGCCTTGGCTTCGCCGTTGGCCCGCGTGGGCGGGTGGGTGGTCGCCTTCCGCGCGCACTGATCGCCGGCTCGGGCCTAGTGTGGCGCCATGGACTTCGACGTCATCGTCATCGGTGGTGGCCCCGTAGGTGAGAACGTGGCCTGGCGCACGGCCGCGGGTGGCCTGTCCACCGCCATGATCGAGAAGGAGCTGGTCGGCGGCGAGTGCTCGTACTGGGCCTGCATGCCTTCCAAGGCGTTGCTGCGGCCCGGTCACGCGCTCGCGGCCGCCCGGCGTGTGCAGGGTGTGAACGCCGGGTCGTTGGACCCTAAGGAAGTGTTGGCCCGGCGCACGAGCTTCACCTCCGACTGGGACGACTCCGGGCAGGTCAAGTGGGCCGAGTCGGAGAACATCCACGTCATCCGCGGCGAGGGTGAGGTCACCGGCGAGCGCGAGGTGACCGTGGGGGGTGAGGTCCACCGGGCTCGTCAGGCCGTGGTGGTGTGCACCGGCAGCGTGCCCAAGATGCCGCCGCTCGAAGGTCTTGCCGACACTCCTGTGTGGACTTCCCGGGACGCCACGTCGGCTCGTGAGGTGCCGGACTCGCTCGTCGTGCTCGGTGGTGGTGTCGTCGGGGTCGAGATGGCTCAGGCGTGGGCTCGGCTCGGGGCCAGGGTGAAGCTGGTGGTGTCCGGGGACCGGCCGTTGCCGAAGATGGAGGAGTTCGTCGGGCCGCTGGTCGTCGAAGGGCTTGAGGAAGACGGGGTCGAGGTGCTGCTCAACGGGCGCGCCTCGTCGATCAAGCCCGGTGAGCTGACGTTGCAGGACGGGCGGGTCGTTTCGGGGTCGAAGATCCTGATCGCCACCGGGCGCGTGCCGGCCACCGCGAACGGCAAGCCGATGGCCATCGACGACACCGGCCTTGTGTCCGGTGTGGACGGACGGTGGCTGTACGCGGCCGGTGACGTCACCGGGCGGGCTTTGCTGACGCACCAGGGCAAGTACCAGGCTCGTGCTGTCGGGTCGGCGATCCTGGAGCGGGCGCGCGGGGGTGAGCCCGGGCCGTGGTCCGCCGGTCAGGCCAGTGCGGACCACGTGGCGGTGCCGCAGGTCGTGTTCACCGACCCCGAGGTGGCGTTCGTCGGGCACACCGCCCAGGAGGCGCGCGAGGCCGGGCGGGACATCAGGGTCGTCGACCTCGACATCGCGGTCGCCGGGTCGTCGCTGCACGCGGACGGGTACAAGGGCAAGACGCGGATGGTCGTGGACGAGCGCACGCGGACGCTGGTCGGCGTCACGTTCGTCGGTCAGGACGTCGCCGAGCTGGTGCACTCGGCGACGATCGCGATCGTCGGTGAGGTCCCCGTGGACCGGTTGTGGCACGCGGTGCCCGCGTACCCGACGATCAGCGAGGTGTGGCTGCGGATGCTCGAGGCCTACGGGCTCTGAGGTTCCTCCAGCACCGAGCCCAGCATGCCGGTGAGCAGCTCCTTCGCCGTGCCGACCACGTACGCGCGGTCGTCCTCGTCGACGCGTTCGGCGAGCTTGAACAGCGCGTCCACGGTCTGCACGGCGATCCGGAACGTCAGCATCACCGGGGCGTCGCCGTGCGCGCCGAACCGGGCGACGAACAGCTCGGCGAGGCGTTCGGCCATGAGCTCGTACTGGTCGACGCTCGAGTCGAGGCGGTGGCTGTCGAGCATGTCGCTGAACCGCACCCGCCCGAAGCCGGGGACCTCGACCAGCATCCGCGTGTACACCCCGACGACCTGCTTCATGGCCTCGCGCCACGTGTCCGCGATCTGACCGTTGGCGAACATCGCCTCTATCTCGCGCAGGCACGTCTCCATACCGCGAAGTGCCAGTGCGTGCACGACAGATCGTTTGTCGGGGAAGTACTGATAGAAAGAACCAATGGGCACTCCGGCCACTTCGACGATCCGGGCCGTGGTGATGTCGTCGTAGTCGTATTCGTTCAGCAGGCTCGCGCAAGCGTCCAGGATCGCGGTGACGGTGGCCGCGCCGCGCTGTTGCACGGGCTGCCGGCGCATCACCCTGGCCAACCTGCCCTTTGCCGGATTTTCATGCACGCCGACATCTTTATCCATAAAAGGGCACAAGCACAGCACAGGATGCCGACGGGTTTCAGCCGGGATCCCCACGACGTTTGCGGTGGACCACCCAGACGAAGTCCACGAGGCACACGACGGCGAGTAGAAGAAGCAGCACGCCGAGCCAAACGAGATCAGCTCGCAGCGCCAGCCAGCCGGCGACCGAGTTGAAGACCAGCCCGAACCCGGCGAGCCACAACCGCAACGTCAACGCGCTGCGCGGTGGTGCAGGGGGTGGCAGGTAGTCGCTCACGTCATCCGGTTTCCCTCAGCAGCGCGGTCTCAACCCGGCGCAGCGACCGCGGCGGCTTCGTCACGTAGGGGCGGACGAGACGCGTCACGGCCAGACCGGGGGCGATCAGGGGGACCACGGCGGTCAGCACGGCGGCGGTGATCCCGGCCCGCACGACGTCCTTCGGCATGACGGCGACCCGGTCGACGACGAACGCGCGGCGCCCGGTCAGCGACACGGCCGCCAGAAGCACCAGGAACGCGACCATGCTGAACATCGCCCGCTGCACCGCGTGCTCGTAACCAGCGGCTTCTCCCGCGACCAGCACCGCGAGCCACCCGGCGAGAGCGGGGAGCTGGCCCTGTTCGGTGGTGGCGGCCCAGCACAGGCCGCCGAGCGTGGAGAGCCAGGCGAGGACGTCGGCGCGTTCCCGCGCCCATAGGGAAGCCGAATCGAGCGGAATGCCGGTCCAGGCCAGCACGCCGAGCGGGCTCAGCGGATCGTCGGCCAGCTGGCCGAGCACCCAGGCGAGTGTCCACGCGGACAGCAGGACCGCGAAGACGAGCTGCCACCTGGGCCGGCGCACCACGCAGCGGGCGAGCCGGACGATCTCCGCACGCGTCATACCCCCACCTTGCCGTGATCTGGTGCTTTGCGGAGAAACGTCACCCCAACGCTCACCCTGTCGGCCCTCGTCCAGGGGCGTTGTTCACGCAGCGCTATCCACGATCGGGGCACGGATCTTTCCTATGCTGGAGTTCATGAGCATCGATCAGCTTCTGCGTCTTCCGAGCTACCTGATGCTCCAGCTGGTGCGGGAGGCGCGCCGGATCGGGCAGACCGGTGTGCGCGGGCCCCACATGACCGTGCTCGCGCACCTCGCCGAGCGCGAGGCGGTGGCGCAGAAGAGGATCAGCGACAGCGTGCGGATGGATCCCAGCGACCTCGTGTCGATCCTGGACGACCTGGAGGAGCTCGGGTTCGCCCGGCGCAGGAGGGACGAGCGGGACCGGCGGCGGTTCACCGTCTCGATCACGGACGACGGCAGGAGGGCCCTGAGCGAGAGTCTGGACGCGGCTCGGGCGCAGGACGACGAGCTGCTGGCGCCGTTGACACCGCACGAGCGCGATACGTTGACCACACTGCTGCGCAAGGCGTATCTGCATCACGCGGATCTGCGTGTAGATTAGACAGTCTGCGCTCACCGCGACCGGGCGCGGGCAGGAACGAGCGTGTCGGGATATACACCGACGTCGCATCGTATCGAGAAATGAGGCACGTTGTCAAGCCCCTCCGATGACCTCCGGCTTGCCGAAATGGAGCCGGAGCAGGAATACGTGGCCATGTTGTACGGCCGGCTCGACGACCTCCGCGAACAGACGTCGAAACGACTCGCACAGTCATTGCGACAAACCGGCGGCACGCACCAGATGCGGTCCGAGCGGGACACGTCCGTCGCGATGTACACCGATCAACTGGCCCAGTACAGCGCTGTCGAGAACGGACTCGCGTTCGGCAGGCTCGATTTCCACAACGGTGACCGCTTCTACATCGGCCGAATCGGTCTCTTCGACGAGGACAAGGAATACGAGCCGCTGCTGATGGACTGGCGGGCGCCCGCCGCCAGGCCGTTCTACCTCGCGACGGCCGCCTCCCCCGACGGCGTGCGGCGGCGCAGGCACCTGCGGACCCGGTCCAGGAAGGTCATCGGCCTCGACGACGAGGTGCTCGACATCAACTCGGCCGAGCCGTCGCGCAACGAGGGCCTGACCGGCGAGGCGACGCTGCTGGCCGCGCTGAACGAGTCGCGCACCGGCCAGATGAGCGACATCGTCGCGACGATCCAGGCCGAGCAGGACCTCATCATCCGGTCCGAGCTCAACGGCGTCGTCGTCGTGCAGGGCGGTCCCGGCACCGGCAAGACCGCGGTGGCCCTGCACCGCGCCGCGTACCTGCTCTACACCCACCGCCGGCAGCTGGCCAAGCGCGGTGTCCTCGTCGTCGGCCCGAACACGACGTTCCTGCGCTACATCAGCCAGGTCCTCCCGTCGTTGGGTGAGACCGGCGTCCTGCTGTCCACGGTCGGCGAGCTGTACCCGGGACTGACCGCCGTGGGCCGCGAGTCCGCGGAGGTCGCCGCGATCAAGGGCCGCATCGAGATGGCCGACGTGGTCGCCGCGGCCGTGCGCGACCGCCAGGAGGCGCCGCCGTCCGTCGAGGTCCGCTTCGACAACGACGTGCTGCGCCTGGACCGCCGCGCGATCTCCGACGCGCGGGGCAGGGCGCGCCGGACCCGCCGCCCGCACAACGAGGCCCGCCGCACCTTTGCGCGCGAGATCATCTCGACGCTGGCGGGCATGGTCGCCTCCCGGCTGGGCGGTCACCTGCTCGACAAGGCGGACATGGACGACATCCGCCGCGAGCTGCGCGAGTCCGAGGAGGTCCAGGCCGCGATCTCGTCGCTGTGGCCGGTGCTGACGCCGTTCACGCTGCTCTCGGAGCTCTACGCGAACCCGAAGCGCCGCAACCGCGCGATGTCGAAGTTCACGCGCGAGGAACGCGACCTGCTGCAGCGGTCGACGGACGACTGGACCCCAGCGGACGTCCCGCTGCTGGACGAGGCCGCCGAACTGCTCGGCGAGGACGACTCGGAAGCCAAGGCCCGCGCCGAACGCCAGCGCCGCCAGGCCATCGAGTACGCGCAGGGAGTCCTCGACATCCTCGACCTGGAGGACGACGCGGACCCCGACATCCTGATGGCCACGGACCTGATGGACGCCTACCGCCTGGCCGAACGCCACGGCGTGGACCGCTACGAGACCGCCGCGGAACGCGCCGCCGCCGACCGCACCTGGACCTTCGGCCACATCATCGTGGACGAGGCGCAGGAGCTGTCGGCGATGGCGTGGCGCACGCTGATGCGCCGCTGCCCCAGCAAGTCCATGACGGTGGTGGGCGACATCGCGCAGACCGGCGACATCGGCGGCGCCACGTCGTGGGGCTCCGTCCTGTCGCCGTACGTGCAGAACCGCTGGCGCCTCACGGAACTGTCGGTCAACTACCGCACGCCGGCCGAGATCATGGAGGTGGCCGCGGACGTGCTCGCGTCGGTGGACCCGGCCCTGGTCCCGCCGACGTCCGTGCGCGAAACCGGTGTGGCGCCCTGGGTCTCCGCGGTGTCGTCGCTGGACTCGGAGGTGCCGGAGCTGATCTCCGGCGAGGTCGCGGCGGTCGGCGACGGCAAGGTGGCGGTGATCGTGCCGGAGGCCCTGCTGCCGTCGGTGGGGTCGTCCGTCGTGTCCGCGGTGCCGGGGTCGTCGCAGGGCAACGACCTGGAGGAGGCTCAGGTCGTGGTGCTCGGCGTGACCGACGCCAAGGGCCTGGAGTTCGACTCCGTGGTCGTGGTCGACCCGGCCGGCATCCTGGCGGAGTCGCCGCGGGGCGCGTCGGACCTCTACGTCGCGCTGACCCGTGCCACGCAACGGCTTGGCGTCGTGCACACCGGCGCGCTGCCGGATGTGCTGTCCCGGCTGAAGGACGTTTCGTAGGGAGCGGGAGACCCGGATGGCGGCATCGAGTCGGCGTCATCCGGGTCGCGAGGCGGATCAGCGGGCCAGACCGAGGCCGACGGCCGCCGCTCCCACCCCCAGCGCCACGCTGAGCAGCACGTTCAGCAGCGCCGAGCGGTACTTCTCCGCCTCCAGCAGCTTCACGGTCTCGTAGCCGAACGTCGAATAGGTCGTGAGCCCACCGCAGAACCCGACCCCGAGCAGCGGCATCCAGGACGTGCCGACGACGAACCCGATGAGGAAGCACCCGACGACGTTCACCGTCACGGTCCCCCAAGGGAAATCCGACGAGTGACGCGACTGCACGAACCGGTCCAGCAGGTACCGGCAGGGCGCCCCCAGCGCGGCGCCGACGAACACCACGAGCGCGGTCACCGGGTCACCCGCAACCCGAGGAACGCCGCCCCCACAGCACAAACGGGCGTGGCGGCCAGGGCCCACGACCACGACGCCGCGTACGACGAGAACGTCGTGAACCCGCCCAGCAGGCCGACGCCGAAGAACGCCCGCACCAGCGGCCGGGGCACCAGCCCCATCAGCAGGCCGATCAGGAACGATCCCAGCACGTTGATCAGGAACAGCCCCCAGGCGCCCGGCACGAGCACCGACAGGCCGTACCGCGCCACCCCGCCGAGCCCGCCGCCGAGCGACACCAGCGACACGAAGGCCAGCGGCCGGTCAGGCCGAGGGTTCTGCAAGGTGCTCCACCAGGTGGTCCAGGGCCTTCAGCGCGCGCACGACGTCCTCGCGTTCGGACGCCTCCAGTTTGCCCAGTGCGGCACCGATCCGCTTCTCGTGTTCGCGCTGCCACACGAGCAGTTGTTCGTGTCCACGCGGTGAGACGGATAGCCGGGCTACCCGTCTGTCCTTGGGGTCTCCGCCCCGCACGACGAGGCCTGAGTCGATCAGCTGGGACACCAGTCCGGACACGGTGTTGGGGGCCAGCCGCAGCACGGCCGCGAGGTCGCCGACCTTCATCGGCGGGCGCTCCGCGAGGGTCTGCAGCAGCTCTACCTGCGCCATCGGCAGGGATTCCCACGGCCAGTCCGCACGGATGCTCGTCCGCAGCGCCCGGCGCAGGCGAGTGACGACGTCGGTGAGCGTGCGGGCTTCGTCTGACATGCGGAAATCTTACTGAACGCACGACAATGTCTCTGTGTCAGATATAATCTGTTCACGATGAACTGGTTCGTCACGGAGTCGCCCCGGCCGGCGTGGGTCGCCCGCCGGTCGTACGCGCCTTGGCTGGTCATCGCGACGGTGTGCTTCGGGGCGTTCATGGGGCAGCTCGACGCCTCGATCGTCACGCTGGCGTTCCCGGCGATGAGCGCGCACTTCCACGCCGATCCCGAGTGGATCTCGCTCAGCTACCTGATCACCCTCGTGGTGCTGCTCGTCCCACTGGGCAGGATCGCGGACAGGGTCGGGCGCAAGATCGTCTACATCTACGGCTTCGCGGTGTTCACCGGTGCGTCGATCGCGTGCGTGTACGCGCCGGGCTTCGACGCGCTCATCGCCGCCCGTGTCGCGCAGGCCGTCGGCGCGGCGATGTTGCAGGCCAACAGCGTCGCGCTGGTCACCACGGCGGTGGCGCCCGAGCAGCGGAGGAAGGCGCTCGGCGTCCAGGCGGCCGCGCAGGCGACGGGGCTGGCGGCCGGGCCGTTGCTCGGCGGGTACCTGACCGAGCAGTACGGGTGGCAGGCGGTCTTCGCGATCAACGTGCCCATCGGCGTCGTGGCGATGGTCGCGGGGCACTACCTGCTCCCTCGCACGAAAACGGTGCGGGACAAGGGCAAGCCCTCGTGGAGGGTGGTGCCGGGGCTGGCGGGCGTCCTGCTCGCCTATGCCGCGCTGTTCGCGCCGATGACGTTGCTGCCGTTCACCATGCATCAACCGTTGGCGCGCATAGGACTGACGATCGCCGTGTTGCCGCTCGGGTTCGCGATCGCGGCGACGACGTTGCACAAGCCGGGCATCTGGGCGGGGGCGGTGATCGTGGCGGCCGCGGTGGTCCTGCCCGTGCCGCAGGTGATCCAGCTGGCGGTGGCCGGCATCGGACTCGGGATCATCGCGCCGGCCTGCACGAAACGGGTGATGAGCGCGTTGCCCGAGGCGTCGGCGGGGGTCGGGAGCGGGCTGGTCAACGTCGCACGCGGGCTCGGCACCGCGCTGGGCGTCGCCGTGGCCACCGCCGTGGTTCACTCTTTTCAGTGATGCCACAGGCGTGCGTCACCTCACTAACGTGGGATCATGGCTGAACGGGTGAGCTGGGTTCCGGTCGGTGTCGACACCGGGAAGCCGAGCGCCGCGCGACTCTACGACTACCTGCTCGACGGCGGGCACAACTTCGCGGCGGACAGGGCGCTGGCGGAGAGGTTCCTGCGGGCCCAGCCCAACGGGCGGACGATCGCGCGGCTGAACAGGGCCTTCCTGCGCCGGGCCGTGCTGTTCATGATGGAGTGCGGCATCCGCCAGTTCCTCGATCTCGGTTCCGGCATCCCGACGGTCGGCAACGTGCACGAGATCGCGCGGAAGGCCGATCCGGAGTCCCGCGTCGTCTACGTGGACTTCGAGGAGGTCGCGGTCGCGCACAGCCAGCTCATCCTGGAGGGCGACCCGTGCGCGGAGATCGTCCAGCAGGACATGACCGAGCCCGAGGCCGTGCTCAGGGCCGTGCGGGACACCGGTCTGCTCGACTTCACGCGGCCCGTCGGCGTGCTGACGGTCGGCGTCTTCCACTTCGTGCCACCGGAGGCGGACCCCGCCTCCGTCGTCGCCGCGTACCGCGATGCCGTGCCCGCGGGCAGCTGTCTGGCGTTCTCGCAGTTCACCCAGGACCTGCAGCCCGAGGAGATGGCCGGGGTCGTCGAGGTGATGAAGAAGAGCCAGAACCCGATGTTCCCGCGCACCAGGGAGGAGATCGAGGCGCTCTTCGCCGGCTTCGAACTGGTCGAGCCCGGCGTCGTGCCGCTGCCGCTGTGGCGGCCGGAGGACACGAAGACCGACGACCCCGACAAGGCGGGCATCTACGGCGCCGTGGGCCGCAAGGTGTAGCACCGCGCACCGTTGGCTCAGGCAGCCGAAGATCCGTACGCTCTGTCACAGGATGGAACTCCCGGAACTCGCCGCCCGCTGGATGCACGCGCTGACGTCGACCGCGTACATCCCGCTGTCCCACGCCGAAATCGAACAGGCCCTGCTCGACTCGCTGGTGGAGTTGCCGCGGTCACCTGAATCGGTTGCCCATCGATTAGTGTCACTCCACGCAACCGGTCCCGACTCGTTGCGTGCCACGATCGAGGTTCTCTCGCCCGCGTTCGAGCTGCCTCTGCTCGCCAGGCTGAGTTCCGCGTACGCGCAGGCCATGCGGCTGGACGCGTTCGACCAGCAGGAGCAGATCAAGGTCGCGATCGTGCGGGCCAAACAGCGGGTCGAACGCACGCTCAAGGTCAGCCAGGCGCGGTTCCGGGAGGTGTTCGACTCCGCGGCGCTGGGCATCGCGATCACCGACCTCACCGGCAGGTGCGTGGAGGCGAACGACGCGCTCGCCGAGATCGTCGGGCTGGAGTCGGGCGCCGCCCTCGCCGAACGCGACCTCCGCGACTTCTACCACCCCGACGACCTGGCCACACTGGGCGCTTCGTACCGGCAGGTGAGCGAGGGGCGGCTCGACAGGTTCCGCGACCAGCGCGAGCTGATCCGCGCCGACGGCGAACCGGTCTGGGTGCACCTCGTGGTCTCGGTGCTGCGCGACGCGGACGGTGAACCGACGCACCACGTGACGATGGTCGAGGACATCAGCGAGCTGCACCTGTTGCAACGCAGCCTCGACCACCAGCTTCTGCACGACTCGCTCACCGGGCTGTCGAACCGCCAGCACTTCACCTCGCAGGTGGAACGACGGCCCGACGGCGCCGCGATCACCCTGTACCACCTCGGCCTGGACGCGTTCTCGGTCGTCAACAACGGCCTCGGCCACGACACCGGCGACAAGCTGCTCAAGATCGTCGCGAACCGCCTCGGCAAGCTCGCCGCCGAGAAGCAGGCGGTGCTGGCGCGCATCGGCGGCGACGAGTTCGCGCTCATGACGACCGACGACACCGTCACCTCGACGGTCGAGGAGATCCAGGAGGCGCTCGCCGAGGCGACCTTCGTGGACGACCACGGCATCGCGCTGTCCGCCAGCATCGGCGTGGTGGACCGGCCGCCGGCGTTCGCGACGGCGGCCGAGCTGATGCGGTGCGCCAACGCCGCCCTGCGCCAGGCGAAAGCGCGCGGCAAGCGGCAGTGGGCGTTGCACGACCCGCACGACGACGCCCGCCGCCGCGGCAGGTACGCGCTGGCCGCGTCGATGCCGGGCGCGTGGGAGCACGGCGAGATCAAGATCGTCTACGCGCCGGCGCACGACCTGGAGACGCGCGAGGTGCTCGGCGCCGTCGCCCGCCTGCACTGGGACGACCTGAGCCACAACGACACGATGGCCCTGGCCGACTCGACGGGCCTGTCGCTGCCGATCGGCCGCTGGCTGCTGCGCGAGGCGTGCGCCCAGGCCGCGAGATGGGTGGAGGAGTTCGGCGACGGGGCGCCCGCGCTGCACCTGGCGCTGGGCGCCCTGCAGTCCAGGGACGAGGACCTGATCGCCGACGTCAAGCGGGCGCTCGACGAGACGGGCCTGCCGCCCGAACGGCTGCGGATCGCCCTCGACATCTCCTCGGTGCTCGCCGGTGACGACAACGCGCTGGTGCTGCACGACAGCGGCATCGTGACGGCGCTGGACGGCTTCCGCGGCGGCCACGACGAACTGGCCGTGCTGACCGAGGTACCGGTCCGCACGGTGATCACCAGAGCACCAGCACCAAGCCGCGACTCCCCGCTGCACCAGGCGATGCGCGGCCTCGTCGCGACCGTGCACGGCTTCGGCGTGCGGTTCGCCGCCGACGAGGTGCACACCCTCTCCGAAGCCGACGACTGGCACGCGGCCGGCGCGGACGGCGTGATCGGGTTGCTGCCCGCCCTCACCGCGGCCGAGGTGACCGAGCTGCTGGCTACAGCTGCTTCACCGCCGCCAGCAACTTCGTGAGCGAGTCCTTGGCGTCCCCGAACAACAGGGTCGTCTTCGGGTTGTACAGCAGCTCGTTGTCCACACCCGCGAACCCCGGCCGCATCGAGCGCTTCATGAACACCACGGACTTCGCGCGGTCCACGTCGAAGATCGGCATGCCGTAGATCGGGCTCGACGGCTCGTCGCGCGCACCGGGGTTCACCACGTCGTTCGCCCCGACCACCACCGCCACGTCGACCGACGTGATGCCGGGGTTGACGTCGTCGAGCTCCTTGAGCTGCTCGTACGGCACGTCCGCCTCCGCCAGCAACACGTTCATGTGCCCCGGCATCCGGCCCGCGACGGGGTGGATCCCGTACGACACCGCGACTCCACGCCGTTCGAGCTGCGCCACGAGCTCGCGCACGGCGTGCTGCGCCTGCGCGACGGCCAGCCCGTAGCCGGGCACCACCACGACGTTGTTCGCGTACCCCAGCAGGATCGCGACGTCCTCGACCGTGCCGGACTTGACCGTCCTGCCCTCTTCCTGCTGCGCCGCGGCGGTGGTGGGCTTGAACGCGCCGAACAGGATGTTCACGAGCGAGCGCCCCATCGCCTGCGCCATCAACCGGGTCAGGATGGTGCCGGACGCGCCGACGAGCGTGCCCGCGACGATCAGCAGCGTGTTCGCCAGCACGTACCCGGACGCCGCGACCGCCAGGCCGGTGAACGCGTTGAGCAACGAGATCGCGATCGGCACGTCCGCACCGCCGACCGGCAGCACGAACAGCACACCGAGCGCGAGGCCGACGGCCGCCAGCACCCACAGCAGGAACCCGTTCGGCACCGCCATCGTCAACGCGCACAGGGCGACCGACGACACACCGGCGGCGATCGCGAGCTGCTGCCCGGCCGGCAGGAGCACCGGCCGCGTCGTCATCAGCTCCTGCAGCTTGAGGAACGTGACCACCGACCCGGAGAAGCTGACCGACCCGATCAGCACCGTCAGCACGGTCGCGAGCCGGAACATCACCGTCGTGTCCGGCACAGCGAAGAACTCGGCCAGCGCCACCAGTGCCGCCGCGGCGCCACCGACACCGTTGAACAGCGCCACCATCTGCGGGATCGCGGTCATCTTCACCGACCGCGCCGCCGGGATGCCCACGACGACACCGAGTGCGACGGCGATGAGGATCCACAGTCCGTTGTGGACGACCCCGTGGACGTAGGCGGTGACGACGGCGACCAGCATGCCGAACGCGCCGATGAAGTTGCCGTAGCGCGCGTACTTGGGCGAGCTCAGGCCTTTCAGCGCCAGGATGAAGCAGACCGCGGCGACGAGGTACATCAGCTGGACGATCATCGCTTGAACATCTCCAGCATCCTGTCGGTCACCACGAACCCGCCCACGACGTTCACCGTCGCCAGGAACACCGCGAGCAGACCGAGAACCAGCTCCAGCGTGCTCTCGGCGGACCCCGTGATGAGGATCGCGCCCACCAGGATCACGCCGTGGATGGCGTTCGCGCCGGACATCAGCGGCGTGTGCAGGATCGTGGACACCTTCGAGACCACCTCGAAGCCCACGAACACGGCCAGTACGAAGATCGTCAGCAGGTCGATCACGGCAACTCCTTGCGGATCCGGCCGTCGTGCGTGAGGCAGCAGCCGTCGAGCACCTCGTCGCCGAGGTCCGGCTGCACCGCGCCGTCCACGATCATCAGCTTGAGCAGGTTGACCACGTTGCGCGAGTACAGGCGGCTCGCGTGCACTGGCATCGACGACGGCAGGTTCAACGCGCCGTGCACGAGCACGTCGCCGACCCAGATCTCCTTGCCGGCAACGGATCCGGCGTAGTTGCCGCCCGACTCCGCCGCGAGGTCGACCAGCACGGAACCCGGTGCCATCGCCTTGAGCATGTCGGTCGTCACGAGCTCAGGGGCCTTGCGGCCGGGGATCGCGGCCGTGGTGATGACGACGTCGGACGCCGCCACGTGGTCGCCGATCAGTTCTCGCTGGCGTTCCAGGAACTCCTCGGACTGCGCGGACGCGTAGACGCCGGACTGCGTCTCCAGGTCCAGTTCGAGGAACTTCGCGCCCAGGCTGCGGACCTCCTCGCCCGCCGCCTTGCGCACGTCGTACGCCTCGACGACGGCGCCGAGCCTGCGCGCGGTCGCGATGGCCTGCAGCCCGGCCACACCGGCTCCCAGCACGAGCACCTTGGCCGGCGGCACGGTGCCCGCGGCGGTGGTGAACATCGGCAGGAAGCGCGGCAGCCGTTCGGCTGCGACGAGGACGGCCCGGTAGCCGGCCACGAGTGCCTGCGACGACAGGGCGTCCGCGGTCTGGGCACGCGTCACGCGGGGCAGCAGGTCGAAGCTGAACGACGTGACGCGGCGCTCGCGGTAGACCTCCAGCAGCTCCCGTTCGGCGCCAGGTTGCAGGAAGCTGATCGTGACGGCGCCCGGCTTCAACGCGGAGGCCTGGTCGAGGTTCAGGGGTTGGACGGACACCACGACGTCGGACTCGGGCGCCGGGTCCTCGGGCGTCACGGTGGCTCCGGCCGCGCGGTACGCGGCGTCGAGGGCGTGGGCGTGACGGCCCGCACCCTCCTGGACGTGCACGGTCAGACCAGCGTCGACCAGCGACGACACCGTTTCCGGTACGCAGGCGACTCGGCGCTCGGCGGGCCGCGACTCTGCGGGTGTTCCCACTTTCACCGTACGCACGTTACGCGATCAAAGGTGACCTGGGCCACATCACAGTTGCCAGAGAACCGCACCGGCGAGCGTCAGGCACCCCACCAGCCCAATCGCGGGCACGACGCGCTTACCGAGCGTCCACGCGCTGGCGTTGGCGATCGCGTAGTAGAGCAGCACGCAGAACGAGCTGAACACGATCGCGCGCGTGACGTCGACCGCGAGCACCAACGCGATGGCGGCCAGCCCTGTGCAGATCTCCGCGATGCGCAGATCGGCCAGCTGCCGCGGCAACCGGCGGTCGCGCGCCATCGCCAGCGCGGTCCTCGAGACACCGAGCTGCAGCGACAGCAACGAGCCGAGCGCCGCCAGGCAGGCAGCGACCCGGATGACAGGGGCCAGAGCCGGCGACACGTCGGCGAGGGTGGAAGAAGCGAGATCGGCACCCAAGGCGTTCAGAGCGACCAGGGCGACAACCGCGTACACGACCAGCGTGATCGCCAAGGAGATGACCACGGCACGAGGAATCGTTCGTCGAGGTTCGCGGACCTCCTCTCCGAGAGTCGCAATGCGCGCGTAGCCGGCGAACGCGAAGAAGAGCAGCGCGGCGGCGGGAAGGATTCCTGTGGGCAGGAACTCCGCCGGCTGCACGGCATCGCGTGCGGTGACCACGGTGGCGCCCAGCACGAGCAGCACGACGACCACGACGATCCGGGTGACCAGCGCGGACTTCTGGACACCGGTCAGGTTCAGCACGGTCAACGCCACGATCGCCGCCACCGCGACGGGTGCGGGCAACCCGGCGTAGGTGCCGACGGTCAGCGCCATCGCCGCGCACGACGCCGTCTTGCCCAGCACGAACGCCCATCCGGCGAGGTCGCCCCAGACGCGGCCGAGGCGTTCGCGGCCGTAGACGTACGTGCCGCCTGACTGCGGGTACCGGGCGGCGAGCCAGGCGCTCGACAACGCGTTGCAGCAGGCGATCACGCCCGCGATCACGAGGCTGACGAGCAGTGCGGACCCGGCCGCCGCCGCGGCCGGGGCGAAGACCGCGAACACACCGGCACCGATCATCGAGCCGAGTCCGACGAACACGGCGTCGGTCAGGGTCAGGCTGCGGGTGAGCTGCACCCGGTCAGTGTGCAGCCAGGTCAATGCGACACAGGGCATCCTGAGGGCTGGGTGGCGGGGAAGAAGTTCGGCAGCAGCTCACCCGTGTCGTAGTAGCGGTGGTAGACCGGCGTCAGCCCGCCCGACACGGGCGGCACGATCCAGGACCACTCCGCGGGGCAGGAACGTCCGGCGGCCTCCTCCTTCTCCAGGTGGGTCAGGAACCTCTTCGACTCGGTGTGGTGGTCGGTGATCGTGACGCCGGCCTCGCCGAACGAGTGCAGGACGGCGCGGTTGAGCTCCACCAGAGCCCTGTCGCGCCACAACGTCGCCTCCGACGACATGTCCAGGCCCATCCGTCTGGCGATGTAGGGCAGCAGGTCGTACCGGTCGTGGTCGGCGAGGTTGCGGGCGCCGATCTCGGTGCCCATGTACCAGCCGTTGAACGGCGCCGACGGGTAGTCGATCCCGCCGATGCGCAGCCGCATGTTGCTGATCGCGGGAACAGCGTGCCACTTCACGCCGAGCGCGCCCAGCCACGGCAGCTCCGGGTGCGACAGCGGCACCTCGAGCACCGCGTCGCGCGGAATCCGCACGAGCGCGGACTCGTGCCCCTTGCAGGACACCATGATCGGCAGCACGTCGAACGGGCCGCGGATGACCGGCGGCTCCCAGCCCCGCTCCAGCGCGAGCTCGGTCAGCGCCAGGTTGCGCCCGTCGCCGAGCACTCCGCCGTCGGCGCCGCGGTAGGCGGCGTAGCGGATGATCTGCTCGTTGTGGATCACCGGGGCGTGCGCGCCGGGCTCTGCCGGGGCGAAGACCGTGATGACCGGGCGGATCTTGCCCTGGTTGGTGGCCACGCGGAGGTGTTCGACGCACTCCTTCGCCACGTCGGCGGGAGCGGAGATCTCGCGCAGGTCGCGCACTTTCAAGCTCCGCCAGTAAAGGCGGCCGATGCACCGGGAGCTGTTGCGCCAGGCCACACGGGCGCCGAAGGTGAGCTCGTCCGTCGTGTGGCGGTAGGTGCCGGTCGCGGCGATCTCCGCGTGGATCTCGGCGAGCCGGGCCTCGACGGGCCCGAGCCCGGGGTTCTCCGCGTGGTGCTGCCGGATGAAGTCCTCTGCCTCGGCGATGTCGACGTCGCCGAGCTTCTCGATCTGCGCCGGGGGGAGCGCCGCGAGAGAACGGGGCATAGCGTCAGTCGGGACGGGGGTCATGGCGGGCCACCGTAGTCGCGGTTTGGTGGAGCGGAAACCGCCTCCAGCGCTACGCCATCTGGATCATGGAGCCACGTCTGACACGCTCAGAAGTCCTTGATACCGCAACCGGGTGACAAAGGGTGGGACAAAGAGTGATTTCTTACTGTTATCTTCCCGAGATCAAACCTTGATCGGTGATCTAGCTCACCGGTGGGTTCGACTCGTTCGAGTGAACTCGACAGGCATTTCCCACGTAGAGAATCGTGACATCCCCCGCACGGCCAAAAACGAGGGGACCGCGCGCAAGGCGAAGTCGCGCAATGCCACCGCGATCGGCGACCGCATCTCGATCCCGAACTTCCCGGCGAGACGCGAACCGCGCCACACGGCCCGCGTGCGGGGGCGCCTCACCGCGTCGTACCGCGCGAGGTCGCCGTCGCACGCGGCCAGCGTCACCGCGTCCTCCAACGCCATGCACGCCCCCTGCCCGAGGTACGGCGTCATCGCGTGCGCCGCGTCGCCCAGCAACGCCACCCGTCCCGACACGAACGTCGGCAGCGGCGGCAACGCGTAGATGTCGTGCCGGATCACGTCAGGGGTCGAGGCCAGCAGCGACGGCAACGGGTCGTGCCACCCCGAGAACAGCGCCGCCGGGTCCAGGTCCGCGCCGGCGGGAGCCACCACGGCGAGGTACCAGCAGACCCTGCCATCCCCCAACGGCAGGATGCCCGCCTCGCCGCCGGGACCGAGCGTCTGCGAGATCGGCAGGTCGTACGGCCCCGGCGCCACCCCTCGCCACGCCGTGGCCCCCGCGTACACCGGTCCCGGCGCGTCGGGCAGCAGCTCCGCGCGGAGGCGGCTGCCGATGCCGTCCGCCGCCACCACGAGGTCCGCGTCCAGGTCCTCAACGCTCGTCACCTCGACGTCGTTGAAGAGGATTTCCGGCGGCAACGCGCGCAGCAGAACGCCGTGCAGGTCGGCCCGGTGCATCGCGACGACCTTCTCCTGGCCGACGTCGGGCAGGTGCACCATCCAGCGCCCGTCAACCGACCGCACGCCGCCGGACACCCGCGGGGTGCCGAGCCGTCTGACCTCCGCGTCGACGCCCATCCACTCCAGCGCGCGCATCGCGTTCGGCATCACGCCGACACCGGCGCCGATCTCGCCGAACGCGGCAGCACGCTCGTAGACGACGACCTCCCAGCCCACGCGCCGCAACGACACCGCCGCGGCCAGCCCGCCGATGCCGCCACCCACCACGATCGCCTTCATGCCAGCCTCCTCTACAGGTGTAGAGGAATCTACACCTGTAGAATCCCGCTGCGGAGGAGACAGCAGACACATGCGCAAGGACCTGATCACCGACGCCGCGATCGAACTGGTGGCGGAGCAAGGCATGCGCGGGCTCACCCACCGCGCGGTCGACCGCAGGGCCGGCTTGCCGGAAGGCTCCACGAGCGCGTACTTCCGCACGCGCAAGGCGTTGGTCGAGGGGTTCGTCGAACGGCTCGCGTCCCAGGAGCGGATCGACACCGCCCTCGACGTGAACGACGTCGTGGGCAGCATCGCGAGGACGCTCGACAGCTGGCTCGTCGAGCGCAACCGCACGCTCGCCCGGTACGCGGCGATGCTGGAGGCGACGCACCACCCGGAGCTCAGGTCGATCCTGGTCCACTCCCCGCGCGAGCAGGCGACCGCGCTCGCGAAGGCGCTGGGCCACGAGGACCCCGAACGGGCGGGCGCGCACCTCACGGCGTTCCTGGAGGGCCTGCTCTTCTACCGGCTCGCCGGCGGTGGCAGCACGACCGGACCGGCGCCGGGCACCCCGGAGAGCGTCGAGGACCTGAGGAACGCCGTCGAAAAGGCGTTGCGACCGTAAGTACCTTGGGACTCATGGGATTCGGGTACGGGGTCTTCTACCTCTGATCACGGACGTGTGCCACAGCGCAACACGTCCTGATTTCGCGTACCCAGAAGAGGATCCCCGTGCGTTCGCATGTTCATCTGACGACCCATGACCTCACCAAGGGCTATGAGGCCGGCCCTGTCGTCGACGGCATCTCACTGACGGTCTCCGCGGGCCAGCGACTCGGCGTCGTCGGCGAGAACGGCCGCGGCAAGACCACCCTCCTCCGCCTGCTGGCCGAGGACCTCGCGCCGGACCAGGGAACTGTCGCGCGGCACGGTTCGTTGAGCCTCGTGCGACAGGAAATGCCGTTCCACGAGGGCGAAACCGTGGGAGACCTGCTGTCCCAGGCGTTGCGCGAGAGCC
>NZ_DATLEC010000160.1:0-20005 GCF_035525475.1 Lentzea sp. | reverse complement strand
GACTTCCTCGCCGAGGCCACCCCCGAGGACAAGATGGCGCTGATCAAGAAGGAGCAGGCAGGCGGCAAGCTCGTCGCGATGACCGGCGACGGCACCAACGACGCGCCCGCGCTGGCCCAGGCTGACGTCGGCGTCGCGATGAACACCGGCACGTCGGCGGCCAAGGAGGCGGGCAACATGGTCGACCTCGACTCCGATCCGACCAAGCTCATCGAAATCGTCGAGATCGGCAAGCAGCTGCTCATCACGCGCGGTGCGCTGACGACGTTCTCCGTGGCGAACGACCTCGCGAAGTATTTCGCGATCCTGCCCGCCATGTTCGCGGCCATCTACCCGGCGCTGGACGAGCTCAACATCATGCACCTGGCCACGCCGCGGTCCGCGATCCTGTCGGCGGTGATCTTCAACGCGCTCGTCATCGTGGCGCTGATCCCGTTGGCGCTCAAGGGCGTGCGGTACCGGCCGTCCAGCGCGTCGGCGTTGCTGCGGCGCAACCTGCTGATCTACGGCCTCGGCGGCGTCGTGACGCCGTTCGCCGGGATCTGGCTCATCGACCTGCTCGTGCGACTCATTCCCGGGATCGGCTGACCCATGACCAACTTCCTGAAGCAGTCGTGGGCGGGGCTGCGGATCCTGCTCGCGCTCACGGTGCTCCTCGGCGTGCTCTACCCGCTGTCGGTGTGGGGCGTCTCGCGTCTTCCCGGCCTGCACGCCAACGCCGAGGCGACGAACACGACCCTGGTCGCCGTGGCGCGGGAAGGGGACCGGTACTTCGTGCCCAGGCCGTCCGCGGCGACGCTGCCCGCGTCCGGCGGCTCCAACAAGGGCGAGCTGAACGAGGACTACACCAAGGTGATCGACGAACGACGTGCGGCGATCGCGCAACGCGAGGACGTGCCGGAGGACCAGGTGCCGCAGGACGCCGTCACGGCGTCGGCGTCCGGCCTCGACCCGCACATCAGCCCGGAGTACGCGGCGCTGCAGGTGCCTCGTGTGGCACGTGCGTCCGGGCTGCCGGTGGAGAAGGTGCGGGAGCTGGTAGCGGCCAGCACCGGCGGCACTTTCACCACCACCGTCAACGTGACCGCGCTGAACCGTGCCGTCGACAGCGCGACCCGCTGACGGTCGCCCGTCCACGAGGAGGACCCATGACCTCAGTACTGGTGGTGGACGACGAACCGCAGATCGTCCGCGCGTTGAGGATCAACCTCAGCGCACGCGGATACGACGTGATGACGGCCTACGACGGCAAGTCCGCCCTGGGCGTCGCGGTGGAGGGCAAACCGGACGTGGTCGTGCTCGACCTCGGCCTGCCCGACCTCGACGGCGTGGACGTGATCGCGGGCCTGCGCGGCTGGTCGACCGTCCCGATCATCGTGCTGTCCGCGCGCACCGACTCGAGCGCCAAGGTCGAGGCGCTGGACGCGGGCGCCGACGACTACGTCACCAAGCCGTTCGGGATGGACGAGCTGCTCGCGCGGCTGCGCGCGGCGGTGCGGCGGAACCTCGCGCGGGAGGCGGGCGACCCGGTGGTGGAGACGTCGTCGTTCGTCGTCGATCTGGCGGTGAAGAAGGTGCGGCGGGACGGCCGCGAGGTGCACCTGACACCGACCGAGTGGGGACTCGTCGAGATCCTGGCGCGCAACCCCGGGCGGCTGGTGTCGCAGAGGCAGCTGCTGCAGGAGGTGTGGGGACCCATGCACGTCAACGAGTCCCAGTACCTGCGAGTCTACTTCGCCCAGCTGCGGCGCAAGCTGGAGGACGACCCGGCGCACCCGCGGCACCTGGTCACCGAGCCGGGGATGGGGTACCGGTTCGAGGTATGACCTGGGTTACGGCGCTCGTCAGGATCGCGTCAAGGTGAGGGGTGCCGGTGTCAGGGTCCCGTCCGGGACCTGGGCACGAACGCCCGCCGGGCGTGTGCTGGACGCATGACGCTCGCGGAGTTGTTGCCCAGCACCGGATGTTCCACCGCACCGGTGCTGGAGCCGGGGTTGTGGCCGGACAACACGCGTCTCGACGGCTCAGATCTCGTCCTCGGTGGAGTGCGCGCGTCCCGGCTCGCGGCGCGGTTCGGCACGCCCTGCCAGGTGCTGGACGAACTGACGGTCCGGGCGCGGGCCAAGGCCTTCCGCACCGCCCTGCCGGACGCCGAGGTCGTGTTCGCGGGAAAGTCGTTGCCCTGTCCCGAGGTCTACCGGTGGATGGCTCAGGAAGGCCTGTCGCTGGACGTGTCGTCCGCCGGTGAGCTCGCCCTCGCGAGAGCCGCCGGGTTCCCGGCGGAGCGGATCATCATGCACGGCAACGTGAAGACGGCGGAGGACCTCAAGGCCGCGCTGGAGTACGGGGTGTCGCGCGTCGTCGTCGACTCGTTCGACGAGATCGCCCAGCTCGGCGCGCTCGCGCGGCACGGCCAGGAGGTCATGGTCCGCGTGACGCCGGGTGTGGACGCGCACACCCACGCGGCGATCGCGACCGGGGTGGAGGACCAGAAGTTCGGGTTCTCGCTGGCTTCCGGCGCCGCGCTGGAGGCGGTCCTGCGGGTCGTCGAGCAGCCGTCGCTCCGGCTCACCGGGCTGCACTGCCACATCGGCTCGCAGGTCCGGCACGTCGCGTCCTACGAGGAGGCCACCCGGCGGATGATCGGCCTGATCGCCTCCTGCGGCGTCCGGATCGAGCAGCTCGACCTGGGCGGTGGGTTCTGCGCGCCGTACCTGCCGGGCGAGTCGTCGTTCGACCTCTTCGGCTTCGCACAACGGGTTCGCGGCACGGTGAACTACGAATGCGGGCTGCACCGGGTGCCCGTTCCGCGGGTGCTGATCGAGCCGGGACGGGCGGTCGTCGCGAACGCCGGTGTCACGCTGTACCGGGTCTGTGCGGTCAAACACGGTGCCAGCCGGACGTTCGTGGCTGTGGACGGCGGGATGAGCGACAACCCGCGGCCCGCCCTGTACGGCGCCGGGTACGCCGTCCGGCTGGTCGGCAGGGGCGGGAGGCCGAAGCCGGTGACGGTGGTCGGCAGGCACTGCGAAGCCGGTGATGTGCTGGCCGAGAACGTGCTGCTGCCCGCCGACGTGCACGCCGGTGACGTGCTCGCCGTGCCCGTCACCGGCGCCTACCACCACGCGCTGGCATCGAACTACAACCAGGTCTGCCGTCCGCCGGTGGTCGCGGTGAAGGACGGCGTGGCGCGGCCGGTCGTGCGCCGCGAGACCGAGGAGGACCTGCTGCGCCGCTACCTCTGAGCACCGAACCAGCGGGCGAGGTGGTCGTCCAGGTCGCGCTGGTGCTCGCCGACCCAGGCCACGTGCCCGTCGGGGCGCAGCAGCACAGCCGGAACGTCCAGTGCCGCACCGGGATCGGCGATCAGGTCGACCCGGTCCGACCAGCCCCCGACGCTCAGTTCCCCGGTGCGGTCGAGCACGGCCCCGCGGCCTGGGTGCAACCGGTCGTAGAGGGTCCCCTTCTCCAGCTCGACGTCACGCAGGCGGCGGCCGAGCAGGTCCGGGCCCTCGCCGAGGTCGTAGCGGACGTCGAGCGCGGTGATCTTCTCGATCAGGAACCGGTTGACCTCGTTGAGGTCCATCAGCTCGGTGAAGAGCTTGAGAACGGCCCGCGCGCCCGGTTCGCCGGACATCAGGTGCACCTGGGCACGGGTGTTCTCCAGGACGCCCGCGGCGACCGGGTGGCGTTCGGAGTGGTAGGTGTCCAGCAGCGTCTCCGGTGCCCGGCCGTGGACCTGCGCGGCCAGCTTCCAGCCGAGGTTGACCGCGTCCTGCACGCCCAGGTTCAGGCCCTGGCCACCGGCGGGCGGGTGGATGTGCGCCGCGTCGCCCGCCAGCAGCACCCGCCCGGTGCGGTACCGCTCGGCCAGGCGGGTGGCGTCGCCGAAGCGGGACAGCCAGCGCGGGGAGTGGACGCCGAAATCGGTTCCGGCGATCGTGCGCAGCTCCCGCCGGAAGTCCTCGATCGTGGCCGTGCGGTCCTCGCTGAGGGTCGCGCAGGAGACCACGACGCGGTAGCTGCCCCCACCGGCCGGCCCGAACTGCAGCATCTTGGTGGTCTCGCGGATCTCGGCCACCTTGGCGGCGATCTCTTCTTGCGGCACACCGGCTTCCATCTCGCCCATCAGCGTGTCGTGCCGCGAGGGCTCGCCGGGGAAGCCGACACCGAGCAGCTTGCGCACGGTGCTGCGCGCGCCGTCACAGCCGACGAGGTACCGCGACCGCAGCCGCTCGCCGTCGGCCAGTTCGACGGTCACGCCGTCGTCGTCCTGCTCGACACCGGCCACCGCGCTGCCGCGCCGCACCTGTGCGCCCAGCGCGACCGCGTGCTCCTCCAGCACCTGGTTCACGAGCGGCTGGGGGATGCCGAGCAGGGTGTCGTAGGTGGAGTCCAAACCTTTCGGCGTCGGTTTGGGGATGCCGGCGAAGCTGCCCCCGACGGGACGTTGCCGCCCGCGTTCGAGGAGGCGGTCCAGCAGTCCGCGCATCGCCATCAGCTCGAGACTGCGGATGTGCAGGCTCACGATGCGGACGAACGACGACGCGGGTCTGGCTTCCTTCTCCAGGACGAGCACCCGCACGTCGTGCAGCCGCAGCTCGGCCGCCAGCATGGCGCCGGTCGGCCCGCAGCCGGCGATGATCACATCGAACATGAACCACCCGAGTTCTCGAATTTCCCCAGGTCCCTGGAGCAGGCGGCCGATTGTCGGGCTCCCCGAGCCCCGTCGCAAGCGATATTCGGTCGTTCCGGCCCGTGGTCGAACGTGTGCTCACTAGAGTGCGCAAATGCACTCGTACGCCTACGTCGCCGATTCCCGGCTGGACGAGACGCGTCGCGCCCTGGGGCTGCAGACCTCCGGCGGCCGGGCGCCGAACCCGCGCTTCTTCACCGGGTTCCTCGCCGACTCGCAGGTGGCCGCGTCGTCGTTGCTCGCCATCGCGAAGGTCGCCGGGACCCGCTACTTCCAGCCCACCCCCGAACGGCTGCGCGACCCGGTCGTCACGTGCAACGGCGACCGGTTGCGGTTCGAGTCGTTCTCCGGCTGCTGCGGCGTCTACGCGCGGCTCGACGTCCTCAGTGGAGCGCTCGACGGCGAGGTGCACGACCGCGGCACCACGAACGTCGACATCAACGAACCGCTGCGACGCGCGCTGGCACGGGTGACCAAGGGCGACCCGCTGCACCTGACCGTCGGGCCGGACCAGGTCGAGGTCGGCACGCTCGACGGCGCGGTCGTCGAGAAGAAGGTGCCGCTGCCGCCGCGCTGGCTGCGCGGGTTCGCCGAGACCCAGGTGCTCACCTCGCGGTTCGACCTCAGGGCCGAGCTGTCGCCGTCCGACGCGCAGCGGTTCCTCAGGACGCTGCCGAAGGGCCGTGCCGCGGTGTGGGCGGTGCCGTCCGGGAAGTCGTTGCGGCTCAGCGGAAGCGCGTCGGGCAACGCCGTGTGCCTCGCCGGTCCGAACCGGCTGGAGACGCTTCTTCCGTTGCTGCGCTTCGCGAAGGCCGTCCGCCTCTACGGCCCGCCGTCCGACGGCAGGCCCGTCGCGAGCGGCTGGGAGGTCGACCTCGGCGCGCAACGCCTCACGCTCGTCCTCTCGCCCGAGGTGAACCGCGGCCTCTCCGGTGAGGGCGCCGTCCTGGACGGCCTCGCCGCCGGTGACGCGGACACCGACGCCGAGCTCGTCGGCGCCCTGCTGGACTTCGAGCCGCGGGTGGACGTCGCGGACCTCGCGGACCGGTCAGGGCTCACCACCGCCAGGGTGAAGGGCGCGCTGGCACAGCTGGGCACCGCCGGACGCGTCGGGTACGACCTCGCGGAAGCGTCCTACTTCCACCGCGAACTGCCCTACGACGGCGCGGACGTGCAGGCGATGAACCCCCGGCTGCGCAACGCGAAGGCACTCGTCGAGCAGGGCGCCGTCAGCTGGGACGGCGACACGGCGGTGGTCGGCGGCCACCGCGTCGACGGCGACGCCTGCACCTGCCAGTGGTGGGCCGAGTACCGGGGCGGGCGCGGCAAGTGCAAGCACGTGCTGGCGGCGGACGTGGTCAGGGGACAGGCGTGAGCTTCGAGAGAATCCAGGCGCTGATCGTGTCGCGCGAGCTGCTCGCGCTCGGCGAGGTGCTCAAGAACCTCACAGCCGAGGAACGCAAGGAGTGCGCGAAGGAGCTCGTCGCGTTCGAGAAGAAGCACAGGGCGGGCAGCCGCAGCTGGGAGCACTTCGAGACGCTCGCCGTCGCGGGCGCGGGGCTGCTGCCGAGCGCCTCGGCGCTCACGCCGTGGCTGATGCGCTACCAGACGTGGTGGGACGAGAAGAGCCCGCTGAACGTCGGCCCCGTGCTGCTCGACGTGCTGCGCAGCCGGGAGCTGCCGTGGATGCCCGATCTGGTCGCGAGGCTCGGCGCGAAGATGCCGTCGCGCGACCTCTCGCGGCTCGACGTCCTGCGGGTGGTCCTGGAGTTCTGCGGTGAGGACCCGCCGGACTCGGACGGGTTCCTGTCGCACCTCATGACCTTCGACGGTCACCGGTGGTGGCGGCCGGGTTTCGACGCGCTGATCCCGCGCATGCTCGAAGTCGCCGGCGCAGGGCAGGCCCTCGCATCCGACTCGGAGTGGCTCGCGTTGCTGATCGAGCGGGGTGAGCGACGAGTGCTGCTCGACGGCTGCCTCGCACGGCTCCAGCAGGGCGGCGGCGTCACGGAGATGCAGGGTTTCCTGGCGCTGCACGACGTTCTGCAGGTCACGCCCGACGAGATGGCCGAGCACGTGAAGGACTACGTCGCGATGCTGCCGGACTCGCGCTCGACCGTCGCCACGCTCGCGCAGGACCGGCTCAAGCAGCTCGACGAGGCGGGCAGGCTCGACGTCGGCCTGCTGTGCGAGGCGAGCAGGTGGGTGTTCGGCCGCGGCGAGAAGAAGCTCGTCCGCACCCAGCTCACCTGGCTCGGCAAGCACGCGAAGTCCACTCCGGACGACGTGGTGCTGACCGTCGCCGACCTGTTCTCGCACGAGTCGGACGACCTGCGCGGCCAGGCGGTCAAGCTGATCGCCGCACACCTCGCGAAGATCAGCGACGCCACCAGGACCGAGCTGCTGGCGCTGGCCGGGCAGCTGCCCGCCGACCTCGCCGGCCGGCTCGGTGGCGTTGCGGCACAGCAGGAAGCGGTCGCGCTCGTCCCGTTCACGCCCCAGCCGTGGCCGGAGCCGATCACCACGCTCGACGAGCTGACCCGCGAGGTCCTCGGGCTGTTCGGCCGCGACGCCGGGCACATCGGGGGCGTCCCCGCGGAACGCGTCGTCGAGGCGGTCGTCCGGTTCGCCTGGCAGGACAGGGAAGCGCTCGCGAAGGCGTTCGCGCCGGTCTACGACAAGCACCCGTGGATCCTGAACCGGACCGCGTACGACGTCCACCGCGACCACGCCCGGCGCACCGCCCACACCGAGTTCCTGGCGATCCTCGCCGCGGTCTCCGCGCCGCCCAGGCAACTCGGGGCGATCTCCTCCGCGCTGGACTTCGCCCGCGACTGGCGCGCCCAGATGAAACGGGCCGGCAACGGCGACGTCCACGAGCAGCTCACCCAGCGGCTGCACGAGATCGAGAAGGGTCTCATCTACGCGCCGCGTCCGGCCCTGGTCTCCACCCCGACCGAGATGTCCGGCCTGCTCGACCCGGCGGTGCTCGCGGAACGGCTCGCGAAGGCCGAGGCCGAGGGCTGGGAACCGTGGCAGCGCGACCTCAGGCAGGCGTTCCACCGCCTCCCGCCCACCACGGGTGCCGGCGAGTTCGAGCCGGTGCCGGGCAAGGCGGCGGCGAAGGTCCGCGAGTGGTGCGAGACCAGGACGGACCCGGCGATCACCGTCGAGGAGCGGACCTACCGCTCCGAGAGGTACTGGCGGGACCAGGCGGAGCAGACGATCACCGGCCTGCTCGCGGTCGTCGTCCCCGGCCTGGAGGAGCCCGAGAAGCGCCCGTGGGCGTACGACGAGTGGGGCCCCATGATCGAGTGGTGGCCGTCCGTCCTGCCCGCCCGGCGGGAGGTCGTCGCCGCTCACCTCGTACCGCACTTCCGGGCCCGGACGATGTCGAAGGGCGGCGACGGCCCGCTCCTGCCGATGCTGGCGGAGGCCAGCGGTCCCGCCGGACAGGCTGTGCACCTCGCCCTGGCCTACGGGCTCGGCGCCGAGCTGACCGTCAACCGCGCCTACGCCGTCGATGCGGTGCTCGTCCTGGCCGCCCGCGACCAGCTGGACGGCAAGGTGCTGGGCGACCTGCTCGGCCGGTTGTTCGACCGCGGCGACCTGGTGGTGAGCCGGGTCGTGCCGGGCCTGCGCGACACGGCCCGTTCCGGTGCGGCACAGCAGGTGTGGGACGTCGTGGCGACCGCGCTGCCGAAGCTGTGGACGCACAACCGGGTCGCGGACGTGGTCGAGCTGGCGGTCGAACTGGCCCAGCAGCTCAAGCCCGGTGGCGACGTCGACGGGCTCGCCGACGTCGCCGCGCGCAAGGGGTCGAGCAAGGTCGTGGTGCAGGCGAAGCGACTGGTGAGCGCACTGGCCTGAGCCCTGGTCCGCGAAGACGGGGTAGTGGTCGGACAGGTCCGTGCAGGTGTGGAACGCCCTGATCTCGGATCACCGAAGAGGACGCCGAACGGAGCATGGTCAGCGGGTCACGTTTTCAGCAGCGCTTTGATCTCGTCGATCGGCGTGCGGGCAAGGGCCGACCCGACCCCGCACGCCACCGCACCAGCCTCCAGCCAGGCGGGAACGTCGGCCGGCACGACGCCACCGGTCGGCACCAGCGGCGCGTACGGCAGAACGGCCAGCACGTCCCTGACCCACTGCGGCGTCGGCGCCGGGAAGACCTTCACCGCGTCCGCACCGGCTTCGAGCGCCTGGACGACCTCGGAGACGCTCCCCGCGCCCGGCAGCACGGCGGCGCCGTAGCGGTGCCCCGCCCGGATGACCGAGGCGTTCAGGTTGGGCGCCACCAGGAACTGCGCACCGGCGCGCACGGCGGCCACCGCGGAGGCCTCGTCGAGCACGGACCCCGCGCCGATGACGGCGTCCGGGTGGTCCGCGCGCAGCTGCCGGATCGCGTCGAGCGCGCCGGGGTTGGTCAGCGGCAGTTCGAGCGAGGTGAGTCCCGCGTCCAGCAGCGGGGCGGCGGCCCGGACGGCGGACGAGGCGTCGGCGGTGCGGATGATCGCGATGATGCCCTGCCGCACGACCGCCTGGGTGATCTCGTAGCGGTAGCTCACGCACGCCAGCCTAGTGCGCGTGAATCAGGAGCCGCGCAGGTGACAGCGCCTGTCAGCGGCTGCCAGTGACGTGTGCGCCCCGTGTCAGCGCGGCGGCCGAAGGTGGGTCGTGCCGGCCGACACCGGGCGGCACGACCCACAGGGGAGCTCCTGAACATGCACGTCACGATCATCGGTGCCGGTCTCGGTGGACTCACGCTCGCCCGCGTGCTGCACGTCCACGGCATTCCGTCCACGGTCTACGAGGCGGAGGAGTCGCCGACGTCGCGGGCGCAGGGCGGCATGCTCGACATCCACGACTACAACGGTCAGCTCGCCGTCGAGGCCGCCGGCCTGATGGACGAGTTCCGCGCGCTCGTCCTGGAGGGGCGTGAGGCGCTGCGGGTGCTGGACAACGACGGCACCGTCCTGCTCGACAAGGCCGACGACGGCACGGGCGGCCGTCCCGAGATCCAGCGCGCCGACCTGCGGCAGATCCTGCTCGACTCGCTCCCGGCGGGCACCGTCCGGTGGGGCCGCAAGGTGACGAGCGTCGACGGCAGGCGGGTGACGTTCGCCGACGGCGGCACCGTCGAAGCGGAGCTGCTGGTCGGCGCGGACGGCGCCTGGTCGCGGGTGCGGCCGGTGCTCACCGGCGCCAAGCCCGAGTACACCGGCATGGCGTTCGTCGAGACCTACCTCTTCGACGCCGACACGCGGCACCCGGCCGCCGCCGAGGCCGTCGGCGGTGGGTCGATGTTCTCGCCCGGCCAGGGCAAGGGGATCTTCGGGCACCGCGAGGCCGGCGACACGCTGCACGCCTACGTCGAGTTCAGCCGTCCGCTCGAGTGGTTCGACAGCATCGACGTCACCGACCCGCGGCGCGTCGCGCGGGAGTTCGAGGGCTGGGCGCCGGAGCTGACGGCGTTGATCACCGACACCGACACGGTGCCGGTGTTCCGCCCCCACTACACGCTGCCCGCCGGACTGCGCTGGGACCGGGTGCCGGGCGTGACGCTGGTCGGCGACGCGGCCCACCTCTCGGTGCCCAACGGCGAGGGCGCCAACCTCGCCATGCTCGACGGCGCCGAGCTCGCCAAGGCGCTCGCGAGCCACGGCGACGTCGAGGAAGCGCTGGCGGAGTACGAGCAGGCCATGTTCGTGCGCGCCGTGGAGACCGCCGAGGACTCCGATCAGGTGCTGGAGAGCCTGTTCGGCGCGGACGGCGCTCCGCAGAAGCTGCTGGACATGCTCACCGACGCCTAGGCAGGAACAGGTGGGCGAGGAGCCCGGCCATCAGGGCGACTCCCACCCACATGAACGTCCGCCAGCCGTCCACGAAGGACGCGGACAGCATCCCTCCCAGCAGCGCGACGCCGAGTGCGACGCCGAGCTCCCTGGCGACGTCGTTGAGCGCGGACGCGACTCCCTGGCGTTCCCGGGGGAGGGAGCTGGTGATGGTCTCGGTGGCGGGCGGCATCGACAGTCCCATGCCCACACCCAGGGCGACGATGCCGGGCAGCACCGAGAGGTAGGTGTCGGAGACGAGCACGGCCATCAGCGCCAGGCCCGCTCCGGCCACGCCGACGCCCCACGCGGTGGTCGCGCGGGCACCGGCCCGTTCGGCCAGCCGCGGGGCGAGCCCGGAGGTGACCATCATCAGTCCCGCCATCGGCAGCAGCGCCACCGTGGACAGCAGGCCCGACCAGCCCAGGACGGTCTGGAAGAACGGGTACAGCATGATCGAGACGCCCGCCTGCACCCCGAACACGACCAGGATCGTCACGGACCCGCTCGCCAGGCCGCGTTCCCGGAACAGCCGGACGTCCAGCAGCGGCGTGCGGTGGCGGAGCTCCCAGGCCACGAACGCCGCGGTGCCGGCGACTCCGGCGAGCAGGCCGATGACGTCCTTCTCGTGCAGGAAGTAGATCAGCCCGACCACGCCGACGACGGATGTGAGCGCACCCACGACGTCGAACGGGTGCGGCTCGCCGCGTGAGTCGGGCACCGACCGCCACACCATCGCCAGCGCGACGACGACCAGCACGACCGGCAGCACGAACAGGAAGCGCCAGGTCGCCCAGTCGACCAGGACCGCGGACAGGAACATGCCCAGCAGCCCGCCGCCACCGGCGACGCCCGTCCACACGCCGATCGCCCTGCCGCGCTTCTTCTCCGGGAACGTCGAGGTGATCACGGCGAGCGTCACGGGCATGATCGTCGCGGCGCCCGCCCCGCCCAGTACGCGGGCGGCGAGGAGCACCTCGGCCGACGGGGCGAGGGCCGCGGCCACGTTCGCGGCCCCGAACACGGCCAGGCCGGTCAGGAGCGCGGGCTTGCGGCCCCACCTGTCCCCGGCCGCGCCGAGCGGCAGCAGCAACGCGGACAGGGTGAGCACGTAGGCGTTGATGATCCACAGAACGGTGCTCTGCGCCGCCCCGAACTCGGCGGCGAGGTCGGGCTGGGCGACGTTCAGGCCGGTCACCGAGGAGATCACGGCCATCAGCGCGACGGAGATCGCGACCAGCACCGTCCGGCGCTGACGGGTGTCGGTGAGGGTGGTCATGCGAGGAGGTCCGCGTTCATGTGGGCGCCGGCCAGCGCACCGGCCGCGGCGGACGCGCCGACCTGGGCGGCGAGATCGGTGGCGTTGCCCGCGACCCACACGCCCTTGACGGGAGTCGTGCCCGCCATGCCGGTGACGAACCGGCGTCCTTGGGGCACGTCCTCCAGCGGGAGCTGGAGTCCTTCGAGACCTTCGGTGCGGGCCAGCAGGGTGGGCATGACGGCGATCACGCGTCGTGGCACCACTTCACCGTCCGCGAGCCGCACGCCGGTGATGGAGTCCTCCGTGGACTCGATCTCCTCGACCGGGGTCTCGACGATCCGGATGCCGCGCCCGGTGAGCTTCGCACGGGTGTCGTCGTCGAGCTCGGTGCCGTTGGCGAAGAACACGAGGTCGTCGGTCAGCTGCCGGAACAACAGGGCGTGGTGGACCGAGGCCAGCACGCCGATGGGTTCGTCGCGGACCTCCCAGCCGTGGCAGTACGAGCAGTGCACGACGCCGCGCCCCCACTGCTCGGCCAGCCCCTTGACGTCCGGGAGCACGTCGCGCAGCCCGGTCGCGACCAGCAGCCGCCGTGCCCGCAGCTCAGTGCCGTCGGCCAGCGTGACGACGAACCCGCCGGGGCCCGGTTCCGCCTTCACCACCTCACCCCGCACGATCTGACCGCCGTACCCGCGCACCTCGTCGCGGCCTCGGCTCAGCAGCTCGGCGGGCGGGATGCCGTCCAGGCCGAGGAGTCCGTGCACGCCGTCGGCCGGGGCGTTGCGGGGCGTGCCGCTGTCGACCACGAGGACCGAGCGGCGAGAGCGGGCCAGCATGATCGCGCCGTTCAGTCCGGCGGCGCCACCGCCGATGACCAGGGCGTCCAAGAGTTCGTTCATGGATCCGACGGTAGGCAGTTCTTGCCGCGGAGGCATACGATCGTGCGCATGACGCAAGAAGATGGCGATCTGGACAGCCTCGTGCGCAAGCGGATCCGCGCACTGCGGGTGGCGCAGGGCTGGTCGCTGGACGAGCTCGCGACCCGCGCCCGCCTGAGCCCGTCGTCGCTCAGCCGCATCGAGAACGGCCAGCGCCGCCTGGCCCTCGACCAGCTCGTCACCCTCGCCAGGGCACTGGACACGACACTCGACCAGCTCGTCGAGACCGACACCGACGACGTGATCGTCAGCCCGATGATCGACAGCGGGCACGCCACGCTGCGCTGGCCGATCAGGGCCGAGCCCGGCATGACCGTCATGCGCCAGCGGATGACGAACCCGCCGCCCGACAACCCCGCGTCCCTACGCGCGCACTCGGGCCGTGAATGGCTCGTCGTGCTGTCCGGCACGGCGGTGCTGCTGCTGGGCAACCGGCGGTTCCGCGTGGAGACCAACCAGGCCGCGGAGTTCCCGACGATGCTGCCGCACGCGATCGGCACCGCGGGCGGTCCGTGCGAGATCCTCGGCATCTTCGACCGCGAGGCGCGCCGGGGCCACAACGCCGACAAGAAGGGCTGATCTTGCGCGGTCGGCAGCGTTCACGCCGACCGCCTTGCGTAGTGCGCAAGTGCCCGTGCACCTGGCGCACGGCGGACCTACGTTGGCCGCATGAGCGAACACGAACATGGCCACGGCCACGGCCACGGGCATGGGCACGGCCACGGGCACGGGGTCGACCAGGCGGAGATCCTCGACCTGGACGCGGAGCTGCTCGCCGAGCACACCGCGTCCATCATCGGCTGGCTGCCCGTCAGCAACCCCCGCCGCGTCGTCGACCTCGGTGCCGGCACCGGCGCTGGCACGTTCGCCCTGCTCTCCCGCTTCCCGGAGGCGCGGGTCACGGCAGTCGACGCCTCCGTCGACCACCTCCAACGCCTTCGCGACAGGGCGTGCGAGCTGGGCCTCACCGATCGCGTCCACACGGTCCAGGCCGACCTCGACACCGGCCGGCCGGACCTCGGCACTCCCGACCTGGTGTGGGCGTCGGGCTCCCTGCACCACATGACCGACCCGGACCGGACCCTGCGCCAGGTCCACGACACCCTCGCCCCCGGCGGCGTGCTCGCCGTCGTGGAGATGGCCGGCATGCCGAATTTCTTCCCCGAGAGCCGGGTCGACCACGACGAACGCCTGCCCCACCGCGGCGCGGACTGGGGCCCGATGCTCACCAGGGCCGGGTTCACCGTGGAGGCGGACCGGACCGTGACCGTCCACATCGAACGGTCCGCGGCGGTGGAACGGTACGCGCGAGTCGTTCTGCGGCGCCTTCTCGACCCCGAGGCACTCGACCAAGCCCTGCGTCGCGACGACCTGGCGCTGCGCACCGAACGCACCGTCTGGGCGGCGAGGAAATGAGTGGTCTCACGGCTTGAGCAGCACCCGGAACACCGCGCCCTCACCCGGCGCGGTGTCCAGCTCGACCCGCCACCCGTGCGCCGCGACCAGCGCCGCCACGATCGCGAGCCCCAGCCCGGTCCCGCCGGGCCCGCGGGCGGGATCGACGCGGTAGAACCGTTCGAACGCCCGCGCAGCCTGGTCTGCGGTCATCCCGGGCCCGTGATCCGCCACCGAGAACCCGTCGCCGGAAAGCCTGACCTCGACCGGCGACCCCGCCGGGGTGTGGACGAGCGCGTTGTCGAGCAGGTTCGTCAGCACCCGCCGCACCCGCGCCTCGTCGGCCCGCACCTCCACCGGCCCGGCGGGCAGTTCCAACGACACGACACGCTCAGGATCGCGCAGTCGTGCCTCGACGACGGCGTCGGTGACCGGCACGACGAGGTCCACAACGGACAGCACCAGCGGCTGCTCGGAATCCAGCCGCGCCAGCTGCAAGAGGTCGTCGACCAGCAGTCCCATCCGCTGAGCGTGGTCCTCGATCCGCTTCAGCACCTCGGAAGCGTCGGTTGCCGCGCCCTGCCGGTACAGCTCGGCGTAACCCCGGATCGACGTCAGCGGCGTGCGCAGCTCGTGCGACGCGTCCGCCGCGAACTGCCGCATCCGGTTCTCCGAGCTCACCCGTACCGCGAACGCCTGCTCGATCTGCCCGAGCATCGTGTTCAGCGCCGACGCCAGCCGCCCGACCTCGCTGCCCGGCCGCCGCACCGGCACCCGGCGCGACAGGTCGCCCGCCGCGATCTCGCCCGCGACCTGCTCGACCTCCTCCAACGCCCGTGTCGAGGCCCTGACCAGCGCGTACCCGGCCATGCCCACCAGGACCAGCGCGCCCAGGCTGATCAGCAGGAACGCCAGCCGCAGGTCGTCGACCGCGCGGTCCACCTCGGACTGGTCCACCGCCGCGATCAGCTCGTCGTCGTCCACCGTGCGCATCACGACTCGCAGCGATCCGACGGTGATGTGGTCGCCAGGCGTCATCGTGCCGAACGCGGGCAGGCCGGGAACGGGCGTGCCCGCCACGACGCCGCCGGCGTCTCGCAGGACCATGTTGTCCCGCAACGGCAACGACCGCGGCAGGGCCACCGCGCGGTCCAGCCGGGCGTCGAGCTGGTGCAGCAGGTAGTTCTCCATCACCTTCGACCCGATCAGCCACGTGCCCGCCAGGCCCGCCGCCACCAGGGTGACGAGCACGACCACCAGCCGCACGCGCAACGTCATGGGCGGATCATGTACCCGATGCCCCGCACGGTGTGGATCAGCCGCGGTTCGGAGGCGTCCACCTTGCGGCGCAGGTAGGAGATGTACGACTCGACCACGGCGACGTCGCCCTCGAAGTCGTGCGACCACACCTGGTCGAGGATCTGCGCCTTCGACAGCACCCGCCCGCTGTTGCGCATCAGGTAGTGCAGCAGCCGGAACTCCGTCGGCGACAGCTCGATCACCCGCGATCCGCGCCGCACGACGTGACTTTCCACGTCCAGCGAGAGATCGCCACAGGTCAATCGCTCGGTTTCGGTGCCGGGACGGGTGCGGCGCAGCACGGCGGTCACGCGGGCGATGACCTCCTCCAGGCTGAACGGCTTGGTGATGTACCCGTCGCCGCCGATCGTCAGGCCGGTGACGCGGTCGTCCGCGCCGTCGCGCGCGGTCAGGTACAGCACCGGCACCCGCACGCCGTCGGACCGCAGCCGCCGCACCACCTCGAACCCGTCGCGGTCGGGCAGCATCACGTCCAGCAGCACCAGGTCCGGCGTGTCCGAACGCGCCGCCTGCAAGGCCTCGCCGCCGGTCGCCGCGCTCGACACGGCGAACCCCGCGAACCGCAGGCTGGCGCACAGCAGTTCGCGGATGCCGGGTTCGTCCTCGACGACGAGCAACCGGCCGCGTTCCGTCATCCGGTGGCCGGACGCTGCGTGATGGTCTGGCCGGTCACGGTGCCGTCGGAACCGGCCTGGCCCTGGACGACGACCTGTTGTCCTGCCTTCAGATCGGCGAGCTTGCCCTCCGAGCTGATCTCCACCTTCGTGGAGTCCGAAGTGGACACCTTGACGACCTGGCCGTTCTGCGTCTTCACGTACACGGTCGTGCCGTCCACGTGGTCGATCGTGCCGATCGTGCCGCGCCCGCCGCCGTTGGGACGCTGCTGGGCGCCGGACGGTGGCGTGCCGCCGTTGCCACCGGGGAACTGACGCCCTGCGGTGTTCTGACGCGTCGGGGTTTCGCCGGCGCCGAACGACTTCTGCACGAACACCCCGCCGACGAACGCGACGATGGCGAGCACCGCGACACCGAGGACGATCGTGGTCTTGCCGAAGCCCGCCTTGCGTTCCCGCAGCTCGGCCGAGATGTCGTTCTCGAGCGGCTGGTCGAGTGGGTTGGTCACTTCGAGGGCTCCTATTCGTGCCTGAGGGCTTCGATGGGACGGAGCTTCGCGGCGCGGGAAGCCGGGTAGCTGCCGAAGAACAGGCCGATCAGCGCCGACACCGCGAACGCGAGCAGCACCGACGACGGCACGACCACCGGCTGGATCCCGGCGATGGTGAACCGGCTGCCGATCATCCCCGCGGCGACGCCCAGCGCCCCGCCGAACAGGCTCAGCAGCGTCGCCTCGATCAGGAACTGGCCCAGGATCGACGACCGGGGCGCGCCCACGGCCTTGCGGATGCCGATCTCGCGGATCCGCTCGGTGACGGTCACCAGCATGATGTTCGTGATGCCGATCCCGCCCACCAGCAGGGAGATCGCCGCCACCGACGCCAGCAGCACCGTGAACGTCTCCGTCGTCGCGGTCCGCGCGGTGAGCAGCTGGTCCTGGCTGAGGATCCGGTAGTCGGCGGCGCTGGTGATCTTGTGGCGGCCGTTGAGGACCGTGGTCACCTGGGCCTGCGCGTCCGGCAACGCGTCCGCGGACCTCGCCTGCACCACGATCTGGGTGAGGCTGCCGTACCCGGTCAGCGCGTTCTGCGTCGTCGTCAACGGCGCCACGGCCATGTCGTCCGCGTCCTGCAACCCGCTGGACCCCTTGGCCGCCAGCACTCCCACCACGGTGAACGGGATGTTGTTGACCAGCATCGGTTTCCCGACCGGATCGGTGCCGGGGAAGAGCTCGGTGGCGACGGTCGCGCCGATCACCACGACCTTGCGCGCCTGCTGGACGTCGTTGTCGGAGAACAGGTTCCCCTGGGCGACAGCGCTGTTCGTGGTGTCGAAGTACCGCGGGTCAGAGCCGATGAACTGCCCGATGTCGTGCGTGGTGTCCCCGTACCCGGCGGTGGCCTGCGCGGAGACGACCGGTGACGCGTACCTGACGGCGGGGGAGTCGCCGCCGACCAGCGCCGCCGCGTCCGCCGTCGTCAGCGGCTTGCTCGTGCTGCCGGGCTGGGCGCGCTGCGGGCTGATCGTCAGGATGTTCGTGCCGAGCCCGGCGATGCTCTGCTGCACCGCGCTCGACGCGCCGTTGCCGACCGCGATCAGCAGGATCACCGACGCGACACCGATCAGGATGCCCAGGGTCGTGAGCCCGGACCGCATCTTGTTCGCGGTCAGGCCGCGCACGGCGAAGGCGGCGATCTCGAAGAGCCTCACACCAGCACCCCCGCGACTGTCCCGTCGACGACCCGCACGGTCCGCATCGCGTGGGCCGCTACCTCGTCCTCGTGCGTGATCAGCACGACCGTGCGCCCGCTGGCGCTGAGCCGGTCGAGGATGCCGAGGACCTCACGGCTGGAGTCGGTGTCGAGGTTTCCGGTCGGCTCGTCGGCCAGCACGATCGCGGGGGAGGTCACCAGGGCCCGTGCGATCGCGACGCGTTGCTGCTGGCCTCCCGACAGCTCGTTGGGCCGGTGGTGCGTGCGGTCTTTCAAGCCGACGAGCTCGAGCGCGGCCAGCGCCCGCTCACGACGCTGGGCACGCCGAACTCCCGCGTACACCAGCGGGAGCTCGACGTTGGCGAGTGCCGTGGTTCGCGGCACCAGGTTGAAGGACTGGAAGACGAAACCGATCTTCCTGTTGCGCAGCAGGGAGAGCTGCTCCTCGTCGAACTCGCCCGTGTCGATCCCGTCCAGCAGGTACTCGCCGGACGTCGGCACGTCGAGACACCCGAGGATGTTGAGCAGCGTCGACTTGCCGGACCCCGACGCGCCCATGATCGCGATGTACTCGCCCTTCTCGACCGTCAGATCGAGGCCTCTGAGCGCGTGCACGGCCGTGTCGCCGGAGCCGTAGGTCTTGCGGAGGTCGCGGACCTCGATGACCGGGCTCATCGACCGGTCCCGGTGAGCCCGCCGCCGTTGCGCTGGCCGCCGCCGGTGCCGGGGAAGGTGCCGCCCTGCTGGTTCGTCCGGTTCTGGCCGGTCGACGTCGTCACCTGCGGCAGCACGACCTCCTCCCCGGCGGTCAGACCGGACCTGACCTCCACGTACTGGTCGCCGCGCACCCCGATCTCGACGGTCTTGCGGGTCTCCGCGCCGTTCTCCAGCACCTGGACGCTGCTGGCGCCGTTGACCGTCTGCACAGCCGCGGCGGGCACGGCCAGGACGTTGGTGGCCCCGGCGACGGTGATCTCGACGCTCGCGGACTGCCCCGGCCGCAGTCCCGCCGGCGGCTCGGTCAACGTCAGCGTCACGCCGTACTGGACGACGTTGTTCGCCGTCGTGGGCGTGAGGTCGACCTGGGCGACCTTGCCCTGGATCGGCGTGCCGGTCATCGCGTTCACCGACACGGTCGCCGCCTGGTCGGCCTTGAGCTTGCTGACGTCGGACTCGGAGACGTTGGCCTTCAGCACGAGGTTCTTCAGGTCGGTGACGACGACGAACCCGGACGTCGTCGTGGTGGTGCCGGTCGTGGCCGTGCTGCTGGACCCGTTGCCGGAGCTGCCGACCTTCTGCCCGACCGCGCCGGTGACCGACGTGATCGTGCCGTCGCCGGGCGCCGTGAGCGTGGTGGCGGCGAGCGTGTCCTTGGCCTGCTGGAGCGCGAGCTGCGCCTGCCGGTACGCCGTGAGCAACGCGTTCGTGCCCGTGCCCTTCTCCAACGCCGCGTTGAGGTTGCCCTGCGCGATGTCGACCTGCAACTGCGCCTGCGTGGGATCCAGCCGCGCGAGCTGCTGGCCCTTGGTGACGGTGTCGCCGACCTTGACGTCGACCTCGGTGACCGTGCCGCTCGCCCCGAACGACGCGGCGGCGCTGAACGAGCTCTGCACCGTCCCCGACGCCGTCACCACCTCGCTGACGTCGCGGTTCGCGGCAGCGGCGGTGCGCGCGGCGGTGGGCTGGGCGTTGCCGGACGAACCGAAGAACACCAGGTAGCCGGCGACACCGGCGCCGAGGAGCACCACCACCAGCAGCCCGTTGATCACCAGGGATCTGCGACGTCGAGTCATGAACCGGGATCGTCGTCCGCCAAGCTGTGCCCGGGCTGCGAGTTTCCTGGGAGTGCGCTGAAGATCAGCGCGGGTGTGTTTCACCCGTTTGTGCACCTTTTGCTTTGTGAGCAACCCCTAGCTTCGAGGAATGGCCACGACCACCCCCTCCACCGCCTACAGCCGGGACCTGGGCGACGAGCTGCGCCGGCTGCGCGAGACCTGCACGGGACTGACCGGCGCCGCGCTGTCGGTCCGCCTCGGCTGGGACCCGAGCAAGCTCTCGACGATCGAGACCGGCAAGTACCGCGCCAGCGAGATCGACCTCGTGCAGTACCTGTCGATGTGCGGCAAGGACATCGACTTCTTCGAGGACTTCAAACGGCGCTACCGGTACGCGTTCGAGGAGTACATCGTGCAGGTGTCGGACAACCTGCGCACGCTCGCGATGGCGGAGTCGAC
>NZ_DATLEC010000153.1:0-13973 GCF_035525475.1 Lentzea sp. | reverse complement strand
GGCTGACCTTCGGCGGGGCTTGTATCGCGATCGGTGCGCCGGACGAGGATGATCCGGCGTTGCTGGCGAGCTACATGCGGAACCTGGCCAACTGCGCTATCGCGCTCTCGTCCTCGCTGGCTGGTGCTGAAGGACGGCACTCGCTCCGCTACTCCGACGACCTCGGCGAGTCGGATGCAGGGAGGTTGTGATGACGGTGGCTGAGCAGAAGGTGACGTGGGCACGGGTCCGCTCAAGTGCAGTCGTTGAGCGAGGCGCATGACCTGTTGCCTCGGCTGATGCCGCGCAACGGAGCTGATCCGGCGGAACTGCGGAAGTTCCACGAGAAGAGCGCAGCCGTGTACCAGAAGGTCGCGGAGTTGGACCGAGGTCATCACCACGAAGCGCTCTACTGGGCTGACCGCGAAGCCCGGTTGGCGCGGGAGTTGGGCGGAGGCTGATCTCCGAAACCCCTCTGACCGACAACCGAATACCTGTTGGTGTGTCGCACGGGAGCAGTCGAAAGTCTTGGCGGCCTCGACCGCTTCCCGGCGACGTACCGACGTGGTGTTCTAGCCGTTCAGGACGGCGCGCGACATGACGACGCGCTGGATCTGGTTCGTGCCCTCGTAGATCTGCGTGATCTTCGCGTCCCGCATCATCCGCTCCACGGGGAAGTCACGCGTGTACCCCGCGCCGCCGAACAGCTGCACGGCGTCGGTGGTGACCTCCATGGCAACGTCGGAGGCGAAGCACTTGGCGGCGGCGGTGATGAAGCCGATGTTCGCCTCACCGCGCTCGGCCTTCGCGGCCGCGACGTAGACCATGTGGCGGGCTGCCTCGATCTTCATGGCCATGTCGGCGAGCATGAACTGCACGCCCTGGAAGTCCGAAATGGACTTGCCGAACTGCTTGCGGTCCTTGACGTACGCGACCGCGGCCTCGAGCGCGCCCTGGGCGATGCCGACGGCCTGCGCGCCGATCGTCGGACGCGTGTGGTCCAGCGTCTTCAGAGCGGTCTTCAGGCCGGTGCCCGGCTCGCCGATGATGCGGTTCGAAGGGATCGTGCAGTTCTCGAAGTAGATCTCGCGGGTCGGCGAGCCCTTGATGCCGAGCTTGCGCTCCTTGGGACCGACCGAGAAGCCGGGGTCGTCCTTGTGCACCACGAACGCCGAGATGCCCTGGGACTTCTTGGGCGCGTTGGGGTCCGTCACGGCCATGACCGTGTACCAGGACGACTCGCCGGCGTTGGTGATCCAGCACTTGGTGCCGTTCAGCACCCAGTGGTCACCGTCCAGCTGAGCGCGCGTGCGCATCGACGCGGTGTCGGAGCCTGCCTCGCGCTCCGACAGCGCGTAGGACGCCATGGCCTCGCCGGAGGCGATGGACGGCATGACGAGCTGCTTCAGCTCCTCGGAGGCCGAGAGCAGGATCGGCATGGTGCCCAGCTTGTTCACCGCGGGGATCAAGGAGGACGACGCGCAGACGCGGGCGATCTCCTCGATGACGATGCAGGTGGCGACGGAGTCCGCGCCCTGGCCGTCGTAGGCCTCGGGGACGTGGACTGCCGCGAAACCTGCCTTGACCAGGGCGTTCTGGGCTTCTACCGGGAAGCGCTCGTTCTCGTCGACCTCGGCCGCGAACGGCTTGATCTCCTTCTCGGCGAGCGAGCGGACGGCCTCTCGCAGCGCCTCGTGCTCCTCGGCGAGCTGGTAGGTGCCGAAGCTCGGGTTCACCTTGTTACCTCCCGGTAGCGAATACTCGGCACGATGTTAGCGCCCGTTCACCACGGGCGCCGCTGTGCCGTTGAGCACTCAGAGGGACTTCTGCAGAGCCGCGTCCTTGTCTAGTACGAGCTGCTCGAGTTCTGCCTGGAAGCGGGCCATGCGCTCCTGCAACGACGGGTCGGAGGCGGCCAGCACGCGGACCGCCAGCAGGCCCGCGTTGCGGGCTCCACCCACCGAGACGGTGGCGACCGGGACGCCCGCGGGCATCTGCACGATCGACAGCAGCGAGTCCATGCCGTCGAGGTACTTCAGCGGCACCGGGACGCCGATGACCGGGAGCACGGTGGCCGAGGCGACCATGCCGGGCAGGTGCGCCGCGCCGCCGGCGCCCGCGATGATCACGCGCAGGCCGCGGGAGGCGGCGGACGACGCGTAGTCGAGCATGCGCTGCGGGGTGCGGTGCGCGGAGACGACGCTCACCTCGAACGGCACGTCGAACTCGGCGAGCGCCTCGGTGGCGGCCTTCATCACCGGCCAGTCCGAGTCGCTGCCCATGATCACGCCAACCTGAGTCACTCCGAGCTCCCGTGAATGTCGTATCCGTCTGACCAGACGCCGGTGGACAGCCAGTGCGCGGCCAGGCGAGCGCGCTCGCGGACCGACGCCATGTCGTTGCCGAGGAACGTCACGTGCCCGACCTTGCGGCCCGGCCGTTCCTCCTTGCCGTAGAGGTGCACGTGCGCGTCCGGGAACCGGGCGAACAGGTGGTGCACGCGCTCGTCCGGGCCCATCGCCGGGGTGTCGGAGGCGCCGAGGACGTTCGCCATCACGACGGCCGGCGCCATCAGGTCGGTGCGGCCCAGCGGGTAGTCGAGGACGGCGCGCAGGTGCTGTTCGAACTGCGACGTGCGGGCGCCCTCGATCGACCAGTGGCCGGAGTTGTGGGGACGCATCGCCAGCTCGTTCACCACGACGCCGTCGGCGGTCTCGAACAGCTCCACGGCCAGCACGCCGACCACGCCGAGCGCGTCGGCGATCTTCAGTGCCAGCTCCTGCGCGCCGTCGCCGTCCAGGGAGGGGGCCGGCGCCAGGACCTCGACGCAGATGCCGTCGGACTGCACGGTCTCGACGACCGGCCACGCCGCGCCCTGCCCGAACGGCGAGCGCGCCACGACGGCCGCCAGCTCGCGGCGCATCGGCACGCACTGCTCGACCATCAACGGCGTCCCGGCCTCCAGCAGCTCGGCCACGACCCGCTCGGCGCTCTGCGGGGTGTTCAGCATCCACACGCCGCGACCGTCGTAGCCGCCGCGGATCGACTTCAGCACGCACGGCCAGCCGTTCGAGGCGCCGAACCGCACCACGTCGGCGACGGAGTGGACCTCGGCGAACGGCGGCACCGGCAGTCCGAGCTCGGCGAGTTTCACGCGCATCTTGAGCTTGTCCTGCGCGTACTGCAGGGCGTCCGGACCGGGGTGCACCTTCACGCCTTCGGCCACGAGCGTGCGCAGGTGCTCCTGGGGCACGTGCTCGTGGTCGAACGTGACGACCTCGCAGCCCTTCGAGAACGCGCGCAACGCGTCCAAATCGGTGTGCGTGCCGAGCACCACGTCGCGGGCCACCAGGGCGGCGGGGTCGTTCTCGGAGACGGCGAGCACGCGCAGGGACTGGCCGAGCGGGATCGCGGCCTGGTGCGTCATGCGGGCGAGCTGCCCGCCGCCGATCATGCCGACGACGGGGAGACGGGTACGGGAGTCCACGGTTCAGGCAGCCTACCTGCAGCTTCTGCGGACCTCACCAGCAGATCCAGCCGTCGGGCGGTGACGCTGCCCTCGGGTGCGACGTGGATCACGAGTCGCTGGTCGTGCTCCGGCGCGCCGAGCACCTCGCAGTCGAACTCGAGCATTCCCACGACCGGGTGACACAGCCGTTTGCGGGCCGAGCGGCGCACCGCCACGTCGTGCTCCGCCCACAGCCGGGCGAACAGCGGGTTCGCCATCAGCTCGGCGACGAGCGCCTGCGCGGCCGGGCGGCGGGCGAGGGTCGCGCGCAGGTCGGCGACGTGCGACCGCGCCGACGACTCGCGGTCCTGCGCCGGGACCCAGCTCTCGTCCCCCAGGAAGAACCTCCTGAGCAGGTTCTGACCGACGACCTGGCCGAACACCAGCTCGGAACGAGGGGTCGCGGCCAGCACGTCGCCCAGGTCGGAGATCACCACGGCGAGGTCGTCGCGCAGCCGGTCGAGCAGCAGCCGGACGCCGGGACGGACCGAGGTCGACGCGGGCTCCTCCGGCACGGCCTCGCCCGCCAGCCGGAACAGGTGGGCGCGTTCGTCGGCACCGAGCTCCAACGCCCGCGCGATCCCGTTCAACACCGACACCGACGGGTGCGGGCCGCGGGCCTGTTCGAGGCGTGCGTAGTAGTCGACCGACACGCCCGCGTCCGCCGCGACCTCTTCGCGACGACGGCCCGGCGTGCGCCGCCGTCCTCCGCGCTTCGGCTCCAGCCGCTCGCGACGGCTGCGCAGGAAGTCCGCCAGTTCACGCATGGCTCCACGGTAGCCGCGCACAAACAGTCCCTGGCTGCACCCAGGAGGCCGGAACACGCTGGGACACATGAAGATCGCGATGACGGGGGCGACCGGACGGGTCGGCAGCAGGCTCCTGCCCCACCTGCGCGAGCAGGACCACGACGTGCGCGCACTGACCGGCAGGCTCGAGGACACCGGGGCGGTGCGGGAGCTCGTCGACGGCGTGGACGCGGTGGTGCACGTGGCCGCCGCGCTGCGCACGAGCACGGACTTCGAGGGCGTGAACGTCCACGCCACCAGGGCGTTGGCCGAGGCGAGCAAGGACGTGCCGCTGTTCGTCCACATCAGCACGAACCTGGTCTACCCCGGCGGACTGGGCAGGCCCGCGACCGAGGACGACCCCGCCGACCCGGACCAGGCCTTCGGCGACTACCCCCGCACGAAGGCCCTCGGCGAACGAGCGGTGCTCGACACCAGGGAGGCGACGATCCTCCGGCTGGCCTTCGTCTACGGCGACGGCGACCCGCACCTGGAGGAGTCGCTGCGCTGGGCGTCGGCGTGGCCGGGCCACCAGCGGCTGCACATGGTGCACCACGTGGACGTGGCGCAGGCAGTGGAAAAGGTCCTCGGCACGAGCGCCACCGGGATCTTCAACATCGCCGACGACAGCCCGGTCACCGCCGTGGAACTGCACCAGCTGAACGGCCTCACCCCCGATGAGGCCGTTCAGCAGGACTTCGACCCGTGGCAGGGAATCGTGAGCACCACCCGCGCGCAACGGGAGCTCGGGTTCCGGCCGCGCTACCCCTCCGCCTGGGCGGCGACCGTCTCCGGCGCGCTCTGAACGGCCAGGCGGCGGTGGGAGCGCGTCGGCTTCCACCCGCCGCCCCGGCGCAGGATCCGGAACGCCACCGCGAACAGCGCGAGCGCCAGCACGACGAACAGGCCGCACTCGAGGAACTGGAAGAGCCCGATCCGGTCCGCGGGCTGGTAGTCGACGTACGTGCCGACCGCCGCGTTCGAGCTCGCCATGCAGTTGCCCGGGTTGACCGGGTGGATCCGCTGGCACTGCGCGGTCACGGCCACCGCGTCGAGACGGGAGTCGACGAAGCCCCTGCCGAGCTCCAGCGCCTCCGGCGGCACCTGCGGCGTGCTGTCCCAGCGGGCGATCGACCGCGCCGCCGGCACCAGGTGGTCGCGGACCACGACGGACGTCAGCACGCGCACCAGCGTGTAGAAGACCAGCGTCGCCGCCATCGCCGTGACCACGTGCCGGGTCAGGAGGCCGGTCAGCACACCGAGGGCGAGGCCGAAGAGCGCGTACCCGGCCTGCACGGCAGGGCTCGCCTCGAACGCGCCCCACGTCGGCACCTGGTCACCGGTGAAACCGTCCCCGAGCCCGATCACCGCGCCGAGCACCACGGCCAGCAGGCCGAGCACGACCACCTTGCCGCGCAACCACCGCACCGGCGTGACGTCCTGGCCCCACGCGACGAAGTACGTGCGTTCCTCCAGTTCGCGGGCGATCAGCGGAGCGCCCCAGAACACGCCGATCACACAACCGAACACGAGCTGCACGAAGATCGCGTAGAAGCCAGGCAGCATCAACGAGCCCACCAGCTGCCGTTCGGCCTCGGTCGAAACGAGGATGGAGGCGGCACCCAGGGCGAGGGCGGTGACGCCTACGACCGGCCACCGGTGCTGACGCCAGGTCAGCCAGACGATCGAGCCCGGTGTCATGCCACACGCTCCAGGTGCGCCACGACCAGTTCCTCCAGCGTCACGTGCCGCGCGGTCCACGGCTCGTCGATCGGCGTGCCACCGGAGCGCACCAGGTACGAAGACTGCGAGACGCCGTGCTTCGCCAGCACGACACGCCCTTCCACCGGCGACTTCGAAGCGTGCGGGCCCGTGTAGAGGACGTGTTCCTCCAACAGCTCGTCGGTGTCGCCGTCGATCAGCAGCCGGCCGCCCGAGAGCAGCAGCAGCCGGTCGGCGATGCCGCCGATCTCCGCGACCACGTGCGTGGAGAAGACCAGTGTCGTGCCGTTGTCGCTCACGTCGGTCAGCAGCTCCTTCATGACCCTGCTGCGCGCCAGCGGGTCCAGCTCCGCCAGCGGTTCGTCGAGCATCAGCACGTCCGGGCGCGAGCCCAGTGCCAGAGCCAGCGTCACGTGCGTGCGCTGACCTCCCGACAGGTCGCCGAACTGCAACTCGCGCGGCACCTTGTACCTGGTGATCCACTCGTCGGCGCGCTCGTGGTCCCAGACCCTGTTCATGCGGCGGCCGAACGCCAGCACGTCGGCGACCTTGAAGCCCTTGTACATCGGCTTGTGCTGCGGGACGTACGCGACGCGGCCCGCGACCGCGCAGTGGCCCGAGTACGGCGGCAGGTGCCCCGCCAGCACGTTCAGCAGCGTCGACTTCCCGGAGCCGTTGGCCCCGGCCAGTGCGGTGACGCTGCCGGGTGGCAGCTCGAAGGAGACGTTCCGCACCGCCCACTTCGACACTTCGGCCGCAACAACGCTCATCGCGCTCCCCCGCTCAGCACCTCGCGCAGCAGCGCGTAGATGTCCTCGTCCTCCAACCCGGCGGAGCGTGCCTCCGCGACCCACGCGGCGAGCTTGTCGCGCAACGGGTCGAGGTCCTCGGGGGCGGCGGACCCCAAGGTGCCCCTGACGAAGGTGCCGGAGCCCTGGCGGGCTTCGACCAGGCCGGCGAGCTCCAGCTCGCGGTAGGCCTTGAGCACCGTGTTCGCGTTCACGCCGCTCGTGGCGACGACGTCGCGGACCGTCGGCAGCCGATCGCCCGGCTGCAACCAGCCGAGCCTCATGGCCTCCCGGACCTGCCGGCCCAGCTGCAGGTACGCGGGAAGACCACTGCCGCGGTCGACGTGGAACTCGACCACGCACACTCCCCAGATTGTTCTAGTGAACTAGCACAATAGAACACTTCTGCGGGTGCGGGGAAGCGGCCCTGGTGGGGACACGGCGAGAGCCGCGGGCGCGGGACAGGGGGGAGGTCAGCGCCCGAGCGAGATCAGCAGCGCACGAGCCTCGTCGTGCGTGGCCGGCAGCTGTTCGACCCAGACCTTCGCGGGCCCGGACGGCCGGACGTCGGGGTCGTCGGCGAGCCGGTCGGCCGTCAGCACCCTCAGGTTCGAGACCCTCCGCGTGAGCAGTTCGTCACGGCGAACCAGCACCGCGGCCACACACGGCCCGAGGGTCGCCAACGTCTCGCCGCCGTCGAAGACCGTGCGCAACGCGTCCGAGACGAGCGTCATGGCGACGACCCGCGACCAGCCGGACGCGCGGTGCACGTCGAGACGCAGCAGCACGAGCGCGTAGTCGAGCGACGCGACGGGCGTCTCCCGGTACACCTCACCCAGCCGCGTCCTCAGGTAGGCGGCAGTCGCCAGCCCGGTCAGGGGGTTCTCGGCCGTGCAGTCACCGGCCTGCTTCGTCACCACGTCCGCCCACCCCAGTGCTGTCATGCGCAACATCCGCGAAGGAAGCGCGTCCACGTTCGGCGACACCATGTGCGACGCCTCGGTCAGCACGGCGTGCAGCGCGGCGAGGTCCAGCACCGTCTCGCCGAGCCCGGCGCCCGCCTCCGCTCTGGCACGGCCCAGTCTGACCAGCGCGTCCCCGGGGTCGGCCTCGTCCAGCATCGCCGCGCACACGTCGTCGACCGCGGCGATCGGCCAGTCGGCGGGGAACGCCCAGCCGGCGGCCATGGAGGCGGTGCGCCACCTCGACTTCAAGAGGCGCTCCGCTTGTGCGACACCCACCCGGTTTCCTCCCGCTCTGCCGATTCCAGGTGGGAGACGCGTCCGTCGCTCATTCGTGACGCAACCCGCGCGGGGGATTGAGGTGACTCTTCGCAACGCCGTAAGTCACACTGAGCGCTCCGAGGAGGGAAACGAAGACTGTGGCGATCGTTCCTGCAGATGTACAGGGGCCCAGCGACGCGGAACTCATCGAGTCCGTTCGCAACGGGACCATCGACTCCTACGGCCAACTGTACGAACGCCACGTCTCGGCGGCCTACAACCTCGCCCGCCAGTTGACCCGGTCGCAGGCCGAGGCCGACGACCTCGTCTCCGAGGCCTTCGCGAAGGTCCTGGACGCGTTGCGCGCCGGGCGCGGTCCCGACGCGGCCTTCCGCGCCTACCTCCTCACGGCGCTGCGCCACACCGCGTACGACAAGACCCGCCGCGACAAGAAGGTCGACCTCACCGAGGACATGACCGACGTCGCGCCTCCGGTGGCGTTCAGCGACCCAGCGGTCGCCGGTCTCGAACGGTCGCTGGCCGCCCGCGCGTTCGCCGCGCTGCCGGAGCGCTGGCAGATGGTGCTCTGGCACACCGAGATCGAGGGCCAGTCGCCCGCCGAGGTCGCCCCGCTGCTCGGGCTGACGGCCAACGGCGTGTCCGCACTGGCCTACCGCGCCCGCGAGGGCCTCAAGCAGCAGTACCTGCAGATGCACCTGGCCGAGACCGGCGCGGAGCGCTGCAGGGCCACCGTCGACCGGCTCGGCGCCTGGACGCGCGGTGGCCTGTCCAAGCGCGAGGCGACGCAGGTCGAGACGCACCTCGACGAGTGCGGCCGGTGCCGTGCGCTCGCCGCCGAGCTCGCGGACGTCAACGGCGCGTTGCGGATCTTCGTCGCCCCGCTGGTCCTCGGCATCGGCGCCACCACCTATCTCGTCTCGGCCGGCACGACCACGGCCGTCGTCGGTGCCGGAGCGGCCGCCGGTGGCACGGGCGCCGCCGGTGCCTCGATCCCCCGCCAGCTCGTCACGGTCGGCGGTTCCGCTGCCGCCGTGGCCGCGGCCGTGGTGATCGCCCTGGCCGCCGGCAGCGGCGAGCAGGCGCCGCCCCAGGTGCAGGCCGAGCCGCCGCCGACGCAGACGCAGGTCGTGCAGCCCCCGGCCCCGAAGCCGCCGGTGCCTCCGGCCCCCACGACGGAACCTCCCGTCCCGGCCCCGTCGCCCACGCCGGAACCGCCGGCGCCGGCCCCCGAAGCCCCGCCACCCGCTCCGGAACCGGAGCCGGAGCCGGAACCCGCGCCGGAGCCCGCACCGCCGTCGCTCAGCCCGACAACGCCGAGCGGCTACACGCTGACGCCGGGCGAGGAGGCGAAGGACTTCCCGATCACCGTCAAGAACACCGGCGGCACCGCGGCACCGCCCGCGAGCATGCTGCTGACCCTGCCGCCGGGCGTGCTGTCGACCGGCGGGCCGGTGTCGTTCGCCGCACGGGCGCTGCAGCTCGACGGCGCGGCGGACCAGTCCGTCGACTGCCCGGCCGGCAGCGGCGTGATCGCGTGCGTGACACCCCAGGGCATCGCGCCCGGCGGGCAGGCGACGTTCCTGTTCCGGCTGAAGGCGACGCACGAGGCGGTGCCCGGCAGGATCACCGGCACGATCAGCGCCGGGGCGTCGATCTCGGTGAACGTCGACGTCGAGGTCGACGTGCCGCCGGTGAACGACGACTTCGAGCTCTCCGTGTCCACGTGGCACGAGGTGTACTGGGACCCGCGTGTCGACGTGAAGGTGCGCAACACCGGCCCGCGCGCCGGCACGCTCAAGCTGGACGTGTCGTCGTCGGAGAACATCGTGATCTTCACGGCGTACCGCGAGTGCTCGCGGACCGACCAGAACACGATCCGCTGCGTCGCCGACCTGGAGAAGGACGGCAGGTTCCGGATGTCCCTCTGGGCGTTCGGGCGGCCGCACAAGGGCGGAACGGTCACCGTCAGGGCCACGCTCGGCAACGCCGCGAAGTCCGTCACGGTGCCGGTGAGGACGCACCCGGACCGCCCGCCCGTCGAGGAGGAGCCGGACCCGCCGACGAGCACGCCCACGGCCGTGCCGCCTCCGCCGACGGCGACCACGACCACGCCGCCGGTGAAGCCGACCGTGCCGGCGGAGCCCACCAGGCCGGGCACCCCGACGGAGCCCACCAAGCCGGCCCTGCCGCCGGTGCTCCCGCCGTCGACGACGGTGACCGAGCCCTCGACCTCGGTGCCGCCGTCCTCACCGGAGCCGACCGCGCCGCCGAGGACCGGGGAACCGTGCGAGCAGTGGCCGGGCCTGCTGCCGCCGCTCATCCCCGACCTGCTCGGACTGCCCTGCCCGCCGGTGCGGAGTTGATCTTTTGTTGTCACGCAACGTGCAGGTCGGACACCTCTGCGTTGCGGTGCGCAACACCCGGAGGCGGACACCGCCCCCTTGATCCGTAAGCTGGCGCGGTGCTGCCTGCCGTTCGCCGGGCCATGAGCCGGTTGCCAGAACCACTCCAGTTCCTGCTGCACAAGCACCGCGAGATGATCCGGTTCGCCGTGGTCGGCGGCACGACGTTCGTGATCGACAACGGCGTCTGGTACGCGCTGAAGCTCACCGTGCTGACCGACAAGGTCGTCACGGCTAAGGTCATCGGCGTGCTGGTGGCGATCATCGCCTCGTACGTGCTGTCCCGCGAGTGGTCGTTCCACACCCGCGGCGGCCGCGAGCGCCACCACGAGGCAGCGCTGTTCTTCCTGGTCAGCGGCATCGGCGTGGCCATCAACATCCTGCCGCTGTGGCTGTCGCGGCACCTGTTCGGCCTGCAGGCGCCGTTCGTGCCGGTCCTGACCGAGGAGATCGCGGACTTCGTGTCCGGCTCGATCATCGGCATGCTGCTCGCGACCGGCTTCAAGTTCTGGGCGATGCGCCGCTGGGTGTTCCCCGACGCCGGCGCCCGACCTGACAGGCGCGTTCACCCCATCTCCGTAGACTCGTCACGTGTCTCTAGCCGAAACAGTGGTCTCCCGGTTTCCGGAACCGATCCGGTCGATCGCGCTGAAGCATCGTGAACTAGTCAAGTTCGCCCTGGTCGGGGGCACCTGCTTCATCATCGACACCGCCCTGTTCTTCGGGATCAAGATCCTCGTCCTGCCGAACAACCCGGTGACCGCGAAGATCATCGCGACCCTGGTCGCCACGATCGTGTCGTACATCCTCAACAGGGAGTGGTCGTTCCGCACCCGCGGCGGCCGGGAACGCCACAACGAGGCGCTGCTGTTCTTCCTGGTCAACGGCATCGGCATCGTCCTGAACTCGGCGCCGCTGTACATCGCGCGGTACGCGTTCCACCTCCAGGAACCGCACGTGTCGCGGCTCACCGAGGAGATCTCGGACTTCCTCAGCGCGCAGATCATCGGCACGCTGATCGGGATGGCCTTCCGCTGGTACGGCTACAAGAACTGGGTGTTCCCCGACGAGAACGGCCGCGTCCCCAAGCGGTCGATCGAAGAGGAGAAGGAGCTCGGCCACTCCTGAGCGGCCTGGTTCGGACCTCCAGGCTGGGACCGCCGGGCTGGCGCGACCGAGTTCACCGGCCCCCGCGCCGCTACCGGGGTGTGCTCGGCGCCTTCCACGGGATCCCGACCACGTCCTGGGCCTTCGGCACCGGCAGGAACACCGCGAACGTCGCCGGCCGCGCCGTCGACAGCTCCAGCCGCCCGCCGTCCGCGTCGACCAGCGCCCGTGCGAGCGCCAGTCCCACGCCCGTCGAGCCGCCGCCGGAGACGCCGCGCTCGAAGATGTGCGCCGCCAGCTCGTCCGGGACGCCCGCACCGCCGTCGCTGACCTCGACCACGACCGTGCCGTCCTCGCCTCGGGCGGAGACGACCACGGAGCCCTCGCCGTGGCGCAGCGCGTTGTCCAGCAGCACACCGATGGCCTCGCGGAGGCGGGCCGGCGTGGCGCGTGCCAGCAGGCCGTCCGGGACGCGCACGCGCAGCGCCCGCCCCTGCGACTTCACCTGTTCGCGCCACTCCTCGGCGATGGCGGTCAGCGCGGGGCGCAGTTCCAGCGGTTCGGCGCCGACGGCTCTGGCCGCGCGGGCCGCCGCGAGCAGTTCGTCCAGCACGGCGGCCAGGCGTTCGGCCTGTTCAAGAGCCGCGCGGGCTTCGGCGGCGGTGTCCGGTTCCGGGTGCTCTGCGAGGGCCTCCAGGCGCAGTTGGAGGGCGGTCAGCCTGCTGCGGAGCTGGTGGGAGACGTCGCCGACCAGCTCGCGTTCGCGTTGGACCAGCCGGGCCAGGGCCGTGGCGGAGGTGTCGAGGGCCTCGGAGACCGCGTCCAGCTCCTCGATGTTGTAGCGCTGCTCGTCGGCGCGGAAGTCGCCCGCGCCCAGGCGTGACGCTCGGGCCGCCACGTAGCCGAGGGGTCGGGCAAGCGTTTGCGCCGTCACGAGGGCCACGACGGTGCCGGTGCCCACCGACAGTGCGAGCAGGAACAGCACCAGTCCGGCCACCTGGGCCTGGCTGGTGTGCATCGGGCCGGAGGGGATCTCCAGGCGGACGGTGCCCTGCTGCGCGATCGGCAGTTCGGCGGTCAGCGGGTCGGCGCCCGGTGAGGGGCCCACGACGTTCGTGGTCCCGCTCGACACGACGGTGAGGCGGCCGTCGGTGGGGATGGCGATCTTGACGGCCTCGATGTCGATCTCGCGCCGGTTCGCCAGCTGGTCGTCGAGCGTCGTCGCGATCTGCTGGGCGCGTTCGGTGAGGGCGCCGCGGGCGGTGTCCTCGACGAGCTGCAGCGCCGTGTAGCCGAGGGGGATGCCGAGCACGAAACCCGTGACGGCCACGGCGAGCAGGATGGCCCGCAGGATGCGGCGGCGCATCAGTCGGCGTTGAAGCGGAAACCGCGGCCGCGGACGGTCGCGATGCGGCGCTCGGCCGAGTTGGGTGTGCCGTCACCGAGCTTCCGGCGCAGCCACGACATGTGCATGTCGAGCGTCTTGCTGCCCTTGAGGTCCGGGTCGTTCCACACCTCGGAGAGGATCTCGTCGCGGCTCACGACCTGGCCCGCGCGCTGGATCAGCACCTTGAGCAGCTCGAACTCCTTGTTCGCCAGCTGGATTTCGCCGCCGTCGACCGTGACGCGGCGGGCGGCCAGGTCGACGCGGACGCCGTTGACCTCCAGCGTGCCCGGTGCCCGGCGGCGCAGCAGGGCGCGGATGCGGGCCATCAGCTCGGCGAGGCGGAACGGCTTGGCGACGTAGTCGTCGGCGCCCGCGTCGAGCCCGACGACGAAGTCGACCTCGTCGGCACGGGCCGTGAGCATCAGCACGGGGATCCCCCTGCCGCTCTGGCGGAGTCTGCGGCACACCTCCAGCCCGTCCATGCCCGGCAGGCCGAGGTCCAGCACCAGGAGGTCGATGCCCCCGGCGATGGCGGCGTCGAAAGCACTCGGACCGTCCCCGACGACCTGCACCGAATAGCCCTCCCGCGTCAGAGCGCGGGAGAGCGGTTCCGCGATGGCCGGGTCGTCCTCGGCCAGCAACACCACGCTCACGGCCCCAGCGTATTCGTGGAACGATCGCCGCGTGTCACACCACGATGCTGATCTCGAACTCGCTCTCCGCCTCGCCGACGCCGCCGACGCGATCACCGCGACCCGTTTCCGCGCCCACGACCTCGCCGTGGAGCGCAAGCCGGACCGCACGCCCGTCACCGATGCCGACGTGGCGGTGGAGGACGCGATCCGTTCGGTGCTGTCCTCCGAACGCCCGGACGACGTCATCATGGGCGAGGAGCGCGGCGGCACGCTGGACGCTGCACGCGTGTGGGTCCTCGACCCGATCGACGGCACCAAGAACTTCCTGCGCGGTGTACCCGTCTGGGCGACGCTGATCGCCCTCGTCGTCGACGGCGTGCCGGTCGTGGGGGTCGTGTCCGCGCCCGCGCTGG
>NZ_DATLEC010000112.1:0-51836 GCF_035525475.1 Lentzea sp. | reverse complement strand
GCCAACAAGTTCTCCAAGACCGCTGTGGAGAAGCTGGCCGCCGCTGGTGGGTCTTCCACCGTGGTGTGACAGCTCTTGGCTGTCTGAAGGGCCCCGGGGCATCGCCCCGGGGCCCTTTGGCGTTTGGTGGGGCTGTGAGGGGGCGTGCGGGGGCTGTGTGGGCGGCTTTGCGGCGCGGGTCGGCTTTGCCGCGTGAGTTGCTGTTCCAGCGGAGGGGTCACCCTTGGCCGTTCGGGTCACCTTGCGTTGGTGGTCTCTCGGGCAGTTTCGACGCCGGGTTGGTCATCGCCGCTTCGCGTCGATAGCGATTGGGGCTTGACTTCGAGGCCCCTTGCGAGGCGCTTCATCGGGCGGAAAAGGCCGGACGCTCCGCGCCCGCCCGATCCCGGCAAGGTAGCACCTCGCACCCGAAGTCAAGCCCCAATCGCAAAGCCAAGGGCCACACCGCTAACCCGCGGTTCACAGGGCTGTCCGGCTCGCTTCGCATCGCTATTTCGGGTGTACCCGGCAGGGATCGCGCGGGGCCGTTTTCCGTTGGCACCGCGCCTGGCGTACTCGGCGGGCGCTGTAGCCCGCCCATCCGCGTCCGCCGGGGTGCGCGGTCGTCGTCCAGCGGGGCTCCAGGCGGGTTCTGCGGTCAGCTGAAAGATTCACGGACGTGACGGGAATTGTGGGGTGGGTGTGAACGTTCCAGGTGGGCGCAAACGCTGCTGGTAGCACGGAATCGCCGAGGTCTCTACCCCGGATGGCCCAGTCGTGCGGTGAGAGATCAACGAGTTGGAACCTGTGATTGGCCACTGGGTACGGCGGGATCGCGGGAGACTGTTAGAGTCGCGGGCTGAACCCGGATGTCCTCCGGGTTGCTTGGTCGTGGCTGCCTGCTGCGGCCTGCCAACTACCGCATGTGCCGGTCCCTGGGGGTCGGCAACGCTCAGGAGGTTCGCGTGCTCGGCGCATTCCGCTCGGCTCTCGCGACGCCGGATCTACGCAAGAAGATCCTGTTCACGCTCGGGATCATCATTGTGTACCGGCTTGGTGCGACCATGCCCGCGCCGGGCGTGTCCTTCAAGAATGTGCGGGCGTGCGCTGAACAGCTCGAAGGCCAGAACATCTACTCGCTGATCAACCTCTTCAGCGGTGGCGCTCTGCTCAACCTGTCGGTGTTCGCGCTGGGCATCATGCCCTACATCACCGCGAGCATCATCATTCAGCTGCTGACCGTGGTCATCCCGCGGTTCGAGCAGCTGAAGAAGGAAGGACAGGCTGGTCAGGGCAAGCTGACGCAGTACACGCGGTACCTGACCATCGGGCTGGCGATCCTGCAGTCCACCGGTCTCGTGGCCCTGGCGGTGCGCGGTCAGCTGTTCGGTGAGTGCGACCAGGACGTCATCCCGGCCAAGGACAGCATCTTCACCCTCATCGTGCTGGTCATCACCATGACCGCCGGTACCTCGGTCATCATGTGGCTGGGCGAGCTCATCACCGAGAAGGGCATCGGCAACGGCATGTCGTTGCTGATCTTCACCGGTATCGCCGCCCGCATCCCGGCCGAGGGCAAGAACATCCTCGACAAGAGCGGCATCACCTTCGCCCTCGTGATCGTGGCCGCTCTGATCATCATCGCGAGCGTCATCTACGTCGAGCAGGCCCAGCGCCGCATCCCGGTGCAGTACGCCAAGCGCATGATCGGCCGCCGCATGTACGGCGGCACGTCGACGTACCTCCCCCTCAAGGTGAACCAGGCCGGCGTCATCCCGGTCATCTTCGCCTCGTCGCTGCTCTACCTGCCGGACCTGATCGTGCGCCTCACCCAGGGCACGTCGACCGAGCCCAACTGGTTCTCGACGTTCGTCCAGACCTACCTGGTCAAGCAGTCGAGCTGGGTGCACATCGCCACGTACTTCCTGCTGATCGTCTTCTTCACGTACTTCTACGTCGGCATCACGTTCAACCCGGACGAGCGCGCTGACGAGATGAAGAAGTTCGGTGGCTTCATCCCCGGCATCCGTCCCGGTCGCCCGACCGCCGAGTACCTCAAGTTCGTGCTGGGTCGCATCACGCTCCCCGGCTCGCTCTACCTCGGCATCGTGGCGATCCTGCCGAACCTGTTCCTGGACCTGACCGGTGACGGCCAGAACCAGAACTTCCCGTTCGGCGGCACCGCGGTTCTGATCATGGTCGGTGTCGGTCTCGACACCGTGAAGCAGATCGAGAGCCAGCTCATGCAGCGCAATTACGAAGGGTTCCTCCGCTAGATGCGACTCGTTCTCGTTGGCCCGCCGGGTGCGGGCAAGGGCACCCAGGCCGAAGTGCTGAGCCGCAAGCTCGGTGTGCCGCACATCTCGACGGGCGACCTCTTCCGGTCACACATCAGCAACCAGACCGAGCTCGGCCTCGAGGTGCAGAGCATCCTCGACGAGGGCGCGCTCGTGCCGGACTCCATCACGAACGAGATGGTCCGCAAGCGTCTGGCCGAGTCCGACGCGACGGACGGGTTCCTGCTCGACGGGTTCCCGCGCAACGTCGCCCAGGCGGACAAGCTGGGTGAGTTCCTGGCCGTCGGCGGTCACTCGCTGGACGCGGTGCTGGAGTTCCGGGTCGACGAGGACGTCGTGGTGGAGCGGCTGCTCGCACGCGGGCGCACGGACGACAAGGAAGACGTCATCCGGCACCGCCAGCAGGTGTACCGCAACGAGACCGCGCCGCTGCTCGACTACTACGCCGACAAGGTCGTCTCCATCGACGCCGTCGGCGAGATCGACGAGATCAGCGAGCGGGCGCTGGCCGCGCTGCACTCCCTGCGCGACGAGAAGTGACGGGTGGACTGCTTGACCGGCTCCGCTCCGTCGTCACGGGTAGTGAACGCATGATCGAGATCAAGACCCGCGGCCAGCTGGAGGCCATGCGCGCCTCCGGCCTGGTCGTGGCGCGGGCGTTGCGCAACGTCGTCGACGCGGTGAAGCCCGGCGTGTCCACGTGGGAGCTCGACGAGATCGCCGAGCAGACCATCCGCGACGCCGGCGCCATCCCGTCGTTCAAGGGCTACCACGGTTTCCCGGCGAGCATCTGCGCCTCGGTGAACGACCAGATCGTCCACGGCATCCCCAGCAAGACGCAGGTGCTGGCCGAGGGCGACCTGATCTCCATCGACTGCGGCGCGATCCTCGACGACTGGCACGGCGACTCCGCCGTCACGGTCGGCGTCGGTGAGCTCTCGCCCGCCGACCACAAGCTGTCCGAGGCGACCAGGCTGTCGATGCTCGCGGGCATCGCCGCCGCGGTGCCCGGTGGGCGGCTCACGGACATCTCGTTCGCCATCGAGTCCTCGGCCGTCGAGTCGGGGGAGCGCGACGGCATCGAGTACGGCATCGTCGCGGACTACGGCGGCCACGGCATCGGCTCCAAGATGCACATGGACCCGTTCCTGCCGAACTACGGCAAGCCCGGCAAGGGCCCGAAGCTCAAGGTCGGCATGGCCATCGCGATCGAGCCGATGCTGACGCTCGGCACCGACGACTCGCAGGAGCTGGAAGACGGCTGGACCGTCATCACGCTCGACGGGACCCGTGCCGCGCACTGGGAGCACAGCGTCGCGATCACCGAGGACGGTCCCTGGGTGCTCACCGCACCCGAAGAGGACTGAGCACCCCCCACGCCTCACGAGCAGCCCCGTTCGCCGTCCGGTGAACGGGGCTATTTCGTTTGCCACCAGCGATACCGTCGAGGTGACGAACGAGTCCAATGCTTGGGGGCATTGTGGGGGTAACCCGTTTCGTCCTGTCCGCTCTACTGATCTGCGTTCCGGGCTGCGCTGCCACGAAGCCGGCCACCGACCTCACCTACCAGGACGTCCCGGCGGACAAGATCGCCGCCCGGATCTTCCTGGCGGACTCCATCGCCGCCGTCGAGCACTGCGATCCGCCGTTCGGCGACGTCGTGGTCGTCCGGCCCGACTTCGTCAGCCCGCCGGCTCCGGTCGACGGCGGGTGCGGCGGCCAGGCCCGGATCGACGCCGGGCCCGAGTACGTCGACGCCGTGAGCCGCATCACGGCGCTGCACACCACCGTGGTGCGCGAGTGGACCGCTCGGCTGGCGTCCGGGCCGGAGGTCGCGCAACGCAGCGCCGCGGACGTCATCCTGCTGCACTGCCTCGACCGCGCCGGGTTCACCCAGCGGGGGCCGGGCACGCCGAGCCTGGAGAGCTACGGCATCGGATCGGGTGACGCCGCGCTCGACAACGCAGCTCAGAGGTGTTCCGACGACACCGGCTACGGAGCCGCGGTCGCCGCTCAGCGCGTCCGCACGCTCAAGTCCGTGCTCGGCACGCACGAGGCCGAGATCAGCGAGATCGCGAAGCTGCGGATCCTGCTGGAGAGCTGCGCGCGGCCCGGTGACGGCCCTGACGGGACCCGATTTGGGTTGCCGGAGTGAACTGCGTACACTTGTCAGGTGGCGCATCCGTCGCGCCGGTTCAGTCATGCCCTTGCAGGTGAGATCGAGCCGGGCTGGAACGCGTCCAAAGGTTATTACCACCGTCACGAAACGCGGAGGACATGGGCAAGAAGGACGGGGCCATTGAGGTCGAGGGCCGCGTAGTCGAGCCGCTCCCCAACGCGATGTTCAGAGTCGAGTTGGAGAACGGTCACAAGGTACTCGCGCACATCAGCGGCAAGATGCGACAGCACTACATCCGCATCCTCCCTGAGGACCGGGTTGTCGTGGAGCTCTCGCCCTACGACCTGTCCCGCGGGCGCATCGTCTACCGCTACAAGTGACCTCCAGTAGCAGGAGATCTCAGGCGTGAAGGTCCAGCCGAGCGTCAAGAAGATCTGCGACAAGTGCAAGGTGATCCGCCGTCACGGCCGGGTCATGGTGATCTGCGAGAACCTGCGCCACAAGCAGCGTCAGGGCTGACCAGTCCCACCACGCGCCCGTCGAGATCTTCGATGACGCAGTAACGAGAAGCCTCCTCGTACCTGCCGCACGCAGGGTTCTCAGCGTGCGGACACCCCCGGATTCCAGGCCGGGGCCGGGACACCGGCTGCGAGAGCAGCCGGAACGACAGACAGCGAGTCAGTCACCGGAACTGGACGAGGAGCAGACCTGGAAGTAATCGACAGGAGTTAACCGCCACATGGCACGACTCGCTGGCGTCGACCTCCCCCGCGAAAAGCGGATGGAGATCGCGCTCACCTACATCTTCGGCATCGGTCGTACGCGCTCCAAGGAGCTGCTCGCCGCCACGGAGATCTCCCCGGACCTCCGGGTGAAGGATCTGACGGACGACGACCTCGCCAAGCTGCGGGACCACATCGAGACGAACTACAAGGTCGAGGGTGACCTTCGCCGTGAGGTCGCGGCCGACATCCGTCGCAAGATGGAGATCGGTTGCTACGCGGGTCTTCGGCACCGTCGCGGCCTGCCCGTTCGCGGACAGCGCACGAAGACGAACGCCCGTACCCGCAAGGGTCCGAAGAAGACCGTGGCCGGCAAGAAGAAGGCCGGCAAGAAGTAAGACCTCGGGTCTGCTGCCCTCAACTTAGGAGTTCGTTTTGCCACCCAAGTCCCGCACGGGAGCCGGGGTCAAGAAGATCCGGCGCAAGGAAAAGAAGAACGTCTCGCACGGCCAGGCGCACATCAAGAGCACGTTCAACAACACCATCGTGTCCATCACGGACCCGCTGGGCAACGTGATCAGCTGGGCGTCCGCCGGCCACGTGGGCTTCAAGGGCTCGCGCAAGTCCACGCCGTTCGCGGCGCAGATGGCTGCCGAGAACGCCGCCCGCAAGGCCGCCGAGCACGGCATGCGCAAGGTGGACGTGTTCGTGAAGGGTCCCGGCTCCGGCCGTGAGACCGCGATCCGTTCGCTGCAGGCCGCCGGTCTCGAGGTCGGCACCATTCAGGACGTGACCCCGCAGCCCCACAACGGCTGCCGCCCGCCCAAGCGGCGCCGGGTCTGAGGCACGGGGAGGAGTAAGAACTAATGGCTCGTTACACGGGACCCGCGACGCGCATCTCGCGCCGCCTGAAGGTCGACCTCGTTGGTGGGGACCAGGCGTTCGAGCGCCGTCCGTACCCGCCCGGCCAGCACGGCCGTGGCCGGGTCAAGGAGTCCGAGTACCTGCTGCAGCTCCAGGAGAAGCAGAAGGCTCGCTACACCTACGGCATCCTCGAGAAGCAGTTCGTCCGCTACTACAAGGAAGCGGTTCGTCGCCCGGGCAAGACCGGTGAGAACCTGCTCCAGATCCTCGAGGCCCGCCTCGACAACGTGGTGTACCGCGCGGGCCTCGCCCGCACGCGTCGCCAGGCTCGTCAGCTGGTCAGCCACGGTCACTTCCTGGTCAACGGCCACAAGGTGAACATCCCGAGCTACCAGGTGTCGAAGTTCGACATCATCGACGTGAAGCCGAAGTCCATGCCGACGCTGCCCTTCGAGGCTGCTCGCGCGTCCTTCGGTGACCGCCCGATTCCCGCTTGGCTGCAGGTCGTTCCGTCGAACCTGCGCATCCTCGTGCACCAGCTGCCCGAGCGCGCGCAGATCGACACGCCTGTCACCGAGCAGCTCATCGTCGAGCTCTACTCGAAGTGATCCTCTCCGAGCCACTGTCCACAGTGTGTGATCACGCTGGGGACGGTGGCTCGGGTCGGGTCCCGCATCGGCGCGAAGGGTGTGCCGAGTGCGTTTGCCGGTCTCCGCGACTGGCTGTTGTTGACGGCGTCAAATAGCGGGCGTCGTTGTAGAAAGGTTGAACCCAGTGCTGATTTCCCAGCGCCCCTCGCTCGCCGAGGAAGCGGTCTCCGAGACCCGTTCACGGTTCGTCATCGAACCGCTGGAGCCGGGCTTCGGCTACACGCTCGGCAACTCGATCCGCCGCACGCTGCTCTCGTCGATCCCCGGTGCTGCTGTCACGAGCATCCGCATCGACGGCGTGCTGCACGAGTTCACCACGGTTCCCGGGGTGAAGGAGGACGTCACCGACGTCATCCTGAACCTGAAGGAGCTCGTCGTCTCGTCCGAGGAGGACGAGCCGGTGACCATGTACCTGCGCAAGCAGGGCCCCGGTGTGGTGACCGCGGGCGACATCGTGCCTCCGGCCGGTGTCACCGTGCACAACCCCGACCTGCACATCGCCACCCTGAACGGCAAGGGCAAGCTGGAGATCGAGCTCGTCGTCGAGCGCGGTCGCGGCTACGTCCCGGCTGTCCAGAACAAGCAGGCGGGCGCCGAGATCGGCCGCATCCCCGTTGACTCGATCTACTCGCCGGTTCTCAAGGTGACGTACAAGGTCGAGGCCACTCGTGTCGAGCAGCGTACGGACTTCGACAAGCTGATCCTCGACGTGGAGAGCAAGCCCTCGATCACCCCGAGGGACGCGGTCGCCTCCGCGGGCAAGACCCTGGTTGAGCTGTTCGGCCTCGCTCGCGAGCTGAACATCGACGCCGAGGGCATCGAGATCGGCCCGTCGCCGGCCGAGGCTGACACCATCGCCGCGTTCGCGATGCCTATCGAGGACCTGGACCTCACCGTCCGGTCCTACAACTGCTTGAAGCGGGAAGGCATCCACACCGTCGGCGAGCTCGTGTCGCGCAGCGAGGCGGACCTGCTGGACATCCGCAACTTCGGTGCGAAGTCGATCGACGAGGTCAAGATGAAGCTCGTCGGCCTCGGCCTCGCGCTGAAGGACTCGCCTCCTGGGTTCGACCCGTCCGCCGCCGCGTCGGACTACCACGCCGGTGACTCCGGCTGGGGTGCCGGTGCCGGTCTGGACCCGCACGACGACGGCCAGGACTACGCGGAGACCGAGCAGCTCTGACGCTCTGATCCAGAGCTAGAGGATCTCTTTTAGTAACTACAGGAGCAAGCGATGCCCACCCCTACCAAGGGCCCCCGGCTCGGTGGGTCTCCGGCGCACGAGCGGCTGCTGCTCGCCAACCTGGCGACGGCGCTGTTCCAGCACGGCCGGATCAAGACCACTGAGGCCAAGGCGAAGCGGCTGCGTCCGTACGCCGAGAAGATCATCAGCAAGGCGAAGGCCGGCGACCTGCACAACCGCCGCGAGATCATGAAGGTGATCCGCGACAAGGACGTCGTGCACAAGCTGATCGCCGAGATCGGTCCGTTCTTCAGCGACCGCTCCGGTGGCTACACCCGCATCACCAAGACGCTGGCGCGCAAGGGCGACAACGCCCCCATGGCCATCATCGAGCTGGTGCAGCAGAAGCTCGTCTCCACCGAGGCCGAGGCTGCGCGCAAGACCAAGTTCGCCAAGGACGAGAAGCCGGCCGAGACCGCCGTCGTCGACCAGGACGCCGAGGCGCCCGAGTCCGCGACGAAGGACGCTGCCGCCGATCCCGCCGAGGGCGCTGTCGAGGTCGACGGCGAGCCGTCGGCCGAGGACGTCGAGGCGGAAGAGGCCAAGGACAAGAAGGACCAGTCCTGAGCGGTTCTCCTGCTGACGAGCCCGTCGTTCCCGGTTCCGGGGGCGGCGGGCTCGTTCGTGTGCGCCTGGACCTCGGTTACGACGGAACCGAGTTCTCCGGCTGGGCGCGTCAGCCTTCCCGTCGGACCGTGTGCGGCGTCCTCGAGGACACCATGTCGATGGTGCTGCGCGAGGACGTCGTCCTGACCGTGGCGGGGCGCACCGATGCCGGGGTGCACGCTTCCGGTCAGGTGGCCCACGTCGATCTGCCGTCGTCCGCGGACGTTCCTGGGCTTGCTCGTCGGTTGGCCCGGGTTCTGCCTGCTGATGTGCGGGTGTTCTCGGCTCGGGTCGTGCCTGCTGCCTTTGACGCCCGGTTTTCTGCCTTGCGGCGGCATTACGAGTACCGGGTTGCGGATGCTGATTTTGGGGCGCATCCGTTGCGGCGGCTGGACACGCTTGCTTGGCCTCGTCCGTTGTCTGTTTCCTCGATGAACGCTGCTGCTGCCCTTTTGTTGGGGGAGCATGATTTTTGTGCTTTTTGCAAGCGGCGTGACGGGGCTACTACTATTCGTGAGCTGCAGCGGATTGAGTTTGTTCGGTCTTCGGATGATGGGGTTGTCACGGCGTTCGTTTCCGCTGATGCCTTTTGTCATTCGATGGTTCGGTCGCTGATCGGGGCTTTGCTCGCTGTGGGGGAGGGGCGGAAGGCTGTTGAGTGGCCTTCTTCTCTTTTGGCTCTCACTGGGCGGGCCAGTGGGGTTGCTGTGGCCCCTGCTCATGGGTTGTGCTTGGTTCGGGTGGATTTTCCGGCTGATGACGAGTTGGGGGCTCGGGCTGAGGTCACTCGGCGGGTTCGGACTTTGTCTTCTTGAGGTTTGTCGTTCTTTTTGCTGTCGCTGGGGCGCTGCCCCAGACCCGTCAGCTGATCAAGGACCCGCCAGCGCCTTGGGTGGGTTGATGGCACGCCTGTTTGTGTTGGGCGGCTTGCTGTTTGGTTGGTTGTTGCTGTTGGCGTGACAGGACCACCCCCCAGGCGGCTTTGTGAAAGGCGGCTCGCCTGCGGCTTCGCGGGCGGGCTCGGCTTCACCATCGCGGGCGGGCTCGCCATCGCGCCATCGCGCCTGCGGCTTCGCGGGAGTGTCAGACCTCGTCTGTACGTTGGGTCGCGGGGGAGCCGAAATCCAAGGGGACCCTTGCGTGAGCGTGCCCTGAGGCGCCTGACTGCACCCCTGCCGCGCCCTCAGTGCCCGCCCGGCCTCACCTACGCCTAGCGGCGCCTCACCCGCGCTCTGTGCGCCTTACCGCGCTGCTGGCCTCACCCCGCGCCTTACCGCGCTGTTGGTCTCACCCGTGCCCTGCCGAGCCTTACCGCGTCCGGGCCCTGCCCACCCGTCGCGTCGCTCGACATGCCGCCACAGCTCATCTCGGCGTTCGCGTTCGCGTCCTGCGGTCTCCTCCACTCGTCTCGCCCCTGCCTGCCTGTCTGTGGCCCGCGCCGCAAAGGGAGGAGCCCCCGGCCACTGGCCGGGGGCTCCGAGGGGTGGCGGAGTGGATCAGATGTCGAGCGTCCACGAGTCGATGTGGCCCGTGTCCTGGCGGTACAGGTCGCGCACTCGCAGCTGCCAGGTGCCGTTGGCGTCCTCAGCGGACACGTTCACCGGGTAGGTGGCCTTCAGGTCGTCGGCGCTGTCGTTGCCGTTGCCCACCTTCAGGAGCTTCACGGTGCCCGAGGGGGCGATCAGGGCCAGTTCCAGGTCGCCCCGGTAGGTGTGCTTGATGTCCACGCTCACCGAGGCCGTGGCGCTGGCCTTGCCCAGGCAGTCGGCGATGGTGATGGACGAGGTCACCGAGGAGGCGTCCGGGATGGCGGTGTCGGTGTCGTTCGTTGCCGTCGGGCACTGGCCGGGCGGGTTGCCGGGGGCCGTGCCGGTGATGTGCAGGAGCTTGTTCGGGGAGCCGGTGCCGGGGTTGGTGACCACGTCGCTCGTGGCGTTCTCCACCAGGGCGTCGCGGACTTCCTGCGGGGTCGCGGTGGGGGACGAGCCCAGGTAGACGGCTGCGGCGCCCACCACGTGCGGGGTGGCCATCGAGGTGCCGCTGATGGTGTTGGTGGCCTCGTCGTTCGTCAGCCAGGCGCTGGTGATGTCGCGGCCAGGGGCGAAGATGTCGAGGCAGGTGCCCAGGTTCGAGAACGACGAGCGGGCGTCGGTGCGGTCGGTCGAGCCGACCGTGATGGCGTTCGGGGTGCGGGCCGGGGAGGTGTTGCAGGCGTTGCCGCCGCTGTCGTTGCCCGCGGCGAGGCCGTAGGTGACGCCTGCCGCGATGGAGCGCGTCACGGCGTCGTCGACGGTCTGGTTGGCGCCGCCGCCGAGGGACATGTTGGCCACCGCGGGCTTGTTGGCCGGGTTGTTGGTCACCTGTTCGGTGACCCAGTCGATGCCCGCGATGACGCCCGCGAAGGTGCCGGAGCCCGCGCAGTTCAGGACTCGGACGCCGACCAGCTTCACGTCCTTGGCCACGCCGTACTTCGTGCCGCCGACGGTGCCCGCGACGTGGGTTCCGTGGCCGGCGCAGTCGGTGGCGTCGTCATCGTTGTCAACGGTGTCGCGACCGGAGACCGCGCGGCCGCCGAAGTCGCTGTGGCTGAAGCGGATGCCGGTGTCGATGATGTACGCGGTGACGCCCGCGCCGCGGTTCGGGTAGGTGTAGCTGTCGTCCAGCGGGAGCGCTCGCTGGTCGATGCGGTCGAGGCCCCAGGACGGGGTCGGGGCCTGCGTCTCCGTCAGGTGGACCTCACCGTCCTGCTCGACGTAGGCGACGGAAGGGTCTGCTGCCAGGCGCTTGGCCTGGGTTTCGGACATCTGCGCCGAGAAACCGCGCAAAGCGGACTTGTACGTGTGCTTGACCGTCGCGCTGTACTTGGCGCTGAGGGTCTCCACGCTGCTCGTGCTCACGTCCTTCAGCACGACGATGTAGTTGTCCTTGACCGCGTTGGACGCACCGAGGTTGCGAATCTCCCCCTCGGGCGCAGCGGTGGCGGAGACGGACGACAGGACGAGCGCAGTGCCCGCCACCAGTCCGATTCCGGCCGCTCGTCTGGCCCACGATTCTCCCATAGCAGCAAGCTCCCTCGTCGCAGGGTTGTGCAGTGAGAGTTTTCTTAGTGGCGCGGACTGATTGGCCACAAGACGGTCCACGAAATTGCCTTCCAATGGCGAATCAACAGATTTGACCGCGATGTGAATTAGTTGGTTCCGCTGATCTATGGACAAAACAATTGCGCCCCGAACGATGAACCGTCCGGGGCGCAGTTTCGACTATTCCGTTGAGCCCTAATCGCCTCGGCGCACTGCTCCGAGGATCTGCTGCTCGGCCGGGGTCGTGTACAGGCGCAGGTGCGCCCACATGTCCTGGCCCATGGCGATGACCTGGTCGTCCTTCAGCTGCGTCAGCTGCTGGAACATCTGCGGGCGCAGGCGCCACATCTGGCCCGCGAGCTGCGCCTGGCCCATCGGGAGGCGCTGCAGCAGCACGAGATCCGCGTTGTTCGCCGTCGACGAGGCCTGCGGGTGCAGGTACGGCAGGACGTACATCGTGGTCTGCCACGGCGCGCGCGGCGGGAAGAGCTCCTGCGGGACGTGGCCGCCGTCGTGGATGACGAGCAGCGGCATGTCCTCGGTCGGGCGCGGGAGGTCCGCCGGGGACAGGCGGCGCAGCTGCACCAGTTGGGACGGGCGGCCGTCGGGGCCCTGGCCCGCGGCGCGCACCACCGGCTGCCACGCCTGGGGACGGCCGGTCGCGATGATGATCCACGCGCCGGTCGCCATGGCGCGCAACGCGATCTGGCGGGCCAGGTACAGGCCGCCCACGACCACCATGCGGGTCGGCGTGGGCCGCAGCACGGACACGCTGAGCGGTTCGCCCTTCGTGCCCTGGCCGAGCATCATGCCGCCGCGGTCGCCGCTGGGGCTGACCAGGTCGAGCATGTTCGGCGTCACCAGGAACTCCGGTGCCACCGCCCCGCGGCCGCGGGTGTCGAGCAGACGGGACGAGCTCATGCCACACCTCCCAGCGGCAGCGTCGCGGCGAGGCCGGCGAGCTGCATGCCCTTCAACGGGGTCAGCGTGATGTCGAGCTTGTCGCTGAGCTTCGACAGCTGGTCGTCCGCGCGGTCGAGCTCGCTCGGGGTGCGGGCGCTCACCCGCACCAGACCGCGCAGCGAGACCTGGCCGTCCTCGCGCGACGGTGAGATGGACATCGCCAGCGTCGACGAGAGGGCGCGCACGCCGGTCAGCGAGTTCAGGCTGCCCTTGAGGCCCTTCGACGGCCAGCCGGTGATCGCGTAGCTCGCGTGCCCGACGCCACCCGCGGTGACGCCCGACCACTTCTCGCGCAGCGACACGGGGTTCGTGTTGCCGACGGCGGCCGTCAGCTCGGCCGACGAGATCGCCGCGCGCAGCAGCTCGTCCGAGTCGAGCGGCCGGATCGTCACGCCGGCGGACTCCAGGGCGTTGCGGACGCGGGACAACGCGCCGATCAGCGCCCGGTGCGCGCCGACGACGCCGCCGCCGCGCTCCCGGATCGCCTCGCCGCAGCGGCGCGGGTCGAGCCGGACCGTGATCCACGTGGTGCGCCTGGCCGCCGCGGGCAGCGGGCCGAGCACCTCCATGTACGAGCTGATGGCCGGCGAGTTCGGCGGAAGCGCCGCGCTGCCGGGGTAGCAGTGCCAGATCACGGTGATCGCGTCCAGCACGACCCCGCGGTCCTCCAGGCACGGTGCGAGCGCTCCCAGGGGCAGCGACGGCGCCGTGCCGATCGCGGAGATCAGCGGCGGGGTCGGGTCGACGAGCAGCACCGCGGTCCACACGCCGTCGTGCCACGACAGCGCGAGCGGGCGGCGTTCGTGGTCGACGCCCTTGGCGATCACCAGGTCCGGGATCGCGAGGCGCAGCAACGCGACGCGCGGGTCTTCGGGGCCGAGCACCGGCAGCTCGTCGTCACCCGGCTTGGACTCCGAGGGGTCCATGCGCTTCGCGGTGCGGGTGTGCGACCGGAAGTTGTAGCGCAGCCGGACGCCGATCCACTGGGTGAGCCAGCGGCCGCGGCGGCGGGTGAACGCGAGGACCAGTGCGATGAACAGCACACCGCCGGCTATTGAGACGGAGACGACGTTCAGCGCGCCGGAAGGCTCTTTCACGCCCATCAACGTGAGCACGAGGAGTGCGATGGCGAGGCCGACCTCGATCGTGACTACGTTCGAGACGGGCAAGGAGCCGATGCTGACGTTCGCCGTCCTGCGGCGGACGCGCCCGACCGGACGAGGAGGCGCGGGTGCCTGCTGGCCAGGACCCCCTGGAGCCCCAGGACCCCCTGGACCCTGCGGCCGTGCCGTCCCTGGGTTGGGCCGGGGCGGATGTGGAGTGGTCACGGACATCCGTTGTGGTCTCTTTCCCCTCGACGGTCGGTGGGCTTGGCGAACCGGCCCACGAAGCAACCTGCGTCCGGCTATCCTGCCGAACCGTACCGCGACTGGGAGAGCAGCGAGCCGAGAATGGCATCAACACCCACCACCAAGTCACAGGTCCAGGCCTACCAATTCGTCCTGCGGCGGATGCAGTCCGCTCTGGTCCGCAGAGACGCGGTGATGCTGCATGACCCCATGCGCAACCACTCGCGGGCGACAGCGGTCGGTGTTGTCCTGGGCGTAGTCGGTCTGCTCGGCTTCCTCGTGTTCGGGCTCTTCAAGCCGGCGCCGAAGCTGGACGACCAGACGCAGATCGCCATCAGCAAGGAGACCGGCCAGGTCTACGTCGTGGACGCGTCGCCGAAGCGGCTGATCCCGATGACGAACCTGGCGTCGGCCCGGCTGCTCTGGTTCTCGCGCAACAGCCCCGACCAGCAGTCCGGCGGCGGCGACGCGCCGGGCGGCACGGCGGGCACCGCGCAGGGCGCCGCCGGGGGTGAGCCGAAGCTCGTGAGCGAGGCCGCGCTCGCGAACCTGCCGCGCGGCAGGCTCACCGGTCTGCCGGACGCGCCGGACGTGCTGCCGAAGCCGAACCTGCGGATCGACGCGCAGTGGTCCGTCTGCGACACGCTCGACCTGGACGAGTTCCGCGAGAACCAGGCGGCGGAGAACCAGATCAAGACCTCCGTGATCGCCGGTGTCAGCGGCGGCAACCCCGACCTCGGCGACGAGGCCGTGCTGGTGCAGCAGCGCACGGGCGCCAAGAAGGCGTACCTGATCTACAAGAAGCCGAACAGCCTGCGCGACATCTCGTCGTCCACGGTCCGCGCCGAGGTGGACCTCAAGGACGACAAGGTGATGAACGCCCTCAAGCTCAAGGGCAAGCAGCCGCGCGCGATCAGCACCGCGCTGCTCAACGCCATCCCCGAGGTCGCCCCGCTGGTCGCGCCGAAGATCCAGGACCTGGGCAAGCAGGCCACCTACGTCACCGAGACGCGGGTGAACATCGGCGAGGTCGTCGAGGTGAGCCTGACCAACACCGCGCAGTTCATGGTGGCGCTCCCCGACGGTTTCCAGGACGTCGACCAGACCGTCGGCGACCTGCTGCGCTTCGCGTACTCGAACGCCAAGAAGCCGATCCAGCTCTCGCCGAGCGCCGTCTCCGGCAACAAGAACCCGAAGAACCCGCTGACGCTCGACTCCTACCCGGCGAAGATCCCCACCACGCTCGAGGCGAACGCCAACAACACCGTGGTGTGCCTGGGCTGGAAGGCCGAGAACTTCACCGAGCAGAACAAGGCCGAGCACACCTCGGTGACGATCGGCTCGAAGCTGCCCGGCCCCAAGGAGATGACCCCGGTCGCCCTGAACGCGGCCGGTGCGGCCGGCGAGATCATCGACCAGTTCATGATGCTGCCGGGCAAGGCCGCCGTCGTGCGGGCGAGCCAGGGCAAGGGCGACTTCGGGACCGGTCCGGTGCAGGTCGTCACGGGCCGCGGTGTCCGCTACGGCGTCCCGGACGCCGCCACCGCGGCGGCGCTGGGCCTCGACGGGACCTTCCCGCCGGCACCGAACCAGATCCTGAGCCTGCTGCCGATGGGGCCGCAGCTCAACAAGAACGAGGCGAACCGCAGCTACGACGCGATCCAGACGTCCAGCGGCTCGATCCAGGACCCGCAGGCCGTTCAGCAGAAGTAGCGGAACCGGTCCGGGTGCGTCACCGTCGAATCGGGACGAAACGCACCCGGACCTGTTGGGGGAACACCGTGGCCGGTCGGATATCCGTCGATCCGGAGTGGTTGGAGCAGTACGCCGACCGGATCGACGGCACGACGGACGATCTGAGGCGCGTGCGGGACGCCATGAGGGTGTCCCCGCTGCGCCCGCGGTCGTTCGGCGAGATCGGCAGAACCGTCGGCACGGCCCAGGCCTACGCGCGTGCGGCGGAGCTGCTCAACTCGCAGCTCGCCCGCGCCTGCGACACGCTCGACGCGGCCGCCAGGGGCCTGCACGCCGTCGCGGAGCAGCACGGCGGCCAGGACGAGGAGAGCCTGCGGCTCATCAACAGGGCCGACCGCGGCAGGGGGACCTCGTGACGGCCGAGGACGGCAGGCAGATCGCGGCCGAGGTCGGCCCCGAGCTCGACTACCTCTCGCGGGTGAGCCGCAAGCTCGGTGTCGTGGACCTCGTGCACGACTTCTTCGACCCGCTCGTGGGCGACTGGGACGACCTGCGCGAGGAAGCCGGACGCTGGCGCAAGGCCGCGAAGGTGACCGAGGCGGTCACGGTGCACATCGCGGCACCTCTGGGCGGCGTCGACGCGCGGTGGGAGGGCAAGGACGCCGACGCGTTCCTCGACCACATGCGCAAGGTGGGTCTCGCGGGCGGCGACATGTCCGACGCGATGAACGCGATGGCGGACGCGCTGGAGGAGACCGCCGAGGCCGTTCGCGACATCGTGCGGGACATGGCGCACGTGCTCGCCGACGCCGCGGACTCGGTGTCCGGCACGGCCTCGTTGCCCCTGGAGGGCGACCAGCGGGCCGTCAGGCACATCGAGGAGATCAAGGACCCGGTGCGCGAGCTGCACGAGTCCGCGCGGCAGGTGATGGAGGCGTTCCTCCGGCTGTGCGACGGGGTGTCCGGTGAGGACGACGGCTTCGACGCCGTGCGGATGGAGCACCGGTACCCCGAGAAGGACTGGACGTACGCGGCGCCCGCGAAGCCCGAGGTGAAGGTGCCGGAACCGGCCAGGGCGTCGGCGACGGCCCCCGCGGGCACGGGTGGCGGCTCTTCGGGTGGTGGAACTCCGGCCGGTGGAGGCGGCGGTGTCGGTTCGGTCGCCGCTCCGGCTGCTGCCGCCGCGACGCCGACGCCGATGCAGTTCGGAGGCGCCACAGGCGTCGCTGAGCAACCTCCGGCCGCGCAGCAGGGTGCCGGGACCGCTCCGGCCGCCGCGGCCGCCGGTGGACGTCCTGGCGGCGCTCCCGGCGGGATGATGGGCGGCATGCCGATGATGGGCGGCATGATGGGCGGTGGTGGTCAGCAGGGCGGCGACAAGGAGCACAAGCCGCGGCAACGGCTGACCGGCTCGATCGACGACCTGCTCGGCAAACCCAAGAAGGCCGCGCCGAAGACCATCGGTGACGACGACTGAAAATCTTGGCAGACAACGTGGACGGGCCCCGCCGGTTGAGTTCCGGCGGGGCCCGTCCACGTTGTTCGGCGCTCTAGGCGGGCGTGCGGCGCCTGCGGTTGAGCGAGTTGCGGATGACCAGCGTCAGCATCAGCAGCGCGCCACCGATGCCGATGCCGCTCAGCGCCACGATGATGGGCGGCCAGTCGAGCCCCGGCGGCGGGGTGACGGAGGTGGTCAGCTCCTTCGGCTGCGCCTTCTGGAAACCGGGCGACTCGGCTGGCAGCACCGCGGTGAGCGCCGCGACCGGGTTGACCATGCCGAAGCCGGTCTTGTTGTCCTTGCCGGAGGTGTTGCCGGGGTGCAGGGCGGTGGCCTTGAGGCGGTCCATCACCTGGCGCGCCTTGAGGTCCGGGAACCGCTGGCGCACCAGCGCGGTGATGCCGGCGACGTACGGGGACGCGAAGCTCGTGCCCTTGATGTCCTGCACGCCGTTCGCCGTCACGTTCGCGTTCGTCAGGCCGGTGCCCTTGGGGTCGACGGAGATGATCTCCTCGCCGGGCGCCGCGATGCTGACCCACGGGCCCCAGATGCTGAAGTCGGAGACCGCGCCGGAGCGGCCGATCGACGCCACGGACAGCACGTCGTCGGCGAACCACGCGGGCGACGAGACCGAGTTGACGTTGGTCGGGTCCAGGTTGTCGTTCTGCTTGCCGCAGCCCGTCCCCTGGTCACCCTTGTTGCCGGCCGCGGTGACGATCACCACGTCCTTGACGTCGACCGCGTACCTGATCGCGGCCTGCAGCTTCTGGTCGTCGGAGCTGAAGCCCTTGGGAGCGTTGCAGTTGGTCAGCGAGATGTTGACGACCTTGGCGCCCTGGTCGGCCGAGCGGACGATGGCCTGGGCCAGCGTGCCGACCTTGCCGGCCGACGTGCGCTTCTCGGGGTTGTTCGCGTCGCCGCCGAACTCGAAGCGGTCGCTGGTCTGCCGGATCGCGAGGATCGTCGCCTCCGGTGCGGCGCCGACGAAGTCGCCCTCGGTCTTGGCCGCCGCCGCGACGCCCGCCACCTCGGTGCCGTGGCCGTCGCAGTCGTCCGTGCCGTTCTTGTTGCCGTCGACGTACTCGCCGATTCCCTGGACCCGGCCGCCGAAGCGCGGGTTGCGGGGGTCGACGCCCGTGTCGATGATCGCGATCTTGATGCCCTTGCCGGTCGCGAACCTGTGGGCCTGCTCCAGGTTCAGCTGGACCTGGCCCCACGGCTTGGTCTCGATCAGCTCGCTCTTGGTGTCGGACTCGACGCAGCCCTTGTTGGTGCGCTTGTACGTCACGTCCGGCCTGCCCTCGTCCTTCGGGGGCGGGGTGCCGGGCGGGAGGTCCGGCGGCACCGAGTTCGGGCGGGCCGAGGCCGGTGTGGACGACGACGGCTGCGCGGAAGCCTGGGGAAGCGCTCCCGTCAGCAGCAGCAGTCCGGCGGTCGCTGCCGCCGCGGTGCGCCTGATGCCGGACCTCATAGCGAGATCAGGCCCCTGAACACCGAGTACATGTCCATCACGGCCAGTGCCAGCGGCACGACCGCGGCGATGAGGATCGCCTCGATGATGTCGACGGTGCGGCGCAGCGGCGGCGAGAACTTCTGGCCGGGGAAGACGACGCCGAGCACCAGCGCGGCGGCGCCGAGCAGCAGCAGCGCGCCGAAGACGAACGCGATGCGGTTGAACGGGGACGACAGGATCAGCCAGCCGAGCAGGATGCCCGCGCTCGCGACCATGCCGGTCGACAGCAGGGCCACGGCCTGCGCGCCGTTGGCGTAGGCGCGGCCGCGCATCATCAGCACGATCGCGACGACGATGCCGTAGACCGGGCCCCAGATCGTGTCGGCGGACGCGGCGACGATGGCGGCCAGCGCCGCGACCGTGCCGGTGCCGATGATCATGCCGGTCAGGTACTCGTGCGCCACGGCCGTGCGGCGCTCGATGACCGCGTACTCCGGGAAGCCAGTGTCCTCCTTGAGGTCCTCGGCGTTCGTCGGCACGACGGGCGGCGGGATCTTGGCCAGCTGCAGCGTGAGCCTGGGCAGCAGCGACAGCGCGCCGAGCGCGACCGCGCCGGTCGCGGCGGCCACACCGGGCAGCGGGTGCTCGACGAACGTCGCGACGAGGAACGCGAGCGACACGAACGTGCCGGCCGTGGCCGCGGCGATGAACACCGTGATGCCGTGGCCGATCAGCAGGATGCCGCCCCACGCGAAGATCATCAGCAACGCCGAGGCGAGCAGCATCTTCGGGGTGAAGCCGACGCCGGGCACCGCGTGGTAGCCCGCGACGAACGCCATCGGCAGCGAACCGCACGCGGCGATCAGCACACCCGTCGAAGCCGCCGAGTACGCCCGCGCGATGGTCGCGCCCGCGGCCAGCATGGCGACCGCGCCGACACCGCCGGCGATGGCGGCGGCCAGACCGCTGCCCGCGCCATCGGCCGTGAGCGGGCCGGACAGGAACAGCGCCACCGCGGCCGCGATGAGCGCGAGCGCGCCGGCGATGTGGCCGAACCGCTGCGCGGTCTCCTTGGTCCACGGCCGGAACGAGTCCGGGTCGGACTCCGCGATCGCGTCGACGACGTCGTCGTACAACGGCGGCGGCGGGTTCTCGTTGCGGCGCCGCAGCTGCAGCAGCTCGCCGTCGACGACGCCGAGCGAGGCGAGCGTGCGCGCCGGGTCGAGAGGGCTGTCGCCGAGCTTGGCGAGGCACCAGCCGCCGTGCCTGACCCCACCGTCCGGAGTGGCCTCTCTCGCCATGTCGAGCAGCATCGGCAGGAGATCGGCCACCGCCACGTCGGCAGGCAGCGCGACGTCGATACGCGTCCGAGGTGCCACCACCGTGACACGGCTGAACACCGTCGTACCGGTCGCCACCAGGGCCCCCTAAGTAAGATCTGCGTTGCGAACTCTTGGCCCGACCCTATTGGTCCACCTGGGCGGTCGCCGGGCGGCCCTAGTATGGCCGCACCGACGCCTCTTGCACGTGTGGTTCGCGGAACACGTCCGGCTGGGTTTTTTACCCGACCCACCTTCGTGACGCGCGCGGATGCGCAATAGTGTCGGTTGCTACCGGTGGCGTATCAAGAGTCGAAGAGGTGCCTGTCAGTTGAGCACGCTGCAGTTCAAGCGAACGGCACGCCTTGCTGCTCCCCGGCCTCCCGGCGGCGAGGTCCACCTCGAGCCGCCACCAGAGGTCCCCCGGATCATCCCCGGCAACATCATGATGAAGGCGATGCCCGTCGTGATGATCATCGCGTCCGCGGGCATGATGGGCATGATGGTCTTCCTCGCGCCGCGGCAGCCCGCGGCGATGATCATGCCGGGCATGATGATGATCTCGACCATCGGCATGATGGCGAGCGGCATGGGGTCCGGCAAGGGCCAGAAGAAAGCCGAGATGAACGAGGACCGCAAGGACTACCTGCGGTACCTCGGCCAGATGCGCGACCGCGCCCGCGAGGCCGCCGACGAGCAGCGCGCCGAGCGCGAGTGGGTGCACCCCGACCCGCAGATGCTGTGGTCGCTCGCCACCACCCGGCGCATGTGGGAACGCCGTCAGAACGACCCCGACTTCTGCCACCTCCGCGCGGGGCGCGGCTCGCAGCGCCTCGCCACCCGCCTGGTGCCGCCGCAGACCGGACCGGTCGAGGAGCTGGAGCCGATCGCGACCCTGGCGCTGCGCCGGTTCGTGCGCGCCCACTCGCTCGTGCCCGACCTGCCGATCTCGATCGCGCTGCGCGGGTTCGCCGCGGTCGGCCTGCTCGGCGAGATGGAGGACCGCCGCGACCTCGCGCGCGCCCTGCTCGCCCAGCTCGTCACGTTCCACGCCCCGGACGACCTGCTGATCGCGGTCGTCAGCGCGGGCCGCACCAAGCAGCTGTGGGAGTGGGTGAAGTGGCTGCCGCACGCCCAGCACCCCACCGACATCGACGGCATCGGCCAGCGCCGCATGATGGCGAACTCGCTCGCCGAGATCGAGGCGATGCTGGACGAGAACCTGCGCGACCGGCAGCGGTTCACCCGCAACGCCCCGCCACCGCCCGACCAGCCGCACATCGTGATCGTCATCGACGACGGCGACATCAGCCGTGAAGAGATGATCATCCTCGAGGAGGGCCTGGTCGGCGTCACGCTGCTCGACCTGAGCGAGTGCCTGGGCAACCTGACGGCCCGGCGCGGCCTGCGCCTCGTCGTCGAGAACAACCAGCTCGGCGCCCGTTCCGCGAGCGGTGTCGAGTGGTTCGGCGCGCCCGACCGCCTGTCGGTCATCGAGGCGGAGGCACTGGCCCGCAGGCTCTCCCCGTACCGCATGGGCGCCGCCGGCGAGGCCGGTGGCGACAGCGGCGAGGACCCGTTGGCGATGACCAACAACCCGCCGATCCTCGAGTTCATGGGCATCCCCGGCGACCCGATCACGTTCGACGTGCAGCAGGCGTGGCGGCCCCGCCCCAAGCGCGACCGCTACCGCATCCCGTTCGGCATCGGCGAGCACGGCCAGGCGGTCGAGCTCGACATCAAGGAGGCGGCCGAGGACGGCATGGGCCCCCACGGCCTGTGCATCGGCGCCACCGGTTCCGGCAAGTCCGAGTTCCTCCGCACCCTGGTGCTGGGCCTGCTGGCCTCGCACTCGTCGACGGCGCTCAACATGATCCTCGTCGACTTCAAGGGTGGTGCGACGTTCCTCGGCCTGGACAAGGCCCCGCACGTCGCCGCGACGATCACCAACCTGGCGGGCGACCTCACCCTGGTCGACCGCATGAAGGACGCCATCGCCGGCGAGGTGTCGCGCCGCCAGGAGGTCCTGGCGAAGGGCAACTACAAGAACGTCTGGGACTACGAGAAGGCCCGTGAGAACGGCGCCCAGCTCGACCCGCTGCCCGCGCTCTTCATCTGCATCGACGAGTTCTCCGAGATGCTGACGGCGAAGCCGGACTTCATCGACATCTTCCTCCAGATCGGTCGTGTCGGCCGGTCGCTGCAGATGCACATGCTCCTCGCGTCGCAGCGGCTCGAGGAGGGCAAGCTGCGCGGTCTGGACACGTTCCTCTCGTACCGGATCGGTCTGAAGACGTTCAACGCGGCCGAGTCCCGCGCGGCGATCGGCGTGCCGGACGCCTACGAGCTGCCGCCGATCCCGGGCTCCGGCTACCTCAGCGTGCAGGGCATGCCGCTGACCAGGTTCAAGGCGCTCTACGTCTCGGGCACCTACCGCCCGTCGGGCATGCAGTCCGCCGGTGAGTCGGTGGCGGTGCGCAGCGACAAGCGTCCGCGGTTCTTCGTGCCGGACTTCATCGAGATCCCGAAGGAGCCGGAACGGCCGCTCGAGCCGGTCCCGGTCGCGGCCGCGCCGGTCAAGGAGGACGCGAACGAGCCGACGCAGCTCGAGCTCATCGTCGACCGCCTCGTCGGCCAGGGCCCGCCCGCGCACGAGGTGTGGCTGCCGCCGCTCAACGAGCCGCCGACGATGGACACGATGCTGCCGCCGCTCGACGTGACGCCGGACCGCGGTCTCACGTCACCGGGCTACCCGGCGAACGGCACGCTGCAGATCCCGGTCGGCGTGGTCGACAAGCCGTTCGAGCAGCGCCGCGACCTGCTGTGGGCGGACTTCTCCGGTGCCGCCGGCCACGGCGCGGTCGTCGGTGGCCCGCAGTCGGGCAAGTCGACGCTGCTCAGGACGATCATCGCGTCGATGTCGCTGACGCACACGCCGGAGGAGGCGCAGTTCTACTGCATCGACCTCGGTGGTGGCACGCTCGCGTCGATGGAGGACATGCCGCACGTCGGCGGGTTCGCCGGTCGTCTCGACGTCGACAAGGTCCGCCGCATGGTGGCCGAGCTGCAGACCCTGATCACCGAACGCGAGCTGCGGTGGCGCGATCAGCGCATCGACTCGATGGGCGAGTTCCGCAACCGCAGGCGCCGCGGTGAGATCAGGGACGACAACTTCGGTGACGCGTTCCTGGTCGTGGACGGCTGGATGAACTTCCGCCAGGAGTTCGAGATGGTCGAGCCGCAGGTCCAGGCGATCGCGGCGCAGGGCCTGTCCTACGGCGTGCACGTGATCGTCGCCGCCAACCGGTGGGCGGAGATCCGGCCCGCGATGAAGGACCTCCTCGGCACGCGGTTCGAGCTGCGCCTCGGTGACCCGAGCGAGTCCGAGATCGACCGTAAGGTCGCCGTCAACGTGCCGCCCGGCCGTCCCGGCCGCGGTCTCACCGGTGACAAGCTGCACTTCCTCACCGGTCTGCCGCGCATCGACACCTCGCAGGACCCGACGACCATCTCGTCGGGCGTGCAGGACCTCAGCCTCAAGCTCAACCAGTCCTGGCAGGGCCCGCGCGCCCCGCAGGTCCGGATGCTGCCCGACCTGCTCGACTACGGGCAGTTCATGGCGCAGGTCCAGCAGTCCAACCCGAACCGCGGCCACCTGGTCCCGGTCGGCGTCAACGAGGACGAGCTCGCGCCGGTCTACATGGACTTCGACGCGGACCCGCACTTCTTCACGCTGGCCGACGGCGAGTCCGGCAAGACGAACATGTTGCGCACGATCATCCGCGGCATCATGACCAGCTACACCTCGTCCGAGGCGCTGATCCTGCTCGCGGACTACCGCCGCACCCTGCTCGGCTTCATCGACACGGACCACCTGCTGAGCTACGCCGTGTCGGGCGCCCAGCTCACGCAGAACGTCCAGGAGGTCAAGGGCTCGCTGACCAAGCGCATGCCCGGCCCGGACGTCACGCAGGAGCAGCTGCGCAACCGCTCCTGGTGGACCGGTCCCGAGGTGTTCATCATCGTGGACGACTACGACCTCGTGGCACCGCAGGGCGCGGCCAACCCGCTGCAGCCCCTGGCCGAGTTCATCCCGCAGGCCAAGGACGTCGGTCTGCACGTCATCCTGGCCCGCCGCATGGGTGGCGCGTCCCGGGCGATGTACGACCCGGTGCTCGGCAAGCTGAAGGAGATCTCGGCGCCGCTGTTCGTCGGTTCCGGTTCGAAGGAGGAGGGCAACATCGTCGGCAACCTCAAGCCGTCGCCGCAGCCTCCCGGCCGGGGCACGATGGTGACCCGCAAGCACGGTCAGCAGCGCATGCAGTTCGCCTGGATCTCGCCCGAGTAGTCCCGGCTTCACGACTTCGTGGGTGGTCCCGCCTTCCGGCGGGGCCACCCACGCGTCGTTTTCCCTTCCGGGCGAAGAAAAAGGGCCCGCGACCGGAGTCGCGGGCCCACAACCGAACAGCAGGGGACTGTCCGGTTCCCCCCATGACCGGGTCCGTCCTGACCGAACCCACTGGGGAGGGTCGGCCGGGAAGGGGTACGACGACCGCGACACCCCCCAAACTCCTGTGCCACCGTCGTCTTCCGGCTGATCAGTACTCTGCCCGGTCGCGCTCACACTTCGGTCACACAACCGAGTCCGCGTCCCCGCGCGTGCAAAAGCCGGTCCCACGGCAGTGAAGAGGGAGGTGACTGCGGTGGGACCGGCCGACCCTAGGGTGGTGGATCAGCCTCACACTTCGGTCACACGTCATTGGAAGGGGGAGCGTGCCTGCCGAGTACCGCGTTCTCGGGCCGCTCGAGGTGCTGCGGGACGGCGTCGCGGTGGCGGTGCCCGCCGGGCGGTGCCGGGTGCTGCTGGCCACGTTGCTGTTGCGCCCCAACCAGTTCATGTCCGTCGACGAGCTGGTGGAACGGGTGTGGGGCGGCGCGCCACCGACCGCGGACCGGGCGGACAAGACGTTGCAGATGGTCGTCGCCCGCCTGCGTCAGGCGTTGGGCCCGGCGAACTGCGTGCAGACCTCCAGCGGTGGCTACCGCGCCTCGGTCGACGCGTCGACCCTCGACCTCCTGCGGTTCCGCTCACTGGTCGCCACCGGTGACTTCGCTGCCGCGGTGAGGTTGTGGCGCGGCCCGATGCTCTCGGACGTCCGGTCCGACGCCCTGCACCAGCACGACGTGCCGCCGGTGGTCGAGGAGCGGCTGCTGGCGCTGGAACGACGCATCGCCGCCGACCTGGAGGCGGGCCGAGCCGCTGACCTCGTGGCCGAACTGCGCGGGCTGACCGCAGAACACCAGTTCCGGGAAGTGTTCTGGGGCCAGCTGATGATGGCGCTCGCGCAGTCGGGTCAGCAGGCGGCGGCGCTGACCGTGTACCAGGACGTCCGCGCGCTGCTGTCCGACGAACTGGGCGTAGATCCCGGCGCGGAACTGCGGGCCGTGCATCACCAGGTGCTCTCCGGTTCGGTGCGGGTGCGCGGTCCCGTACCCCGCCAACTGCCGACGGCCGTACCACGCTTCGTCGGACGTACCTCGGAGCTCACGGGCCTGACCGATCTCGTGCGCGATGAGCTGGTAGTCGCTGCGATCACCGGCACCGCGGGCGTCGGCAAAACGACCTTGGCCGTGCACTGGGCGCGTGGCGTCGCCGACCGCTTCCCGGACGGCCAGCTCTACGTGAACCTGCGCGGCTTCGACCGTCACCGCGATCCGATGGCGCCCGGCGACGCGCTGAGCCGCTTCCTCGAAGCACTGGGAATCGCCCCTGAACGAATCCCCGCCGACCTCGATGCCGCCGCGGCGCTGTACCGCAGCCTCGTCGCGGACCGCCGGATGCTGGTGGTGCTGGACAACGCCCGCGACGCCGAGCACGTGCGTCCGTTGCTACCGGGGCCTTCTCACTGCCTGGTGCTGATCACCAGCCGCGACCGCCTCACCGGCCTGGTCGTCAACGAGGGCATGCGGCAACTGGCGCTGGACGTGCTGAGCCACGCCGAGGCCCACGCCCTGCTGGTCAGCCGCCTCGGCGCGGATCGGGTGGGCGTCGAGGCGGCTGACCTGATCAGGTGGTGCGGCGGTCTGCCCCTGGCACTGGCGATCGTGACGGCCCGAGCAGCGCAGTCCCCGAAACTGCCGCTGTCGGCACTGGCGGCGGAGCTGGCCGACGAACGCACCCGCCTCGACACCCTGGACACCGGCGACGCGGCCACCAGCGTCCGCACGGTCTTCCAGTGGTCGTACCAGCAGCTCAGCGCGCCGGCGGCCCGGATGTTCCGGCTGATCGGGGTGCATCCCGGCCCGGACATCACCGTCGCGGCGGCCGCGAGCCTCGCCGGGTGGTCCGTGGACGAGGCGCGCGAGTGCGTGCGGGAGCTGGCGCGGGCGAACCTGCTGGTGGAGCACGTTCCAGGCCGGTTCACGTCCCACGACCTGTTGCGCGTGTACGCGGCGGATCGTGCCGCGGCGGAGGAGACGTCCGAGTCGCGAGCCGAGGCTCGAACGCGCATGTTCGACCATTACGTTCACACGCTCGCCTGGATCGACCGTGAGTACAACTGGGGAGAGCGGCGCGTCGAGGGTTTTCCCGATCCTCGGGTCGGGTCGGAGACGTTCGACAGCCAGCCGGCGTCAGCCGAGTGGTTCGATTCGGAACGGGCAGTGCTCCGCGCCCTCGTCGCACTCGCGGATCGGCATGGCCTGGACCGCTACAGCTGGCAGCTCCCGTGGTTCGCCGCTCCCCAGATCGACTGGTTCGGCACCTGGCCGGACTGGCTCGACTCGATGGGACGTGGTGCACAGGCCGCCACCCGCGTCGGCGAGCGGCGCGTGGCCGCGAAGCTCCTGTTCCTGCAGGCGTTCGGCTATGGGAGGCAGGGGAATTATGAGCGCGGCATCGAACTGTTCGAAGACAGCAGCCGGGCTTTCCGGGTGCTGGGTGTGGTCGACGAGCAGGTACGGGCTCAGAGCGGTGTCGCCTGGATCCTGGGGATGCTGAACCGCCCGCACGAGTCGCTGGAGGTCGCACGGCGGGCACTGGAACTGCAGCGCAGTGAACCGGACGCCGATCCCGATCGGGTGGCTATGGCGCTCTACCAGGTCGCGTTCGCGCTGGTCGAAGCCGGCCGGTACCAGGAAGGCCTTGAGCGCCTCGCCGAGTGGGATGCGCTAAACCGGGTGCACGAGCTGAGCCCCGGCTCCCTGGGGCAGACGGCAGTCACCCGATCCCGGGCGCTGATCGGGCTTGGGCGAACCGGTGGTGTGGTCGAAATGCTGCATCGCGCGCTCGGCTGGTTCGGCCAGATGGGCGGGCTGATGGATCGAGCGGCCACGCACGAGGTGCTCGGCGACGCGCACCACGAGCTCGGAGAACTCACCGAGGCGCGCCGCTGGTGGACCGAGTCGCTCGCCTACTACGAATCGCGCCGGCATCCTCACGCGGAGCAGCTGCGGGCCAAGCTCGCCGCCCTGCCAGAAAACTGACGAACGGTGCTGGTGGCCCCCCAGGAGCTTTGCCACCAGCACCGCTCGAAAGCAACTGTGCACCACCCCGCTCACACTTCGCTCACACCGTGATCACACCCGTTTGAACTGGTCGCGACCTGGGGGACGTGTGCGAGCCGAGTACCGCGTGCTGGGGCCGTTGGAGGTACTGCTCGACGGCGAACCGGTGGCCGTACCCGCCGGCCGGTGCCACGCGCTGCTCGCGGTCCTGCTGCTGCGCCCCAACCAGTACGTTCCGGTCGACGGGCTGGTCGACCGCGTGTGGGACGGCGAACCGCCCACGGCCGACCGCGCCCACAAGACGTTGCAGCAGATCGTGCGCAGGCTGCGGGTAGCGCTGGGTGACGCGGACTGCGTGCGCACGAAGGCAGGCGGCTACCAGGCGACGGTCGAACCGGACCAGCTCGACCTGCTGAGGTTCCGCGCACTGGCCGGCTCCGGTGACTTCGGTGCCGCGTCGGCGTTGTGGCGGGGACCGGTGCTCGGCAACGTGCGGTCGGAGCGGCTGCACCGCGAGGACGTGCCGCAGCTGGTGAATCGAGCGCCTCGCGGTGCTCGAACGGCGGATCGAGGCCGACCTGGACCGCGGGTTGGCGGGCGAGTTGGTGGCCGAGCTGCGGTCGCTGGTCGCCGACCACCCGCTGCGGGAGTCGTTCTGGCAGCACCTGATGCTCGCGCTGTACCGGTCGGGCCAGCAGGCCGAGGCGCTCAGCGCGTACCAGGACATCAGGAAGAAGCTCGCCGAGGAGCTGGGCGTCGATCCCGGCCAGGCCCTTCGGGAACTGCACCAGCGGATCCTTCGTGCGGAGGTCGTTCCCGGCCGTCGTCAGGTACCGCGTCAGCTGCCACGCGGGGTCCGGAACTTCGTCGGCCGGGAGGAAGAGCTCGGGCTCCTGGACAAGCCGACCGGCATCACGGTCGTGCACGGCGTCGGTGGTGTGGGCAAGACCGCGCTGGTCCTGCGGTGGGCGCAGGAGTCACGCGAGAGCTTTCCCGACGGTGACCTCCACGTGAACCTGCGCGGGTTCGATCCCGAGGCGCGGCCGGTGGATCCCGTTGCCGCGGCCGAAGTTCTGCTCGTCGGGCTGGGAGTGGACGACGTCCCCGTCGCCGCCGAGGCGCGGTTCGCGTTGTCGCGCACGACCTTGGCGGACCGGCGGCTGCTGCTGGTGCTGGACAACGCCGCCTCGGTGAGCCAAGTCCTCCCGCTGTTGCCCGGTGCCGCCGGTGTGCGAGTGGTGATCACGAGCCGCAACCAGCTCCGAGCCCTCGTCTCGCGGCACGACGCGACGACGATCGGCTTGCGGCAGCTGGAGTTCGAGGCGGCGCGGTCGTTGCTCGCCGCGGTGCTCGGGGACGCGCGGCTCGACGTCGAGCCGGACGCGGCGCGGGAGATCGTCGAGCGGTGCGCGGGACTGCCGTTGGCGCTGCGGGTCTTCGCCGAACGGGTGTCGCGGTTCCCGGACACGTCGCTGTGCGAGTTCGTCGCGGAGCTGGACAACGCGAGGCTTGATGCGTTGAGCGACTTCGACGACGTGGACGTGCGGGCGGTCTTCTCGTGGTCGTACCGCGCGCTCGACCCCGAGGCCGCCAGGATTTTCCGGCTGCTCTCGGTCCACCCGGGAACCGATCTGGACGTCGGTGCGGCGGCCGCTCTGGCCGGCGTGACCGTCGCCTGGGCCCGCCGCCTGCTGGAGCGGCTCGTTGCCGACCACCTGGTGCAGTCGCGCTCACCTGGCCGTTACGACCTCCACGACCTGGTGAAGGCCTACGCGACGGAGTTGTGCGGTGACGACGAGCTGGCCGCATTGCGCTTGACGGAGTGGTACGTCCACACGCTGCAGAACGCGGCGGGCATGCACCCGTCCAAGCAGACGTTGCGGGCCGGGGATCTGACGACCGCTGTCGTCCCGCGAACGTTCACCAGCCGGTTCGACGCGCTCGCCTGGTGCCGCAACGAGTGGGACAACCTCAGCGCGGTGATGTACGCCGCTCTCCACCGCGGCTGGGGCGCACTGGCACAGGTCATCCCCGCGCACGTCCGCACCCACAGCCTGGTCGAACGGATCCGCTTCCACGAGCTGGTCGCGATGTTCGAGGCGGTGCAGGGCTTCGGGTCCCCGCGCGAACAGGGACTGAGCAGGGTGAAGCTGGCCGCGCAGTACGTCGACGTCAAGCGGTACGAGGACGCGCTGCGCGAGTTCGAGGCCGGACTGCCGCTCGTGCGCGCGGCGGGGGAGCGGCTCGCGGAGGTGTCCGCCCTGAACAACATGAGGATCGCGCTCCTCTCCCAGGGCCGCAGGGAGGAGTCGCTCGAGGTCAACCACCGCACGCTCGAGCTGGCGGTCGAGATCGGCGACCTGACCATGGAGGCCATCTGCGCCGCCAACATCGTCGGGTCGCTCAACGACCTCCGCCGCTACCCCGAGGCGAGTGAGCGAGCACGCGTCGCCATGCGGAAGCTCGGCGACGAGTACCTCGAGGCCCGGCTGGACAACTTCGTCGGTCCCGCGCTGGCCGAGGTGGGCAGGTTCGACGAAGGACTGGCCGTGACGGAGCGGTGCGTGGAGGGCTTGCGCAAGTTCTCGGACGCACGCTCACCGGTCTCGACGCTGGAGGACGACCTGGCCGTGCTGCTGTTCCGGATGGGACGGCACGACGACGCCGTGCGGGCCTGGGAGGAGGCGCTGGAGGTGGCCTTGTCGGCGGGGAACCCGCGAGCCGCCGGGCTGGAGACCAAGCTCGCCCTCGTGCGCGGACCTGGGCCCGAGTGAGGCGAGTGCCGCAGCGAGCCGCACTTCGCGGGACGAAACGCGGACCTGGCCGGGCTCGGCACCGCCGGTCCTGCGGCCGTGATGATCGGCGGCGCGGCGGCATCGGCGGCACCGCGCCGTGCGACTTCTAGTCCTCCAGCTCCCGCACCAGGTCGCGGATCTGGTTCCCTCCCGCCAGTTTGCCGCGCTCGGTGACCGTCAGAGCCTTGCGGGCCCACGACAGCGCTCCTGTCCGGTCACCTGCCGCGCTGAACACCTTGGCGCCGTTGAGGAGGATCTCGACCTTCGTGGAGTTGTTCGTGTGGTCGAGCAGCGGCTTGTCGGCCATGTCGCGGTAGATCCGCACGGCGGCGTCCAGGTCTCCCATGCCGAACTTCGCCATCGCCCTCGTGTCCTCCAGCGCCACGTCCGGGCCCCCGAGTGACGAGTAGACGTCCACCGCGTCGTCGGCGGCCTCGGAGGCCTTCACGAACTCACCCATTTCCAGCAGGGTGTTCGCCAGGTTGTTCAACGACCTGGCCAAGCCGACCGCGTTGCCCGCGGCGCGGTGGTGCTCGCCTGCCTCCCGGTCGTAGCGCAGGGCCGCCGCGGGGTCGCCCCGGCGCAGGTGGACCGCGGCCAGCTCGGAGCAGTTGACGGCGAGGCCGAAGTGGTCACCGCGTTCCTGCCGGATGCGCCACGCCCGGTGCAACAGGTCGAGGGCGTCATCAAGGCGATGCATGTTCTTGTACGTCACCCCGAGGTTGTGCAGCGAGACGGCCTCCCCGTACCGGTCCTGCGACCGCCTGGCCGCTTCCAGCGCGATGCCGAAGAGACGCAGGAAGTCGTCGGTCGACCCGTGGAGCTGCAGGTGACCCCACATGCAGGACGGCAACTTCCAAGCGTGGCCGAAGTGCCCGTGCGCAAGTGCGAACTCGTTCAGTTCGACGAGGAGCTCGTGCTCGCGACGGCACCAGGCGATCGCGCTCTCCCGGTCGCCGAACTCGACTGCCTCGACGACGGGATCTCGTTCGGTGAGAGGTTTCTCGTGCCGGTTCGCGCGGATGGACCGCTCCGCGTTGTCGACCGAGTGCAGGTAGTGGTCCAGGAACCGCACCATCGACGCCCTTCGCGCCATCGCGGACATCTCGGCCGCCGCGCGCTCACCGGCGTACAGCCGGAGCAGGTCGTGTTGCGAGAACCGCTGGGGTGCGTGCTCTTCGACGAGATGGGCCCGTGCCAGTGTGCGCAGGAGACGCAACGCCTGCCTGCTGGTCACCCCGAGCAGGGCGCCCGCCGACAGGGGCGTGAAGTCGGCGCGCGGCGGCAACCCGAGCACCTGGAACATCCGCCGTTCCTCCGGCGGGAGGGCCGCGTGGGAAAGATCGAAGGCGGCACGAACCGCCGCTTCCCGGTCGTCGCCGACTTCCAGCTCCGCCAGCCGGTCCGCTGTGCTGAGCTGGTCGGTCAGGTCACGCACGGCGAGGTGGGGCTCGCCTGCGAGCATCGACGCGGCGATCCGCAACGCCAGCGGCAGGCACGCGCACAACCGCGCGAGCTCGGCGACAGCTTCCGGTTCTGCCAGCGCACGGTCCGCGCCGATCATGTCCGTGAGCAGCTGGACCGCGTCCGCGGGCGGCAGCACGCCGAGCTTCAGCACTTTCGCGTCGTTCAACGCGACCAGGCCGCGCAGGTCGGACCGGCTCGTGATCACGACGACCGAGCGGCCTCCCGCTGGAAGAAGAGGTCTCACCTGGTCGGCGGTGCGCGCGTTGTCGAGGAGCACGAGAACACGCCGGTCGGCGAGCAGCGACCGGTACACGCCGATGCGCTGGTCGGTTTCGGGAGGGATCTCCTGGGGAGAACGACCGAGCGCTCGCAGCAACTGGCCCAGTGCGTCGTGCGGGCTCAGCGGGGCCTCGCGGTCGTAGCCGCGCAGGTTCACCGCGAGCTGCCCGTCGGGAAACCTCTCCCGCACCCGGTGCGCCCAGTGCACGGCGAGCGCGGTCTTCCCGACTCCGGCTGAACCCGCGATGGCCGAGATGACCACGGCTCGCCCGGCGGTGCCCGATGGCAGCAGCCGGTCGAGCCTGGCCAGGTCGTCCTCGCGGCCCGTGAAGAGCGCGAGGTCAGGTGGCAGCTGGCGGGGGACGACCACGTCGCGGCGCGTGCTCAGCTCCGGCTCCGCGCGGAGGATCGACTGGTGCAGGTTTCGCAGCGATGTGCCCGGGTCGATGCCCAGCTCGTCCGCAAGCAGGGTGCTGACCTGGCGGTACGCGTCCAGGGCCGCCGCCTGCTGGTCGGAGCGGTACAGCGCGACCATCAGCTGCGCCCAGAAGCGTTCCCGCATGGGGTGTTCGGCGGCCAAGGCCCTCAGCTCGGGCACCAGTTCCGCGGTGCGGCCGTCGTCGAGGTCCTGCTCGATGCGCCGTTCCAGCACCACGAGCCGTTCCTCGACGAGTGACGGCACGTCGTCGCGGTGTAGTGCGTCCGAGACGACGTTCTGGAGCGGACGGCCGCGCCACAGGCCCAGCGCCGCGTGCGGGTTGCTGCCGGCCAGCGCGCGGAACCGCAGGAGGTCGAGGTTCCCCACTTCGCCCAGGTAGCCGTTCCTGCCGGTGACGACGCAGTTCGCGGGACCCAGCGCCTGCCTGAGCCGGGCGACGGTCATGTGCAACGTCTTCGCTGCCCGGTCGGCTGACGGCGGCGAACCCTCCCACAGCCGCTCGACGAGTTCGTCCACGGACACGAACTCGTCGGGACGCAGGAGCAAGGTGGCGAGCAGGACCCGGCCCTTGCCGGCGGGGACGACGACCGGGTCGCCGTCGAAGCGCACCTCCAACGGTCCTAGAACGCGGTACTCCGCTCCCTGCACACGGAAAGTCTATGGCGGTGCAACAGGGTGTGATCACCGTCCTCGGGCTCCGCAGCTCTTCGACGACGTCGACGGGATCACGGTGAAGCCGCCGCCGGTACCGATCACGGACCGGAGTGGCGGGGTTTGGCCATCCATGTCGTCCTGGCCGGTCGCATCGGGTAAGCATGTGCGCGAAAGAGGGGAAGGTGCATGAGCCTGCACGTCGCGGTCGACTTCGGCACGTCGAGCACCTGCGTCGCGATCTCCGCGCACGGCAGGGAGCCGCAGGTTGTCGTGTTCGACGGCCAGCCGCTGGTGCCGTCCGCCGTGTTCGCCGCGGCCGACGGGACGTTGTTCGTCGGTCAGGAGGCCGAGCGGCAGGCTGCCGTGGACCCCGCGCGGTACGAGCCGCATCCGAAGCGTCGTGTCGACGAGGGTGAATTGTTGCTCGGCAGTTCCGTGCTGCCTGTTGTGGACGTTGTGCGTGCGGTGCTGACACGGGCCGTGGGTGAAGCACGGCGCGTGGGTGGCGGTGTGCCCGTCGATCTCCTCGTGCTCACGCACCCGGCCGACTGGGGCACGGTGCGCACCCGCGTCCTCCTCCAAGCGGCGCGTGGGCTCGGTCGCGAACTCGTACTGGTGCCCGAGCCGGTGGCGGCGGCCGTCTTCCACTCCGCGAGCCACTCCATTCCGGACGGTGCCGCGCTCGCCGTGCTCGACCTCGGCGGTGGCACGGTCGACGCGAGCGTCGTGGCTCGCAACGGCAAGAGCTTCCGGGTGCTGTCCGCGAAGGGCGACCCCAGCTTCGGCGGGGCCGACGTCGACCAGGTGTTGCTGGAGCACGTCGGCAGCCTCGTGGGGGCCAAGGACCCCGAGGCGTGGCGGCAGCTCGTCGAGGGGCGTGAGATGGCCGACAGGCGCAAGCGGCGGGTGCTGCGCCAGGACGTGCGAGGCGCCAAGGAGACGCTGTCCCGGCACGCCTACACCGACGTGCCGATGCCGCCGCCGTTCCCCGACGCGCACGTCACGCGGTCCGACCTGGAGCAGCTGATCACGGCGCCGCTCAGCCGGGCCGCCGCGCTGGTCGCGGGAGCCGTTCGCGACGCGGGGCTCGCGCCCCAGCAGCTCGCCGGGGTGTTCCTGGTGGGCGGGTCCAGCCGGATCCCGCTGGTCGCCCGGTTGGTGCACGACCACATCCGCGTGGTGCCGACGAGCATCGACCAGCCGGAGACGGTCGTCGCCCGAGGTGCGCTCAGAGCCGTCAGCACCGATCCGGAACGCACCGGTGGGATGACGCGGCAGAACACGCCCCGCCCAGGTGATGTCACTCACAACCTCCGGGTCTCCGACGAGTCCACGCGCAAGATCACCCGTCGCATCACGCCTCCTCCGGTCGCGCAGTTCCCGGCCGTGTTCCCCAGCCCGCCGCCGCCCAGGAAGAGCAGGACACCCCTGTTCGTCGCGATCGGTGTCGTGGTGGTGCTCGCGGCGGCGGGGGTCGGTGGCTACTTCTGGCTGAACCGCGAGAAGACGCAGCAGCGGGCGGACCCGCCGAGCAACCAGATCGCCGTGTACGACTACGCCTTCACGCGGCCGGACGGCTGGGAGCAGACCGGCGGCGCCGCCACCGATCGCCAGGTGCTTTTGCAACCGGTCGAGCGCAAGAATTCCGATAGCAAATCTCCGGAAGCGCGTATTGCTGTGCAGGAGCAAACTCTCACTTATGACAGCGACAAAGACCGCGTGCGCGCGTTGACCGAGCTGCGGAACACGTACCAGGAACGCAAGGACAATGGTGATGGTGTCGCCGACTTCGCCGATAACCGCACTTTTGCGGGAAAGTCTGTTGTTCACTATCGCGAAGTGGTCGGCGCCACCGGGGTCGACTGGTACATCCAGTTCCAGGGCCAGGTCCAGGTGAGCGTGGGCTGCCAGGCGTCGGATGCCGCGAAGCCGCAGGTCAAGACCGCTTGCGAGGAAGTCGTCCGCACGCTGGTCATCAAGTCGTAGCCGCACCACCGGGGAGTTGCCGATGTCCGCCGCCGAGGCTCTGAGCCGGTTCCGCGCCGAGGTCGGGGCTGCCATCACCCGTGCCCGCCGCGCCGCCGGCGACATAGGTGAACGCAATGCCAAGCTGCGGGAACGCACTCGTGACCTGGCTGAGAAGGCTCGTCAGCGCAAGGCCGAGCCCGGCGCTCTGGCGACTCCCGCTGATGTCAGGGAATCCTCCGCGGGGTTCCGCCACGACCGCGGGCTGCCCGTCGAGCAGGTCCCGGACGTCGCCGAGCTCACCGCGCCGCGAACTTCCGCTCCAGTTGAGACGGAACCGCTGGTCGCGCGGGGATCGACCGCTGTCGCCGGTCCGAGTGGTCAGCTTCCTCGTACGGGTGACGATGACGAGGACTTTTCGCAGTCGCGAATCCTCTACTGATGCCGCGGTTTCACCCAGGGCCGTTTACTAGCGCAACTACTTCGAGAGAAGTTGGGACAGGACGGAACCAGCATGGCAAGGTCTCCGTCGTAAGAGGCGTACGAACCAAGAAGTACGACCTGACATCGAGACTTAAGGGGAGCTCCCATGGGTGGCGGAGCATTTACGGTTACCACGGCGGATCTCGACGCGCTGGCCAAGCACATCAGCGAGATCAGCGAGCAGATCCAGGGCCAGGCCCGCACGGTCAAGGGTGCGGCTGAGGGCGTGGCGGCCAGCTGGGCCGGCAACGCCGCGGCCGCGTTCCAGAACCTGATGGTGCGCATGGACGAGGACGTGCGGAAGCTCGACCAGGCGCTGCAGGCGATCGAGGAGCAGATCTCGAGCACCTCGAAGGTCTACGCCCAGAACGAAGAGGAGCAGGAGGGAGCGGTCTCGAACATCGCGAGCCGTCTCTGATTCCGCTCGACCAGCACTTCACCTCAGCACGTCCACGCTTACTCAAGGGGAGATGAAAAATGATCAAGGCTACCTTCGCCGAGATCTCGAACGCGGCCTCCACCATCGCGACCTCGTCGAAGACCATCGACGACCTCAACGACCAGCTCAAGTCGAAGGTCACCTCCACGCTCGCCAACTGGGAGGGCTCCGCGGGTGCGGCGTACCAGGAGGCCCAGCGCAACTGGGACACGGCGTCCGCCGACCTGAACCAGGTCCTCGCGGCCATCGGTGTCGCCGTGCAGCAGGCCTCCGAGGCGTACGCCCAGGCCGAGCAGGCGAACGCCTCGCGCTGGTAAGTCAGTGAGCTGAAGCAAGACCTCGCGAGCCCCGGAACCACGTGGTCCGGGGCTCGCGTACGTCCGGAGGAGGGGGCGTTGGAGGACCCGTTTTGGTCCCCGCGCCACCCATCCGGTATCTTCTTACGTTGTTGTGCGGTAGCTGGCGCCCATGTGTGCCGCGCCTGTCTCGGAACCACCGCTTGGTTCGTCCAAGATCGGTCTGGGGCAACCGCCGCAGTGACCCCAGACGCAAGTGACGACGAGGTAGATCCGTGCGCACGTACAGCCCGAAGCCCGGTGAGGTGACCCGCACCTGGCACGTGATCGACGCCCAGGACGTGGTGCTCGGCCGGCTCGCCACCCAGGCCGCGACGCTGCTGCGCGGCAAGCACAAGCCGACTTACGCCCCTCACGTTGACACCGGTGACTTCGTTGTCATCATCAACGCTGACAAGGTGGCTCTGACCGGCGCGAAGCGCGACCAGGCGTTCCAGTACCGCCACTCCGGCTTCCCCGGCGGCCTGCGCAAGCAGTCCTTCGGCGAGGTCCTGGACACCCGTCCGGACCGCCTGGTGGAGAAGGCGATCAAGGGCATGCTGCCCAAGAACCGCCTTGGCCGTCAGATCGCGAACAAGCTGAAGGTCTACAGCGGACCGAACCACCCGCACACGGCGCAGCAGCCGCAGGCCTTCGAGATCAAGAAGATCGCCCAGTGAGCGACGAGTACACCGAGGAAGTTCCTGTGACCACCCCTGAGAACGAGACCCCTGAGGTCGAGACCCCCGAGGTCGAGGCCGAGGTTGTCGAGGCCGAGGTCGTCGACGCTCCTGAGGCCGAAGAGGCTCCCGAAGCCGAGGCCGTCGAGGCTGACGCCGACGAGGCCGAGGTCGAGGAGACCTCCGCGCCGGTGGTCGCGCCCTCGCTGAACGGCGCCGCGCACCTCGCGCAGACCGTCGGCCGCCGCAAGGAGGCCGTCGTCCGCGTCCGCCTCGTGCCCGGCACCGGCAAGTTCACGCTGAACGGCAAGACCCTCGAGGACTACTTCCCGAACAAGGTGCACCAGCAGCTCATCAGGGAGCCGCTCGTCACCACGGAGAAGCCCGAGACCTTCGACGTCATCGGCAACCTGCACGGCGGCGGCATCACCGGCCAGGCCGGTGCGCTGCGTCTCGCCATCGCGCGTGCGCTGATCGTCATCGACGCCGAGGACCGTCCGGTGCTCAAGAAGGCCGGCTTCCTCACCCGTGACCCGAGGGTCAAGGAGCGCAAGAAGTACGGTCTGAAGAAGGCCCGCAAGGCGCCTCAGTACTCCAAGCGCTGATCGTGCTCCGTCACCGGGAGAGCCGCGTCTGCATTCGTCAGACCCCGGCTCCTCCGCGGTGACAGCGGGGACACCTCCGCACCCCGAGCACGCAGCTGTACCCGTGGGAGCAGCAGTTCACCTCGAACTGCTGCTCCCGTGGTGTTTTCCGGGTCTTTCCCGCCGCCTCGCAGTGTCCACAACGGAGGATTCATGGCCCGCCTGTTCGGCACCGACGGTGTGCGCGGTCTCGCCAACGCCGATCTCACCCCTGAGCTCGCGATGTCCGTCGCCGCCGCGGCCGCTCGCGTGCTCGCCGAGCACGACCGCTCCCACCGGCCCATCGCCGTCGTCGGCCGCGATCCCAGGGCGAGCAGCGAGATGCTCGACGCCGCCGTCACCGCGGGCCTCACCTCGGCCGGTGCGGACGTGCTGCGCGTCGGAGCGCTGCCCACGCCCGCTGTCGCGCACCTCGTCTCCGCGCTCGGCGCCGATCTCGGCGTGATGATCTCGGCGTCGCACAACGCCATGCCGGACAACGGGATCAAGCTCTTCGCCGCCGGTGGTCACAAGCTGCCCGACACCGTCGAGGACGAGATCGAGCAGCTCATGGGCACCGGGTTCGAACGCCCGACGGGTGCCTTCATCGGCAGGGTCCGCGACGTTCCCGACGCCGAGACCCAGTACGTCGAGCACCTGCTCAAGATCACACCGCACCGCCTCGACGGCCTCAAGGTCGTGGTGGACTGCGCGAACGGTGCCGCGTCGGTGGCCGCACCGGACGCGTACCGCCGCGCCGGCGCCGAGGTCGTCGCGATCAACGCCGCACCGGACGGCCTCAACATCAACGACGGCTGTGGTTCCACCCACATCGACGTCGTGGCCGCCGCCGTCCGCGAGCACGGTGCCGACCTCGGCATCGCCCACGACGGCGACGCCGACCGCTGCCTCGCCGTGGACGCCGAGGGCGCCCCGGTCGACGGCGACCAGATCCTCGCCGTCCTCGCGCTCGCCATGCGCGACGCGGGCGAGCTGTACGACGACACGCTCGTCGCGACCGTGATGAGCAACCTCGGCCTGCACCTCGCCATGAAGGACGCCGGGATCAAGCTGCGCACCACCGCTGTCGGCGACCGGTACGTGCTGCAGGACCTCAAGGCCGGCGGGTACTCGCTCGGGGGCGAGCAGTCCGGTCACGTGGTCCTGCCCGCGCACGCCACCACCGGCGACGGCCTGCTCACCGCGTTGCGCCTGATGGCCCGCATGGCCGAGACCGGCAAGCCGCTCGCCGACCTCGCCTCGGTGATGCGCCGCCTGCCGCAGGTGCTGATCAACGTCAAGGTGTCCGACAAGGCCGCCGTCGCCAAGGCCGCGTCGGTCAGCGAAGCCGTCGCCTCCGTCGAGGCCGAGCTGGGCGACACCGGCCGCGTGCTGCTGCGCCCGTCCGGCACCGAGCAGCTCGTGCGGGTGATGGTCGAGGCGACCAGCCACGACCAGGCCGAGTCGGCCGCGCGACGCCTGGCGGATGTGGTTTCCTCAGTGCGTTGAGGACTGATCGGGGGCCGGTTGTGACGATGTTGATGCTGTTGATCCTCCTGGTGTTGCTGGGAGGGCTGGTCGTGGTGGTGGTCATCGCGGTCTCGGCGTCGAAGAAGAACAAGGCCCGGCCCCCGCTTCCTCCCGGCTACGGTCACCCGCAGCAGCCGTACCCGCCCCAGCAGCAGTGGCAGCAGGGCCCGCCGCCGGGGCAGCAGTGGCAGCAGGGCCCGCCGTCCGGCGGGCATCCCGCGCCTCCTCCCGGTCAGCCCTGGCCCCAGCAGCCCCCTGGTCACCAGCAGCCACCCGGTCAGTGATGATCCCCGGCGGCCCGCGTCCGGCCGCTGTTTACTAAGGCAACCGACATCGTGGAAGCCCAGGTCGGCATGTGATCCGGCCTGGCATCGTATGGCGGAACCCCGCTGAGCCGAACTGCGTCAGATCGGGGACTAGGGGAGGCAGGAGCACATGTCTGGCTTTCAGGCGAACGCTGGCGAAATGATGTCGTCCGCGACGACCATCCAGGGCATCGCGACCGAGATCGAGAACTACAAGGCGAAGATCACCGCGAGTGCCGTGAGCGAGAAGGACTTCGGTCGCGCGCACACCACCGGCGGCGCCAAGTACAAGGCCGGCCTGCCGAAACTAGCCGAGGCGATCGGTGCCTACTCCGCCGCGATGAAGGGTCTCTCGGACAAGCTGCGCGAATCCGCGAACGGCTACGAGTGGACCGAAGAGGCCAACGCGGCCAAGGTCACCAAGCAGGGAAGGTAGTCGCAGATGCCCAGCTGGGAAGAAGTCAAGAAGCTCTGCGACAACCCCGAGGTCCCACCGGATCAGAAGAAAGCCCTTCTCGAGGCGTATTACACGACCGAGATGGACAAGGACTTCACGGGCACGCACAACGACGAGCTCGAGAAGTACCTCGACGACTACGACGTCTCCTACGGTGACGGCTTCGGCCAGTCGCTGTCGAACTCGATGCCGTGGTCGGACAGTTCGGAAGAGCGGCTGAACAACGCCTACGACATCGCCAAGAAGTCGGGCGAGGCCGGCCAGAAGAAGATCGACGACTACAACAACTCGAAGAAGTCCGGCCAGGACGTCCTGGACCAGTCGGAACAGCGCGCGGCTGACGGTGGCGCGGGAGTCGGCAACTCGAACTTCCTGCTCGACGCCGGCATGCCCGGCCTGAAGTACTTCGAGAACTTCCTCCCGGTCTACGCGGAGGCGAAGTCGGTCATCGGCGTCGGGTCGGACGTCAACACCGACTACAACAACGTCAAGACGCTGTACGAACAGCAGCGCGACATCGACTTCCACAAGATCGACGAGGACATCGTCGAGATGCGCCAGGTCTCCACCGACCTGCGCACGCAGCAGTCCGACTCCGAGAAGTCGATGTCGAAGCTGTGGTCGTCGTGGGACGGCAAGGCCGCCGACAACTCGCGCGCCTACGTCGCCGACTTCTCGAAGAAGGCCTCCACCGTCGCCGACGGCGTCAACCACATCGCCGACGCGACGCGCCTCGCGTGCCACACGGTCTCGCAGCTGGTGAACGACAAGGCGAACACCGTCCTGAACGGGGTGGGCAGCCCGTTCGACGTCGCGGGCAAGACGCCGCCGCAGATCCGCGAGGTCGTGCAGGCCGCCGACAGCGAGGACGAGGGCCTGCTCAAGCGCGCCGCCGGGCACGTCGGCATCCAGATCGACGACGGCGCGTGCGACGACGACGTGTGGAAGGGCGAGGTCCGCAAGGGCTGCCGCGAGTGGTTGCAGACCACGTTCCACAACGACGTCAGCACGAAGTACAAGAACTTCGTCCAGCTGTGCGAGAACACCAAGAAGGCGGTCGACGACGCGTGGAACGCGCTCGGCGCCGAGATCGACAAGATCAACACCAAGCCGTTCGAGCCCGCCAAGCAGGAGAAGCCGGCCGAGAAGCCCGGTGACGACACCGGCGGTGGCGGCAAGGACCAGAGCGGCGGCGCCACCCCGCCCGGTGGCGGCGGCACCCCGCCCGGCGGTGGGGGCACTCCGCCGGGCGGTGGCGGCACCCCGCCGGGTGGTGGGGGCATGCCGGAGACCCCGAAGCCGGACACCGGCCTCGACAAGAACGGCGACGGCAAGCCCGACGTGCCCGGTGACACCGACGGCGACGGCAAGCCCGACGACCTCGACGGTGACGGCAAGCCGGACAACCAGCAGCCGAAGCCCGAGGAGAACCTCGAGTCCCTCACGGTCAAGGCCGGCGACAACACGATCAAGGTCACGGAGCCCGACTCGAACGGGCACGTGAAGATGACCATCGACACGCCGAAGGGCGAGCCGAAGACCTACGACCTCGACTTCAGCAAGAACCCCGAGGCCGCCAAGGCGCTGATGGGCCAGAACGGCACGCAGGCCATCACGGCCATGGCCAACCAGCTCACCGGCACGGCGACCACGGGTGGCCCGGCGACCGGCGCGTCCCCGGCCACCGCTGGTGCCGCAGGCGTCGCCGGTGGCGCCGCCGCTCCCACCGCCGGTCCGCCAGGGTCGGAGTCGAACCCGATCCCGGTCGAGGTCGGTGCCGACGGCAAGATCCACATCGAGCAGGACGGCGTGAGCTTCACCGCCGAGGTCGACGCCTCCACCGGCGAGATCAACCTGACCGCGGACAACGGCGACGGCACGCCCGACCAGATCGGCGTGAGCTTCGGCGAGGACGAGAACCCCGCGGCCGGTGCAGGAGGCGGTGCCGGCGGCGGTGCGGGTGGGGCCTGGTCGGGCGACCTGGGCCAGCCGCTGGACCTGCCGGACCGGGACTTCCCGCAGGCGGTCGGGCGCGAGTTCGAGACCACGCCGGCCCAGGGCGGCTTCCAGGCCATGCCGGCCCAGGGCGAGTTCCAGGCGATGCCCGCGCAGGCCGACTTCCAGACCATGCCCGCTCAGGCGGAGCAGGTCTGGAGCCCGCCCGGCCAGGACGGCGCGCCGAACATCGCCGACCGCTTCCAGGACTCGGTGGCCCGCAGCTTCATCGAGGACAACGGCATCATGCCGAGCCTCGGCGAGCCCCGGATCCCCGCCGACGGCCCGCTGCACGCGGTGTCGTCGGACAGCACGACGACCTCCGGCGTCTCGTTCACCGGCGGCGGTTCCTCCAGCGAGTCGGTGCTCGGCGGGTCGTCGCCGGCCGACAGCGCCTGGAACACGCCGTCGCAGAGCGACAACGGCGGCTCGTTCGACACGAACGCCTCCGAGGCCGGTCAGGCTGGGTCGGCGAATCTGCCGTCCCTGCAGGACGCCCAAGGCCAGCCCACGTCCGGTGCCGCGTCCGGCGGCATGATGGGCGGCGGGATGATGGGGGGCGGCATGATGGGCGGCGGTGCCGGCGGTCAGCAGGGCGGCGACTCCGAGCGGGGCGCGAGCCAGTGGCGCACCACCGGGACGCTGTTCGACGAGGACAGCAACCCGCTGAGCGGCGCCCAGGGCGTGCTCAGCGGTGACGACGGCAACCGGGGAGGTAGCTGGTGAGCGATCTCGACCTGGCCGCGTTCAGGGCGAAGCTCTCCGGCATCTCCTCGGAGCACTCGTCGCGGATGTCGGACGCCAGGCAGAAGTTCGACGAGTCGGCCAAGGCGACGCAGGAGAGCCACGACAAGTTCGCCGACCGCAAGCAGCGGCTCACCGAACGGCTCCGCGAGATGGCCCGCAACCAGCGCGGCGAGGGCCAGCAGAAGGACCGCGGCAAGGAGCTCTCGTTCGGGCTGGAGGACGAGACCGCCGCCCCGCACGACGACCTCGCCGACGAGCTCGCGCAGATCGAGAAGGAACGGCAGCAGCGCGAGATGCGCGCGCAGTCCGAGGCCTTCATGCGCGGGCCGGACCAGGCCCCGCAGGCACCGGTGCGGCAGCCGCCGGTCGTTCAGCAGCCGGGGCCACCGCCGCCTCCTCCGCCACCGGTCCGTCAGCCTCCGCCGGTGCGGCGCCCGCGCCCGCCGGTCGACGATGACGACGACCTGAGCAACCAGAGCTGGTTGTCCTGACAGCGAGAACGCCCCCGGATCAACGGATCCGGGGGCGTTCTTCGTCGTCAGCGCGGTGGGCCGTAACCGGGCGGCGGCGGTCCCTGAGGGGGTGCGTAGCCGGGCGGCGGTGGCTGCTGGGGGAACTGCTGCTGGGGGAACTGCTGCTGCGGGAACTGCGGCTGTCCGCCCTGCGGATAACCGTGCTGAGGGTGGCCGGGCTGCGGCTGACCGGCGGGCTGCAGAGCCTTGGTCACCGGCGGCAGGATGGCCACCACCCCGACGACGAGCGTGAGCACGGCGGCGACGTAGGTGTCGCTCGTGCCGCTCCAACCGAGCTGGTCGTAGTAGAAGAAGTGGCAGCCGGCGGCGAGCAGTCCCAGCAGGACGGCACCGGCGACGAGGAACGCGCCGGGCATCTTGCGCAGGACTATCAGCAACGCACCGAAGATCAGCACGACCGCCGCGAGCAGCTTGAGCACCATGTCGGCGATGCTCAACGGCGCCAGCAGGTCGCCGTTGCCGCCGGTCTGGGCCAGCAGGCGGGCGACGACGTCCGGCTCCGACTCGTGCGGGCGCTTGATGATGATCCGCATGACCCCGAGGATCGCCCAGTACACGGCGACCCCGAACGCGGCCACCGCGACGACGACGGCCATCGCGAAGCTGCCGCCCTTCGGCGGCGGTGGGGGTGGACCCCATTGCTGCTGTGGCGGCTGGTTCTGGTGCCAGCCCTGGTTCTGCGCTCCCGGCATCACGCCGAGCAACCTAGCGCGTACGCAGGGCTTCCCGCTGGAAGACCAGGTTCGCGGCCTTCAGATCGCCGTCGAGCAGCTCGTCGTACGCGCGCTCGCCGGTCAGCACGCGCAGCAGGAACGCCGTCGCGAACGCCCGGCCGATCTTGTGCGACCCGCGCTCGGAGCTGCCGTCCAGCACGAGCTCGCTCCAGTGCCGGCCCTCGGTGAACCCGAGGTGCGAAGCCTTGGGCAGCAACCGGAACTGCACGGGTCCCGCCCACGCCTGGGCGATCGCCTCGGAGTGGCCGACGGGCGGTGCGATCCGGTCCTCGCCCGCCGCGAGGTGCAGGCCGGGCGCACGGACCTCGCGAGCCGCGTCGAGTGCGGACGGGCGCGTCTCCGTTGCGGCCAAAGTCACAACGGCGCGGACGCGGTCCACTCCGGACGCCGCCAGCACCGCGGCGCCGCCCCCCATCGAGTGCCCGGCCAGTGCCACGCGGGCGGGGTCGACGCTGATCTTGCCCTCGCCCAGCCGCACGCCGGTGCAGACGTCCAGCGTGGTCAGGAGGTTCGCGGCGAGCACCCGTGACGACAGCAGCGGGCCGCGTTCCACCGCCGGTGCCGCGGCGACCACGCCCCACGACGCCAGGTGCCGCAAAAGGCCGTGGTAGCGGCGCACGGGCTGCATCCAGCCGTGTCCGAACGCGACGGCGGGCAGGCCCAGGCCGGACTGCGGCGTGAAGACCACGCCCGGCATGCCGACGAGCGCGAGGTCGCCGCGCAGCACGGGGTGCGGACCGGGCCTGCTGAGCTGCTCGAGGGCCTGTTTCGCGGTCAGCGTGATCACGCGGCGAGCCATGGGTGAACCGTAGTCGATCCCGTCGTCCGCACCACATCTGAGATTGGTCTACACCACCTGTGTCCCTGACCTGCGGTGATGCACCGCGCTCACTCATTAGGGTTAGCGGCGTGGTCTAGCTAGTCTGTTTTGCGTGTGCGGAATCGTGGGATACGTGGGTCACCAGTCGGCGCTCGACGTCGTGCTGGACGGGCTGAGGCGGCTCGAGTACCGGGGATACGACTCGGCAGGCGTCGCGGTCGTGGCGGGCGACGGGCTCGCCGTCGAACGCAAGGCAGGCCGGCTGCAGAACCTGGAGAGCAGGCTCGACGAGGTGGGTCGCGACAACTTCGCGGGCACCGTCGGCATGGGCCACACGCGGTGGGCGACGCACGGCGCGCCGATCGACAGGAACTCGCACCCGCACCGCGACGCGACCAGCCGCGTCGCCGTGGTGCACAACGGCATCATCGAGAACTTCATCGCGCTGCGCACCGAGCTCGAGGGTCTCGGCGTCGAGATGGCGTCCGACACCGACACCGAGACGGTCGCGCACCTCGTGGCGTTCGCCTACGCGGACGGCGACACGAAGGGCGACCTGCCCGCCAGCGTGCGCAAGGTCGCGCGCAGGCTCGAGGGCGCGTTCACGCTCGTGATCACGCACGCCGACGAGCCGGACCAGGTCGTCGCCGCGCGCCGCAACTCGCCCCTGGTCGTCGGTGTCGGCGAGAACGAGTACTTCGTCGCGAGCGACGTCGCCGCGTTCATCGCGCACACCCGCGAGGCCGTCGAGCTGGGTCAGGACCAGATGGTCGTGCTGACCCGCGACGGCTACGAGGTCCTGGACTTCGACGGCGAGCCCGCGGAGGCCAAGCCGTTCACGGTGAACTGGGACCTCAGCGCCGCCGAGAAGGGCGGCCACGAGTACTTCATGCTCAAGGAGATCGAGGAGCAGCCGGAGGCGCTGGCCAACACGCTGCGCGGCCACTTCGCGAACGGCCGGATCGTCCTCGACGAGCAGCGCCTGTCGGACCAGGACCTGCGCGACGTCGACAAGGTCTTCGTCGTCGCCTGCGGCTCCGCCTACCACTCCGGCCTCGTCGCGAAGTACGCGATCGAGCACTGGACGCGGCTGCCCGTCGAGGTCGAGCTCGCCTCCGAGTTCCGCTACCGCGACCCGGTCCTCGACCGCGACACGCTCGTCGTCGCCGTGTCGCAGTCCGGCGAGACCGCGGACACGCTGGAAGCCGTGCGCCACGCCCGTGCGCAGAAGGCCCGCGTCCTGGCCGTCTGCAACACCAACGGCGCGCAGATCCCGCGCGAGTCCGACGCCGTGCTCTACACGCACGCCGGCCCGGAGATCGGTGTCGCGTCGACGAAGGCGTTCCTCGCCCAGATCGCCGCGAACTACCTCGTCGGCCTCGCGCTGGCGCAGGCCCGCGGCACGAAGTACCCGGACGAGGTCGCCCGCGAGTTCCACGAGCTGGAGGCCATGCCCGACGCCGTGCAGCGCGTGCTCGGCACCATCGACCAGGTCAAGGCCCTGGGCCGCGAGCTGGCCGACTCCAAGGCGGTGCTGTTCCTCGGCCGCCACGTCGGCTACCCGGTGGCACTGGAGGGCGCGCTCAAGCTCAAGGAGCTCGCCTACATGCACGCGGAGGGCTTCGCGGCGGGCGAGCTCAAGCACGGCCCGATCGCGTTGATCGAGGAGAACCTCCCGGTCGTCGTGGTCATGCCGTCGCCGAAGGGCCGCGCCGTCCTGCACTCGAAGCTGGTGTCGAACATCAGCGAGATCCAGGCCCGCGGTGCCCGCACGATCGTGATCGCGGAGGAGGGCGACGAGACCGTGCGCCCGTTCGCGGATCACCTGATCGAGATCCCGGCCGTCCCGACGCTGTTGCAGCCGCTCATCTCGACGGTCCCGCTGCAGGTGCTCGCGGCGGAGATCGCGACCGCCCGCGGCTACGACGTGGACAAGCCTCGCAACCTGGCGAAGTCCGTTACCGTCGAGTGAGTTGACCCCGAAGGGCTAAGGGGAATTGTGAGAGGCGTATGGCACACCGAACGCGTCAGGTCCGCTGAAGAGGAGCTCATGGCGGTCGTCCCGCCGGGCTCGTTGATGCGCAAGGCCGCGTTCGGTGTGGCCACCCACGCCCTCAGGCTCTTGCAGGGCCGCCGCCGCGTGACGTTGCTCGTGGGTGCGGGCAACAACGGCGGCGACGCCCTGTGGGCCGGCTACTTCCTGCGCCGCCGCGGGGTCGCGGTGTCCGCCGTGTTGCTCAACCCGGCCAAAGCGCACGCCGAGGGACTGGCGGCGTTCCGCCGTGCCGGTGGGCGGATCGTCTCGTCGGTGGGCACTCCCGACCTGGTGATCGACGGCATCGTCGGCCTGTCCGCACGCGGTCCGCTGCGTCCCGACGCGGCTGCTCTCGTCGAGACCGTGCAGGTCCCGATCCTCGCGGTGGACCTGCCGTCGGGCATCGACCCGGACACCGGCGAGATCTCCGGACCTCACGTCCGTGCGCACACCACGGTCACGTTCGGCTGCCTGAAGCCGGTGCACGCACTGGTCGACTGCGGCGAGGTGCACCTCGTGGACATCGGTCTGCGGCCGGTGGACCCCGACTTCGTGCTGCTGGACCGCGAGGACATCGCCTGGCCGGTGCCGGGCCCGTCCGACGACAAGTACACGCAGGGCGTCACGGGTGTCGCGGCCGGCAGCGCGACCTATCCGGGCGCCGCGGTGCTGTCCACCGGTGCCGCCGTGCTCGCCACCTCCGGCATGGTCCGCTATGCCGGTCCCGCGGCCGACGCCATCCGCGCGCGGTGGCCCGAGGCCGTCTGCACGGGTTCGATCACGGACGCGGGCCGCGTCCAGGCCTGGGTCGCCGGTCCCGGCATGGGGACCGGCAGCGCGTCAGCCGAGGTCCTGGAGTTCGTGCTGGACGCCAACGTCCCGGTGGTCGCCGACGCGGACGCCATCACGCTGCTCGCGTCGAACCCGTCGCTGTGGGACGCCCGCGACCCGGACTCGGCACTGGTGCTCACCCCGCACGACCGCGAGTTCGAACGCCTGGCGGGCCCGGTCGGCCCCGACCGCGTCGCGGCGGCCAGGAAGGCGGCGCAGCGGTTCGACGCCGTGGTGCTGCTCAAGGGCCACCGCACGGTCGTGGCCGCGCCGGACGGGCGGGCGCTGGTCAACTCGGCGACGTCGTCCTGGCCCGCGACGGCCGGATCGGGTGACGTGCTGTCGGGCATCATCGGCGCGCTGCTCGCGAGCGGGCTCGACCCGTTCCTGGCGGCGGGGTACGCGGCCTTCCTGCACGTCCTGGCCGCGGAGCTGGGTGCGGACGGCGCGCCGGTGCCCGCGTCGCGGCTGATGGAGGCGATCCCGGCGGCCATCAGGGCGATCAGGGCCCGCTGACCTCAGACCACGGAGAAGCCCGCCGGCAGCCTCCGCCTCCCCGTCAACGCGAGCAGCACCTGCTGACCGCTGCCGGTCACCGCTGCCAGCCGGGCGGCCAGCGCCGCCGACTCGGCGAGCGCGTCGACTGGCAGGTCGACACGCACGTCCGCCGCGCTCGCGACGTCCATGCTGTGCACGACCAGCTCGAACGTCCTGGTGGGGAGCCAGTTCGCGAGCCGCATGCCGCCGGCCGCCGTGGTGACCAGCGCGTCCGGATCGGCGGCGTCGACGGCGGCGACGGCACGGTCGGCGAACCGGCGGACCTGGCCGGCCGGCTGGTCGCCCAGGCGTGCGCCCCAGTCCAGGGCATCGGTGGTGGAGCGGGCGACGACGGCCTGGTAGAAGGCGGGGTCGACGGTCTTCGCCAGGGCGTAGTAGCCCTCCGGCGTGGTGATGTCCTCGGTGGTGGCCGGGCGGCCGAGCGCCTCGGCGACCCCGGCCAGCCCGGCGGAGACGGTGTGGCCGACCAGGTCGCGCAACGTCCAGTCGTCGAGGCCCTGTCCGGACAGGCGGTCGGCGGGCAGCGTGCTCACCAGGTCGGCGAAGACGTGCGCGGTTGCCGCGAAGGTGTGCTGTGGGCCCATGTCGTCAGCATGGCGGAGCGCTCGGTGACCGGGGCCCGTGCTTCGCGCTCGGCTGAACCGCGGGCGCGTCTGTGCGAGTTGCGCCATAGCCGCTGTTCGCGGCTGACATGGCACGATGAAAAGGTTATGGCTCGTTCAGAAGTTGTCGTCGACCTAGGCGCGCTGAGGCACAACGTCGCCCTGCTCGCCGGTCTCGCCCCTGCCGCCGACACGATGGCCGTCGTCAAGGCGGACGGCTACGGCCACGGCGCGGTGGAGGTGGCGCGGGCCGCACTCGAGGCGGGCGCGACCTGGCTCGGTTCGTGCTCCACGCAGGAGGCGCTGGCGCTGCGCGCGGCCGGGATCCAGGCGCCGGTCCTGGCTTGGCTCGACGCCCCGGACGAGGACCTCGCCGCCGGCATCGCCGCGGACGTCGACATGTCCGTCTCCTCGCTCAGCGACCTGCGCAGGGTCGAGGAGGCCGCCGAGGAGGCCGACGCGCGCCCGCGGCTGCACCTCAAGATCGACACCGGCCTGAGCCGCAACGGCTGCCAGCCGCGTGACTGGCCCGCGCTCGTCGAGGCCGCGCGCGAGCACGAGGTCGTCGCCATCTGGTCGCACCTCGCGTCCGCCGACGAGATCGGCGACCCGTCCATCGACCTGCAGGCCAAGCGGTTCGACGAGGCCTACGAGGTCGCGAAGGCCTTCGGCCTGGACCCCCGGCGCCACATCGCCAACTCCGCGGCCCTGCTGACCAGGCCCGACCTGCACTTCGACATGGTGCGGCCCGGCATCGCGATCTACGGGCTGAACCCCGTGCCGACCGCGCACGACCTCCGGCCGGTCATGAGCTTCCGGTCGCGCGTGGCGCTCACGAAACGTATCCCCGCAGGTGAGTCCGTCTCCTACGGGATGACATGGACCGCGCAGCAGGACACGACGCTGGCACTGGTGCCCGCCGGGTATGCGGACGGTGTGCCGAGGGCGCTCTCCGGCCGGATGGAGGTGCTGCTGGAGGGCAGGCGCCGTCCGGTGGTCGGCCGTGTCTGCATGGACCAGATCGTCGTGGACTGCGGGGACGACGAGGTTCCGGAGGGCGCGGAGGTCGTCCTGTTCGGCGACGGGAGCCGGGGGGAGCCGACCGCGAGGCGGTGGGCGGAGCTGACCGGGACGATCGACTACGAGATCGTCTGCGGGATGTACCGGCCGCGGGTGCGGAGGATCTACACGTGAAGCCGGTGTGGAAGGTCGTCGGATGGGTCGGTGGCGCGCTCGGCGCGGCCGTCGCCGGTGCCGCCGTGGCGCAGACCGCGAAGGTCTCGCACGAGCGCAAGACCACGTCCGGCAGCCTCGCGGAGGAGTCGCTCGGGCGGCTGATGCCCGACCGCGAGTCGACGGTGGCCGCGGAGGACGGCGTGCCGATCTCCGTCGAGGAGGTCGACCCCGCCGACGGCGGCGAGCCGGACATCACCGTCGTGCTGGTGCACGGGTTCGCGCTGGACCGCCGCTGCTGGCACTTCCAGCGCCGCGACCTGGCCGAGCTGTTCGACCCGCGGGTCCACCAGGTGCTCTACGACCAGCGCAGCCACGGCCGGTCGGGGCGGTCCTCCGTCGAGCACAGCACGATCGACCAGCTCGCGCTCGACCTCGACTCGGTGATCCGGTCGATCGCGCCCGAGGGGCCGCTGGTGCTCGTCGGCCACTCCATGGGCGGCATGACGATCATGGCGCTGGCCGAGAAGATGCCGGAGCTCTTCGAGGAACGGGTGCGCGGTGTCGCGCTGATCGGCACGGCCGCCGGCGCCGTCGGTGGCGCGGGGCTGTCGAAGTCCGTGCTGTCGCGGTACAACCCCGTGACGCTGGGCGTCGGGCGGCTCGCGAGCGTGCAGCCCGGTCTCGTCGAGTGGGTCCGCAAGAGCGCGAAGAGCCTGACGTGGAGCGGCATCCGCGCGCTGGCGTTCGGTGACCGCAAGGTCGCGCCGTCCCTCGTGGACCTGATGGAACAGATGATCAACGGGACGACGGTGAAGGTGCTCACCGAGTTCCTGGAGACCCTCGGCACGCACGACCGCTACAAGGCGCTCGCCGGTCTGCGGCACTGCGAGGTGCTGATCCTGAGCGGCGACGCGGACAAGCTCACGCCGTTCTCGCACGCCGAGCGGATGGCCGAGGAGATGCCCCACGCCACCCTCGTCCGGGCCCCCGGTGCCGGGCACATGGTGATGATGGAGCAGGCTGATCTGGTCAACGACCACCTGGTCGCGCTCGTCGAACGCTGCGCGGCCGATCGCGGAGAGAATCGGAAGAAGTGGTGGCGGCGAGCGTGAAGACGATCGAGCTCCCCCTGGTGGAGGACACCGAGGAGTTCGGCCGCAAGCTGGGCGAAGTCGTGCGGGCGGGCGACCTGCTGCTGCTCGCGGGACCGTTGGGAGCGGGCAAGACGGCGTTCGTGCGCGGTCTCGCGCGCGGACTCGGTGTGCAGGGCCGGGTGTCCTCGCCGACGTTCGTCGTCGCGCGCGTGCACGAGCCGGCCGAGGACGGCAGGGGCGTGCGGCTGGTGCACGTCGACGCGTACCGGCTCGGGGGTCACCTGGACGAGCTGGACGACCTCGACCTGGACACCGACCTCGTCGACGCCGTGGTGGCGGTCGAGTGGGGCGAGGGTGTCGCGGAACGCCTGAGCGAAGATCATCTCCTCATCCGCCTCGAACGCGGAACCGACGACGTTCGCACGGCTCAGCTCATCCCGCACGGCGAATGGACCGCTCGTACCCTGCCGGTGTGACGTTGTTCGGCTCGTGGGGTGAAGCCGGTCAAGGACCGGCCTCGCCGGGTCGATGACGCTTGCATGATCAAGACGACGATCCTCGCGACCGCTGTCATCGGCGGCGCGGTGCTGGCCGTCTCTGGTCCCGCGTCCGCTGACGAGCACGACCGCGTCGGCAGCCTGTGCGCCGCGCCGTGGCAGTGGAACGGTCCGCTGTCGCTGCTGCACGAGGGCCACGCGCCTGGCTACGTCGCGTGCCGCGGCAGCCACGTCGGCGGTCGCGCGGACATCAGCGTCCTCGACGACTCGTGCTTCGCGCCGTGGCGGTGGAACGGCCCGCTGGAGATCCTCACGGTCGACCGCTCGCCGTCCCGCACCGCCTGCGACGGCAACCCGGCCGGCTGACCGGCCCCAGAGCGTCGTGGGGATGGCCGAACGAGCCCTTCGGCCATCCCCACG
>NZ_DATLEC010000036.1:0-22470 GCF_035525475.1 Lentzea sp. | reverse complement strand
AGCACCACGACCCGCAGGTAGAAGAACGCAGCCACCGCGCTGACCACGAGCGCCACCACCACCAGCGGTGCCATCCCGTCCGCCAGCGCTGCGCTGAACACCGCGAACTTGCCGGTGAATCCACTGGTCAGCGGGATACCGGCGAGCGCGAAGAGCAGGAAGGCGAAGACCGCGGCAGTCAACGGCGAGCGCTTGGCCAGCCCGGCCCACTGGGACAGGTGGGTGGCCTCACCGCCGGCGTCGCGCACCAGCGTGATCACACCGAACGCGGCCAGCGTGGTGAAGCCGTAGGCGAGCAGGTAGAACATTGTGCCGGACAGGCCCTGCGCGGTTAGCGCGATCGCCCCGACCAGCAGGAAGCCGGCGTGCGCCACCGACGAGTAGGCGAGCATGCGCTTGATGTCGGTTTGGGTCAGGCCCAGCACCGCGCCGATCACCATCGAGACGATCGCGACGCCCCACAGCAGGCCGCGCCACTCCCAGCGGGTGCCCTCGAAACCCACCGTCAGCACCCGCAGGATGCCACCGCAGGCAGCGACCTTGGTGCAGGCCGCCATGAACGCCGTCACCGGCGTCGGCGCGCCCTGGTACACATCCGGGGTCCAGGCGTGGAACGGGCCGACGGCGGCCTTGAACAGCAGGCCCACCACCAGCAGGCCGAAGCCCGCGAACAGCAGCGTGTCCGAGCGGTCCGTGCCGGCGGCCGCGGTGGCGATCGCCGAGAGCTTCACCGAACCGGCGTAGCCGTACAGCAGGGCCACGCCGTAGAGGAAGAACGCGGACGCGAAAGCACCGAGCAGGAAGTACTTCACGGCCGCTTCCTGCGAGAGCAGGCGACGGCGGCGAGCCAGGCCGCACAACAGGTACAGCGGCAGCGACAGCACTTCCAGCGCGATGAACATCGTCAGCAGGTCGTTCGCCGCGACGAACGTCATCATGCCGCCGAGCGCGAACAGCGTGAGCGGGAAGACCTCGGTCTGCATGCCGGTCTTCGTCGCCTGCGCGCGGTCCTGGATGGTGCCCGGACGGATCGCGGCCTGGGCCACGAACGCGCCACCGGGCTCCACCGAGCGGTCGGCGATCAGCAGGACCGACCCGAAGGCCAGCACCAGCAACGTGCCCCACAGGAACAACGCCGGCGTGTCGACCGCGATCACGCCGGCCAGCGTCGCCACGCCCTGGGCGGGCTTGCCGTCCGAGGTGGCGTAGACGATCAACGAGCCGGTGGCCCCGACCAGCGTCAGGAGCGACAGCACGAGCTGCACGGCCCACCGCTGGTGCTTGGGCAGCAACGCTTCCAGCAACACGCTGACGCAGGCCGCGCCGAGCACGATCAGCACCGGCGCGATCGCGCCGTAGTGGATCTCCGGCGCCTCGATCTGTTGCGCCTGAGCGACGAGAAGGTTCACGTCACTTGCCTTCCTGCACGGAGACCGGGTCGGTCACGCCGACCTCGGTCAGCGTCGCCCCGACAGTCGGGGTGATGACGTCGAGCACCGGCTGCGGGTAGAACCCGAGTGCCAGCACGATGACAACGAGCGGTGCGAGAACCGCGATCTCGCGCTTGGTCAGGTCTCCGATCGCCGTCTTGCGCTCCGGGTCGCCGACGGCTCCCGGACCAGCGGCGGCGCCCACGAGGGCGTCCCCGCGCAGCGGGCCGGTCATCATCCGCTGGTAGAGCCACAGCACGTAGAGCGCCGCGAGCACCATGCCGACCGTCGCGAGGATCGTGTGGACCGGCCGCGTCGGGAACGAGCCGATCAGCACCAGGAACTCGGAGACGAACGAGTTCGTGCCCGGCAGCGACAGCGTGGTCAGACCCGACAGCAGCAACATGCCCGCGAGCAGCGGCGCCACCTTCGACATGCCGCCGTAGTCGGAGATCTGCGACGAGCCACCGCGCGCGATCACCATGCCGACCACCAGGATCAGCATGCCGGTCGAGATCGAGTGGTTGAGCATGTACGACACCGAGCCCACGCCTGCCTGCGACGTGAACGAGAAGATGCCGAGGGCGATGAACCCGAAGTGGGCGATCGAGACGTAGGCGAGGAACCGCTTCATGTCCCGCTGGCCCGTGGCGAGCAGCGATCCATAGAGGACACCGGCCACCGCGAGCACGAGCACGTACGGCGCCAGGTTCTTCGACGCTTCCGGGAACATCGGCAGCAGGTAGCGCAGCATGCCGAACGTGCCGACCTTGTCCAGGATGCCGACGACGATCACCGTGACGCCGATGGGCGCCTCGGCGGCCGCGTCGGGCAGCCAGGTGTGGAACGGCACGAGCGGCGCCTTGATCGCGAACGCCAGGAAGAAGCCGAGGAACAGCCAGGTCTGCGTCGTCGAGTCGGCGTCGCTGACCACCTTCACGAGCGTCGCCCAGTCGAAGGTGCCCTTGCCCAGCTCGTCCGACGCCATCGCGTAGGCGCCGATCGCGGAGGCCAGCATGATCAGGCCGCCGAGGAACGAGTACAGGAAGAACTTGACCGCCGCGTACTGCCTGCGCGCGCCGCCGTAGCCGCCGATCAGGAAGTACATCGGGATGAGCATGACCTCGAACAGCACGTAGAACAGGAAGACGTCGGTGGCGGCGAACACCGCGACCGTCACCGCCTCCTGCACCAGGATCAGCGCGAGGTACCCGCCCTGCGACCGGCCGGCGGGCAGCTTCTCCGTCCAGCCGGCACCGATCACCAGCGGGATCAGCAGCGCGATGACCGCGATCATCACCAGCGCGATGCCGTCGATGCCGAACGACAGCCGCACGCCGAACGCCGGGATCCAGTCCACGCCGGTGGCGAGCTGGATGCGGTCGCCGTCCGGGTCGTAGGCGGTCCACAGCAGGACGGCGAGCACGAGCTCCACGAGCGAGAACGCCAGAGCGGCGAGCTTGGCCGTGCGGTCGTTCTTGCGCAGGAACGCCACCACCAGCGCGCCGACGAGCGGCACCACCAGCAGTGCGATCAGAACCCAGGTCACGAGAACCTCACCACCAGGAGCGCCCCGAGCACGAAGATCGAGCCCAGCAGCATGGACAGTGCGTAGGAGCGGACGAACCCGGTCTGCAGCCTGCGCAACCGGCCGGAGCTACCGCCGAGCAGCGCCGCGGTGCCGTTGACCACGCCGTCGACGCCCTTCAGGTCGAGGAACACCAGCGCGCGGGTGAGCCAGGTGCCCGGCCGCGCGAAGAGGGCCTCGTTCAGTGCGTTGCCGTAGAGGTCCGCACGGGCCGCGCGCACCGGCCAGGCCACCCGCGCCGGCCTCTCGACCGGCTGCTTGCGGCGGCCGAAGAGCAGGAACGCGAGTCCGGCGCCCGCCAGGGCGAGCACGACGGTCAGGATCCCGACCATGCCGTGCGAGATCACGCCGTGCTCTTCCTTCAGCTCGCCCAGAGAGGGCTCCAGCCAGCCGGCCAGACGCCCGCCGGACGAGAGGAACCAGCCACCGCCGACCGAGCCGACCGCGAGGATGATCATCGGAACGGTCATCGACAGCGGGGACTCGTGCGGGTGGTACTCGCGGCCGTCCTCGGACTTCAGGTCCTTCCAGCGGGGCTGGCCCAGGAAGACGAGGATCAGCAGGCGCGTCATGTAGAACGCGGTCAGCGCGGCACCGAGCAGTGCGACGCCGCCGAAGACGTACGGGCGCCAGCCCTCCCCCGTGAACGCCGCCGCGATGATGGCGTCCTTCGAGAAGTAGCCCGCGAACGGCGGGATGCCGATCAGCGCGAGGTAGCCGAGCGTCCAGGTGACGAAGGTGATCGGCAGGAACTTGTAGAGCCCGCCCATCCTGCGGATGTTGCCCTCGTCGTTCATGCCGTGCATGACCGAACCGGCGCCGAGGAAGAGCCCTGCCTTGAAGAAGCCGTGCGTCAGCAGGTGCATGATGCCCAGCGCGTAGCCGATCGGGCCGAGGCCGACCGCGAGGATCATGTAGCCGATCTGCGAGACCGTCGAGTACGCCAGGACCTTCTTGAAGTCGTCGTAGGCGCAGCCGATGATGCAGCCGATCAGCAGCGTGACGCCACCGATGATCATCACGACCAGGCGGCCGTCCTCGCTCAGGTTGTAGAGCGGGTTCGAGCGGGCGATGAGGTACACGCCCGCGGTGACCATCGTCGCCGCGTGGATCAGCGCGGACACCGGGGTCGGGCCTGCCATGGCGTCCGGCAACCAGGCCTGGAGCGGGAACTGACCCGACTTGCCGCAGGCGCCCAGGAGCAGGAGCAGCGTGATCGCGAGGACCTCGGCGGAGGAGAACTCGCCGACGCGGCTGAAGACCTCGGTGTACTGCGTCGTCCCGAGCCTGTTGAACATCAGGAAGATCGCGATCGCGAGGCCCAGGTCACCGACGCGGTTCATCAGGAAGGCCTTCTTGGCCGCCGATGCCGCTTCCGGCTTGTACTGGTACCAGCCGATCAGCAGGTACGAGGCGAGACCGACGCCCTCCCAGCCGAAGTACAGGGTCACGAAACCGTTGCCCAGCACCAGCAGGAGCATGGCCGAGACGAAGAGGTTGAGGTAGGCGAAGAACTTCCGCCTGCCTTCCTCGTGCGCCATGTAGCCGACCGAGTAGATGTGGATCAGCGAGCCCACACCGGTGATCAGCAGCACGAACGTGAGCGACAGCGGGTCGATCCGCAGTCCGAACTCGACGGTCAGCGCGTTGACGTCGATCCAGTTGAACAGGTGCACGTTCTGCACCCGCTCCTCCGGTGACAGCCCGAGGGTCGAGAAGAACAGGGCGAGTCCGTAGCCGAACGCGCCGAGGATCGTGGCGCAGCCGAGCAGGTGGCCCCACTTGTCGGTGCGCTTGCCACCGACCAGCAGCACCGCCGCGCCGAACGCGGGCAGCGCCAACAAAAGCCAGGCGAGAGAAGCGATCCCGCTGGCGGCAACTGGTTCCGTCACCGGTGACCCCTCAGTACTTCAGCAGGTTCGAGTCGTCGACCGAGGCCGAGCGACGCGTCCGGAAGATGGACATGATGATCGCGAGGCCGACGACGACCTCCGCCGCGGCGACGACCATCACGAAGAACGCCATCACCTGACCGTCGAGCGTGCCGTTGATCCGCGCGAACGTCACCAGGCTCAGGTTGACCGCGTTGAGCATGAGCTCGACGCACATGAAGACCACGATGGCGTTGCGGCGCACCAGCACGCCGATGGCGCCGATGCTGAACAGCAGTGCCGACAGCAGCAGGTAGTACGTGGGAGTCACGACTCACTTCCCTTGAGCGCGTGCGAGTCCGGCCGGCGCCCCTTGCCCGCGACGTCGGAGACGTCGTCCGACAGCGTGGACTTGTCGGTCGCCTCGATGACCTCGAACAGCGACTCCTCCGACACGCTGCCGTCGGGCAGCAGGGCGGGGGTGGCCACCGAGTTCGCGGTGGCGAAGACACCGGGACCGGGGATGGACCCGACCCGCTTGCCGTCCTGGAAGCGCTCCTCGACGAGTTCCTTCTGCGTCTTCTTGGAGGGCTTCCCGTCGCGGCCGACGAAGGCCAGGATCATCGCGCCGAGAGCGGCGGTGATCAGCAGCGCCGACGTGAGCTCGAACGCGAACAGGTAGTCCGTGAAGAGCTTCTGGCCGATGTTGCCGACGTTGCCGCCGTTGGTGGTGTTCGCCTCGGCGAGACCGCGGGGCTCGACCGAGTTCAGCGCGCGGCCGACGGAACCGACCATCAGCACGGCGAACCCGATGCCGAGCAACGCGGCAGCGAGCCGCTGGCCGCGGATGACCTCGACGACGGAGTCCGAGCTGTCGCGGCCGACCATCATCAGCACGAACAGGAACAGCATCATGATCGCGCCGGTGTAGACGATGATCTGCACGAAGCCGAGGAACGGCGCCTGCTGGACCATGTACAGCACACCGAGGCTGAGCATCGTGACGACGAGCCACAGCGCGGAGTGCACGGCGTTGCGCGCGAAGAGCATGCCGAGCGCGCCGGCCAGCGCGAGCGGGCCGAGGACCCAGAACGCGATCGCCTCACCGGTGGTGACGGTGTCGACCACGCGCTGCACGGGCTCGGGCTGCGCGGCCAGGAAGCTCACCAGGAGGCTCACTGCTGGGCCTCCTTCGCGAGCTGCGGCCCGTTCACGTAGTAGTCGTTCTCGTTGTCGCCCAACCGCATCGGGTGCGGCGGCTGCTCCATGCCGGGCAGCAGCGGCGCCAGCAGGTCCTCCTTGGTGAAGATGAGGTCCTGGCGGTTGTCGTCGGCGAGCTCGTACTCGTTCGTCATCGTCAGCGACCGGGTCGGGCACGCCTCGATGCACAGACCGCAGCCGATGCAGCGCAGGTAGTTGATCTGGTAGTCGGCACCGAAGCGCTCACCGGGCGAGTAGCGCGCCTCCTCGGTGTTGTCGCCACCCTCGACGAAGATCGCGTCCGCCGGGCAGGCCCACGCGCACAGCTCGCAGCCGACGCACTTCTCCAGCCCGTCGGGGTGCCTGTTCAGCTGGTGACGGCCGTGGAACCGCGGCGCGGTCACCTTCTTGACCTCGGGGTACTCCTCCGTCACCACCTTCTTGAACATGGTGCCGAAGGTGACTCCGAAGCCTTTCAGGGACTCGAACATCCCTACTCAGCCTCCTTACCGGTGGTGACGGCTGCCGTCTCCTTGGGGAGAGTGGCGACCTTGACCTTGCGTTTCGGCGCGGCCTTGGGAACGACGAGGTCGAGCGGCGGCACGGGGAAGCCGGAACCCGCGAGCGGAACGCCCTTGGAGTCCTGGACCTTCTTGTCCGGCAGCAGGAACGAGACCAGCAGCACGAGGCCGACGATCACGCCGAGCGCGATGAGCCGCTGCGCCGTGGAGAGCTGCTGGATCGCGCCGGTGCGGATGACCGCGACGGCCATGATCCAGACGAGGCTGGTCGGGACGAGGACCTTCCAGCCGAGCTTCATGAACTGGTCGTAGCGCAGGCGGGGAAGCGTGCCGCGCAGCCAGATGAAGAGGAACAGGAAGAACAGCGTCTTGCCGATGAACCACAGCAGGCCCCACCAGCCGGTGTTCATGAAGTCGCCGCTCCACGGGGCGTGGTAGCCGCCGAGGAAGAGCGTCGTCGCGAGCGCCGAGACGGTGACCATGTTGACGTACTCGGCGAGGAAGAACAGCGCGAACTTCAGCGAGCTGTACTCGGTGTGGAAACCACCGACCAGCTCCGACTCGGCCTCGGGGAGGTCGAACGGCGCGCGGTTGGTCTCGCCGACCATCGACACCACGTAGATCACGAAGCTGGGGAACAGCAGGATGCCGAACCAGCCGGGGATGCCGCCGAGCACGGTGCTCGCCTGGGCTCCGACGATGTCACCGGTCGACATCGAGCCGGTGAACATGATCACCGCGACGATCGACAGGCCCATCGCGATCTCGTAGGAGATCACCTGCGCGGCCGAGCGCAGGGCGCCGAGCAGCGGGTACGGCGAGCCGGAGGCCCAGCCGGACAGCACGATGCCGTAGACGCCGATCGAGGAGCAGGCCAGCACCACGAGCACGCCGACCGGGAGGTCGACGAGCTGCAGCGCGGTCTGCTCGCCGAACATGCTGACCTCGCCGGCGATCGGGATCACCGAGAACGCGAGGAACGCGGGGATGCAGGAGATCACCGGCGCGAGGAAGAACACCCACTTGTCCGCGAGGACCGGGCGGATGTCCTCCTTGAACGCGAGCTTCAGACCGTCCGCGAGCGACTGGAGCCAGCCGTTCGGGCCGACCCTGTTGGGGCCGGGGCGGTGCTGCATGCGCGCGACGACCTTGCGCTCCCAGTTGATCATGAACAGGGTCATGACCACGAGGAAGGCGAAGATGCCGACGACCTTGACCAGGACCAGCCAGATCGGGTCGTCCGCCAGGAGCTTGGCGGTGTCGCCGATCTCCGCCGCGAGGAACTGCTGGGTCATGACTTCACCCCGGAGGAGGAGTTTCCGCTGACGGAGACGATCGAGCCGTGGCCCGCGCCGAGCGTGGCCCGGACGGTCACGTCACCCGAGTTGGTGGGCAGCCAGATGACGCCCTCGGGCAGGTCGTCGGTCTCGACCGGGAGCGTGATCGCGCCGCGCTCCGTGGAGACCGTCACGTAGCCGCCGGCCTCCAGGCCGAACTGCGCCGCGGTGGTCTCCGCGACCTTCGCGACGACCGGGCGGGCCGTGCCGGCGAGGTGCGGTTCGTCGACCTGCAGCGAGCCGTTGCCGATCAGGCGGTGCCACGTGGCGAGCACGGCCTGGCCGGGGCCGGCCGGGGACTGCAGCGGCGCGGCGACGTTGAGCGAGGAACCGGTGACGGCGCCCTCGCCCAGGCGGGCCAGGTCGGCGGCCGAGGCGGCGGGCGTCTGCGTGAACAGGTCCGCGTCCATCTCCACCGCGAGGGTGTCGAGCACGCGGCAGTCCGGCAGCGCGCCGGTGCCCTCGAGCGTCGTGCCGAACTCGCGGCGGCGGCCCTCCCAGTTGAGGTAGGTGCCGGCCTTCTCGACCGCCGGGGCGATCGGGAGCACGACGTTCGCGTGCGCGGTGACCGCGCTCGGACGCAGCTCCAGGCTCACGATGAAACCGGCTCCCGCCAGGGCCTTCTCCGCCAGCACGGGGTCCGGCAGGTCGAACGGGTCGACGCCGCCGACCAGCAGGCCGGACAGCTGACCGTTCGCGGCGGCCTCGAGGATCCCGGTGGTGTCGCGGCCGGGCGTCGCGGGGAGCGAGCCCTCCTCGAGGCCCCAGGTGCGCTCGACCTCGGTGCGCGCGGCGGCGTTCGCGACGTGGCGGCCACCGGGCAGCAGGTTCGGCGTGGCACCGACCGCGAGCGCACCGCGCTCACCGGCACGGCGCGGGATCCACGCGACCTTGGCGCCGGTGCGCTCCGCGAGCCGCGCGACCGCGGTGAACGCGCCGGGGATCTCGGCGGCGCGCTCGCCGACGAGGATCACCGCACCGGGCTTGGACAGCAGCTCGACGACGTCGGAGGCGTGCTCCGGCAACGCGTTGATGGCGTTCGCCTCGGCACCGGGCACGCAGGCGAGCAGCGTGCCGAAGGTCTTCTCGACGGCCGGGGTCGTGTACTGGCCGAGGTGGAAGACCTTCGTGGTGCCCCTGCGGGCGGACTTGCGCAGGCGCAGGAAGACGATCGGCGCCTCTTCCTCGGGCTCGAACGCGACCAGCAGCGCGGCCGGCGCGGACTCGATGCCCTGGAACGTGACGCCGTTGTCCGGGTCGGTGAACACCGTGGTGCCGGACAGGAACTCCAGCTCCTCGGCGGAGTGCGGCCGGGCGCGGAAGTCGATGTCGTTGGTGCGCAACGCGATCCGGGCGAACTTCGAGTACGCGTAGGCGTCCTCGACGGTCAGCCGGCCACCGGTGAGGACACCGACGCCGTTCGCGTCGCGCGCCGCCGCCAGACCCGCCGCGGCGGCCTGCAGGGCCTCGGTCCACGAGGCCTCGCGCAGCTCACCGGACTCCTCGTCGCGCACCAGCGGCCGCTTGATGCGGTCGCCGGTCGTGGCGTAGCGGAAGGCGAACCGGCCCTTGTCGCAGATCCACTCCTCGTTGACCTGCGGGTCGTCGCCGGCGAGCTTGCGCTGCACCTTGCCGCGCCGCCAGTCGGTCCGCTCGGCGCACCCGGAGGAGCAGTGCTCGCAGACGCTCGGCGTCGACACGAGGTCGAACGGGCGGGCGCGGAAGCGGTAGGCCGCCGACGTCAGCGCGCCGACCGGGCAGATCTGGATGGTGTTGCCGGAGAAGTAGCTCTGGAACGGCTTCTCCTTCGCCACACCGATCTGCTGCTGCGCGCCGCGCTCCAGCAGCTCGATGAACGGGTCACCGGCGATCTGCGCGGAGAACCGGGTGCAGCGCTGGCAGAGCACGCAGCGTTCGCGGTCGAGCAGCACCTGCGTGGAGATGTTGATCGGCTTCGGGAACGTCCGCTTGTGCTCGTGGAAGCGGGAGTCGGCGCGGCCGTGGGCGAGCGCCTGGTTCTGCAGCGGGCACTCACCGCCCTTGTCGCAGACCGGGCAGTCCAGCGGGTGGTTGATGAGCAGCAGCTCCATCACACCCTGCTGGGCCTTGTCCGCGACCGGCGAGGTCAGCTGGGTCTTCACGACCATGCCGTCCGCGACCGTCATCGTGCAGGAGGCCTGCGGCTTCGGCATCGGCCGGCCGCCCATCTCGACCTCGACGAGGCACTGGCGGCAGGCGCCCGCGGGCTCCAGCAGCGGGTGGTCGCAGAAGCGCGGGATGACCGTGCCGAGGCGCTCGGCCGTGCGGATCAGCAGCTCGCCCTTGGGCGCGACGATCTCGACGCCGTCGATGACGAGCTTCACGTGTCCTTCTGGGACGACGAGCTCGGCGGTGGGCTTGTCGGGCGCGATGGTCATGCGTTCGCTCCAGCCAGGACACGAGAGTTCTGGTCGCAGAGCGCCAGGAACTCGTCCTTGAAGTACTTGATGCCACTGGTGATCGGGCTGACGGCACCGTCACCGAGCGCGCAGAAGGAACGGCCGAGGATGTTGTCGCAGACGTCGAGCAACGTGTCGATGTCGCTCGCCGTGCCGTTGCCCGCCACCATCCGCTGCAGGATCTGCACGAGCCAGTACGTGCCCTCGCGGCACGGCGTGCACTTGCCGCACGACTCGTGCTTGTAGAACTCCGTCCACTTCATGACGGCCCACGGCACGGACACGGTCTCGTTGAAGATCTGCAGCGCCGTGGTGCCCAGCATCGAACCGGCCTCGGCCGCACCCTCGAAGTCCAGCGGCACGTCGAGGTGCTCCGCGGTGAACAGCGGGGTGGACGAGCCACCCGGCGTCCAGAACTTCAGCGGGATGCCGTCCTTCATGCCCCCGGCCATGTCGAGCAGCTGCCGCAGCGTGGTGCCCATCGGCGCCTCGTACTGGCCGGGGCTCGTGACGTGACCGGACAGCGAGTAGATCTTCGGACCGGGCGACCGGTCGCGACCCATCTCGCGGAACCAGTCCGCGCCACCGTTGACGATGAAGGGGACCGACGCGATGGTCTCGACGTTGTTCACCACGGTGGGCGACGCGTAGAGGCCCGAGGTCGCGGGGAACGGCGGCTTGAGCCGCGGCTGGCCGCGACGGCCCTCCAGCGAGTCGAGCAGCGCGGTCTCCTCGCCGCAGATGTACGCGCCGGCGCCGGCGTGGATCACGAGGTCCAGGTCGAACCCGCTGCCGAGGATGTCCTTGCCCAGGTAGCCCTTGGCGTACGCCTCGCGCACCGCCGCGTTGAGGCGGCGGATGCAGTGCAGGACCTCGCCGCGGACGTAGATCGCCGCGAAGTTCGCGCGGATCGCGTACGACGTGATGATCACGCCCTCGATCAGCGAGTGCGGGTCCGCCATCATCAGCGGGATGTCCTTGCAGGTGCCGGGCTCGCCCTCGTCGGCGTTGATGACGAGGTAGTGCGGCTTGCCGTCGCCCTGCGGGATGAAGCCCCACTTCATGCCGGTGGGGAATCCCGCGCCGCCGCGGCCGCGCAGCCCGGAGTCCTTGCACTGCTGGATGAGCTGGTCCGGGTGGGCCTTGAGCGCCTTGGGCAGGGCGGTGTAGCCGCCGGTGCGCTCGTAGGTGTCGATCGTCCAGGACTTGGGCTCGGTCCAGCGCTTGGTGAGAACGGGAGTCAGCGGGTCAACCATCGGTGTTCCCCTACTTCTTTTCCGGCAGTGCAGGGAACTCGGCGTTCTCGGGGGTCGCCGGGGCGTCCCAGCCGCGTTCCTGGGCGATCTTGGCTCCGCGCAACGTCTCCGCGGCCGCCGACGGGCCGTCGAGGTCGGCGTCGCGACCCTCGAAGAACCCGGCGAGCTGGAGCTCGGCCTGCTTGAAGTCGGTGAGCGGGGCGCCGCGGGTGGGGGCGGGCTTCTCCCCCGACTGCAGCGCCTGCACGAGAGCCAGCGCCTTGTCCGGCGTCTGGTTGTCGTAGAACTCGTAGTTCACCTGGAGAACCGGGCCGAGGTCGCACGCGGCGAGGCACTCGGCGTGCTCCAGGGTGATCGAGCCCGGCGTGCCCGGCTCGCCCGCGGTCTCCTCGTGGCCCACGCCGAGGTGGCTCTTGAGCCTCGAGTAGATCTCGTCGCCGCCCAGGGCCGCGCACAGCGTGTTCGTGCAGACGCTCACGAGGTGCTCACCGCACGGGCGGCGCTTGTACATCGTGTAGAACGTCGCGACCGCGCTGACCTCGGCCTCGGTCAGGTCGAGCTGCCCGGCGCAGAACCGGATGCCCTCCTGCGAGACGTAGCCCTCGACCGACTGCACGAGGTGCAGCATCGGCAGCAGGGCACTGCGGGCCTGCGGGTAGCGGGCGATGATCGCCTGCGCGCGGTCCGCGGTGGACTGGTCGAACGTCGTGGTTTCTGGCGCTTGAGTCATCGGTCGCAACCACCCATCACCGGGTCGATCGAGGCGACGGACGCGATCACGTCGGCGACCATGCCGCCCTCGCACATCGCGGGCATCGACTGGAGGTTCACGAAACTGGGTTCGCGCAGGTGCACGCGCATCGGGCGGGAGCCGCCGTCGGAGACGACGTGGTAGCCCAGCTCGCCGCGCGGCGACTCGACCGGCACGTACACCTGGCCGGGCGGGACCTTGAAGCCCTCGGTCACCAGCTTGAAGTGGTGGATGAGCGACTCCATGGACTGGCTCATGATCTTGCGGACGTGCTCGAGCGAGTTGCCCATGCCGTCGCTGCCGATCGTGAGCTGCGCGGGCCACGCGATCTTCGCGTCCTCGACCATCACCGGACCGGTCGGCAGGGTCTTCACGACCTGCTTGATGATCTTCAGCGACTGGTGCATCTCCTCGAGGCGCAGCAGGTACCGCGCGAAGCAGTCCGCCGCGTTCGAGGTCGGCACGTCGAAGGAGTAGTTCTCGTAGCCGCTGTACGGCTCGATCTTGCGCAGGTCCCAGGCGAGGCCGGCGGAGCGCAGGATCGGGCCGGTGATGCCGAGCGCGAGGCACGCGTCGACGGGCAGGTAGCCCACGCCCGCGAGGCGGTTGCGCCAGATCGGCTGGCCGGTGAGCAGCTTGTCGTAGTCCGGCAGCCGCTTCTCCATGACCTTGACGAACGCGGTGATCTTCTCGACCGCGTCGTCGGGCAGGTCCTGCGCGAGGCCGCCGGGGCGGATGAACGCGTGGTTCATGCGCAGGCCGGTGAGGTGCTCCAGCAGGTGCAGGGCCTCCTCGCGCTCGCGGAAGCCGGAGGTCATGCCGGTGAGGGCACCGAGCTCCATGCCGCCGGTGGCGAGCGCGACGAGGTGCGAGCTGATCCGGTTGATCTCCATCAGCAGCACGCGGATCGCCTGCGCCTTGTCCGGCACCGTGATGCCGAGCAGCTTCTCGACCGCCATGCAGTACGCGGCCTCGTGGTGCAGCGGCGCCAGGTAGTCGGTGCGCGTGATGAACGTGACGCCCTGGACCCAGTTGCGGTATTCGAGGTTCTTCTCGATGCCCGTGTGCAGGTAGCCGATGACGCTGCGGGCGTGCGTGACGCTCTCGCCCTCGAGCTCCAGCACCAGGCGGAGCACGCCGTGCGTCGACGGGTGCTGCGGGCCGAGGTTCATGACGATGCGCTCGTCGTGGACGGCGTCCGCCAGCACCTCGTCCCAGTCGCCGCCGGTCACCGTGTAGACGGTGCCCTCGGTGGTCTTCCGGGAGTCCGCGACCTCCGCGCTGCCGGTGCTGGTGCCGGTGCCGGTGCTGGTGCTGGTGCCGGTGCTGGTGTCGACGTCGTCCGTGCTGTCGCTGCCGGTCGCGCTGGTGTTCGTCCCGGTGGTGACGTCGGAAAGTCGCTCGGTCATGAGTAGGACCGCCTCTGGTCCGGCGGAGGGATCTCCGCGCCCTTGTACTCGACGGGGATGCCGCCCAGCGGGTAGTCCTTGCGCTGCGGGTGGCCGTCCCAGTCGTCCGGCATGAGGATGCGGGTCAGTCCGGGGTGACCGTCGTAGATGATCCCGAACATGTCCCAGGTCTCGCGCTCCTGCCAGTCCGCCGTCGGGTAGACCTCGACGAGGCTCGGCACGTGCGGGTGCTCGACTTCGACGGCGACTTCCAGCCGGATGCGGCGGCGGTACGTCATCGACGTGAGGTGCGTGACCGAGTGCAGGCGCTGCGGTACGCCGACGCCGTAGTCGACACCGGACACCGAGCTGCACAGCTCGAAGCGCAGCGACGGGGTGTCGCGGCAGATGCGCGCGACCTCCAGCAGCGTCTCCGGCCGGAGGTAGAAGGTGATCTCGCCGCGGTCGACCGTCACCTGCTGCACCGTGTCGGCCGGCAGACCCTTCTCGCCGATGGCGGCGAAGATCTCGTCCGCGACCTCGTCGAACCAGCCGCCGAACGGGCGCTCGGACGGAGCGGCCACGTGGGCGGGCAGGCGCAGGCCGCCGAAGCCGGACGTGTCACCGGAGCCGGTGACACCGAAGAGGCCCTGGCGCTCCTTGCCCGCGAGGATCGGCGCCTTGGCCTTCGCCTCTCCGTTGGTCTTCTCGAGGCCCTCTCCCGCGCGGTCCGCGCTGGAGTTCACTCCCCCTGGCTCGGTCACTTCTTCCTCGCAAAACGCTCGGACGACGGGATCAGGTCGGTGCGGTAGCCCGAGTCGGCGAGCGCCTTGGCGCGCACGGCGCCCAGCGGCTCGTCCATGATCTTGGCGTGGATCTTGAGGATCGCGTCCATCAGCATCTCCGGCCGCGGCGGGCAGCCCGGCAGGTACATGTCGACGGGCACGACGTGGTCGACGCCCTGCACCACCGCGTAGTTGTTGAACATGCCGCCGCTGCTGGCGCACACGCCCATGGCCAGCACCCAGCGCGGCTCGGGCATCTGGTCGTAGATCTGCCGCAGCACCGGCGCCATCTTGTTGGTGACCCTGCCCGCGACGATCATCAGGTCCGCCTGGCGCGGTGAGGCCCTGAAGACCTCCATGCCGAAGCGGGCGAGGTCGTAGCGCGGACCACCCGTCGTCATCATCTCGATGGCGCAGCAGGCCAGGCCGAAGGTGGCAGGCCACAGCGAGGACTTGCGGGTCCAGTTGACCAGCTTCTCGACGCTGACCAGCAGGATGCCGTTCGGGAGCTTCTCCTCGAGACCCATGACTTCCTCAGTTCCAGTCGAGGCCGCCGCGACGCCACACGTAGACGTACGCGAAGCCGACCGTGGCGACGAACAGGACGATCTCCACCAGCCCGAACAGGCCGAGCTTGTCGGCAGCCACGGCGAACGGGTAGAGGAACACCATTTCGATGTCGAACAGGATGAAGAGCATCGCCGTGAGGTAGTAGGCGACGGGCATGCGCCCACCACCCACGACCGGCTGCGGGCTCGGCTCGATGCCGCACTCGTAGGCGTCGAGCTTGGCCCTGTTGTAGCGGCGGGGTCCGATGTAGGGCGCTGCGGTCACCGAGAACAGTGCGAACGCCCCGGCTAGCGCGAACATCAATACGAGGGGGAGGTAAGGGTCAAGCACGCTCCGTCGTCCTTTCCTCGTGGTCGAGGCGCACCCTAAGGGTGTTGTTCCGCCACTCGTTTGTTAGGCGAACCTAACAAACGCTTGTGAAACAGTTCACAAGCTTGATCAGACTGTTGTGAAGTGATTCACAAGGTCGATCGCCAGTGTAGAACGCCTGTAAATGACCTGGATCACAGGGTCTGACCTGGGGCTTTAACATGACGGACACAAACGAAACGGCACCGGCTCGTATTGAGCCGGTGCCGTCACCTATTCGGACTAATTCAGGCCGTCGGAGCGAGCTTCGTGGCGGCCACGATGAGGCGGTCCATTGAGTCGCCGTCCTTGGGGTCGTAGAGGCCCGCGAGCAGCTTGAGCACGAGTTTCATCAGCCGTTTCCGCGGCATTCCGTACTTCGTTGCGGCCCGCATGACCGCCGGGTTGCCGATCAGCTTCGAGAAGACGTTGCCGAGCCGGTAGTAACTGCCGAGCGCCTGCTCGATCCGCACCGGGTAGCCGTGCAGCGCCCGTTCACGGTTGACGCCGGTCCGCGCGAGGGCCTGGACGATGCTCTCGGACGCGATCTTGGCCGACTCCATCGCGTAGCCGATGCCCTCGCCGTTGAACGGGTTGACCATGCCGCCGGCGTCGCCGACGAGCACGAGACCCGCGCGGTAGTGCGGCTTGCGGTTGAGGCCCATGGGCAGCGCGGCGCCACCGATGCGGCTCGTCGCGTTCTCCTCGCGGAAGCCCCACTCCTCCGGGGTTCCGTCGAGCCAGGACCGCAGGAGCTGGCGGTAGTCCGTGGTGCCGTAGGCCTTCGACGTGCTGAGGATGCCCAGGCCGACGTTCACGCTGCCGTCGCCCATGCCGAAGATCCAGCCGTAGCCGGGCAGCAGCTGCCCGTCCGGCGCCCACAGCTCGAGGTGCGACTCGAGGTAGTCGTCCTTGGTGCGCGGGCTGGCGTAGTAGCGGCGGACCGCGACGCCCATCGGCTTGGCGTCGTCCTTCTGCATACCGACGCTCAGGGCGAGCCTGGCGGACACGCCGTCGCAGCCGACGACGATCGGCGCGCGGTAGGTGACCGGGTTCTTCTCCGGCCCCTGCTTGGCCTCGACGCCGACGACCCGGCCGTTCTCGACGATCGCCCTCGTCACCGTCGTGTGCTCGTGCATGCGCGCGCCAGCGGCCTTCGCGGCGTTGGCGAGCATCTCGTCGAAGTCCAGGCGTGGGCGCACGACACCGTAGTTCGGGAACGTCGCCAAGTCGGGCCAGTCGAGCTCCATCGTGATGCCGCCGCCGACCACGCGCAGGCCCTTGTTGTGGAGCCAGCCGTTGCTCTCACGGGTGTCGATGCCCAGGTCGATCAGCTGCTTGACGCCCCGGGGGGTGAGGCCGTCGCCGCAGACCTTCTCCCTGGGGAAGGTGCTCTTCTCCAGGAGGAGGACGTCGAGGCCCGCCCTGGCCAGGTAGGTCGCCGCGGTCGAGCCCGCCGGTCCCGCCCCCACCACGATGACGTCGGCGTCCTCGTTGATCCCGCGCCTGCTCATCCAGACTCCCTCGTGTGCCGTGACTCCCCAGCGACTCTAACCGGCGCTCGCTGAGACCAGGGCCGCCAGGCGCTCCCGCAGCTCCGGTGCGCGGTGGTCGCCGCGCTCCTCGAGGACGAGCAGCGCCTCGCGCCAGCACGCCAGTGCCCGGTCGCGTGCGCCGAGCTGCCGCAGCGACTCGCCGAGCGTGTCGAGCAGGAGCGCGTGGTTGCGCGGGTTGTCCTGCGGCACTTCGTGCCCCAGCGCCCGTTCGCACATCTCGACGGCCTCGGCGTGGGCTCCCGCCACCTGCCTGGCGCGTGCCATGGCGTGCCACGCGTAGCTGCGGAAGTGGTCGGTGACGTCCAGCAGTGCGAGGCAGCATTCCGCGTGCAGGAGCGCCTGTTCGTGGTCACCGAGTCCGGCGTGCACCCCGCTGAGGCAGAACTCGGTGAAACCGCGCATCCGGGTCCCGTCCGGCCCCAGGGCGAGTGCCCGGTCCAGGAACGGCAGCGCATCGGCGTACCGCCCCAGTTCGAGGTGGACCCAGCCGAGGTGGCTGAGGGCCTCGGCGCACAGCACCGGGTCGTCGATCTCACGAGCCAGTTCGACGTTGGCCTGCAACGTGTCGATCGCCTGCCGCCAATCGCCGGAGGCGCAGTGCAGCTGGCTCAGGGCCTGACCGGCCAGGCACACCGCCCGCGGGTCACCGGCCGCCTCGGCCGCGAGCACGCCGAGCCGGCACACCTCCAGCGCCTCGTCGAAGCGCCCGACCAGGCTCAGCTGCCCGGAGGCGATGCCGGCGAGCAGCATCGTGATCCCCGGCAGGTCGTGGCACGCCGCCATTCGCACGAAGCCGACCGCGTTCTCGAACTCGGCGGCGACCCACGCCCAGACCTCCTCCACCGTGCCGAGGTCGATCTCCAGGCCGGTGCTGGTGGCCACCCGCGCACCCATGTGCATGTCCGCCCTGTCGGGGAAGAGGAGCACGAACGCCTTCCTGGCGTGGTGCGCGACCCATTCGAGCAGGCGGTGAACGGTCTGGTCGCGATCGTCGTCCTGGTCGGCGAGATCGGCGGCGTAGGCCCGCAGCAGGTCATGGCACGTGTAGCGGTCCTTGCCCACCGGGTCGAGCAGGTGCTGCGCGGCGAGGGCGGACAGCAGTCCGCGCGCGCCGGATGGTGTGGCGTCGCACAGGACCGCTCCCACGTGCACGCCGACCGTCACCGAGGGCAACAGGCCGATCCGCCGGAACATCCGCGCCTGTTCGGGAGGCAGACGGCGGTAGGACCAGTCGAACACGGGCCGCACCGCGTTGCGGGCGTCGTCGGGAACGCTCAGCGCCTCCAGCCGTTCCGACCGGAGCTCCGCGACGAGCGCGGCGACCGTCAGGTGCGGGTTCGCGGCGATGCGTCCGGCGGCGATCCGCAACGCCAGCGGTAGCCGCGCGCACGCGTCGACCAGGGCGGTGACGGCGGCCGGCTCGGCGGGGCGGGACCCCAGCACCGTGCGGACCAGGTCCGCCGCCTCCTCGCCGGTGAGCAGCGGCAACGCGACCCGTCTCGCTCCTTCGCGGATCTCGAGGCCGGTCAGGGCGGACCTGCTCGTCACCACCACGCATCCGGGACCGCCCGGCAGCAGCGGGCGCACCTGCTCCGCGTTGGTGGCGTTGTCGAGGATGACCAGCACCCGGCGGTCGACCAGCAACGACCGGTAGAGCGAGGCACGGGCTTCCAGGTGTGGAGGGACCCGTTCGGGCGCGATGCCGAGCGCGGTGAGGAAGTCGGCCAGTACCTCGCCGGGAGCGGCGGGGCGCCCAGGGCCGTAGCCGTGCAGGTCCGCGAAGAGGGTGCCGCCGGGGAAGTGCCGCTGAGCCTCTCTCGCCCATCTCACGACCAGCGCGCTCTTGCCCACGCCCGCGGTGCCGACCACGGCCGCGAGCGCGGTGGAGGCGGTGTCGGTGAGCAGCAGGTCGAGCGCGGCGAGGTGCTCGGTGCGGCCGACGAAGCCGGGTGACGCGAACGGCAGCTGCCGCGGCACCGGCGGGTGGTCCGGCGCCGACCCCACCACGAGGTGCCCGACGTACCCCGCCTGCACGGCGTTGCCGCGGTTCTCACCGAGGTCGTTCGTGTTCACACGACCCAGTGTGACGCGGTTCCGCGCTCAGGTCAGGCGTCGTCCGCCTTCTTCTGCTTGGGCTTGGTCGCGCGGTGCAGCGCCACCATCCCGCCGGTCAGGTTGAACCACGCCACGTCCTCCCAGCCCGCCTTGGCGATGAGCTCGGCCAGCGTGCGCTGGTCCGGCCACGAGGCCATGGACTCGGCCAGGTAGGAGTAGGCCACCGGGTTCGAGGAGACGAAGCGGGCGATGAACGGCAGCAGTTTCAGCAGGTAGCGCATGTAGACGAAGCGGAACGGCTTCCACACCGGCGTGGAGACCTCGCAGATCACCATGCGGCCGCCCGGCTTCACCACGCGGGCCATCTCGCGCAGGGCGACGACGGTGTCGTTGAAGTTGCGGATGCCGAAGGACACCGTGACGGCGTCGAAGGAGCTGTCCTTGAACGGCAGGCGCAGGGCGTCGGCGGCGACCTTCGGAACGCGCCGGTGTGTGCCAGAGGCGAGCATGCCCACGGAGAAGTCGGCGGCCACGCACCAGGCGCCCGACTCGGCGTACTCCACGGTCGAGACGGCGGTGCCCGCGGCCAGGTCGAGCACCTTCTCGCCGGGGCGGGCGTCGAGCACCCGCCTGCTCCACTCCCGCCAGCGGCGGTCGAAGCCCAGCGTCATGACCGAGTTCGTGCGGTCGTAGCCCTTGGCCACGCCGTCGAACATCTCGGCGACCTCGCGGGGGTTCTTGTCCAAGCCGGCACGCGACATGCCCAAGAGACTAAGTCAGGATCGCTGAGATCATCTTCAGGGCACCTTCAGCGCCGTGAGCATGCCGTCGACCGCCGCGTGCCACGGGTACTCCTCCGCGCGCGCCCTCGCCGCCTCCCGTGAACCCGACGCGAGCAGGCGCTGAGCCGCGGAAGCGAACGCGGGGGCGTTGTCGGGGACGGCCGCGCCGCACGACGGCTGGACGATCTCCTTCAGCGCGCTGCTCCGGCTGACGACGACCGGGGTGCCGCTCGCCAGGGCCTCCAGGGCGGCCAGGCCGAACGTCTCGTGCGGACCCGGCGCCAGCGACAGGTCGGCCGAGGCGAGCAGGGAGGCGACGTCCGAACGGGACTTCACGAAGCCCAGGAACGTCACCGGCAGACCCGCCGCGCGCTTCTCCAGCGCGGAACGGCGGGGTCCGTCGCCCGCGATCACCAGGCGCGCGGAGTGGCCCTGCTCGTGCAGCTCGGCCAGCGTGTCGACGGAGCGTTCGACGTGCTTCTCCGGCGACAGCCGTCCACAGTGGATCAACAGGTTCTCCTTGCCCTGCAACAGGTCTCGCCGCAGGTCGGCGGAGTGGCGAGCGGGGGTGAACGTCGTCAGGTCGACGCCCAGCGGCACCTGCGTGACGTTCAGGGCGCCGATGCGGTCGAACTCCTCGCGGGCGAACGCCGTCGTGCACACGACCGTGTCGTAGGAGGCGGCCATGCGGCGGTTCGCCCAGTCCGCGCCTCGTTCGGCGGGGCGTTCGGGCAGCACGAACCGCAGCAGGCGGTCGAGGCGTTCGTGGGAGATCACGACGTTGGGGATGCCGCGCTCGCTCGCCCACGCGCCCATGCCGCGCAACGTCAGGCGGTCGGACACCTCCAGCCTGTCGGGCTCGAGCTGGTCCATCAGGCACTTCACGCGCCACGGGTCGACGACGCGGTAGCCGCCGGTGTACGGGATCTTCACCGCGGGGAGCGTGACGCGGCGGACGCCGCCGGGCAGCACCTCGTCCGCGCGGCGGTCGCCGGGGACCACCAGCACCACCTCGTGGCCCGCCTGGACGTAGCCGGTGCCGAGGTGGTGCAGGGCCGTGCGGAGCCCGCCCGACTTCGGCCCGTAGAAGTTGGCCAGCTGAACGATCCTCAAGCGGCCGCCCGGTGAGTGAGTCCGATCACTGCGGCGTAATGGCCCATCAGCTCGTCGCAGACCGCGGACCAGGTGCGGGAGAGCACCGACTTGCGGGCGGCGAGGCCGAACCGCCTGCGCCGCAGCGGGTCGCGCAGGAGGTCGGCGTACTGCGCGATGTCGTCCTCGAACAGGTACCCGGTCCGCCCGTGCGCGACCAGGTCGCGCGGGCCGCCGGCGTTCGGCGCCAGCACCGGCAGGCCGGTCGCCAGCGCCTCCTGGACGGCCTGGCAGAACGTCTCGTGCGGTCCGGTGTGGATGAAGACGTCGAGCGACGCGTAGGCCTCCGCGAGCGCCTGGCCCGTGCGGAAGCCGAGGAACTCCGCGTTCGGCAGGTCGCGCTCCAGCTGCTCGCGGTCGGGGCCGTCGCCGACGATCCGCAGCCTCACGCCGGGCAGGTCGTGCAGCTCTTTCAGCCGGTGCACCTGCTTCTCGGGCGCGAGGCGGCCGACGTAGCCGATGGTGAGCTCGTCGTTCTGCTTGGAACGCGGGTGGAAGAGGTCGACGTCGACGCCGCGGCCCCACCGGTGCACGCGCGGCACCCCGTGCCGCTCCAGCGCCTCGACCGCCGAGCTCGACGGCGCCAGCGTGCGGTCGGCGAGCGTGTGCAGGCGCTTCGTCCAGCGCCACGCAGCCCGTTTCGTCAGCCCGAGCCCGTAGTTGCCGGCGAACCCGGCGACGTCGGTCTGGTAGACCGCGACCGTCGGGGTGCCCAGCCGGCGAGCCGCCGACAGGCCGCGCGCGCCCATCACGAACGGGCTGGCCAGGTGGACGACGTCCGGCCGGAAGTCGGCCAGCGCGGTCAGCACGCGGCGGGTGGGCACGCCGACGGGCAGCGAGCTGAACCTCGGCAGGTCCACCGCCGGGACGCGCACGACCGGCGTGCCCCGGTGCTGGTCCGCGCCTGCGCCCGGCGCCACGACCAACGCCTGGTGACCGTGCGCCCGCAGGTGCTCCAGGATCCGCAGTACCGAGTTGGACACCCCGTTGACCTGGGGCAGGAAGCTTTCGGTGACGATCGCTACGCGCACACCGATCACCCTGCGATGCGCAGGACACGGTGGCGTGACAGCTCGGCCAACGCCCGTCGAACTCCTCGCGTCGCGGTTGACGTTGGTTCGGCGTTCACCTTGAGTACGCGGGACGGTCACTCCCTGCGGTGACACTAGGTCGGCATGACCGTCTTGTCGTCCCGACCCGCTCAGCCCGTCGATCCCGGCCTGGTGTCGATCGCGCTGGAGGTGGCGGGCCGACTCGCCAACGACGCGTCGGACGTGATCATGGCGACCGCCGGGCGCGGCGCGCGACCGGGTGACGACGACGCTTCGCCGTTCGACTGGGTGACCGACACCGACCGCACGCTGGAGCGGCACACCCGGCGGGTGCTGGCGGCGGAGTTCCCGGACATCCCGGTGTTCTGCGAGGACAGCGACGCCGACGTG
>NZ_DATLEC010000005.1:0-38641 GCF_035525475.1 Lentzea sp. | reverse complement strand
GGCGCAGCGGCTGCCGGGGTCGGCGTTGGTCGGGTGGCAGGGCAGCGGGCACGGGGCTCTCGGGCTGTCGGGGTGCGCGACCACCGCCGTGCGGGACTACCTGATCGACGCGAGGGTTCCGTCGAACGGCACGGTCTGCCCACCCTGATCGGGCGCTGTGACGTGGCCGGTGCGGTTTGAACGGGCTGACACGGCACGAACGGGCTGCGTGGTGCGAGTGCCGAGTTCCTGTTGCGGCGGAACAATTCTCGGTCCGGCGCGGTCCGATGGAGCGCATCTCGCGAGCCGGACCTCGTCGTGCGGGCGCGCTTTCGCAGGCGTCCCCCTGGCCTGGGAACCCCTCGCATCCCAACGTACTCAGCAGGTCTGACAGAAATCGGCCCCTCGCACGGCAAAGGGAGCCTTCCGCGTGACCATGACGCGAAAAACTCCCTCGCCGAATCTTCGTGTCAGCAGCTGGAACAGCAGCCGCAGCCGGGACCCGTGCACCCGGAACAGCACCCACACGTACCCATCAGGGCCTCCCGTACTCCAAGCCGGACCTGCGCGGGACCTCCGCGCATCCCACGGTCCGCCCCGGCACCAGTGCTGGGAACCCCCCTCACCCGATCGCGACGGGACAACCACCCCTGGCGTCGCGGGCCGTGACGGAGCTACGCGCCCAGGTCCTCCAGGGCCTTCTGCGCTGCCTCCAACTCGGCGCGCAACTGCTCCACACGGGCCAACTGCTGTGCACGCGCCGCGTTCAGGACGCCCTCGACGATCTCGGCGACCTCAGGGGTCAGCAGCTTCGCGGCCTGCGCCACGGAGGCCGGCGACACGGGTGTCGGGCGGACCGTCTTGCGGGTGCCCTGCATGACCTCGACGATCCACTCGCCCTCGCCCGCCGTCATCAGCGTGACGGTGACCTCGGGGATCGCGTTCTTCGCCGACGGCTTGCGCGCGGACTTCGCAGGAGCCTGTTCCACAGGAGCGGGCTTGGGCTTGGGGGCCGCGGGTTTCACCGGCGCCTCCGGGACGTAGGGATGAATGATCTCAGTCTCGCGCGGCGGCTCCGGTGGCGCAGGGGGTGGGGTCGCCGGCTTCTTGCGCGGCGGCGGTTTCTCCAGCGTCAGCTCACCAGGGGAGAAGGACATCTCGTCCTTCGAGCCCGTGGGCCGGACCTGGATGAAATCGCCCTCGGGAGGATCGGTGAACGCCAGCAGCTTCGCCGACCTGCCCTCCTCCATGCCCACCGCCGCCGCCGTGAACCACACCAGCGGCTGGGTGCCTCCGTCCAGCTGCGAGCGCAGGCCGTCGACGTCCTCCGCCGACAACCCGCTCTTCTTCGCCATCGCGCTGCCTCCCCACCATTCGAACACCTGTGCCCCAGCATGCCCTACCGCCCCGACAATTCTGAGCACAGGGTGGCCTTCAAGATCATCACGAATCGCGCCGCCGTGGTACCACGGGGAGGACGACGAAGAGCGAGGCTCCATGCGCCGAACGCTGATCGCACTCACCGCTGTCATGACGCTGGCCGGCTGCACTGCCGAACCGCCGCCACCTCCCGCCCCGAGCACGACGACGAGCGTTCCCGGTTCCCTCGCCGACGAATGGGACGAGAAGTTCGACGCCGCACTGCGAACGCCACAACCGTGCGGCCCCACCACAGCACGAACGCAGGACTGCGCCGACTGGCTCACGATCCAGGTCGAGGTGGTGTCCGCCCTCAGCGCGGCGATCAGGGCACGCGACGACTCCAGCCGTTACTCCAGGACCCTGGCCGGCATCGTGAAGGTCTTCCAGTCACGCGAGGCCTACGAGGAGTGCGACGACGACTGCTGGAACCACGCCTGGCAGGTCAACCTCGGCACACTGGCCGTGAGGACGACGCTGAGAGCCGACGACCAGGCCCGCTGATCAGATCTCCTCGACCCTCAAGTGGTACTCGCACCCGTACTCGACCGCGTACGACAGGTCGTAGACGTGCACGATCTTGGGGCCGCCGTGCAGGTGCACGTACGTCACGGTCTGCTTCGGATCCTCCGGCGTGGACGGCAACGAGTCGACCCGGCCGTCGAGGGGACCGCCGACGTACCGCACGACATAAGGCTGTGACATCGCGACCTCCTCTCGCGTCCACTCCATTCTACGAGGTCGCCCACTGGATTCGTCCCCGATACAGCCGGTTGGCTCACGCCGGGCGGCTCGTTCCCCTGCGACGCCTGGATCAGCGCGTGGGGTCGATGAACGACATCTGGTTGTCCGCCCACCGCCGCAGGCACCCGCGCACCGCGGCCAGCGACTCGTTGTTCTTGGTGTACAACCACAACCGCTCACCGAGCGCACGTCGTGGGGTCGGACCGTGGACGGACGGCACGCCGCAGTCGTCCATCAGCTCCTGCGGGAGGTCCCAGTCCAGGCCCGCTTCGAGGGCGGCCGCGGCGAGGACGGCGACCAGACCGGCAAATCCCAGGTGTGTCCTGGCGAGCGGCTTGAGCACCTGCTCGCGGCTCACCGCGGCGAACAGCCGGACGATCTTCGACAGCACGGACACCGGGACCGGCAGCACGTCCGGGAGCGCGGGTCCGAGCGATCTCAGCGCGGCGTCGAAGTACTTGACCCGGTTCGGGACGGACTCCGGTGCGAGATCCCGGATCGCCTTCACCAGAGGACCGGGGACGTACTCGGTCCCGTCACCGGGGAGCAGTGCGTACACGAGGGTCCGCGGACGATGCCTGCGCAGGAAGCCGTCAGGCCCCACGAGACCGTGTCTCACCTCACCGAGCGCCACCTCGTAGGCGACATCCGGTTCGCGCACCATCAGTCCGGCGCCGAGCCGCAGATCCGTGTTCTGGTCACGTGTGTCCGCAGTCCGCTCGACCACCTTCCTGGCGATGGTCGCGGCGCGATGCCTCTTCCTGCTGCGCAACGCGATGAGACCGTTCTTGAGGTACACATCGCCGGTGCGGCCCAGCAGCACGAAGGCGTGTTCCAGCACCTCCACGGCCGTCCTGCGCCGGACGCTGTTGTGCTCGAGGAACGAGACGCAGAACGTGATGATGGCGAGCTCGGCCTGGATGTCGCGGGCGATCCGCGCGAACTTGAGCAGCAGCAGGACGCACTCGTCACCGCCGTCCGCACGGTTGACGTCGTACATCTGCATCGCCACCTGAGGCACGACGAAGCTCTTGCCGGAGATGATCATAGGACGCAACACGTCCACGAGTCCGCGCACGGTCGGCTCCTTGCGCAGGATGTGGCAGGCCGTGTAGTACTCCATGAACGTCCGGTGGGTGAAGCCGAACCGCCGTTCCCCGTTGCTCGACGTGCCGACCTGTGTCAGCACCCACGCTCGTGCCGCGCAGTAGTTCAGGAAGGCCTGCGCCTGCTGGTGGTAGGTCAGCGTGTCCTCGTCCTCGCGTTCCACGAGGTGGGCGACGACCAGGCGTTCCAGCTCGCGCTCCCCCGCCGCGCCCTGACCGCCCAGCGCGAAGAAGAAGTGCTGTGCCAGCTCCTGCACCAGGAACTTGGCGAGCTTCACGGACGAGCGGATCAGCGACGGGACCTGGCTCACCGAGTCCCACCGGACGAGCATCAGCTCGGCGCACTCCCGGTAGACGTCCGCGCTGTTCTCCGGGATGTAGCCCTCGCTCTGGTACAGCATGCAGAGCAACGAGAGCATCAACGGGTTCGACCGCAGATCACGCACGTGCTCGCTGTCATTGAGAAACGCCGAGCTGTGCGTTCCGTTGATGCCGCTGTGCGAATGCATCAACGAGAACCACGTGCGCACGTAGTGCGCGACCTGCGCGTCGTCGAAGTCCGGCAGCCAGTGCACCGGAAAGGCCTCGGAGTCGAGCATCGCGACCGAATAGCTCTCCTCACGGCACGTGACCACGATGCGCGTCAGGGGGAACCGCGCGGCGAAGGCCTCGATCGCGAGCACCACGGCCCGGCGCGCGGCGAGTCCTCCGACCTCGTCCAGCCCGTCGAAGACGACGAGCACGTCACCGGAGTCCAGCAGGTCGGTGAGGTGCTGCCGCGGCACCTCGCGCTGCACGAGCGGGCGCAGCTCGCCGGTCAGGATCGAGACGAAGTCGTCCTTCAGCTTCTGGTGGTGCTTGAGCTGGACCAGCAGCGGCACGACCCGGCCGTCGGCGGTCGCCGTGCGGTGGATCATCCGGCGGATGAACGTGCTCTTGCCCGCGCCGGGGTTGCCCACGACGACGAACTTCCGCGCGGTGAGCCGGCCTTCCTCGACCAGTGGTCTCGACGGGTCGGGGGGGTCCCTGCGGCGCAACGTGCGCGGGACGTAGATCTTCTCGACGGGAAAGCGGAAGTCCTCCCTCGAATGAGGCATCACCATCCGGTCGTACGCGCGCCCCATCGCGGTGCGGATCGCGACGCCGACGTCGAGGGACTCCTGCGACCTGACCGAGTCGAGCGCCAGAGCGAGCCGTTGCGCGATCGGGCGTTCCGGCCCCGTCACCGTGATCCGGATCTTGTCGCTGGGGTCGATCCTGCGGCCCGACGCCCTCGCCAGGCGGTCGATCTCCCGCCACAGACCGTGCGCGAACTCGCGCGAAACCTGGTCGTCCACCCCGACAGAGCCGACGAGCTCGTGCACGAACGCGGAGAGGAGCTCGGCCGCCTCCTTCTCCGTGCCGGTGCCGGACGGGTCGGTGTGGTGGCGGTTGCAGCACAGCTCGATCAGCGTGCGGCAGTCCCGTCCGCGCAGGTAGACCACCGTCCGGCTGCGCGTGGTCCTCGGTAGCGGCTCCTCTGACTCACGGACGATCTTCACCGCCGCGTTCGCAATGCCTGCCGCGACGGACGAGAGTGCGACCATGTAAGCAAGATCGGCACCAAACGGCCGGTCGTTACTCCTGCTTGCGGGCCCGCGACGGCTGCACCCGCATCGGCTCGCCCGGCATCTTCGGGTAGTCCGGCGGATACGGCATCTCCCCGCGAGGATCAGCCGCGTACCACTCCAGCAGCTTCTCGATCCCGAACGCCTCGGAGTCCAGAGCGGCGTGCGGATCACCGCGCTCGGCGAGGTATTTCGGCACGGTGAGCACGTCGAAGTCGTCAGGGTCCACAGTGGACAGCTCGTCCCAGGTCACCGGAGTGGAGACGGTCGCCCGCGCAGTCCCCCGCACCGACCAGGCGGAGGCGATCGTGCGGTCGCGCGCCGCCTGGTTGAAGTCGATGAACACGCGCTCGCCCCGCTCTTCCTTCCACCACGCCGAAGTGGCCAGGGAAGGCGCCCGCTTCTCCACCTCCCGCGCCAGGGCGATGACGGCGTGCCGGACGTCGACGAAGTCCCATTCCGGCCGGATCCGCACGGCGACGTGGATGCCGCGTCCGCCGGAGGTCTTCGGGTAGCCGGTCAGCCCGGCGTCGGCCAGCACCTCCCGCAGCACCGCGGCGACGCGGGCGGCGTCGGAGAAATCAGTGCCGGGCTGCGGGTCCAGGTCGATGCGCAGCTCGTCCGGGTGGTCCACGTCCGGACGGCGCACCGGCCACGGGTGGAAGTCGAACGTGCCGAGGTTCGCGGCCCACACGATGACGGCTTCGGAGGTCGGACAGATCTCGTCGGCGGGCCTGCCGGACGGGAAGCGGATCGTCACCGTCTCCACGTATGGAGGAGCGTTCTTGGGCACGCGCTTCTGGTAGAACGCCTCGCCCTCGACGCCGTCGACGAACCGCTTCAGCACCACCGGGCGGTCGCGCAGCACCGGCAGCAGCACGGGCGCCACGGTGCGGTAGTACTCGACCACCTGCCTCTTGGTGATGTTCCGCGCGGGGAAGTACGGCTTGTCCGGGTTGGACACCCGCACCAGCTGGTCACCGACCTCGAGCTCGATCGCCTTCGACTTCGCAGCAGCCACGGCTGAACACTAAAGCCCCCGCACGAACGCCGCGAGCGTCAGCTCGAAGCTGTCCCGGTCCAGCTCGGCGGCGACGCCGGGGAGCAGGTGGGCCCGGTCGAGGTGCGGGTAGCGGCCGGAGTAGTCGGCGGGGTCGGCGGAGAAGCCGCTGGAGAACGAGCTCAGCGCCGAGCCGAACACGACGTACATCAGGCCGGCGGCGATCATCGTGGCCTCGCGGCGGGACCATCCCGCGTCGACCAGGGCGCCGTGCAGGATGTCCAGGCGGCGCAGGGACTCCTCGCGACCGGCCGGGCCGTACGCCAGGAACGGCACGATGTTCGGGTGCGACGACAGCGCCGCGCGGTACGAGCGCGCGCATCGGAGCAGGCCCTCCCGCCAGTCGACGGAGAAGCCCGAGGTGTCGACGGACGACAGGATCGTCGACGCGATGTCGTTCAGGAGCTGGTCCTTGGTGCGGACGTGTCCGTAGAGCGACGCGGCCTGCACGCCCAGTGACGCGGCGAGCTTGCGCATCGACAGGCCGTCCAGGCCGTCGCGGTCGATGATGGCCAGGGCCACCGACCGGATCCGGTCGGGGCTCAGCAAAGGGGTGCTCGGCCGGGGCATGTGGGTTAACCTAACACTGTTCGGTTAATCGGGAGGGTTCGTGGATCTGACGCTTTCGGACGAACACCGGCAGCTCAGGGAGCTGGCGCGGCGTTTCACCGACGAACGCATCGTCCCGCACGCCGTGCGGTGGGACCGCGAGGAGGCCATCGACAGAGACCTCGTGCCGGCGCTGGGCGAGGTCGGGTTCCTCGGGCTCGGCATCGACGAGGAGTACGGCGGGTCGGGTGGGGACAACCTCGCCTACTGCCTGGTGCTCGAAGAGGTGGCGCGCGGCGACAGCGCCGTCCGCGGCATCATCTCCGTCTCGCTCGGGCTGGTCGCGAAGTCGATCGCGAAGCACGGCACCGAGGAGCAGAAACGGCGCTGGCTGCCGGGTCTCGCCAACGGCACCCAGGTCGGCTGCTTCGCCCTCACGGAACCCGGCACCGGCAGCGACGCCGGCAGTCTCGTCACCAAAGCCACCAAGACGGGCAACGGCTACCGCATCAGCGGCCGCAAGGTCTTCATCACCAACGGCACGTGGGCGGACGTCGCACTCGTGTTCGCCCGGACCGGCGGCCCCGGCCCGAGGGGCATCTCGGCGTTCCTGGTCCCCACGGACACTCCGGGGTTCACCGCCACCGAGATCAAGGGCAAGCTCGGCATGCGCGGTCAGGCCACCGCCGAGATCACGCTCGACGACGTCGAGGTGCCGGACGACGCCCTGCTCAGCGAGGAGGGCTTCAAGCTCGCGATGGGCGCACTCGACAAGGGGCGGATGTCCGTCGCGGCGGGCTGCGTCGGTGCCGCGAGGGGCGCCCTCGAGGCAGCCCTGCGGTACGCGAAGGAACGCGAGCAGTTCGGCAAGCCCATCGCGGGCTTCCAGCTCGTCCAGGAGCTGCTCGCGGACATGGCCGTGGAGACGGACGCCGCGCGCCTGCTCACCTGGCGCGTCGCCGACCTCGCGGACCGGGGTCAGCCGTTCGGCACCGAGGCCTCCATGGCCAAGCTCTACGCCAGCGAGGCCTCGGTCAGGGTCGCCAACAACGCCATCCAGGTCTTCGGCGGCTACGGCTACATCGACGAGTACCCGGTGGGCAAGTACCTCCGGGACGCCCGCGTCACCACCCTCTACGAGGGCACCAGCCAGATCCAGAAACTGCTCATCGGCCGCGCGCTCACGGGCGTGAACGCGTTCATCTGAGAGGAAAGCAATGGACTTCACGCTCGACGAGGAGCAGAAGGAGATCCGCGACTGGGTGCGGACCTTCGTGCGCAAGGAGATCATCCCGCTGGAGCCCGAGGTGCTGCGCCGCGAACGCGCGGGCCAGCCGGGCCTGGCGAAGGACGAGCTCAAGGCGTTGCAGGACAAGGCCAAGCAGGCCGGGTTCTTCGGTGTGCTGACGCCGCAGGAGTACGGCGGCATGGGGCTCGGCGGCATGATGACCGCGCTCATCGAGGCCGAGCTCGGGCGCAGCTTCGTCCCGTTCCGGTTCGGCGGCTACGCGGACAACATCCTGTTCCACGGCAACGAGGAGCAGAAGCAGCGCTACCTGCTGCCGACGATCTCCGGTGAACGGGTGTCGTGCTTCGCGATCACCGAGCCCGGCGCCGGCAGTGACGCCAAGGCCATCCGCACGTCCGCCGTCAAGGACGGCGACGAGTGGGTCATCAACGGCGAGAAGACGTTCATCACGCAGGGCAACGAGGCCGACTTCGTGATGGTGTTCGCGGTGACGGACAAGGAGAAGGGCGCCAACGGCGGCGTCACGTGCTTCCTCGTCGACCGCGACATGGGCTGGAAGTCCGAGCCCATCCCGACCATGGGCCAGTGGGGCCCGGCGGCGCTCGTGTTCGACAACGTCCGCGTGCCGGAGGAGAACATCCTCGGCGAGGTCGGCAAGGGCTTCACCCTGGCGATGCAGTGGATCGGCCAGGGCCGCTACCTGCTGCCCGCCCGCGCGCTCGGCAGCGTCGAACGGCTCGTGGAGATGGCGATCGAGCAGGCCAAGAACCGCGTCACGTTCGGCCAGCCCATCGCCGAGTACCAGGCCATCCAGTGGATGATCGCCGACTCCGCGGTGGAGATCGAGGCGCTGCGCTGGCTCGTGCTGCACGCCGCGTGGCTCGTCGACCAGAAGCAGGACTCGCGGCAGGCGCAGTCGATCGCGAAGCTCTACGGCGGCATCAAGGCCAACGAGATCGTCGACCGCGTCCTGCAGATCCACGGCGGCATGGGCTACACCCGCGAGCTGCCGATCGAGCGCTGGTACCGCGAGCTGCGGCTGCTGCGCATCTACGAGGGCACCGACGAGATCCAGCGCCGCACGATCGCCCGCAACCTGCTCAAGGGCCACGCGAACGTGCGGGGCACGCTGGGGTAGCCCTAGCTTGGGGCAATGCTGAACCACGACATCCTCGGCGTCGTCGAACGACAGGTCCGCACCTGGTCGGCCGGCGACGCCGAGGTGTACGCGGCGGCGGTCGGCGGCCACTCCCCCGCGTTCGCCATCCCGCTGCTGCAACGGGGCGGTCCGCAGCTGGGGCTGACCGGCGCCGACATGACCCAGGTCCTGCACGCCGAACAGTCGCTCCGGCTGCACGAAACGCTTCCCGCAAACGGGTCGGCGGTCGTCACCAAGACGGTCGAGAACATCTACGACAAGGGTTCCGGCGCTCTTGTGGTCAGCCGCTGGGAATCGGAGTACGCGACCACGCGCTCGTCGTGCTTCGTCAAGGGCGACGGCGGTTTCGGTGGCGAACGGGGTGAGACGCGGAAGTTCGAGGTGCCGGACACCGCTCCCGAGGTCAGCTTCTTCCGGACGAGCCAGGACCAGGCGTTGCGGTACCGCGAGACGGGCGACGTGAACCCGATGCACCACGATCGCGGGTTCGCCCGGCGGGCCGGGTTCGACAGGCCCATCCTGCACGGCCTGTGCACGCTCGGGATCACCGTGCGCGGCAAGGACTTCACCGAGCTGCACGCCCGGTTCACCGCTCCCGTCCTGCCCGGCGACGAACTCAGGATCGAGCACTGGCCCACCGGCGAGTTCCGCACGTTCGCCGGCGGTCGGCAGGTTCTCGTCGGGACGCTGAACGTGAAAACTGTTCGGTGAATCAATTGGTAATGGCAACGACTCACTTTGAACCAATTGACCGCCGAATACGTGATCCCTTATTGAACACAGGCGAACACGACAGGGAGTACCCGATGCGGGTCGCGTCACGCACCGTCTTCGACTTCGTCCGGCTGGACGGCACCACCGCGCCGGTCGAGACGGAGCTGATCTACCAGTTCGACGACCCGTTCGCGGTGACCATGCGGTTCCACTCCGGCGGCTCGGTGGCCACGTGGGTCATGGGCAGGGAGCTGCTCGCCGAGGGCATGACCAGGTCCACGGGTGACGGTGACGTGAGACTGAGGCCGCACTCCGGCCGCACGCTGGTGCTGGAACTGATCTCCGACCGGCAGGCGACGGTGTTCCGCTTTCCGGCGAACCCGCTGCGGAAGTTCCTGGCCGCCACCTACCGGCTCGTCCCGGCGGGTTCCGAGCGGTTCGACGCGGACGCCTTCCTGAGCACCGTTCTGCGCTGACCCGGGGTCAGCGACCCAGGCTCGTCAGCATCTGCGCGCACACGCGGGACAGGTGGCGCCGCATCACCGTGGCGGCCCTCGCCGCGTCGCCGTCCTCGACCGCCTTCACCAGTTCGTCGTGGTCGTCCATCGACGCGTGCTGGTGCGGCGGGTCGTCTTCCAGCGCACTGCGCAGGAGCACCACGCGTTGCTGCACGAGCCGCACCTGCTCGGCGATGTGCGGGCTGCGGGCCGCGTGCAGGAGCGTCTGGTGGAACGCGAGGTCCAGCCGGTACGGGAACGGCTGCCCCGCCTTGTAGTTGCGCCGGCTCTCGGCGCAGACCTCGCGCAGCCGCACCAGGTCGACGTCGGTGCGGCGGGACGCCGCCAGTTCCGCGGCGGCGCACTCGAGGGCCGTACGCAGCTCGAACAACGCCCGGACGTCATCGGCGTCGGCACCGGTCACGAACGCGCCGCGGTGCGGTACCAGCGTCAGCAGGCGCTCGGAGGCCAGGTGGCGGATGGCCTCGCGCAACGGGCCGCGGCTGATGCCGAGCTTCTGCGCCACCTCGACCTCGTTGACCCGGGAACCGGGCGGGATCTCCCCGGTCAGCACCTGCTCGCGCAGCACGTCGACGGCCTGCCCCGCGAGGCTGAGGTGCAGAGGGGGTGTCACCTTCGTCTCCTGATCTGGACGGCACCGGCGGTTCACCCGTTAAGCTAGCGAACGTGTCAACTGTCGACAGTTGGCAGTTCCCGGAGGAGGGGTGACGATGGGTCACGAGGTTCTGGCCGAGGTCTGGCGGGGCGACTTCCTGGAGTCGGTGCACCACGGCACCGTCGTCGCGACCGACGCGTCCGGCTCCCCCACCCTGTCCGTCGGACGGCCCGGCGACGTCGCGTTCCCGCGGTCGTCGAACAAGCCCCTGCAGGCCCTCGCGATGCTGCGCGGCGGTCTCGACCTCGACGGCGAGCTGCTCGCCCTCGCCTGCGCCTCGCACTCGGGCGAGGACTTCCACGTCGCGGGCGCTCTGGAGATCCTGGCGTCGGCCGGTCTGAGCGAGGACGCCCTGCAGTGCACGCCCGACCTGCCGCTCGGCGAGCAGGCCCGCGCCCACGCCCTCGCCCAGGGCCTCCAGGCCGCCCCGAAGTACATGAACTGCTCCGGCAAGCACGCCGCCATGCTCGCCACCTGCGTCGCCAACGGCTGGCCCACCGCGACCTACCTCGACCCGACGCACCCGTTGCAGGTCACCACGCGCGAGACCATCGAGGACGTGGCCGGCGAGCCCGTCGCCCAGGTCGGCGTCGACGGCTGCGGCGCCCCGATCTTCGCCATCAGCCTCACGGGCCTCGCCAGGGCGTTCGGCCGCCTGGCCAGCGCACCCGAGGGAACCCTCGAACACCGCGTGGCCGCCGCCATGAACGCCCACCCGCGGTGGGTCGGCGGCACCGGCCGCGACGTCACCGCGCTGATGAGCGCGCTGCCCGGTGTCATCGCCAAGGACGGCGCCGAGGGCGTCTACGCGGTCGGCCTGCCCACCGGTGAGGGCGTGGCGCTCAAGATCGCCGACGGGTCGTCACGCGCTCGCGCGGTCGTCGTCGTGGCCGTGCTCAAGCGGCTCGGTGTGGACGTGAGCGAACTGGAGGACCTCGCGACGGTGCCGGTCCTCGGTCACGGGCGCGCGGTCGGCGCCGTCCGGCCGTCACTCGCTGTGGCGAGCTGACGTCCGCCAACCCGGTTTCGGGACCCTCAGCCACTAAGCTGGGGGTTATGGGCGATTCGAAGGACGAGAGCGAGAAGTTCCAGGAGGAACTGATCGGCCTCGACCCGCAAGACCCGGAGACGAAGGCCTTCGCCGATCACCTCGACCGGATGAAGCGCCAGCGCCCCGGCTACACCGTCGAGGGCTACCTGGAGGGCGTCCAGGACTTCGCCGACTCGGCGAACCGCACGACCGGACACCAGCGCCTGGTCGCCGTCGTCGTCGTGGGCCTGATCCTGCTCGGCGTGATCCTCACCATCTGGTTCGCGCTCGGCGACATCCTCGCCATCATCTTCTGACCTGAACGACTCCTTATCGGGGTCTTACGGTCCCACTCGGGCGGCGGCCGCGGGAAGCCCAGCGCCGCGGACGGCGTTATAAAGAGTCATGGAACCTGTTGTCGGCACCACCCCCAAGGTCGTGCGTTCCGAAGAGGAATGGCGCGCCCAGCTGAACCCCGCCGAGTACGCGGTGCTGCGCCAGGCAGGCACCGAGCGCCCGTGGACGGGTGAGTACACCGAGACCAAGACCGAGGGCCTCTACGAGTGCCGCGCCTGCGGAGCGGAGCTCTTCCGCAGCGACACCAAGTTCGACTCGCACTGCGGCTGGCCGTCGTTCTTCTCGCCCCTGGCCGGCGAGTCGGTCATCCTGCGCGAGGACCGCGCGCTCGGGATGAAGCGCGTCGAAGTGCTCTGCGCCACATGCCACAGCCACCTCGGGCACGTTTTCGAAGGTGAGGGGTACCCCACCCCGACGGACCAGCGCTACTGCATCAACTCCGTTTCCTTGAAACTGGTTCCGTCCGAATAGGAGACTGGGCCGGAAGTCCGGTCCAGCGCGGACCGGACCGACCTGGGAGGCATCATGAACTTCTTCGGTACCGATGGCGAAGGCTCCGGCGGAGTCGACGGCGGCTCGTCGAGCTGACCGACCGGGCTCGCGGAGTGAGCACCCGGCCACGGGAAGTGACGGAAGAGGGGCAACCCTAAGGCTTCGTCAACAAGCCTTGTGAGCATGTGGCCCGGACCACACCATGAACGCCACCGAAGCATTTTCGGGGTAGTCAGGGGGTGGGTCGCATGCAGAGGCCTTGGGGGTTGTCCGGACCGGAGTTCCTTCAGCTGTACTGGATCGGGCTGGCACTGGCGGTGCTGGTCGCGATCGTCGTCCGGGTACGCGCACGGGCTGGTCGTGGTGACCAGCCCGTGCGCTCACTGGACATGGACGAGCTCGCGTACCTGGCGGGCGGCCCGAAGCGCGTGGTGGAGACCTCCCTCGCGCGGCTGCTCACCGCGGGCGAGCTCCGCACTTCCCGCCGTGGCACCGTTCAGGCCACGTCCACCACGGAGCCGCGCAACCCGGTGGACCGCGCGGTCATCGCCGACAGCCAGCGGTACATGAACCGCACGGTGAGCCTCATGATCCCGGCGGTCGCCCAGGACGAGGTCGTCACCTCCATCGGCCGGCGCCTGCAGGACATGGGTCTGGTGGCCGACCCCTCCGCGGTGAAGAGCGCGCTGCGCAAGGGATCTCTCGCGTTGTGGGTGCTGCTCGCGATCGGTGTGGTCCGCTGGGTCAACGGCATCGCGATCGACGCTCCCGTCGGCTGGCTGACGGTGCAGCTCGTGATCACGGGTCTGCTGATCCTGCTCGTCACCCGGCGCGGCAAGCACGTCCGCACCGGCAGGGGCGACCGCGCGCTCGACGAGGCGCGCAGCTCCCGCACCCGCTCGGCGACGCCGGACGAGGCCCTGTACGCCGGGGCTGCCGGGCTGGTGCTCTTCGGAGGCCTCACCGTCTACCCGGACCTCGCCGTCCGCACCTCGCTGCTCGCCGCCTCCGGATCCACCGGCGGGTACGGCGGCAGCAGTGGCTACAGCTCGTGCTCGTCCAGCTCTTCCTCGTGTTCGTCCAGTTCCTCTTCGTGTTCGAGCGGCAGCAGCTGCGGCGGGGGCGGCGGTTGTGGCGGAGGCGGTAGCTGACCGGTTTCCGGTTCTTTTCAGGTAACACCAGGAACCCGGGGGTAGATCTCACGTCGAAGGTGCACCGGCTCAGTGAGGGGAGTGCTGATGGCCAAGTCTTCGGCACCGCACCAGGTGGTCTGGACGGCGGAGGAGATCGGGTTCCTGGCACGGGGGCCGGGCAGGGCGGTGGAGGCCGCACTGGCCCGGATGATGGACGGCGGTCTCGTGCGCATCTCCCGCGAGGGCCTCGTGACCGCCGTCCACCACACCGACTACGGCGCCACGACCCCGCTTGAGGCGTACATCCTCTCCGGACTCCTCGGCGCCGCACGCCCGCTCCAGCAGCTCGTGCAGGTGTCGGCGGCAAGCCACGAGATGGGCGCGCTGCACCAGAGCCTGATCACCCGCGGGATGGTGCGTCCCCAGTGGGGCAAGCCCCGCGGCGCCATCCCCGCTCTCCGGGTATTGCTGGTGATCCTCGCGTTCGTGTCCCTGGTCGGCGTGATCGCGTTCGACGGGCGGATCATCCTGCTGACGGCGCTGTTGCTGTTCCTCGTCTTCCTGCTGCGCGTCAAGGGCCGGCTCACGCCGCAGGGCAAGAGTGTGCTGTTGTACGCGTTCAGGAACCAGCGCGGCGGCGCGCACGTCGTAGCGTTGAACGGCCTGAACCGGGGCAGGAACCGGCAGGGGAAGTCCACTTCGAACAGTGGCAGCAGCTGCACTACCACGTACGACTACTACGACCACCACAACGGCTGCGGCAGCTCGTCGAGCTGCTCCAGCAGCAGCTGCGGCAGCTCCAGCAGTTGTTCCAGCAGCAGTAGCAGCTGTTCGAGCAGCAGCTCGAGTTGTAGCAGCAGTAGCAGTAGTTGCGGCAGCAGCAGTTCCAGCGGCTGAGGGGGAACGATGGTCACACCGACGACGGCGCAGGTGGCGCAACTGCCCCCGGAGCAGATCGGCTACCTCTCCGCCGGACCGGGCAGGTCCGCCGAGACGGCGCTGGCGAGGCTGCTCGACGCCGGACTCGTCCGCGTCTCGCGCGACGGCCGCGTGTCCGCCGTGCACCAGAACAACCACGGTGCGACTTCACGGGTCGAGACGTACATCCTCGGCAAGGTCCGGACGCCGGTCTCGTTCAACAAGATCATGAAGGCCGCCGCGGACAGCTTCGAGATGCACACGCTGCACCGTCAGCTGATGGACGAGAAGCTCATGCGGCGGTCCCGTCCCCGTTTGGGCCTGTGGTGGCTCTTCCTCGTGATCGCGGGTCTGCTGTTCGTGATCAGCGTCGGGGAGCCGTCGGCTCTCTTCGGGGCCGTGGCCCTGCTGGCGATCGCCTTCTGGGCCCGCGGCCGCAGCCCGCTGACCAGGGCGGGCACCGCGGCCCTGGGGACCGTGACCGCGAGCGACAGGGTGCGCGCGGTGGCGCTGTACGGCTTCGGCGGCAGGGTCGGCGGTCAGAACGTCGGAGACCTCTTCGAGCTTCCCCGGAGCGTGGTGAGGATGATCCCGCTCAAGCGCGGCAAGTCCGCTTCCCGCAGCAACAACAACAGCAGCTGCGGTACGACCGTGTCGAGCTGCAGCAGTTGCGGGAGCGGATGCGGCAGCAGCAGTTGTGGTAGCAGTAGCGGCGGTAGTAGCTGTTCGTCCGGCAGCAGCAGTTGCGGTGGCGGGGGCTGCGGCGGTGGCGGAGGAGGCGACTGATGGCGGGGCTCAAGGACCTGGGTGTCGGCATCGGCTGGCGCTCGGAGATCGACCTGACCGTGGAACGGCTGCCCGGCGTGGACTTCGTCGAGGTCGTCGCGGAGAATCTCCACATCGGACACCTGCCGGAGTCGGTGACGCTGCTGCTGGAGCGCGGCGTCCCCGTCCTGCCCCACGCCGTGTCGCTGTCGCTGGGCGGCGCGGAGGAGGTCGACCTCGGCCGCGTCGAGCACCTGGGCGCCGTCGCCGAGGCCGTCGGCGCGCCGATGGTCAGCGACCACGTGTGCTTCGTCCGGGCAGGCGGGCTCGACTCCGGCCACCTCATGCCGGTGCCGCGCACCAGGGACGCGCTCGACGTGCTCGTGGCGAACGTCAAGCTGGCGCAGCGGAACCTGCCCGTGCCGCTGGCCCTGGAGAACGTCGCCGCCCTGCTGGAGTGGCCGGACGGCGAGCTGTCCGAGGGCGAGTTCCTGGCCGAGCTCGTCGAGCGCACCGACTGCTGGCTGCTCGTCGACGTCGCGAACCTCTACGCCAACGCCCGCAACATCGGCACCGACCCCGAACGGTTCCTCGACGAGATCCCGTTGGAGCGCTTGGCTTACGTGCACGTGGCCGGCGGTGTCGAAAACGGCGACGTCTACCACGACACGCACGCGCACGCGGTACTGCCGGAAGTGCTCGGGGTGCTCGACGAACTGTGTTCCCGCGTGAATCCGCCCGGTGTTCTGCTGGAGCGCGACGACAACTACCCGTCCGACACCGAAATCGCGTCCGAGCTGGCCGCGATCCGCGCGGTCGTGGACAAACACCGTGGCTGAAATGGGTGACGTTTCGGCCTCACGCGAAAGGCTTGCCTCTCAGCAGGCCGCGCTGCTGAACGCATTGCTCGCGAACGGGCCCGCACCGGCGGGATTCGACGAACAACGTCTCGACGTCGAACGCCGCGCGTTGCTGTCGAAACGGCGCGGCATCGTGCGGATGCTCGGCCCCGCCGTCGCCGACGAGCTCGGCGACAGGTTTCGGCCGCTCTTCGACGCGTACGCCTTCGAACACCCGCGTCGTGCGGGCTCACGGGCGCGCGAGGATGCCGCGCAGTTCGCGGAATGGTGCCGCGCTTCGGGTGAACTGGCGGACGACCGCAAGGCGCGCTGGAAGTTCTGGCGGTCGAACTGACCGGTGAGCGGCCTACCGGCCAGAATCCCCCGTTCAGCCCTGTGTGACCCCGGCCACCATCGATACGTTCGAAACGTCGGGGGACCTTTTTCGCATTGCCTTCGCTTTGCCGCGGAAGGCCTTCCGGCCTGCGCGGACCACAGCGCGCAGCAAATTCGAACCACGAGGGGATTCGAATGCGCGGAAAATCGAAGGTGCTGGGCGCCGCCTTCACGGCGCTCGCACTGACAGCGGTACCGGCCGCGGTCGCGACGGCCGCACCACCGGCCTCCGCACCGCAGAAGGCGATCGACGAGGTCACCCTCGTCACCGGCGACAAGGTCCTCCTCGGACCGGGCGGGCACGTCGTCGCGGTCCAGCCCGGCGAGGGCCGCGGCGGCATGACGTTCAAGACGCACCGCGGTGCCGACGGGCGCACGACGGTCGTTCCCGAGGACGCGTTCGGGCCCCTGGCGGCGGGCCGGCTCGACCGCAGGCTCTTCGACGTCACGACGCTGCTGGAGTTCGGCTACCGGGACCGGATGCCGCTGATCGTGGACGGCCACGCCAGGCTCGGGGCGCGGACCACGGCTGACTGGGCCGCCTTGCAGGCCTCCGACGACAAGATCTGGCTCGACGGCATCCGCAAGCCGAGCCTCGACAGGTCGGTCGCGCAGATCGGCGCTCCCGCCGCCCACCAGCGGGGCATCACCGGCACGGGCGTCAAGGTCGCGATCGTCGACACCGGCGTCGACGAGAAGCACCCCGACCTGGCCGGGCAGCAGGTCGCCGAGAAGAACTTCACCACCGACCCGGACAACACCGACAACGTCGGCCACGGCACGCACGTCGGCTCGACCGTCGCGAGCCACGACGCCGAGTACGGCGGCGTCGCGCCAGGAGCCCAGCTGATCGACGCCAAGGTCTGCATCGAGTTCGGCTGCCAGGAGTCGTGGATCCTCGACGGCATGCGCTGGGCCGCCGAGCAGGGCGCCCAGGTCGTCAACATGAGCCTCGGCGGCACCGACACCCCGGACGTCGACCCGCTGGAGCAGGCGGTCGACGACCTCACGGCCCAGTACGGCACGTTGTTCGTCGTCGCGGCGGGCAACTCGGGCTCCCCCGGCACGGTCAGCTCGCCCAGCACGGCCGAGTCCGCGCTGTCGGTGGGCGCCGTCGACCGCGACGACACGATGGCGCCGTTCTCCAGCAGGGGCCCTCGCGTGGGCGACAGCGGGCTCAAGCCCGAGGTGACCGCACCGGGCGTCGGCATCGTCGCGGCGGCCGCCGGCACGAACGGCGAGCACATCGCGGGGAGCGGCACGTCCATGGCGACGCCGCACGTGGCGGGCGCCGCGGCCCTGTTGCGCCAGCAGCACCCGGAGTGGACGCCCGCGCAGCTCAAGTCGGCGCTGGCCACCACCGCCAAGCCGACGGCGGGCGTGAGCGCGTTCGACCAGGGCGCCGGGCGCATCGACGTCGCCAAGGCGATCGACCAGGTGCTGACCGCCGACGTCGTCGCGCTGAACCTCGGCCGTCACGAGTGGCCGCACGGCGACGACAAGCCGGAGACCAAGCCGATCACCTACTCCAACCCGACCGCCACGGCGATCACGCTCGACGTGAAGCTCACCGGCACCGCACCCGCGGGCATGTTCGCGCTGAGCGCCTCGAAGGTCACGGTCCCCGCCAAGGGCACCGCGTCCGTGAACGTCACCGGCGACACGCGCGTCGGCACGCAGGACGGCAGGTACACCGGCGAGGTCGTGGCGACGTCCGGCACGCACACCGTGCGCACGCTCGTCGGCGTCGACCGGGAGGTGGAGAGCTACACCCTCGTGCTCGACCTGACCGGCCGCGACGGGCAGGACCCCGGCAGCTCGCTGACGTTCGTCGACGGCCTGGACAACGGCGCGTTCCAGGTGGTCTTCGCCGAGGGCGACGCCAAGGTCCGGCTGCCCAAGGGCACCTACCTGCTCGACACCTCGGTCAGCGCGACCGAGGGCCTGGACATGTTCCTCCACCCGAACCTGAAGCTCACCGCCGACACGACCGTGGCGCTGGACGCCAGGCTGGCACGGCCGTTGTCGATCAAGGCACCGGAGGCCACCGGTGACTTCGTGGCCGGCGAGATCGGGTGGCGGCGCGTGTTCGGCGACCGGACCCTGCAGTCCACGCTGATCGCGTTCGGCGGCTTCGAGGGCATCGCGGCGACCCAGGTCGGCGGTCCGCTGCCGCCGGAGGAGCTGTCGTCGATGGTGACTCTGCACGCCAACTCCGCGGTCGACGCCGGCACGTACTTCCGGCTGGCCTACCCCGTCGCCGGCAGCCTGCCGAACGGACTGACGCGCGCACCCGAGAAGAAGGACCTGGCTCGCGTCGAGACCGTCATCGGCGGCGCCCGGCCGGGCAGCACGGCCACGAAGGGCGAGTTCCCGACGTCCGCGCACGGCCTGAGCGGCGGATCGGCGCTCTACCCGGTGCCGGCGGGCAGCAAGGCGGTCGACTACGTGACGACCGAGGACCTGCGCTGGCAGTCCATCGCCAGGGCCACCCACGCCGGTGGCGCCCTGGAACAGGCCATCTCCGGGTACCGCGCGTACGAGGCGGGGAGGACCTACCAGGAGAAGGAGCTCCAGCCGGTCTTCTCACCGGGCCTGCCCGAGTCGCCGTACCCGTTCGCCCAGCGCAGCGGCGCCGAGATGTTCATCGGCGTCCCGTTGCTGAGCGACGCGAGCAACGGCACAGGGGCTTCCACTGTGGACAGTGCGCGCACCGCCCTGTACCGCAACGGCGTGCTGCTCGGCGAGACCACCTCGACGAGCGGGGTGTTCCCGAACGTGCCGCTGCCGCAGGGCGACTTCCGCGCCGAGGTCAGCCTCGACCGGAGCTCTCAGTTCGAGTTCAGCACCGAGGTGTCGGCGGTGTGGACGTTCAAGTCGAAGGGAACGCCGGACCAGACCGACACCCTGCCGCTGTCGGTCGTGCGGTTCGCGCCGAAGCTCGACGCGAACGGCGCGGTGCCCGCGGGGACGTTGCAGCGCATCGGGCTGCTCACGCAGTCGCAGGGCGACACGGGCAAGGTGCGCATCACCGGTGTCGAGTACTCGCACGACGACGGCAAGTCGTGGCGCCGTGCGGGTGTCGTCGGCACCAGCGCACTCGTCCACAACCCGGCGAACGCGCGGTGGACCTCGTTGAGGGCCACCGCGACGGACGCCAGGGGCAACACCGGTGAGGTGACGGTGATCAGGGCCTACCGGGTCACGGCAGGTTCGTAACCAGCTCGGCCGCCGGGACGCGGGTGCCCGTGTAGAAGGGGATTTCCTCTCGCACGTGCAGCCGCGCCTCGGTGCCGCGCAGGTGGCGCATGAGGTCGACGATGCGGTGCAGCTCGTCCGCCTCGAACGCGAGCAGCCACTCGTAGTCGCCGAGCGCGAACGACGCGACGGTGTTCGCGCGCACGTCCGGGAAGTCGCGGGCCTCCTTGCCGTGGTCCGCCAGCATCTTGCGGCGGTCCTCCTCCGGCAGCAGGTACCACTCGTAGGACCGCACGAACGGGTACACGCAGATGTACTTGCGCGCCTCCTCGCCCGCGAGGAACGCGGGGATGTGGCTGCGGTTGAACTCGGCCGGGCGGTGCAGGGCGACCTGCGACCAGACCGGCGTCGAGACCTTGCCGAGCGGGGTGCGGCGGAAGCCGGTGTAGGCGGCCTGCACCTGCTCGATCTCCTCGGCGTGCCACCAGATCATGTAGTCGGCGTCGGCGCGCAGACCGGCCACGTCGTAGACGCCGCGGACGACGACGCCCTTGCCCTCCAACGCGTCCAGGTAGTTCTGGGTCTCGCTCGCGGCGGCGCTGCGGTCCTCGGGCAGCTTGCCGGGTTCGACCCGGAACACCGACCACATCGTGTAGCGGATGGTGTCGTTGAGCTCGTTGTAGTTCAGGCGTGCCATGCCTCCATCTTGGCACGGGCCCCTCAACGGCGAACGCGGCCCAGCAGGTGTGCTGCGACACGGGCGGCGGCCGCGTCGGCGGTGGCGATGCACGCCGGCACGCCCACGCCGTGCAGGGTGGCGCCCGCCACCGCGAGGCCCGGCACGTCGGCGATGCCGCGTTCGATGGTGTCCACCAGGTCGACGTGGCCGACGCCGTACTGCGGCAGCCCTCCGCCCCAGCGCTGCACCACGGAGTCGATCGGCGCGACCTTGACGCCGGTGAGCTCGTGCAGGTCGTTGCGCACGGCCTTGACGAGGTCCGCGTCGCTGCGCTGCAGGAGCGCCGTCTCGCCGTGTCGCCCGACCGAGCCGCGCAGGATGACCGGCTCGCCGTAGTGGGACCACTTGCGGCTCGAGAACGTGAAAGCCTTGGCGGTGAACGGGGTGATGCGGTCCGAGTACCGCTCCCCCTCCGCGATCAGGACGCCGGAGCGGTCCGGCAGTTCGGTGCCCGGCGGCAGCGCGAGCGCGACGACGGCCATCGAGGCGACCTCGACCTTGCCGTACGCGGCGGAGACCTGCGGCGCGATCTCGTGCAGCAGCTTGCGCGCGGACGGCGCCGGGACCGCGAGCACGACGCCGTCGCACTCCAGGTACTCCGGGGTCGCGGCAGAGCCGATCTCCAGCCGCCAGCCGCTGCCGAGCCACGACAGCACGCGGACCGGCAGGCCCAGGCGGACCTCGGGCCTCGCGACCTCGGCGAGCCTGTCGACGAGCGACTGCACGCCGCCGGCGAGCGACGCGAACACCGGCGGACGCGCGGCGCGCGGCTGCGGCGGCGCGGGCATCATCATCGCGGCGGCCGCGAGCAGTGAGCCGACGCCCTTGTCCAGCAGCGTCGCGATCTGCGGCATCGTGGCGCGCAGGCCGAGCTCGTCCGCGCGGCCCGCGTAGACCCCGCCCAGCAGCGGGCCGACCAGGCGGTCGGCGATCTCGGGGCCGAACCTGTCCTTCATCAGCGCGCCGACCGCGACGTCCCCGCCGCCCAGGTCGACGGGCGGCAGCGTCGGTTCCATCTCGACCCGCAGCGCGCCCTCGGACGACAGCATGTGCCGCACGCTCTCGACGCTCGCCGGGACGCCCATGAACGTGTGCGCGGGCAGCTGGTGCGTGCGCCCGGCCGCGTGCACGGAGGCCTTCGCGGCCGTCGGGTGCACGACCTGGTCGCGCAGGCCGATCTCGTTGATCAGCTCCTGCGCCTCGGGCTTGCGGTGCAGGAACGCCTCGGCGCCCACGTCGAACCGCACGCCGCCGAGCTCCGTCGTGCGCAGCTTGCCGCCGAGGCGGTCGGACTGCTCGACGACGGTGATCCTGGCCTCCGGCCCGAGCAGCACCCTCAGCCGGTGCGCGGCGGCGAGCCCGGAGACGCCTCCCCCGACGATGGCAACGTGCGGCGCTCTTGCGTGCATTACAAGCTGTGGATCAGTTCGACGGTCCGGGTGATGACCTCCGGATCGGTGTCGGGCAGGACACCGTGGCCGAGGTTGAAGATGTGGCCCGCGGCGACCTTGCCCTCGGCGTGGATGCGGCGCACCTCGCGTTCGACGGCCTCGAAGCCCGCGAAGAACAGCGCGGGGTCGAGGTTTCCCTGCACGACCGGCTTCGGCAGCTCGGGAGCGGCCTTCTCCAGGCGCTCGACCGCCACGTCCAGCGGGATGCGCCAGTCGACGCCCACGACGTCCGCGCCGGCCTCGCGCATCGCGGGCAGCAACTCGCCCGTGCCGACGCCGAAGTGGATGCGCGGCACCGTCGTGATGGTCTCCAGCACGCGCTTCGAGTGCGGCAGCACGAACTCGCGGTAGTCGCGCTCGGACAGCGCGCCCGCCCACGAGTCGAACAGCTGGACCGCCTGGACGCCCGCGTCGAGCTGGGCGTGCAGGAACGCCGCCGTGATGTCGGCGATCCTCGCGAGCAGCGCGTGCCACAGCTCGGGGTTGCCGTGCATGAGCGCCTTGGTGCGCTCGTGGTTCTTGCTCGGCCCGCCCTCGACGAGGTAGGAGGCGAGCGTGAACGGCGCGCCCGCGAACCCGATCAGGGCGACGTCCCGCGGGAGTTCCTTGAGCAGCAACCCGATCGCGTCGGCGACCGGCTGGACCTGCTCGGCGTGCAGCGCCGGGAGCGCCTTCACGTCGTCGAGCGTCCTGACCGGGTTCGCGACCACGGGACCGGTGCCCGCGACGATGTCGAGGTCGACACCGGCGGCCTTGAGCGGCACCACGATGTCGGAGAAGAGGATGGCGCCGTCGACGCCGTGCCGCCGGACCGGCTGCATGGTGATCTCGCGGACCATCTCGGGGTCCATGCACGCGTCGAGCATCGCGGTGCCCTGGCGGAGGGCCCGATACTCGGGCAGCGACCGTCCCGCCTGCCTCATGAACCAGACAGGGGTGTGCGACGGGGTGCCGCCACTTGCGGCCACGAGAAGGGGGGCTTGTGCGCTCATATCTCTTTCATGGTCCCACGTCCCGGCGTGCCGCCATCACTCGGCCGGATTGCGAGGCATACAGTCAGTTGTGTGACCGAGCCGGAAATCTTCCGCCGGGCGGTGGGGACGCTCAAGTCGGTTCGCCACAGGCCCGAGATCGAACTCACCGAGGTTCGCCCACCGCAGCGGCTGGCCCCGTGGGCCTACGCGCTGACGGCTGAGGTCACCGGTCCGTCGGACGAGCTGTCGACAGGAAGACTCGTGCTGCTGCACGACCCGGACGGCGACGAGGCGTGGGGCGGTGTCCTGCGCGTCGTGGCGTACGTGCGCGTCGAACTGGACCACGAGCTCGCCTCCGACCCGCTGCTGCCCGAGGTCGGGTGGTCGTGGCTGACCGAGGCGCTGGAGCAGTCGGGGGCGGGCTTCACCGCGCTGGGCGGGACCGTGACGCAGACGTCGTCCGCGCGGTTCGGCGACATCGCCGGTCCGGCGCGCACCGACGACCTGGAGCTGCGCGCGTCGTGGACCGCGCTCGACGGGGAGCTCGCCGAGCACGGCACCGCGTTCTACGAGCTGATGGCGACCGCCGTGGGCCTGCCGCCCGTCGGCGTCACCATGTTCGGCCAGCGCTCCTGACCCGCTGATATCCAATGTATCGCTTGACTTCGCCCTGCCCTGACCTGTGCAACGAGTCATTTGCGGTCGACCGCAAATGACTCGTTGCTAGGGAATCCTGTTGCAAAAGCGCAGGTCAGACGGCGGGTATCAGCTGTCGGCGTCGTGCAGCACGCGCAGAACGTTCGCGCCGGCGAGCTTCGTGCAGTCGTCCTCGGACCAGCCGCGGTCGAGCAGCGCGCCGATGAGGTTCGGGTAGGTCGAGACGTCCTCCAGGCCCTCCGGGAGCGCCTGGACGCCGTCGTAGTCGCCGCCGAGACCGATGTGGTCGATGCCGACGACCTCGCGCGCGTGCTCGACGTGGGCGACGACGTCGTCGAGCGTCGCGGTCGGCGCCGGGTTGCCGACGGCCCACTTCTCGCCGAACACCTTGCGGGCGTCGAGATCGGCGTGGTTCTCCCCCGCGGCAGCCATGGCTTCACGAAGGGCTGCGTCCCATTCAGCGAACCGGGGCGACACGAAGCTCGGAACGAATGTGATCATGGCCACACCGCCGTTGGACCTCAGCTCGACCAGGACGTCGTCCGGGACGTTGCGCGGGTGGTCCGCGACGTGGCGGCACGACGAGTGGCTGAAGATGACGGGCTTGACACTCGTCTCGAGCGCGGCGTGCATCGTGCTGGGCGCGACGTGGCTCAGGTCGACGAGCATGCCGATCCGGTTCATCTCGCGCACGACGTCGCGGCCGAACTCGGTCAACCCGCCGTGTTCCGGCTGGTCGGTGGCACTGTCGGCCCACGGCGTGTTGTCGTTGTGGGTCAGCGTCATGTACCGGACGCCCAGGCGGCGCAGTGCGCGCAGGACGCCGAGTGAAGAGTTGATGGAATGTCCGCCCTCGGCGCCGATGAGGGACGCGACACGCCCGGATGCGAAAACTTTTTCGGCTTCGGCGGCGGTCGTCGCGACGCCGAGGTGGTCGGAGTACCGCTCCGCCAGCTCGTAGACCAGCTCGACCTGCTCCAGGACGGCGGTCACCGCTCCGTCCCCGGCGAGCTTCGTGGGGATCCAGACGGACCAGAACTGCATCCCCAGACCGCCCTCGCGCATTTTCACGACGTCGGTGTGCAGGCTGGGATGGCGTTCGGTGAGATCGATCCTCGCGGCGGTCGAGTAGACGTCCTCACTGGTTCCGTCGCCGAGCTCCCGCAGTGCCCAGGGAAGGTCGTTGTGGCCGTCGACGAGCGGTACGCGCTGCAGCAACGCCCGGGCTTTCTCGCGGCCTGCACTTGTCGGCACAACCAACTCCTAGATGTCGTTCCGAGAGGGACTCGCGTTACGCCCCCTATCTAGTTGTCATCCAATCGTGTGACAGATAGGGCCATCTGTCACAACCCGATAGGGATAGATACCCGATTGATCGTCCCGTAGACCCGCATGGGCGGCTACGCTGCCCCAGACGACACCACTTTCGGTCGATCAGTGGCGCGGCTGATTGGACGAAAGTCTCCGGTGCCGGTCGGGGGGCACGACCGACTCCAGGGAGGTAGTGACGTGGCTGCCGTCGGCTTAGGTCAGGCCGTTCGTACCACGCCAGCCGGCTCGTTGCCGGCGAACATGGTCCCGCACCCGCGGGAAGAGCTTTTTTCAGTGCTGGTGGTCGACGACCACCCACTGCTGAGGGAGGCGATATCAGCCCGGCTCACCCAGATGGGAGCCGGGACAGTGCATGAGGCCGCATCGGTGGCGGAGGCTCGGGCGCGGGCACTCGCAACCGGACCGTGCGACCTCGCGATCCTCGATCTGGGCCTGCCGGATGGCACCGGCATCGACCTGGTCACGGAACTCCGTGCCCAGGGCTGGCCCCGCATCGTGGTCCTCGCATCCTCCGACGACCCCTACGCGGTCAGGTCGGCCTTCCAGGCGGGCGCCCAGGCGTACCTCCTGAAGTCCGCCTCTCCGATGGTGGTCACGGACGGGGTGCGCAGGGTCCTCGACGGCGGCGTTTACGCAGATCCGAGCGTGGCACCAGTACTCGCAGCGGGTACTCGGGTGCCGGGCACGGACAACACGCCGCGGGAACTCTCCGCGCGTGAGGTCGAGGTGCTCCAGCTGGTCGCCGATGGCCAGAGCAACAAGGAAATCGGCGAGGCTCTGAGCTTGTCCGCGTTGACGGTGAAGTCTCACCTGTCGCGGATCGGCCGGAAGCTGGGCACAGGAGATCGCGCTCAGATGGTCGCGCTGGCAATGCGTGCCGGCGTGATCCGTTAGATACCGGTTTGAGGCACTGAACCGGCCGAGAACACCTGTGGGTGGTGCGATCGTCGTAGGGTCTTCCGCTGTGGATGTACCCGCCGACGAGCCAACCGCACCAACCGGACCAGATCCGGTACCGCTGACGGAACCTGCTGATGGGGTCCCGCCCGTGGTCGCCGATCCTGCTGCGCTCCGGCGAGCCGCTGACGCGCTCGCCGGGGCGAAGGGCCCGGTCGCGGTGGACACCGAGCGCGCCTCGGGCTACCGCTACTCACAGCGTGCCTATCTGGTGCAACTGCGCCGGGAAGGCGCCGGCACGTGGTTGGTCGACCCGATCGCCCTGGGCGGACGGCTCGACCCGCTGGTGCAGGCCCTGGATGGCACTGAGTGGGTGTTGCACGCGGCGTCTCAGGACCTGCCGTGCCTCGCCGAACTCGGGCTGCGACCCGGCGTGCTGTTCGACACCGAGCTGGCGGGCAGGCTGGCTGGATTCGAGCGCGTCGCACTGGGCACGCTGGTGGAACGGCTACTCGGTTACAGGCTCGAGAAGGGGCACGGCGCGGCCGACTGGTCGCGCCGGCCCCTTCCCGCCGACTGGCTGACGTACGCCGCCCTCGACGTGGAGCTGCTCGTGCAGCTGCGCGACGTCCTCGAAGCCGAGCTGGAGCGCCAGGGCAAGCTCGCCTGGGCGCTCGAGGAGTTCGAGGCGGTCCGGACGGCACCGTTGCCGCGTCCCCGCACCGACCCGTGGAGGCGTACGTCGGGTATCCACCGCGTGCGCAACCAGCGGCAGCTGGCTCTCGTGCGTGCGCTGTGGGAAGCCCGCGACACCGTGGCCCGCGAACGCGACATCGCCCCCGGCCGAGTCCTCCCGGACTCCGCCCTGATGGAGGCAGCCGCCCGCAACCCCGCTTCGGAAGCGGAACTGCTCGCCCTTCCCGTCTTCCGCGGCCGCTCCCAGCGCCGCATGTCCGGTGTGTGGATGAACGCCGTGCGCAAGGCGGCGGCCCTGTCCAAGTCGGAGCTCCCCGAGCCCGCGGGCCAGCACGACGGCCCGCCCCCGCCCAACCGCTGGGGCGACAAGGACCCGGACGCCGCGGCCCGCCTGGCAGCGGCCAGGGCGGCGCTGACGGCCATCGCCGAGGCGAACACCCTGCCGGTGGAGAACCTCCTGCTGCCCGACCTCGTGCGCCGCACGTGCTGGCAGCCGCCGGCCGACCTCTCGCCCGAGTCCGTGGCCGCCGTGCTGCGCGAGGGCGGAGCGCGGTCGTGGCAGATCGAGCTCACCCTCGAAGGCCTGGCGAAGGCTCTGACGGCGACTGCTCCACCGCCCGCCGGCTGATATCCGATATATCAATCGCGAGCTGCGCGTTGAGGACGATGTCGTCAACGCGCAGCCTCCAAGTTCGATTTGTTTTGACATCCGATATACCAGTCGAATTGCGCACAGCTGTCACGTCGGCGTGATCACGCCCGGCAGCTGATCTCCATGCCGTCCTCCACCGGGAAAGCGACGCTGACGTACCCGTTCGCCGGCTCCCGCACATAAGCGAGGTAATCGGCCATCGACTTCTGGTCGATGTCATCGGCGACGACGAGCGCACCGGGTGCCAACCGGGGTTCGAGGTCGCGCAGCACCGGAAGGCAGAGCTCCTTCCAGCCGTCGAGCAGGACGAGCCCGATCGGCCCCTTCAGGTCCGCCAGCGTGCGCCGTGCATCGCCAGGCAGGATCGTCGCGACACTCCCGAGTCCCGCCTCGTCGAGGTTCCTCCGAGCGGCGGCGACCTTCTCGGCCGACATCTCGGTGCCGTAGACGTGTCCCCGGCCGTTGTCGGCGACGGCGGCAGCCAGGTAGAGCGTCGAGATGCCGAACGACGTGCCGAACTCGACGACGGTCTCGGGACGACTGGACCGCACCAGCCCGTAGAGGAGATCCCCTCCGCGAGCGGAGATGGGCATGTAGACGCCGGCCAGCGCATCGGCGCGTTCCTGCGCGCCAGCCGACCGCAGCTCGTCCCAGGGCGCTTCGAAGGTGTCATCGGATGTGGCGGCGTCGAAGAGCCGGTCGAGGACCGTGCGGACCCGCGGTGCGTGCAAGGTGATCGTCATGACGGCTAGATTAGACGCAACGTTGCGTCTATTCTAGCCCTGGCTAAGGTACGCCCCAGGAGGTGGCGATGGGGAGCACCGCGCATCGCGGGAACCGGCACGGACGCAGCGAGGAAGCGCGGCAGGCGGTGCTGGAGGCGGCCGACGACCTGCTGGCCGAACGCGGGTTCGCCGGCGTGACGATCGAGGGCATCGCCGCACGGGCGGGCGTCGCGAAGCAGACGATCTACCGCTGGTGGCCGTCCAAGGTCGACGTCCTGCTGGAGGCGTTCACCGAGGACATGGCCCAGCACCTGACGCCGGACGACCACGGCGACCTCGGCACCGACCTGCGCACCCACCTCGGGCGCCTCGCGGAGTTCCTCACCGCCTCCGACCCCGGCGCGGTCTTCCGCGCCCTCACCGGCCAGGCCCAGCACGACCCCCAGCTCGCGGGCAGGCTCCGCGACGAGCACCTGAGCAGCCAGCGCGCCCGCGACCGCCTCCCCCTCGATCGCGCGATCGACCGCGGCGACCTGCCCGGCGACCTCGACGTCGACACCGCGCTGGACCAGCTCGTCGGCCCCGTCTACTACCGCGTCCTGGTCACCGGCACTCCCGTCACCCGCCAGTTCACCGACGACCTCGTCGCGGCCTTCCTGCACCGCCACACCGGGCCGGCATGATCAGCACGGCCCGGCTGGACCTGCTCCCGCTGCGACCCGAGCACGCCGCGGAGATGGCCGGGGTCCTGGCCGACCCGGCGCTGCACGCGTTCATCGGCGGCACCCCGCACACGCCGGAAGCCCTCCGCGCCCGCTACGAACGGCTGGCCGCGGGCTCCCCCGACCCGGCCCAGCGCTGGCTGAACTGGGTGATCCGCCTCCGCGACGAGGACTGCCTCACCGGCACCGTCCAGGCGACGATCACCGGCGAGGTGGCCGAGATCGCCTGGGTCGTCGGCACGCCGTGGCAGGGTCGCGGCATCGCGAGTGAGGCCGCGCGAGGCCTCGTCGGCTGGCTCGGCACCCAGGCGGTGCGCACGGTCCTGGCGCACGTCCACCCCGGCCACCACGCGTCCGCCGCCGTCGCCACCTCCGCCGGGCTGACCGCCACCGGTGAGCTGCACGACGGCGAGGTGCGCTGGCAACGGCGGCTTTGACAGTTGCCGATGCGAAATACCGGCCTCCCCTGCCGGACATATGCCCTCCGAGGAGCAGTCCGTCCCCGAGGAGAGGCCTCCGTTGACAAGAAATCTCCCCCTCGCCGTGGTCAGCCTCGTGCTGGCCACAGCACTCGCCGGTGCCACACCGGCCGCCGCGACCACCGCCGGCGTCACCCCCGCCCTGCCCGGCGAGCAGCACTGGATCACCCTGGTCACCGGCGACCAGGTGCTGACCGACGACAAGGGCAGGCCCACCGAGTTCAGGGCCGCACCCGGTCGTGAGCACGTCGTGGTCTCCACGAGAGAAGACGGCGAGCACCTCTACGCCGTCCCCGCCGACGTCGAACCGTTGATCACCGAGGGCAGGCTCGACCGGCGCCTGTTCGACCTCGCCCTGCTCAGCAAGCCCGAGTACACCCGGCGCAAGGGTCTCGGCCTGCTCGTGTCCGGTGGCGCCGGTCTCACAGGGGCGCGGAAGTTCTCGCGCATCGGCGTCGACGCCGTCACCGTGACCGCCGGGAACGCGGCCACCGCGTGGCAGGCGCTGTCGGCGAACCGCAGCGCGAACACCACCATCTGGCTCGACGCCGCGCACAAGGCCGCGCTCGATCGCAGCACCGCGCAGATCAGCGCACCGCAGGCGTGGCAGGCCGGGTTCGACGGCAAGGGCGTGAAGATCGCCGTGCTCGACACCGGGGTCGACAACACGCACCCGGACCTCGCCACCCAGGAGATCGCGGAGAAGAACTTCAGCGAGTCCCCCGACAACACCGACCGCGTCGGGCACGGCACGCACGTCGCGTCGATCGCGGCCGGCACCGGGGCGAAGTCGGGCGGCAGGTTCAGGGGCGTCGCGCCCGGCGCGCGCATCCTCGACGGCAAGGTGCTGGGCGACGACGGTTCCGGCTACGAGTCCGGGATCCTCGCGGGCATCGAGTGGGCCGTCGAGCAGCAGGCGGACGTCGTCAACATGAGCCTCGGCGGCGACGACAGCCCGTTTCTCGATCCCATGGAAATCTTGATCAACCGGCTCTCGCAGGAGACCGGCACGCTGTTCGTCGTCGCGTCGGGCAACGCCGGCCCGAACACCGTCGGCTCGCCCGGCAGCGCGGACGCAGCACTCACCGTCGGTGCCGTGGACCGCGACGACAGGCTCGCTTCGTTCTCCAGCACCGGTCCCCGCACCGGCGACGGCGCGATCAAGCCCGACATCACCGCGCCCGGCGTCGAGATCGGCGCGGCCGCGGCGGCGGGCAGCACTCTCGGCGAGACGCGGCCCGAGCCGGCCGAGGGCTACATCTCGCTGAGCGGCACGTCGATGGCCACCCCGCACGTCGCGGGCGCCGCGGCGATCCTGGCCCAGGCGCACCCGGACTGGCGCGGCGACCAGATCAAGGCCGCGCTGATGGCGAGCGCGAAGCCGGGCGCCCACACGGCGTTCGAGCAGGGCGCGGGCCGCGCGGACGTCGCCAAGGCGATCGAGCAGACCGTCACGTCGAACTCGGTGTCGTTCGGAACGGCGTTGTGGCCGCACCACGACGACGTCCCGATCGCACGCGATGTCGTCTACCGCAACGAGAGCGACCAGCCCGTCACTCTCGCGCTGAAAGTCGGCACGGCCGCGCCGCAGGGCTTCTTCACGCTGAAGGACGCGACTCTCACCGTGCCCGCGCACGGCACCGCGACCACGACGCTGACCGCCGACACGAAGCTCGGCGGCGACACGTCCGGCACCTTCAGCGCCTACGTCACCGCGAGCGGCGGCGGCCAGTCCGTCGTCACTCCCGCGGCCGTGACCCGCGAGGCCGAGCGCTACACGCTGACCGTCAAGGTGATCGGCCGTGACGGCAAGCCCGCCGCGGACTGGGGCGCGAGCCTGCAGGGCGTCACCGAGGACGCCACGGGCGCGTTCGCCGGTCTCGGCACGGGCCTCGAGTCCCTGCGCGTGGCCAAGGGCCGCTACCTGCTCAACGGCCACCAGTGGGCCGGCCGCGGCACCCCGGACGCGAACTACAACTGGTTCAACGGCACGAACATCGACGTCCACGCCGACACCACGATCACGCTCGACGCCCGCCAGGCCAAGCCCGTCGACATCGGCCTGCCCGGCACACCCGCCGAACGCCACGCCTACATCCGGGTCGGCCACGAGATGCCGTCGATGGAGTACGGCTTCGGGCTGCTCGGCGTGCCCCTCGACGTCCTCGGCATCGCGCACGTCGGTCCCGAGGGCAGGTCCGGTGAGATGAACGAGCTCCTCGTCGCCTCCTACACCGGTACCGACCGAGAGGAGTTCCACGTCGTCGACCAGTCCACGACGCTCACGAAGTTCTGGACGGGCTACCGCAAGCAGCTCAAGGCCAAGGACCTCGTCATCGTCGAGGCCTCAGCCGGCGCGACCGCCGCGGGACGCACGGGCTACGTGCACGCACTGGCCGCCGTCGGCGACAGCCCGGTGTTCGGTGTCGCGTTCGGACACGCCCTGCCGCACGCCAGGAAGCTCCACCTCCACTCCCCCACGAACACCTGGAGCCTCCGCTTCGAGCAGGACAACGGTGACGTCACCGAAGCGTGGTGGAACGCGGAGGACGAGAAGTTCAAGCCGGGCAAGACCTACCGGAAGACGTTCAACACCGGCGTCTTCGGTCCCGCGCTGTCGAACGAACGCCGCGTCGGCCTCTACCGCGACGGCGACATCCTGTTCGGCAGCCTGCCGTTCTTCGCCGACGGCCACGGCCGCACCGGCGGTTCGGTGGTGGACTCGGGATCGACGGTGCTGGAACTGGGCGGCAAGGTCGTCGACTCGACCGACCGCCCGCTGGACCTCGAGACGTTCTTCTCACTGCCCGAGGGACGCGGTCGCTACGAGCTGACCACCACCGCGAACCGGTCGGGCGTCGCGGCGATCAGCACCTCGGTCACCACGACGTGGGGCTTCGACTCGGCCACGACCGACGGCGTCGCGCAGGTGCCGTTGTCGATGGTCAGGTTCACGCCGGAGATCGGGCTCGACGGAACCCTGCCCGCGCACCGGTTCCAGCGCATCCCGCTGACCGTCCAAGGTGGACCGGCGAGGTCTCTCACGACGCAGGTCTCCTACGACAAGGGCCGCACGTGGCAGAAGACGTGGGTCGTGGGCGACTCGATGTTCGTGCTCAACCCGGGCAAGGGCGGCAGCGTCTCGCTGCGGGCCGCGCTCGTGGGCAGGGGCGGTGACTCGGTCACTCAGACCGTGATCGACGCCTACCTGACGAAGTAGAGCGAGAACCGCGATGCGTCCAGGCGCATCGCGGTTTCCCTCAACGGCTGGGGAACGCCTCGTCGTAGATCGAACGCAGCCCCGGCTCGTCCGGACCGCTGTACCCGCAGCCCATGACACGCATCTCTGACGCCGCGACCAGGTACTTCCCGCCGACCTCCGGCCCGAGCCCCGCCAGCACGGGCGCGGTGGCGGTGTTCCTGACCTCGACCAGGTCGGCCTCGCCGAGCCAGGCGCGCTGCACCTGCACCGTCACGACGTTGCCCTCGATCCGCAGCACCGTGCCCTCGAACGCCATCTGCGCGCTCTCCTTCAACACCGCGGCCTCCGGCGCCCGGCACCGGACCTCCGGGTCCACCGGTGTCTCCGTCAGCACGGCGACGGTGGTCTTGCGGCCGGCCGGCGAACTGGTGGTGACGGGCGGCGGAGTCGTCGACGTCTTCGTGCCGGGCACGGGCTGACCGCTCGTCGTCGGACGTCCACCACTGCTGTCGGGCAACCCCGGCCCGTTCTCCAGGCCCGGCTGCGTCGACGACGGCAACGCGACCGGCGGGCTCGGCTCCCGATCAGCCTCTCCTCCGGTCAGCACGAGGGCTCCGGCGGCCACCGCGACCACGGCCGCCGCGCCGACCAGCACCGGCAGCCTCCGCGAGGAGAACCGCGGCGCGACAGGACGGTCGAGCCCGGCCACGAGCCGTCGCCTCTCGTCCTCGGGCAATGGACGCAGCGAGGCAGCGGGGTCGGCGCGACGCATCCGGTCGCGCAGTTCGTCATCCGTCACGGCCGCTCCCCCTCCGCCTGCTCGTCCAGCAGGGACTTCAACCTCTTGCGCGCCCGGTGCAGCCGGATGCTGACCGCGTTGGCGCTCATCCCGACGACCTGGGCGATCTCGGCGGGCCCCAGTTCCTCCCACGCCCAGAGCCGCATCAGCTCGGCGTCCGCGGAGGACAGCCGTGCGAGCGCTCCGGCGAGCCCGGGATCCGGGTCATCCCGCGCGGGCGCGTGCTCGGGTGGTCTGGCCAGCTGCCAGATCCGCACCAGCAACCGGTCCTGACGGCGCCGCGCCCGCTCGGCGTTGGCGAGGCAGTTGCGCGCCACGGCGTACGCCCACGCCAACGGCTCGGCCGGCATCTCGTCGCGCCGCCGCCACGCCACCAGCAGCGTCTCGGACAGCACGTCGTCCGCGGTCGCGGCATCGGTCCGGCGCGCCAGGTACCGGCGCAGCGGCTCGATCAGCTCCTGCGCGACGGCCTCGAAGCCCGTCTGGCGCGGTTCCACGTCCACCTGCTCCACCCCGGGACATGTCCGGCAGGACGCCCGCTCTTTCACCTCGCCACGACACCTTTGCAACGAGTCTTTTGCGGACGAAGTCAAAAGAGTCGTTGCCAAGCCGCAGGCAGACGGTATCGCTGAACTGATATATCGGCCGATATATCAGTTCAGAGCGCACTACCAGGGGTTTCGTTCGCCTTGGGAGGCGCAGGGGGCGCCATCAAGTCGCGCGACACCTCGACGTGCGCAAGGCGTCGCACCGCCTTGAGCACCTCGTCGCCGATCAGGGTGCCGACGACCATCCCCTCGATGATGTCGTCACGTGAACCGCGGTGAGCGATGTAGTCGAGGTCGGCCTTCGCGATGATCTTCAGCCCCTCCAGGTAGGAGTCGAGCAGATCCTGGAAGTGGTCGTGGCCGACCGAGCGGGCGGCGGACAGGGCGGCCGCGAGCATGAGCGTCACGTTGCTCGCGGCGATGTCGAAGCCCTCCAGCCCGCCGTGCCGTTCGCAGAAGGCCTGCACGTCCTTGACCGCGAGCGGGTCGAGCTCGACCGGGCTCGGCTGGCTGATGGCTTCCTGCACGGCGCCGAGCTTGTTGTGCAGCGAGTCGTCACGCGTGTCGACGGCGGTGAGCACCCCGCGCACGGTCGCGATGGAGAGGCCGCCGACGTCCACCAGCGCACGCACCAGCCGCAGCCTGCGCAGGTGCTCGTCGTCGTAGTGGGCCTGGTTCGGGCTGGTCAGCACGCCGGCGGGCAGCAGTCCCTCACGCAGGTAGTACTTGATCGTCGGCACCGGAACGCCGCTTCTCTTCGAAAGCTCGCCAACACGCATACGGATAGTGTAGCTTTCGGATAGTAGAGAGTGTCGCTATCCATACAGGGGGGTTCCGAGATGCTTCGCACGTGGCACCGGCCGTTAATGGTCTTCGGTTCGTTGATGGTGCTGCTGGTCCTGGTCGCGCTCGTCGGGCTGCTCGTCGACGACCGGACGGTGGTCAACTCGCCGATCTGGCTCAAGCCGCTCAAGTTCGCCGTGTCGCTGGCGCTCTACTCGTTCACGCTGGCGTGGCTGCTCACGTTCCTGAAGCGGTTCCAGCGCGTCGGGTGGTGGACCGGCACCGTTCTCGCGGCGGCCGGGGCCGGGGAGATGGTCGTGATCGTCGGTCAGGTCATCCGGGGCAAGCGCAGCCACTTCAACTTCGAGACGCCGCTCGACGGCGCGCTGTTCTCGATCATGGGTGTGACCATCGTCGTGCTGTGGGTGACCCACGCGGTCGTCGCGGTGCTGCTGTGGCGCACCAAGATCGAGAACGAGGCGTTGTCGTGGTCGATCCGGCTCGGGCTCGTGATCTCGTTCCTGGGTCTCGGCGTCGGCTTCCTGATGACGCAACCGAAGCCCGGCCAGGCCCTTGACGGCGGCACGCTCGGCTCGCACACGGTCGGCGCGCCCGACGGCGGCGCCTACATGGCGCTCACCGGGTGGAGCACCGAGCACGGCGACCTGCGGGTGGGCCACTTCGTCGGCATGCACGCGGTGCAGGTGCTGCCGGTGATCATCGCGCTGCTCGGCCACCGCGCCAACGCGAAGATCGCGTGGGTCACCAGCGGCTCGTTCCTGGGGATCTTCCTTCTCGTCACCTGGCAGGCGTTGCGCGGCCAGTCCCTCGTCCACCCCGACAGCACGACGTTGCTCGTGCTCGCCGGAATCGTCGTCGCGACCGCGCTGGGACTGGTGTGGGCGCGTGAACCGAAGAAGGAGCTCGTTCCCGCATGACCGCCACCCTGTTCGACCTGACGTTCCTGGTCGCCGCGCCGTTCTGGGCGCTCATGATCTTCGCGCCGAAGTGGTCGTGGACGAAGCGGATCGCCGAGTCGTACCTGATCGTCCTGCCACCGGTCGTGATCTACGTCGTGCTGCTGGTCCCGGACCTGTTCGAGGTGCTGCCGCTGGTCACACGGCCGGAGATCGGACCGCTGGCGGAGTACCTGGCCACGGACACCGGCACGGCGCTGGTGTGGGCGCACATGCTCGCGTGGGACCTGTTCGTCGGGCGCTGGATGTACCTGGAGGGGCGCCGGCTGGACGTCCACCCGCTGCTGATGGCACCCGTTCTGGTGATCACGATCCTGCTGGCCCCGGTCGGGTTGCCGCTGTTCCTCGTGATCCGCAAGGTGTGTGACACAAAGAACAGGGCCGCCACAGTGGTTACCGGCCAGTAACTAGGGCTAGAGTTGGCGTTACCGACCGGTAGGGATGTCGCGCTCCCCTGCCGGAGTGGACAGAGTTGTCACCACAAGTGAGGAGACGCCGTGGCCGCACCAGCAGCGCCGGCACGCGTTCGGAACGTGGTCTTCGTCGACGGCGTCCGCACGCCGTTCGGCAAGGCCGGCCCCAAGGGGATTTTCGCCGAGACCCGTGCCGACGACCTTATCGTGAAGGTCATCCGTGAGCTGCTGCGCAGGCACCCCGAGCTGCCGCCGGAGCGCGTCGACGAGGTCGCCATCGCCGCGACCACGCAGACCGGTGACCAGGGCCTGACGATCGGCCGGACCGCGGCACTGCTCGCGGGCCTGCCGAAGTCGGTGCCCGGCTACGCCATCGACCGCATGTGCGCGGGCGCGATGACCGCCGTCACCACGGCGGCGAGCGGCATCGCGTTCGGCGCCTACGACGTCGTGATCGCCGGTGGCGTCGAGCACATGGGCCGCCACCCGATGGGCGAGGGCGTCGACCCGAACCCGCGCTTCCTGTCGGACAAGATCGTCGACCCGAGCGCGCTGGTCATGGGCCAGACCGCCGAGAACCTGCACGACAGGTTCCCGGAGATCACCAAGGACCGCGCGGACGCCTACGCCGCCGCCTCGCAGGCGAAGTACGCGGCCGCGGTGGCCGCGGGCAAGATCGGCCCCGAGCTGGTGCCGGTCGCGACCCGCTCCGCGGAGAACGGCTGGGGCCTCGCGACGGCCGACGAGCCGCCGCGTCCCGGCACCACGGTCGAGGACCTCGGCAAGCTCAAGACTCCGTTCCGCCCGCACGGCCGGGTCACCGCGGGCAACGCGGCCGGTCTGAACGACGGCGCGACCGGCGCGATCCTGGCCGAGGAGGAGACCGCGCGCGAGCTCGGCCTGCCGATCGGCATGCGCCTGGTGGGCTACGCGTTCCAGGGCGTCGACCCGTCGGTCATGGGCGTCGGCCCGGTGCCCGCCACCGAGCGCGCGTTGTCCCGCGCGGGTCTGTCCATCGAGGACATCGGCCTGTTCGAGATCAACGAGGCGTTCGCCGTGCAGGTGCTGGCGTTCCTCGACCACTTCAAGATCGCCGACGACGACCCGCGCGTGAACCAGTGGGGCGGCGCGATCGCGACCGGCCACCCGCTGGCGTCGAGCGGCGTCCGGCTGATGACGCAGCTGTCGCGTCAGTTCGCCGAGCGTCCGGACGTCCGTTACGGCCTCACCACCATGTGCATCGGCATCGGCATGGGTGGCACGGTCATCTGGGAGAACCCGAACTGGAGCGGCAAGTGACCATCACCGCTGAGGAAGCAAAGGCGATCTTCCCCGACGAGGTCGTCACCCACGCCAAGACGCGTCTGATCACCGTTCCCGGCCTCGACAGGCCGGTCGCGTTCATCACGATCGACAACGGCCTGGACCACACCCGTCCGTCGACGTTCGGCCCGCAGTCGCTCGTCTCGCTCGGCGCGGCGTTCGACGAGGCCTACGCCGCGTCGCCGGCCGCCATCGCGGTGACCGGCAAGCCGTTCATCTTCGCCGTCGGTGCGGACCTGACCGCCGTCGAGCAGGCAACGGACCGCTCGCAGGGCGTGGCCATCGGCAAGCTGGGCCACGAGGTCTTCAAGAAGTTCACCGACTCGGACGTCCCGACCTTCGCCTTCGTCAACGGCGCGGTCATGGGCGGTGGCCTCGAGCTCGCGCTGTCGTGCCACTACCGCACGCTCGCGTCGAACGCGGCCGCGATCGCGCTGCCCGAGGTGTTCCTGGGCCTGTTCCCGGGCTGGGGCGGCACGCAGCTGCTGCCGAACCTGATCGGCGCCAACGACGCCGTGACGGTGATCTTCGAGAACGCGCTGAACCAGAACAAGATGCTCAAGCCCGCCGAGGCGCTGAAGCTGGGCATCGCGGACGTGCTGTTCGACTCCGCCGACTACCTGGAGCAGTCGCTGCTGTGGCTGTCCCAGGTCGTGCGCGGTGAGATCACGGTGCCGCGCAAGGAGATCGACCGCGGCGAGGCGTGGGACGCCGCCGTCGCGCGTGCCAAGGGCATCGTCCACGGCAAGACCAAGGGCGCGGCGCCCGGCGCGGCGAAGGCGCTGGAGCTGCTGGAGCTGGCGCGCGAGAACGACCTCGACAAGGGCTACGCCGCCGAGACCGAGGGCCTCGCGGACCTCGTGATGAGCGACGAGCTGCGCGCGGGCCTGTACTCGTTCAACCTGGTGCAGAAGCGCGCGAAGCGCCCGGCCGGCGCGCCGGACAAGTCGCTGGCGCGCAAGGTCACCAAGGTCGGCGTCGTCGGCGCGGGCCTGATGGCCTCGCAGATGGCGCTGCTGTTCATCCGCCGCCTGCACGTGCCGGTCGTGCTGACCGACATCGACCAGGCGCGCGTGGACAAGGGCGTCGGCTATGTCCACGCCGAGGTCGACAAGCTCGCGGGCAAGGGCCGGATCTCGCCGGACGAGGCCAACCGCCTCAAGGCCCTGGTCTCCGGCTCCCTGGACAAGGCCGCGTTCGCGGACGCCGACTTCGTCATCGAGGCCGTGTTCGAGGACCTGGGCGTGAAGCAGCAGGTGTTCGCCGAGGTCGAGGAGCACGTCTCCCCCGAGGCGATCCTCGCCACGAACACGTCGTCGCTGTCCATCACGGACATGGCGTCGAAGCTCAAGCACCCCGAGCGCGTCGTGGGCTTCCACTTCTTC
>NZ_DATLEC010000229.1:0-32301 GCF_035525475.1 Lentzea sp. | reverse complement strand
GGTGGCTACCGCGGGGACGTCGTCGGATCGGGTCGGCGCTCCAGTCGAGGTCATCTACAGGCGACTCCACGCGCTCCGGCACCGCTGTGTGCCGGGTCCGCCCCCACCCTAGATGGGGTGGCGGCCGTCACCGGACACGGGAGGGGCACTGACGGACCACTGAATCGAGGGCTGAATCGAGTCACATCATCAGTGGCTGCAACACATTTCGCATCGCGGACGCGGCACGACACCGGCCCGCCCTGACAAGCGGGACGCACCGGAGGTTCAGCCGATCCCTGGCACACAACCGATCAGGGGCCCGACGTGGTGCTGACCGCCGGACCGTGCAGAACACCTACCCGTCCACCGCCGGTGGATCACCTGCCGGCGGACGGGTTGGGCAAGGCTTGAGGTGTGGCGCTGGACACCATCACGTCCCGGGCAGCGTCCAGCCCGGCGGTCCGTCGAACCTCACCGGACGAATCGGACCCGTGGTCTCGTTGTCCTGCGCGGAGCCCAGGGGAACGATCGGGCCGGTCTTCTCCTGCTCGCTCTCGGGAACGGGCCCGGCGGGGCCCGGGCCGAGAGGAGCGGGCTCCGGCTTGGCGGTCGCCTTGTCGCCGAAGTGATCCGACAGGACGTACGGCACGTGCTGCGAGCCGAACTGGCTCGCACCGAAGTAGGAATCGGGCCGAAGCTGCGCCGAGCCGAACGGATCAGCCGGCCTCGAGGGCGGGTCGGCGCTGACCGGGGGCTGCGGAGGCTGCTCCACGGGAGCGGCGGCGATGCCGGACTCCGCGATGCCGGATTGCGCGATGCCGGATTGCGGGGTGGCGGCCTCCTGGTCGGCGGCCGACCACTCCGGAACGCCGAGATCCGTGGCCTCGACCTGCTCCTCGTCGGAGCGGCGGCCCGTCTCGTAGGCCACCAGCGCCTCGGCGAGCAGGTCGGCGAGGCTCAGGTCGCTCGGCCTGCGCCGGCTGCTGGGACGGCCGGTGCGCGCGCCGTCGCCGCTGTCCGCCGATCCGCCGGAGGTGGCCTGGTCCGAGGTGGCCGGCTGAGCCGGGGGCTCGGCCTTCTCCGCGAAGTAGTCGTACTGCGGTGCCGGATCGGGCATCGCCACGTCCGGCCCGGTAGCGCCCGGTTGTACGACGGACACGTCGGTTACCGGCTCGGGCTGGACTATCGGATCGGTCTGCATCGGCGACTCGGAACCGGGCCGGTCGCCGAACCCCTGCCGCCCACCGAACCCGGACGGCGTCCCGAACCCGGCCTGGGTGCCGAAGCCCTGCGACCCGAACGTCTGCGTCCCGAAGCTCGGCTGGGCGCCGAACCCGGACGGCGCGCCGAACGCCGGTGGGATCCCGTAGCCGGACTGCGCCGGCGGCCCGTCGGTGACCTGCTGGTCCGCGGCCCTGGACAGGCGGACAGGGGCCGTGGGCACGTCGGACGCGTCGTCGTCCACGTCCGCGGAGCTCAGGAAGCTGGTCGACATCAGGTCCGGCTCCGGCGACCGCGGGATCTCGTCCGGAACCGGCACCGACGGGATCGGGTCCGGGATCGGCGGCAACGGCTCGCGGGCGGGATCCGGCTCGGGATCGGGGAGCTCCACCGGAGCGGGAACGGACTCGAGCGCCCTCGGCTTCGGGGTGCTGAAGTCGAGCGAGCTGAAGTCGAGGTCGGGAAGCCTGCGCTCGTCCGGGTCGGCGACTGCGGGGAAGCCCCCCGCCGGGGTGTGCGGCGGGTAGGCGGGGGCGTCCAGGTGGGGACCGAAGTCCGGAGCCGCCGGCGCGCGCGAGAACGCCGCCGCCAGGCCCGCGCGGCCGGGACGGTCCGGCATGTCCGGTAACGCCGGGGTGCCCTGGTCCCCGAACAGCCCGCCCGCCGGAAAACCCTGCTGCGCCGGGGAGTCCTGGCTCGGGGAGTCCGGAGTGGCCGGCGAACCGGAGTAGCTGGGCGGGGACTCGACGTCCGGGGAGCTCGAAGCCCCGGAACCGAAGTAGCTCGGCGGCGACCCCGCGTCCGCGGAGCCCGGCCCCGTGGCGGTGGTGAAGTAGCTCGGGGGCTCAGCGCTCGCGGAGCCGGCCTCCGGGAAGGCCTGTGCGGAGGGGGACTCCGTGCTCTGGTCGTCCTCGCGGAGGCGGGATGGGGGTTCCACCCGCCACGACGCCGCCGACGGCGTCTCGGGCTCGGAGCCGGTGTCGCGGGCCCGGCGGCGCCCTCCCGCTCGCAGGCCCTGGGCCTTGAGCATGTCCAGCACGCTTTCGGGCTGGGGTCGCGAGGCGTCGGTCCTGGCCGCCTCCTCGCGTTCCGCTGCCTGGCGAGCGACCTCCTGGTGAGCCGCCTCCTGGCGTGCCACGTCGCGGCGCACCGCTTCCAGTCGGGCGGCCTCCCGACGGGCGGCCTCCTCGCGGGCGGCTTCCCCGCGAGCCGCCTCCTCGCGAGCGGCCTGCTGGCGAGCCGCTTCCTGGCGCGCGGCTTCTTGACGCGCCGCCTCCTGGCGAGCGGCTTCCTGGCGAGCGGCTTCCTCACGGGCCGCCTCCTGGCGAGCGGCCTGCTGACGCGCGGCCTCCTGACGCGCGGCTTCCTCACGGGCGGCCTGCTGACGCGCGGCCTCCTCGCGGGCTGCTTCCTGACGTGCGGCTTCCTGGCGAGCAGCCTCGTCGCGAGCAGCCTGCCGGCGGGCCGCTTCCTGGCGCGCTGCTTCCTCTTCGGCCGCCCTGGCCTCGCGTTCGGCCTGGGCGCGTTGCTCGGCGCGGGCCTGGCGTTCCGCCTCTATCTGACGGCGGGCCTCGCGCTGCAGCTCCATGAGCTGCTGCTCGATCTTGCGCTTGCGCGCCAGCTCGGGGCTCACCTGCTCCTGGTCCGCGGGCGGAGGCTGCTCGACGGGCGCGGGAGCCTCGGCCGGCGGGGCCGGCTCGGCGGGAGAGTCGGTGATGACGGGGATCGCGGCGATGGTGGTCGGTGTGTCGTCGCCGATCTCACCCGCGGCCACCCGTGCGGCGCGGCGGCGGCCGCTGACCATGGCGCCCGCGGAGGCGATCAGGCCGGACGCGGGGACGGTGCGGTCGGACGACGAGGATGCTGGTGGCGGTTCCACGGGCTCCGGGGTCTTGTCTTCTGGTTCGCCGAACGGCTGGACCATGCGCCACCGGTCGGCGGCGTGTTGTCGTGCTGCCGACAAGCCTTCCACGGTCATGTCCTCTGCTGCACGGCGGACGCGGTTTGCTTTCAGGCCATCGCCTTTGCGCACCTGGACCGGACGCCACTGGCGCAGCTGCTGCTTCAGAGCCGCGGGCAGCACGCCGTCGGTGGCCGAGGGCATGCCCTCGATCGGCCGGAGCAGGTCCGCCAGCTGCCGGTGCAGGTCCGCGGGCTGCCGGTGCACTCCGGAGAACTCTGCGGCGAGCCGGGCGCGCACCGCGTAGACGGCGCGGGCGCGGCGGCGTTCGGCGGCGTGGGCGGACCGCAGATTCGTGAGCGCGTCGGCCAGTTCGCCGGTCACCTCGTGCACGTGGGCCAGCGCCAGCAGGCTTTCCGCGAGAAGGGTGTCGAGCTGGTGGCGTTCGGCGCTCGCCGCGGCCTCGCGCAGCATCTCGCGGGCCAGCACGACCCTGCCCGCCGGCAGGTGGACGCGCGTGGCCAGCGCCAGGCGCAGCCACCCCGCCGTGGACGCCGACGGTGCCCGCACCGGGCGGTCGAGCAGCGGGGCGCCGGCCTTGCTCGCGTCGAGCACGCGGTTCGCGTCCATCAACGCCAGCACCAGTTCCAGCGTGAGCCGGCCGAAGCCCTGGCCGCTGTCCGCCGACGGGTCGGCGAACCTGCCCAGCAGGTCCAGGCCCTCGCGCGCGGCACCGATGGCGGCGGCGATGTCGCCCCACCGCCGGTGCTGCGCCGCCTGCACCGCGCGGACCAGGCCGCGCAGCAGCAGGCGGGTGTCGTCGTCGAGCGTCGAGTCGGACACGTAGAGCTGGTCCGCCTCGGCGAGGGCCCGCGTGGGCTCGTCGCCGCGGCCGACCGTGACGAGGCACTCGCTGGCCTGCACCAGAGCCGAGGCCCGCAGCTCCGCGGGCACGTCCGGCGCCTCCAGCACGGGCGTCACCGCGGCGAACCCCGTCAGCGGTGCCCCCACCGACCGCGCGCACGCCGCGAGCTCGACCCGCAGCAACCACGCGGTCTCGTGCTCACCGGCGGCCTCGGCCGCCTTCAGCGCGTCGATCGCCCTGTCGGCGACGCGGACGCCGCGGCCCACGCGGTTGCCCGCGAAGACCACCAGCGACTCCGCCCGCAGGCGGTCGGCTTCGTCGTGGCGGGCGGTGGCGAGCGCGAGTGCGCGCTCGCCCAGCACCAGAGCGAGCTCCGGTGCCCGCCAACGCAGCCGCCAGGCGGGCACGACCAGCGTGCTCACCTCGACGTTCGCCCGCGCCTCGCCCCTCGCCGCCACGACGTCGCCGTTGCCCTCTCAGTCTCGTGTCAGCTTGCGGTACGTGACACGGTGCGGCCTGGCGGCATCCGCACCCAGGCGTTCGAGCTTGTTCTTCTCGTACCCCTCGAAGTTGCCCTCGAACCAGTACCACTTCGACGGGTCGTCGTCCGTGCCCTCCCACGCGAGGATGTGCGTGGCGACGCGGTCGAGGAACCACCGGTCGTGGGAGATCACGACGGCGCAGCCGGGGAACTGCTCGAGAGCGTTCTCCAGCGAGCCCAGTGTCTCGACGTCCAGGTCGTTGGTCGGCTCGTCCAGCAGGATCAGGTTGCCGCCGAGCTTGAGCGTGAGCGCGAGGTTCAGGCGGTTGCGCTCGCCACCGGACAGCACGCCCGCGGGCTTCTGCTGGTCAGGGCCCTTGAAGCCGAACGCGCTGACGTACGCGCGCGACGGCATCTCGACGTTGCCGACGTGGATGTAGTCGAGTCCGCCGGACACGACCTCCCACACGTTCTTCTTCGGGTCGATGCCGCCGCGGTTCTGGTCGACGTAGGACAGCAGGACCGTCTCGCCGACCTTCACGTCGCCGGCGTCCGGCTGCTCGAGACCGACGATGGTCTTGAACAGCGTCGTCTTGCCGACGCCGTTCGGGCCGATGACGCCCACGATGCCGTTGCGCGGCAACGTGAACGACAGGCCGTCGATCAGGACCCTGTCGCCGAAGCCCTTCTTCAGCTTGTCGACCTCGACCACGACGCTGCCCAGACGCGGGCCCGGCGGGATCTGGATCTCCTCGAAGTCGAGCTTGCGGGTCTTCTCCGCCTCGGCCGCCATCTCCTCGTAGCGGTCGAGACGCGCCTTGGACTTGGCCTGGCGGGCCTTGGCGCCGGAGCGGACCCAGTCGAGCTCGTCCTTGAGGCGCTTCTGCAGCTTCTGGTCCTTCTTGCCCTGGACCGCGAGTCGCTCGGCCTTCTTTTCCAGGTAGGTGGAGTAGTTGCCCTCGTACGGGTGGGTGCGGCCGCGGTCGATCTCGAGGATCCACTCGGCCAGGTTGTCCAGGAAGTACCGGTCGTGGGTCACGGCGAGCACGGCGCCGGCGTACTGCGAGAGGTGCTGCTCCAGCCACAGGACGCTCTCCGCGTCCAGGTGGTTGGTGGGCTCGTCGAGCAGCAGCAGGTCGGGCTTGCTCAGCAGCAGCTTGCACAGCGCGACACGGCGGCGCTCACCACCGGAGAGCTTGGTGACGTCGGCGTCGGGCGGCGGGCAGCGCAGGGCGTCCATCGCCTGCTCCAGCTGGGAGTCGAGGTCCCACGCGTCGGCGTGGTCGAGCTCCTCCTGGAGCTTGCCCATCTCCTCCATCAGCTCGTCGGAGTAGTCGGTCGCCATCAGCTCGGCGATCTCGTTGAAGCGGTCGAGCTTCACCTTGATCTCGCCCAGGCCCTCCTGGACGTTGCCGAGGACGGTCTTCTCCTCGTTGAGCGGCGGTTCCTGCTGCAGGATGCCCACGGTGTAACCGGGAGCCAGGTACGCCTCGCCGTTGTTCGGCGTGTCCAACCCCGCCATGATCTTGAGCACGCTCGACTTGCCGGCGCCGTTGGGACCGACCACACCGATCTTCGCGCCGGGGTAGAACATGATCGTGACGTCATCGAGGATGACCTTGTCACCGTGCGCCTTGCGCACCTTTTTCATGGTGTAGATGAACTCGGCCATGGCGGCGATCGTAGAGCGGTGCCCAGAGGCTCCTGACCTCGGTCGCCGACTAGCGGGCGTCCACCCCCGGATCGAGCGTCACGCGACTCGGTGACCTGCCCGTTCCGTTCGAACGTGAACGACTCTCGGCGATCGGTCCTCAGCGGCTCCGACCTACGAGCTTCCCTCCTTCGTGGTTCGCAGTGCTCACATCTTCTCCGGCGGCACCGCCGGAACGGGTGGGTTCCCGAGTTCCCGTGCGCGGTTGCCTCCGAACGGCTCAAAGCTCAGAACGGTGCGGTCTCCTCCACCAGCTCTTCATCGGACCGCGGTTCAACGACGGGGGCGGACCCGAGTGACTGCACGCGGCTCAGATCCAGCCCGACGTGGAGCGCGTCCAGGTTGAACGCGGTCCGTTTCGAGTCGTCCTTCTCGTAGTGCCGCATGCGCAGCTTGCCCTGGACGATCACGGGATCGCCTTTGGACAGCGTGGTCTTCACGCTGTCGGCGAGCTTGCGCCAGCACGTGACGCCGAGCCACAACGTCTCGGCGTCCTCCCAGTCGCCGATCGCCGTGTTGTACCGGCGCTCCGTCGAGTGGAGGCGGAAGTACGCGTTGCTCTTGCCGTCCTCACCGTGCTTGTACGAGATCTCGCTCGCCACATGACCAACGACGGTGACCATCGTGGAATTCCAGGACATCGGTTCGCCTCCAGGGTGCGGGGTTGCCGGTCCAGGTTGCTCCGGAGGCGGGTGGCGGGGGCGGGGCGGATCGCGATCTGTGGATTACCCGCGGGTTGTGGACAGGTCGGGATCTTGAGGCACTTCGGGCAGCGGAATTGTCGGACCCGTGTGCTAGTGCGGCGCTCGAGCGGAGCGAGTGAGTGAGCGCCCACTCATTGACATGAGTGAGTACTCACTCATACGGTGGGACCGTGTCAGGGGAACCACGCCGCCGCCGCGCTCCCGCGATGAGCCCGGAGGACCGCCGCGAGGCGATCGTCCAGGCCACGCTGCCGCTCGTGGTGAAGGACGGCGCGAACGTCACCACCAGCCAGATCGCCGCCGCGGCCGGAATCGCGGAGGGCACGGTGTTCCGCGTCTTCAAGGACAAGGCCGAGCTGCTGGGCGCGTGCATCCAGCGCGCACTGCTCTCCGACGAGGAGGTGGACCGCATCAAGGCCGTGCCCGCCGATCTGCCGATCGAGGAACGCCTCGTGGAAGCGGCCAGGACGGTGAGCGGCTACCTCGACCGCATGTGGAGCGTCATGGGCGCTCTGCGCGAGTCCGGCTACCAGCCGAGCCAGGAGGACCACGAGAAGAACCGGGGACCTCAGGCCGGCATGCAGCGCGTCTCCACCGCGGTCGCCGAGCTGTTCGGCGACGCGACCCTGCGCACCAGCCCCGAGCACGCCGCCCGTCTGCTGCTCGGCTTCGTCTTCACCAACCGCCTGCAGGGCCAGGGCTTCGGCGACACGTCCGTCGAGGCGGCGCAGCTCGTGGAGCTCTTCCTGCACGGAGCACTCAAACCAGGGGGAACCGATGACTGAGCTCATGATCGAGGCTCACGAGGTGAGCAAGAAGTTCGGCGACGTGAACGCCCTCGACGGCGTGAGCGTCACCGCGAAGAAGGGGTCCGTGCTCGGGCTCCTCGGCCACAACGGCGCCGGCAAGACGACGTTGGTCAACCTCCTCACCACGATGCTGCCGCCGTCCAGCGGCAGCGCGAGGGTCGCGGGGTTCGACGTCGTCAAGCAGGCGCACGAGGTCCGCAGCCGCATCGGCCTGACCGGCCAGTTCGCCGCCGTCGACGAGCAGCTCAGCGGCCACGACAACCTCGTGCTGATCGCCCGCCTGCTCGGCGCCAGCCGCGGTCAGGCCCACCAGCGCGCGGACGACCTGCTGGAGCAGTTCGACCTCACCGACGCCGCCCGGCGCAACGCCAAGACCTACTCCGGCGGCATGCGGCGCCGTCTCGACCTGGCCGCCTCGCTGGTCGGCAACCCCGAGGTGCTGTTCCTGGACGAGCCGACCACCGGCCTCGACCCCGCCAGCCGCCTCGCCATGTGGGAGATCGTCGAGAAGCTCGTCGCGGACGGCACGACCGTCCTGCTCACGACGCAGTACCTCGACGAGGCCGACCGGCTCGCCGACTCGATCACCGTGCTGTCCCACGGCAAGGTCGTCGCGTCCGGCACGTCGGCCGAGCTCAAGGCGCAGGTCGGTCAGCGCACGGTGACCGTGACGCTCGACTCGGCGTCCGAAGTGGACACCGCTCTCAAGGCCATCCACGGCGTCGGGCTCCACCCCGTCGCGGAGGGACTCACCCTCACCACGCCCGTCAGCGGGTCACGCGACCTCGCAACGGTCGTGCGCGCGTTGGACGACAACGGCTTGGAAGCGCACGAAATCGGCCTCAAAGAGCCCACGCTCGACGACGTCTACCTCACTCTCGCCGCGAACTAGGGGGAAATCATGGCGACCTTAACTTGGCACGGCAGCAGCTACCCGACGCAAGTCCTTGTGCTGACTGGCCGTTCTCTGCGCGCACTGCTGCGCACGCCCGCACTCGTCTTCTTCAGCGTGCTTCAGCCGTTGATCATGCTGACGTTGTTCAGCCAGATCTTCGGCAGCATCACGTCGACGGCGAACTTCCCACCGGGCATGAGCTACATCAACTTCCTGCTGCCCGCGATCCTCGTGAACACCGCGATGCAGTCCTCTCTCGCGTCCGGTATCGGGCTCGTGCAGGACATGTCGAACGGTGTGCTCGCACGGTTCCGTTCGCTGCCCATCCGGCCGAGCACGGTTCTGCTGGCACGCAACCTGTCCGACGCCGTGCGCACCGGGTTCCAGCTGGTGCTGATGATCGCGTTCGGTGTGCTGGTGTTCGGGTTCAGGCCCGACGGCGGCATGCTCGGCACGCTGGCCGCGCTCGGCCTCGCCCTGGTCGTGGGATGGGCGCTGAGCTGGGTGTTCATCGCGATCGCCGCGTGGGTGCGCAAGGCGGAGCTGATGCAGACCGTCGGCTTCCTGGCGATGTTCCCGCTGATGTTCGCGTCCAGCGCGTTCGTGCCGGTGAACGGCCTGCCGGGCTGGCTGCAGGCGATCGCGAAGGTCAACCCGCTGACCTACGCGGTCGACGCCGCCCGCAGCCTGGCGCTGGCCCACCCGGTCACCGGGGTGGCCGGTGCGCTGGTCACGAGCGGCGTGATCGCGGCGGTCGGCGCGTTCTTCGCGGTCCGCGGCTTCCGCCGTCCGCTCTCGCTCTAGTCCTTCCCTGCCATCTTCCGCAGCATCGCGTTGTAGGCCTCGAGGTCGGCGTCTCCATCGGCGTCGGCCTTGCGGTCCATGCGCTTCGCCTCACGGGAGTCCTGCCGCGCCCACTGCGCGAGCAGGGCGACCATGACCACCAGCAGCGGGATCTCCCCCGCCGCCCACGCGATCCCGCCGCCGAGCCGCTGGTCCTCCAGCAGGTTCTGCACCCACGGCAGCCCGAGCCCGCGGTAGAACTGCTCGCCGATGACGTTCGCGGAGCTCATCAGCACCACGCCGAAGAACGCGTGGAACGGGATCGACGCGAACAAGAGCCCCAACCGCCCGAGTGGCGGCAGCTTGTTCGGTGACGGGTCCACGCCGATCACCGGCCAGTAGAAGACGTAGCCGGCGAGGATGAAGTGGGCGTTCATCGCGAGGTGCGCCCAGTGGAACGGCAACGCGGCCTCGAACAGCCCCGAGAAGTACAGGGCGTAGAAGGACCCGACGAACAGGGCCAGCGCGACGAACGGGTTCGTCAGCAGGCGCGCGACCGGTGAGTGCACGAACGCCAGCACCCACTCCCGCGGCCCTGGGAACTCCTTGCTGACCGGCAACGCGCGCAACGCCAGCGTGACCGGTCCACCCAGGACGAACAGGATCGGCGTCAGCATCGAGAGCACCATGTGCGCTTCCATGTGGACGCTGAACATCGCCGGCGAGTAGCGGCCCATGCCGGAAGAAGTCGCGAAGAGCAACGAGAAGCAGCCGCACAACCACGCCGCGGTGCGGCCGACCGGCCACTTGTCGCCGCGCTTGACGAGCCTGCGCACGCCGAGCACGTAGAGCAGCGCGAGAGCCAGCGCCGCCGTGCCGAAGACCAGGTCGAAACGCCAGTCGAACAGGATGCTCGCGAGCGTCGGCGGCCCGTCGAGGTCGTAGCCGATGGCGATCTCCACGCGGCTGGGCAGGTCGAGGCTGCCTCCCGGCGGAGGCGTGCGCGCGAGCGCGACGGCCAGTCCGATCGTGAACATCATCAGCAGCACTTCGAGGCCCGCGAGCTTGAGCAACGCGTGCGGCCTGCCGTCGACGACGCCCTTCACCCCGCGTTCGCGCTGGAAGTAGCCGAACACCCCGAGCAGCAGCAGACAGGCCAGCTTGCCCAGCGTCAGCAAGCCGTAGGTGGACGTGACCAGGTCGGCGGGGGTGATGCGCACCAGCGCGTTGACCACGCCCGAGACGGCCATGACGATCCAGCAGACCAGCGCCAGCTTCGAGAACCGCGTCGCGGCGAGCGGGAGGTGCGCGCCGCCACGCCTGCCGTGCGCGAGCAACGCGATCAGGCCGCCCACCCACAGCACCGCGGCGACGAGGTGGAACAGCAGGCTGTTCGTCGCCATGTCGTGCGAGCCACCGGACGACGAGTGTCCCGTGACGGCGACCGGGACCAACGCGAAGATGGCCAGGAACAGCAGGACGGTCGTCCATCCCCACGACAGCACCAGACGGCACGCCACCGCGAGCAACGCCACGAGGATCGCCGTGAGCATCCACGCCTTGGACTGCTCCAGCAGCATCGCCGTCGCGATCATCTGGCTGAGGCTGAACGAGCTCACCGGCCGGTCGATCGCCGCCGCTGTGTTGAACGGCACAGACAGCACGGCGCCGACGAGCCACACCAGCGCGAACCACCCGGCGGTGCGCATCGCGGCGTACCCGTCCGCCGCGAGCGTGCCGGACTTCTGCGGTGGCACGAGAAACGCCGCCAGCAGCAACGAGCCGATGGTCACCACCGCGCCTGTCTCGGTCAGCACGCGCACGACCAGCAGTCCCGCCGGAGGGTTGTCCGAGAGGGCGCTGAACGCGACGGCGGCGAGAGCCGCCACAGCGAAGCCGATGACGACGAGGGGCACCAAACCCGTTCTGGTGGAGCGTTCGATTGGCACGTCGAGGAGCCTACGACCCTCTAGGGTTGCGCCGTGTGAGACGTTCTCTCCTCCTCCTGCTCGTCCTCCTCGCGGCAACCGGCTGCACGTACCGCGTCCAGGGCGAACCCGTCGCGGCGCCGCCCCCTCCGCTGGCGATCGAGACACCGCGCAAGACCGCGGGCATCGACCCGTGCAAGCTCGTGACGGAGAAGGAGCTCAAGCCGATCGGGACGCTCCAGTTCGTGCCCGCGCCGCGCGTCGAGATGCCGAACTCGTGCCTCTTCACGCTCAAGGAGAACGCGTTCGTGCTGGTGGCGGTCCCCTACCGGTCATTCGACGAGTCGAAGCGCATCCAGAGCAAGGGCCAGGAGGTCCTGACCGGCAAGCACGCCACGTGGCTCAGCTGCGGCAAGCAGGAGGCCGAGATGGTGTGCACGGCCACGATCGCCGTGACGCGCACCGAGTCGTTGATGGTCGCCATCGGCATGGGCGGCGGCGTCTCGGAGGCCAAGGCGCGCGACACCCTGGAGCCGCTCGGTGAGGAAGCCCTCAAACGGATGCCGGCCGCCTAGCCGCACGCCTGGCCAGCAGGGTCGCCGGGATGATCAGCGCGGCGACCAGCGCCACGAACCCGAGCGACAGCACGAGTGAACTGAGGTGCGCGAGCCCGCCCACGATCGGCGGGCCCGCGAGAAACCCCGTGTAGGCGATCGTCGTCACCAGGCCGAGCTCGCGTTCGCCCCCGCTGCCGTCCGCGCGTTTCCCGGTCTCGCTCGCCAGGTCCATGACCACGGGGAACGAGTACGCGAGCCCCAGACCGGCCAGGCCGAACCCGAGATACCCCGCCACCGGGAACGGGACCAGGACGGCCAGCGCCAGACCCGCAGCGGCGAGACCACCGCCCGTCGCGAGGAGGCGGTGCGGGCCGAGCTTGCGCTGGATCGGCTCGCCGAACCACCGTGCGAGTGCCATAGCGATCGAGAAGCCCGCATAGGCATATGCACCGGCCGCGTCGCCCATTCCCCGCTCACGCACCATGAACAATGCCGACCAGTCCGCCGCCGCTCCTTCCGCGATGGCACTGCACAGCGCGATGCTCGCCAACAGCCAGAGGACCGGGCTCTTGAGCACGCTGGTGCGTTCGGTGACTTCTTCCCTGTGACGCTCCCCCACTCCTCCGGGGACCTTCTTCGCGATAACCGCTACTACGAGAGCGCCGACCAACGCCGCCAGGAGGAAGTGCCTCATCGGCGTCCAGTGCGCCTGCGCGGCCGCGGCACTGCCCAACGACCCGATGAGCCCGCCGAAGCTGAAGCCGGCGTGGAACTGCGGCATCAACGGCCGTCGCAGGTCGCGGACCACGACGACCGCGGCGATGTTCATCGACACGTCCATCGCGGCGATGCTGGCGCCAAGCGCGACCAGCGTAAGACCGAGTTGCAGCGACGACTGCGAGAGCGCCAGCACGGGCAGAAGCAGCGGACTGAGGAGGCTGCTCGCTATCAGCACTCCACGCGACCCGTGGACGGCGCAGATCCGCGCAGCCAGCGGAGCCGTGACAGCCAGTCCGACGCTGGCCCCGAGCAAGGCCAGGCCGAGACTGCCCACCTCCGCGCCGACCTGCTCGGCGAGTGCGGGCACCCGTGCAGCCCAGGTGCCGAAGACACCGCCGTTCACCAGGAAGACGATGAACGTCGCCAGTCGTGGGGACATGCCTCCAGCATGACTGAAGCGCTTCAGTCCCGCCAGCGGGCCAGGGGCGATTCCTCGAATACGATGCTGACCGTGGACTCCGACCGCCGACGCAGGCCGACGCTGGACACCGTCGCCGCAGCGGTGGGGGTCTCCAGGGCGACGGTGTCGAACGCGTACAACCGCCCGGACCAGCTGTCGTCGTCGTTGCGCGAACGAATCCTCGAAACGGCGCTCTCGCTCGGCTACACGGGCCCGGACCCGGTAGCGCGCTCACTGGCCACCCGCTCGTCCGCGGCCGTGGGCTTCATGCTGCCGCAGGGCCTCTCCGGCGCGTTCTCGGACCCGGCCCTCTCGATCGTGCTCGACGGCCTCGCCTCGACCGTAGACGGCCACGACCACAGCCTGGTCCTGATGCCGGGCGACTCGACCGGAGGCCCGCGCCCGTCGATCGTGACGCGCGCCCAAGCGGACGTGATGGTCGCCTACTCCCTGCCGGACACGGCACCGGCGCTGGCCGCCGTGGCCGCACGCGGCCTGCCGCTGGTGGTGATCGACCAGCCCGTGCTGCCGGGCTCTGCCCGCGTGGAGGTACAGGACTACGCCGGCACGTGCGCCGCCGCGTCACACCTGCTGACACTGGGCCACACGCGGTTCGGCGTGCTGACGTTCGCGCTGCACCCGGACGGCGCATCCGGCCCGGCGTCCCTCGGCCGCCGTTCGGCCGTGCCGTTCCGCGTGAGCCGCGACCGCCTGGGCGGCTACCTCGACACTTTGGAAAAAGCCGGGGTGGAACCGGACAATGTTCCGGTGTGGGAGGCCCGCGGCAGTGATCGCGAACTCGGACGTCTAGGCGCGCGGTGGTTGCTCACCCGCACGCCACGCCCGAGCGCCTTGCTGTGCACGTCGGACCAACTGGCCTTCGGCGCTCTCCGGGCAGCCCGCGACCTGGGCCTGACCGTCCCCCACGACGTGTCCGTCGTCGGCTTCGACGACGTCCCCGAAGCGGCCTACAGCGACCCACCGCTGACTACTGTGCGTCAACCCCTGGCCGACAAGGGCCGCCGAGCCGGCGAACTGGCGCTGAAGTTACTGGCCGGCGGCAGACCGCCGAAGCCGACGAGACTCGCCGTTTCCCTCACGAAGAGAGCCTCGACGGCCCCGCCGAAGTGATCCCCGTCACGTTTAGACCGTTTTTATCACCCGTTTGTACGCAGGGTGGAAACGGTCGATCGACTTCGGACGATGTGTCCGGTGGGGGCATCGGTGGCCACGAGTCGTGGCCGCTTTCGCACCCCTCCAGCCTCTGTAGCTCAGTGGAGAGAGCGAGGGACTTCTAATCCCGAGGTCGCAGGTTCGAATCCTGCCAGGGGCGCTACACCGCAGGTGGCAAGCACGTGGGCCGATCTCCTCGGAGGTCGGCCCACGTGCTTGTCCGGTGGACTCACCCGGTCGCGCATCCAGTCGAGCACCAGGACCCGTTCCGCGTCCCTGAGCCTGGTGCCCGCTCCTCCCGTCGGAGGAAGATCGTTTCCAAGGCTCTGGCGAGGCACCGGACTCCCCGTGAACCGGCCGCTCGTTACCCTGCCGCGTGGACAAGATCCGGTTGGGCACCCTGCTCGTGGTAGCCGTGCTGGTCGTGCAGACGCTGGTCAGCCTCGTGTGGAACGCCGACGCGACGCTGACCGGCATCGCACTCGCGTTCAACGCCGTGGCCGCGGTGTCGACCTGGCTGTTCACCAGGCGAGGTGGACGGGCCGCCTGGGTCGTGGGCTCGTGGTGTGCCGGGTTCTTCGGGTGGCACGTGGTCGGGCTCGGGGAGCTGGCCGGGTGGTGGACGACCGGGCTGGACGCGGTCTTCCTCGTGGCGTCGTCGTACCAGCTGTCGGTCGTCTACCAGGCGGTCATGGCCACGGCTTCCGGGTTTGCCGTGCACCTGTTGTTGCCTCGGCGGTCAGCGCCAGGCGTCTAGGGCTCCGGCCACGTAGGTGTCGAAGTCGGTGGCCTCGCGGCCCAGCAGGCGGCTCACGTCGTCGGTCGGGGTGGCCAGCAGGCCCTTGCGCATGGCTTCGTACATGCCGTTGAGCTCGGTGGCGTCGTTCTCCGACAGTCCTTCTGACAGCAGGGTTTCGCGGTACTCGTCCGGGGTCAGCTTCACCAGTTCCACCGTGCGGCCCAGGGCTGAGGAGATCTTGGCCACGGCCGTGTCGAACGTGATGGCGGCCGGGCCGGTCAGGTTGTAGGTCTGGCCGTCGTGGTCCTCGCTGGTCAGGACCAGGGCTGCCACCTCGGCGATGTCCTGGACGTCCACGAACGGCTCCGGGGTGTCGTCCACGGGGAGTGCCAGGCGGCCGGCGCGGACTCCCTGCTGCCAGAGTTCCTCGGAGAAGTTCTGGGCGAAGTTGTTGGCGCGCAGGATGGTCCAGGGCAGTCCGGAGGCTCGGACCGCAGCTTCAGCCGCGTGCATGCCTGCGAAGACGTCGTTCGGGATTTCGTCGAGGGCCTTGCCGGAGAGCAGGACCAGGCGCACGCCGGAAGCTTCGGCCTGGGCGACGAACGGGGCGGCGGCCGCGGGGTCGTGCGGGGCGATGACGTACGCGGCGGTCGTGCCGGAGAGGGCGGGCTGCCAGGTCGACTCGTCTGACCAGTCGAAGCGGACCGCGCTGGAGCGGGAGGCGGCGCGGACGGTGGCGCCGGCGGCTTTGAGGGCGTCGACCACTCGGCGGCCCGTCTTGCCGGTCGCGCCCAGGACGAGGATCTCTTGTGTCATGGCATCCACTGCACCGCACGTGGGCTCGACGTGACATGGGCGTGCGTTCGGCGCTGCTGTCTGATCGTCCCGGACGTATGTTGGAGGCATGGAGCCGTTCGACGAACTGCTGCGCGGAGTGCGCGCGGATGGTGCCGGCGTGCGTCGGGTGGAGATCTCCGGCACGCGGGCGTTGTCCGGGCTCACCCTGTACGCCGTGGTGGCGGGTGAGGTCACCGTCCGGGACGAGGTCGCGGGGCCCGGGGACGTCCTGGTGGTGCAGGATTCCGTCGCCGTGCACGGGAACGCCTCGGTGGTCAGCGGGACGTACGACGTCATGGGGGCCGTGGCGCGCCGGTTGACGGGTGTGCTGCCGGATGCGCTGGTGGCGCCGGGGGCCGACGGGTGTGCGGAGTTCTACGGGTCTCTGACGACCGACGAACCCAGTGTCGTGGCGGACCGGTTGCTGGACTGGATGATGGTGTGCGCGCTGCGGGAGTGGTTCGACCGCGAGCACAGCGAGGGATGGCTGGCCGCGCTGGCCGACGAGGTGGTCGGTCCGGTGTTGCGGGCGATGCACGACGACCCCGCCCGCGCGTGGACGCTCGCGTTGCTGGCGCGGGAGGCAGGCGTGGCGCGGACGACGCTCGCCAGCCGGTTCTGCAGGCTGGTCGGGACTCCCCCGCTGACCTACCTGACCGAGTGGCGGATGGCGCTGGCGGCGGACCTGCTGGCGGAGTCGTCGGCGACGGTGGCCGCGGTGGCGCGGCAGGTCGGGTACGCGGACGCGTTCGGGTTCAGTGCCGCGTTCAAGCGCGTGCACGGTTTCAGCCCGAGCGAGTGCCGCACCCGGTGCGCCGCGTCCGCGTGACCTCGACACAGCACCGCACGAAGTCGGCGACGGCCTCTCCCGCGTCCGGCAGCCACGCGACGGCGATCTCGCTGGGACTCACGCCCGTCACGGGCACGTAGACCACGTCCGGTCGTGCGAAGAAGTGCGACGTGGACGCCGGCACCAGCGCGATGCCGTGTCCGCCGGCGATCGCGCTCAGGAACTCGTCGGGCTTCTCCACGACGGCGCCGACGCGGACCTCGCGACCGTCCCTTTCGGACAGAGCCAGCCAGTGCTCGCGCCAGGTCCCCTTGAGCGCCGGGGCGACTATGACCGGGTCGTCCCACAGCTCGCGGAAGGCGATCTCGGCGCGCCCCGCCAGCGGGTGCGCGGAAGGCAGTGCCACGCAACGACGTTCGCTGAACAGCGCCTGCACCTTGAACGAGTCCTCGCCGAGGAAAGGCAGGCGCAGCAACGCGACGGGCACCTCCGCGGCGGCGAGACCGGCCGTCGGGTCCGACCACGGCGCCTGCTTGAGGTCGACCCGCCACCCCGGCCTGATCCGCCCGAACGCGCTGACGATGTGGTGCGTGGCGTCGTTCGCGGCGCTGGCCAGGAACCCGACGCGCAGCACCCTGGCCGCGCTCCGCGTCTCGCCGACGGCGGCGTCCCAGCCGGCGAGCACCGGCGGCACCCGCGCGGCGAGGGCGCGGCCTGCCTCGGTGAGCCTCATGCCGGTGCTGGACCTGGTGAAGAGCCGCACACCCAGCTGCGACTCCAGGTGCTTGAGCTGCTTCGTCAGCGATGGCTGCGACACGAACAGCCGGTGCGCCGCGCGCGTGAGGTTGCCCTCCTCGGCGATGGCGGCGAAGTACCGCAGCAGCCTTGTGTCGACGTCCATCGGCTCAGGTTATGGAGATCGGCATCAACCACAAGTGAACACACGCGCCAATTGGCGGTCCACCAACTTCACCGCGGTCTCGGGCGGTACCTGGCCTATCAGCACCTGAAGCATCAGCCCGTCGACGAACGCCAGCAACCCCATCGCATCCCGCTCCGCGTCCCCGCCGGGACGCACCGCGGTGATCAGTCCCGCCAGCCACGCCACCATCTCACCGCTGCCCCGGCGCAACATCTCCCCGAGGCGCGGCTCGACCACCGCGTGAGCCAGGAACGCCGCCAGCACCGGAGCCTCGGCACGGGCCGCCGCGCTCAACGGCAGGAGTTCCAGCAGGATCGCGCGCAGGTGCGCGGCGGGATCGTCCTCGGCAACAGCCCCCAGGCGAGCTGCCACCCGTTCACCGACCAGCTCGAACGCGAATGCCAGCATCTCGTCCTTGGTGGCGAAGTAGTGCTGGACGCGTCCCATGGACACCTCCGCCTCCGCGGCCACGTGACGCAGGCTCACCGCGTCCAGGCCCCGCGAGGCGATCAACCTGCACACGGCATCACCGATCTGGCGTCGGCGTTCGCCGTGGTCGACCTGCTTCGGCACGCACATCTCCAATGCAATCGCATTGCACGATAGCCGCACGGCGTTTTACGATGCGATCGCATTGCAAAACGTGAAGGGGGACGTCATGCAACTGTGGGACTTCGCCGCGCTCACCTACTACCGGGTGCTCGACCGGTTCTCCGGTTCGCTCAACCGCCTGGCCGTCGACACGCTCGGACTGGCACCCGGCGAGGCGGTGCTCGACATCGGCTGCGGCACCGGCTCGTTGATCCCGGAGCTCGTGAAGGCGGTGGGGCCGCGTGGACGTGTGGTCGCGATGGACTCGAGCGCACGAATGGTGGCCGTGGCAAGGAAACGCGCGGAAAACGCCGAGGTGCGGCTGGCCGACGCGTGCGACACCGACCACGGCGCCGGGCAGTTCGACGCGGCGGTGGCGCTCGGGGCGTTCAGCGCGATGCCGGACGTGCCGGCGGCGATCGCCAACGCGGCGGACGCGCTCAGGCCGGGCGGGCGGTTGTTCGTCTTCGACGTCCGGCTCACCAAGAACACCAGGACCACACGGCTGCTGCGTGCGGCTTACCGTGCGATCGCCGGGTTCAGCGGCGCGGACGTCGTCAGCGAGCTCAGGACCGTGTTCGACCGGGTGGAGCCCGTGTTCGCGGTCGAAGGCGAGACCACGACCGTGGTCATGGCCTGGAAGGTCATGGATACGGCCACCCGTTGGGCGTGCACACCTTGCCGTCCTGCGGGATGACGGCGCCCTGGGGCACGCCGCCGGTGATGCGGACGATCTCGTCGTTCGACACGCTGAACGTCTGCTGCATCATCACCGGCGCCGGGCCGCCCGCCACGCCGCACGGCTGGTGGCCCTGGCCGAACGCGTGGCCCACCTCGTGGTTGACCATGTAGTGCCGGTACGAGGTGAGGTCCGGCAGGAACGCCACGGCGCCGCGGAACCAGCGGGCGGCGTTCAGCGTCACGAAGCCGCCGTTGTTGCACGAGACGTCGACCGGGATCTCGAAGCCGCACACGGCTCGGGCGGTTCGCTGGGACGCCAGCCTGACGCGGACCGAGGCAGGGCCGGAGACCCGCTTCACCGCACGGGCGCCTCGCGCCGTCCAGCCTCGCGGGTCGGCGAGGGTCGCGTCCACGAAGGAGGCGAAGGCCTGCTCGTCCACGCTGATGCCGTCCTCCACCTCGACGGCGTAGGTGCGCAACGGGCCGGTGCCCACGACCGGGCCTTCGCCGGGTACCACGTGGAACGTGCGCGCGCCGACCTCCGGGAAGCCGGGGCCGTCCGGCAGGTCCGAGCTGGAGGCGTAGACGCGCGGTGGTGGTGAAGACGACGGCACCGAGGACGGGACGACGGACGGTGGTGGCGGTGTCGTGGTCGGGGCGGCCGCGGGGGACGTCTCGCCTGCCAGTTGCGTCGTCGTGAGCAGGAGAGCGGTCAGCGCTGTCACCGCCAGGACCAGGTGCGCCTTCATGACGGCAACGGTCGCCGGAACTCGTGAAGAACCTGTTTGCGTTCCGCTTGACTGTCGTGAAGGCCTGCATACTGCGAACCGTGTGCGCCCACATCCTCGTCGCGGAGGACAACGTCCACCAGGCTGAGCTCGTCCGCCGGTACCTCGAGCACGACGGGCATTCCGTGATGGTCGTCCACGACGGACGGGCCGCCATCGACGAGACGCGGCGCCGTAGTCCCGATCTGCTGGTGTTGGACGTGATGATGCCGTTGGTGGACGGCATCGACGTCATGCGCGCCATCCGCACCGAGTCGGACGTGCCGATCGTGTTGCTCACAGCCCGTTCCACCGAGGACGACGTGCTGCTCGGGTTCGACCTCGGCGCGGACGACTACATCACCAAGCCGTTCCGGCCTCGGCAGATGGTCGCGCGGGTGCGCACGATCCTGCGGCGCAGCGGGCGGGCGCGTGAGACGAACGCGACGGTGCTCAAGGTCGGCGACCTGACCGTGGACCCGATACGGCACGAGGTGCGCATCAAGGACGAGTTGGTGAGCCTCACGCCCGCCGAGTTCCGGTTGCTGGCCAAGATGGCCGCGCAGCCGCAGCGGGTGTTCACGCGCGAACAGTTACTGGAGGACGGGTTCATCACCGCACGCACGGTGGACGTGCACATGATGAAGTTGCGCCGCAAGATCGAGCAGGACTCGCGCCGGCCGGAACGGCTCCTCACCGTCTACGGCATCGGGTACAAGCTCGTATGAAGAGCCTCCTCGTCAGGTTCTTCCTGTTCTCCCTGGTGATCGCGGCCTGCTCGATCGCCGTGACGGCGTGGCTCGCGTCGCAGGCGACGACGGGCGCGATCCGCCAGGAGCAGGGCGACGCGCTCGAGACCGACGCGCAGATCCTCGACGAGCTGGTGAACTACGCGGCCACGCACAAGGACTGGGCGGGCGCGAAGTCCGCTGTGGACGGCATCGCGCAGAAGTACAACCGCCGCATCGCGCTGACCGACGGCAACGGCACGACGCTGGTCGAGACCGGCGGCGAGAACTCGCCGCAGCTGCCCATCACCCCGAAGGCACTGGTCGACCCGTTGAACGTCAACGGGAAGATCGATCCCAGGGCGGTCGGGCCGTTCAAGCTCGCCGACGAGGAGTACCGCACGCTGCACGCCTACGCCGACCAGCTCCTCCAGTGCACCGACAACAGGATCACGCTGGTGGAGGCGCCCAACGGCCGGCCGCGCCTGTCCAACCTCGGGCCCGGCGAGCTCTCGCAGTGGGACGACTGCCCGGTCGGCTATCGGCTCTACACGATCACGGTGACGGAGAAGGCCGCGTACGGGCAGCTCGAAGCCCTGCTCTGGAAGTGCCTCGACCAACGCGTCCCGTACGGCAGGAGCTACGACAAGCCACCCAGTCCTGGACTCAACACGTTCGACTGGGAGATCACGACCGTCACCGGCGCGCCGCCGGAAGTGGTGGCATGCATGGACATCTCGCGCCGTGAACAGCTCAGGCCGTACGTCGCGGCGCCGGCCCAGCTGTTCCTCACCTCGCCGACCGGTGACGAGCCGACGACGATCGACCTCTCGACGACCGGCGCCACCCGGATCACCTTGGTGGCGCTGGGGATCGTCGCGCTCGCCGGGTTCGCGTCCTGGGTCACCGCGACCCAGCTGGTGCGGCCGATCCGGGCGCTCACCGCAGCCACGAAACGAACCGCGGAAGGCGACCGCACGGCGCGGGTGGACGGCGGCGCGGGCGAGATCGGAGAGCTCGCGCGATCGTTCAACGCGATGTCGGCGAAGCTCGCCGAGACCGAACGGCAGCGCCAGGCCATGGTCAGCGACGTCGCGCACGAGCTGCGCACGCCGCTGGGGAACATCACGGGCTGGCTGGAGGCGACGCAGGACGGGCTGGCCGAACCGGATCCGCACCTGATCGGCATGCTGCTGGAGGAGTCCCTTCTGCTGCAACGGCTCGTGGACGACCTGCACGACCTGGCGCAGGCCGACGCGGGCACGCTGCGGCTGCACCCCGAGCCGATCGCGCTCGACGACGTCGTGGACCAGGTAGTCACCGCGCAGCAGAACCGCGAGATCCTGCTGCGCGCGGAGACCACGCCGGTCCACCTCACCGCGGACCCGGTGCGGCTGCGCCAGGCGCTCGGCAACCTCGTCGCGAACGCCGTCCGCTACACCCCGCCGGGCGGCGAAGTCGTCGTGAAGCTGTTCCAGGAGCAGGACAACGCCGTCCTGGAGGTGCGCGACACCGGCACCGGCATCGCGCCCGGCGACCTGCCGCACGTCTTCGACAGGTTCTGGCGCGCGGACAAGTCCCGCAGCCGCCGCACGGGTGGCAGCGGGCTCGGGCTCGCGATCACGCGGCACCTGGTGGAGGCGCACGGAGGCACGGTGTCCGTGACGAGCGTGCTCGGCGAGGGCTCGGCGTTCCGGATCAGCCTGCCGACGGCACGAGGCCCAGCAGGTCCATGTTGATCATTCCGGCCGCCTGGGCGCCCTGCGCGGCGGCGACGATCACGATGGCCGTGGGGTCCGTGACGTTGCCCGCCGCGTAGACGCCAGGCACGCTCGTGCGGCCCTTGGCGTCCGTGCGCACGAACGGACCGGCGATGGTCTCCCCGGTCTCGGCGCCCAACGCGAGCAGGAGCTCGTCGCGCGGCTTGACCGGCGCGAAGTACACGAGCGCGTCGGCCGGGACGCGTCGTGAGCCGGAGATCACCGCGACGAGCCTGTCGTCCTCCACCTCGACGCCGTCGACCGACTCGACGTGCGTGACGTCCTCCGACCACTGCCGGACCAGCGCGACCTTCATCTCGTCGCCGAGCACCACGAGCTTCTGGTCGCGGACCTCGTAGCCGTGGCAGTACGGGCAGCCGAAGACGTCTCGGCCCCAGCGGTCGCGCAGGTTCTGGGGCACCTCGTCGACCATGCCGGTCGCGAACAACAGGCGCTTGCCGTGCACCGTGCGTCCGGCCAGTTCGACCGCGAACCCCTCGTCGGTCCTGGCCACGCCCAGCACGGTGTCGTTGACGACCTCCCCGCCGTAGCCCTCGACCTCGGCGCGGCCGTGCTTGAGCAACTCCAACGGCGACAGGCCGTCGCGAGAGAGGTAGTTGTGCATGTGCGCGGCCGGCTTGTTGCGCGGCTCGGCACCGTCGACCACGAGCACGCTGCGCCGGGCCCTGGTCAGCATCAGGGCGGCACTCAGCCCGGCCGCTCCCCCACCGATGATCACCACTTCGTACGTCATGCTCCGAGAGTGCGGTCGACAGTCCGGTTTTGGCAAAGTAAGTTGCCGGTATGGCAACATCCCCGAGTTTTCCGACATTGGGGCACCGGCTCGCCGCACTGCGGGCGGAGCACGACCTGACGCTGGCGGCGCTGTCCGAGATGACGGGCATCTCGAAGTCGACGCTCTCGCGGCTGGAGTCCGACCAGCGCAAGCCGACGCTGGAACTGCTGCTGCCGTTGTCGAGGACCTACCAGGTGTCGCTCGACGACCTGGTCGGCGCGCCCGAGGTGGGCGACCCGCGCGTCACCATGAAGCCGCGCGAGCTCACCCACGGCCGGGTCGGCGTCCCGCTGACCCGCTCCATCGGGCCGTTGCAGGCCTGGAAGATCGTCATCACCGAATCCCGGATGCACGAGTCCCAGGTGCACGAGGGGTACGAGTGGTTCTACGTGCTGAGCGGACGGGTCCGGCTGCGCCTCGGCGACAAGGAGGTCGTCCTGCGCGCCGGCGAGGTGGCGGAGTTCGACTGCCGCCAGCCGCACTCGCTGGGCAGCGCGGACGGCGAGCCGGCGGAGATCATCAGCCTGTTCGGCAAGCAGGGAGAACGCCTCCACACCCGCGCGGCGCCGCCGGACAGGTCATAGTGGGGGCATGTGCCGAAACATCCGGGTGCTCCACAACTTCGAACCGCCGGCCACCACCGACGAGGTGCGGGCCGCGGCGCTGCAGTACGTGCGGAAGGTGAGCGGGGCCGCGAAACCGTCGGCGGCGAACCAGGCCGCGTTCGACAAGGCGGTCGAAGCCGTGGCTGCCGCGACACGAGAACTGCTCGACGCGCTGGTGACGACCGCTCCGCCCAAGGACCGCGAGGTCGAGGCGGCGAAGGCCAAGGCGCGGTCCGCCGAACGCTACGGGAGCTAACGCTCGACGCGGGTCTCGAGGTACATGCAGATGAGCTTGGCCGCGATGCCCGCGGAGCCGACGATGAAGGCCTGGTCGGGACCGAGCGTCACGGCGATGGCCCACAGCAGCAGGGCGATCAGCACGAGGATGACCGTCGTCTGCACGGCGTGCGGCCACTGGCCGGGGTGGACCAGCCACCTGCTCGGCCGCGGATCCCTCACGTCACCCGCCCTATTGGGTGAACGCTCCGCCCTGACCGTCATCGTGCTCCCTCGCCGCAATTCCTCCTGTCGAACCCCATTCTCTCGAGTTGATCTTCTACGGAGTGGTGCTCCCGCTGGTCTTGCGGCGAGCGTTGCGTGGGCGTCGGCGAACGGCAGACGAACGGTCATCCGCGCGATCGGCCGCCAGGGCGTCACTGTCCGCTCACAGATTGAGGTCAACGTCGCAACTCTGCGTGGCACCCGTTCGAGTGAATGGTGAACACTCCGTGACCGTTGGGCCGATCGGCGCAGCGCCGTTTTTGTCAGACCCCTCGGATAACGTCAGGTGAAGAGAGCGGTACGAGGGGAGAAAGCGTTGCCGGACAACAACGTCAGCGTCACCGCACTGTCGTTCACCGAGTACGTCATGAGCGGACAGCGTGGACGCATCAACATCGTGTCGGAGCAGCGGGGGATGTACCTGACCTCCGATCCCAAGGTCTGCGGGTTCTACAACCCGATCCGCGACGCCATGCGACGAGCGGTCAACTCGACCGAACCCGAGCTGGAGCTCAAGAAGGCGATCATGAACGCCAACCGCACTGGCCAGCCGCGGGCGTTCGAGGAGATCGCCGGCGGCTTCCTGCCGTGGCTGGCGTCGTTCAGGGCGACCGGCGTGCCCGTGGAACCCGCCACCTACCGCGCGGGCGAGCTCACCCTGAAGGTCCGGCCGCACCTGGGCCTGCGCAAGAAGGACGGCACGACGTACGCCGTGCTCGTGCACACCAAGGAGGTGCCGCTGACCAGGGAGGCGGCGAACGTCGGGCTGCGCGTCCTGCAGCACACCATCTCCGACACGCTGCCGGGCGCCACGCCGATGGTGCTCGACGCGCGGCGCGGCAAGGCGTACCAGATGCCGGCGCGGACCAACCTCGGGAAGCTGGACGTGCTGATCGCCGCGGAGGCGATGGGGTACGTGACGCACTGGAAGCTGTCCGGGCTGTTCGAGGCCGTGCAGGTCGGCTAGCAGGACAGTGGACGACGCGGCCCGCCTGGGGGGTCGGGCCGTGTCGTCGGCACCGGTCAGCAGGTCTGGAGGAGCGCCGCGAGCGCGTCGTGCTCCGCCTGGTCCACCGTCAGCTTGTAGGTGATCTTCACCGAGATCCAGTGCTGCGCGTAGGTGCACCCGTACGCCGCGACCGGCGGCTTCCACTTCGCCGGGTCCTGGTCGCCCTTGGAGCGGTTGGACTTGGCGGTCACCGCGATCAGCTGGATGCCGCCCAGGTCGTTGGCGAACGCCTTGCGCTGGTCGTCGGTCCACTTGTCGGCGCCGGACCGCCAGGCCTCCGCCAGCGGCACCGTGTGGTCGATGTCGACCTCGGCGGCGTCCTTGATCACGACGCCGTCGTAGACGCTGTTCCAGGTCCCCGACACCGCCTTGCAGTCCTTGTCCTGCTTCACGTCGGCGCCCTGGCGCTGCAGCACGATCTCCCTGGTGTCGCAGGAGTTGCCCTGCGAGGCCCAGTGCGGGAACCGGTCGCGGCTGTAGCCGGCCATCTTGGCCTCGGGGGCGATCTGCAGCGCGCCGAGGTCGGCCGAACCGGCGGGAGCGGGCCCGGTGGGCACGGGGGTCGAGGGCGGGTTGTCCTTGTCGGACTGGTGTTCCGTCAGGTACCAGCCGAGTGCCACCAGCAGCACGAAGACCACCAGTGACGTCACCGCCGCGCGATTCATGGGCCAATGATCGACCATGCCGATCACGGACCGGTCACCCGGTCCGTGATCGGTGCCGGCTACTGGGGCCGGGAGGTCAGGTAGCCACCCATGGTCTTGAAGTACTCGTGCGCCTTCAGCTCGGTGCCGTCGGCGGTGCGGACCTTCTTGACCAGCAACGCCTTGCTGCGCCCGCGTCGCGCCTCGGCACCCGCGACGACCGCCACGCCGTCGCCCTCGCGGTAGAAGATCCGGCCGGGAGTGCCGCCGTAGACCTCGGCGGAGACGTCCGCCTCGATGATCTCCAGGCGCTGGCCGCGGTGGAAGCAGAACGCGCTCGGGTACGGCGCGCACTGCGCGCGCACCAGGCGGTCCAGCTCCTCGGCGGTCCACGTGAAGTCGATCCGCAGGTCCTCCTCCGCCCGCTTGTGGAAGAACGAGGCCTGCGAGCGGTCCTGCCTGGTGAACTCGGTGCGGCCGGAGGCGATCTCGGCGAGGCCGTCGACCGTGATCGGGCCGAAGAGCTCCAGCGTCCTCTCGAACAGCACGGCGGTCGTGTCGCGCGGGCCGACCGGGACCGAGCGCTGCAGCACGATGTCGCCGGCGTCGAGCGTGTCGTCCATCATGTGGGCCGTCACGCCGACTTCCTTCTCGTCGTTGAGGAGCGCCCAGATCAACGGCGAGAAGCCCGCGTACTTCGGCAGGAGCGAGTCGTGCACGTTCAACGTTCCGTGCCTGGGCAGCGCGAAGACCTGCGGCGGGATCCAGGTCCGCCAGTTGCAGGCGACGATCACGTCCGGGTCGGCTGCCTTGAGCTTGTCGAGCAGCTCCTGGTCCTCCGGGCGCTCGCGGACGACGACCTCGACGCCGTTCTCGCGGGCCAGGTCCTCGACCGAGTCGCTCCACACCTTCTCGTACGCGCCTTCACCCTTGGGGTGGGTCACCACCAGGACGACCTCGTGCTCGGACGCCAAAAGGGCCTGCAGGGTGCGATGACCCCAGGTCTGGAACCCGAACATGACGACCCTCATGGGGGTGCCCTCCTTCACTCCGGTGCGATACGGTCAGGCTAACCTAACTGACGGCTTGCGAAGGCAGCTTAGGCTTCCCTAAGTTAAGTGCTCATGCATCCGATCTACGACATCGTCGGCATCGGGTTCGGTCCCTCGAACCTGGCGCTCGCCATCGCTCTGACCGAGCACAACGAGCAGGCCGAAACCCCCGTCACCGCGGTGTTCCTGGAACGTCAGCAGACGTTCGGCTGGCATCGGGGCATGTTGCTCGACGACGCCACCATGCAGGTCTCCTTCCTCAAGGACCTGGTCACGATGAGGAACCCGGCCAGCGGTTTCTCGTTCCTCTGCTACCTGCGGGACCGCGGCAGGCTCATCGACTTCGTCAACCACAAGAACCTGTTCCCGCTGCGCGTCGAGTTCCACGACTACTTCGAGTGGGCCGCGGCCCAGGTCGACGACCTCGTCTCCTACGGCACGGAAGCCGTTGGCGTGGAAGCGATCCAGGACGACCTGTTCGAGGTGACCACGGCCACGGGTGACGTGTACCACGCCCGCAACCTCGTCTTCGCCACCGGACTGCGCCCGACCGTGCCGGAAGGCATCGTGCTGTCGGACCGCGTGTGGCACAACAGCCAGTTCCTGCACCGGATCGGCGAACTCCAGAACCCGAAGCGGTGCGTCGTAGTGGGTGCCGGGCAGAGCGCCGCGGAAGCCGTGGCGCACCTGCACCGCGAGTTCCCCGGCGCCGAGGTGTGCTCGGTGTTCTCCCGCTACGGCTACAGCCCTGCCGACGACAGCTCGTTCGCGAACCGGATCTTCGACCCCGAGGCCGTCGACCACTACTACGACGCACCGGACGCCGTGAAGCAGCGGCTGATGGGCTACCACCGCAACACCAACTACTCGGTCGTCGACGTCGACCTCATCGCGCAGCTCTACCGCACGACCTACCAGGAGAAGGTCCTGGGCAGGGAACGCCTGCGGATGATGAACATGACGCGGCTCATCGCGGTCGAGGAGTCCGCGGACGGCGCTCGCGCGGTGATCCAGTCGCTCGTCACCGGCGAGCAGGAGTACCTCGACACCGACCTCGTGCTGCTCGCCACCGGCTACGACGAGGCCGCGCCGTTCCTCGGTTCGCTCGACGAGACCTGCGCACGGGACGAGGCAGGCCGTCTGGTCGTGGGCCGTGACTACCGCTTGCAGACGTCGTTGCGCGGCGGCATCTACCTCCAGGGCGGCACCGAGCACTCACACGGCATCACGTCGTCGCTTCTGTCCAACGTCGCGGTGCGCTCGGGTGAGATCTTGGCGTCCGTGCTGACCAACACCTCTGCGCCGGTCCTCGCGACCGCATAAGACTGACGGGGTGAAACTCGACCTGAAGCTGACGGGCTGCCGGGCCCTCACGATGGACCCGGCACGTCCCGCCGCGCACACGATCGGCATCTGGCAGGGCCGCGTCGCCGGACTGGACGAGCAGGTCGAGGACCTGCCGGCCACCGAGACCGTCGACCTCGGCGGCGCCGTGGTGCTGCCCGGTTTCATCGACGCCCACACGCACCTCGCGTGGAACGGCCGCCGGAGCCGCACCGTCGACGTGACCGGGCTGACGACTGTCGCCGGGGTGCTCGAGCGCCTCGCCCACGCTCCCGGTGAGGGCTGGATCGAGGCGTCCGGCTACGACCGGCGGATCATGGACAGGCCGCTCACCGCCGCCGACCTCGACCCCGTCACGGGCGACCGGCCCTGCTACCTCGCGGACCTCTCCGGGCACGCCTGCGTCGTGAACTCCGCGGTGCTCCGGCAGCTCCCGGGCATCACGAGCGACGGCTGGCTGACCGAGAACGAGCAGCTGGCCGCGCGGACGTTGCGGCTGCCGTACTCGCTCGACGAGATCGTCGAGGACCTGCGCGAGAGCGCCCGCCAGGTGCTCTCCGAGGGCGTGACGATGTGCGCGGAGGCGGGCATCGGCGCCGGGCTCATCGCCAGCAGCCCCCTGGAGGCCGCCGCGTACCAACGCGCCCGGCTCCCGATCCGCGTGCAGCTCATGGTGTCCGCGCACGTACTTCATCCGGTCGCAGCCGAGCCCGCCGACGGCATCGCGCGGGCGATCGACCTCGGCCTGCACACCGGGTTCGGCGACGACATGCTCTCGCTGGGCGCCATGAAGCTGTGGACCGACGGCGGCATGATCGCGCGCACCGCGGCGTTGTCCGAGCCCTACGCCGGAACGGACAACAGGGGCCAGCTCGCCGACACCGAGGAGTTCATGCGGGCGGCGATCGTCGACGGCCACCACGCCGGCTGGCAGCTCGCGATCCACGCGATCGGCGACCGCGCGATCGACTTCACGTTGGACGCCGTGGCCGAGGCCCAGCGCCAACGCCCGCGCGCCGGCGCGCGGCACCGCATCGAGCACTGCGGCCTGGTCCGTCCCGACCAGCTGGGCCGCATCGCCGAGCTGGGGATGATCCCCGTCGTGCAGCCGACGTTCCTGCACTCCTACGGCGACGACTACAGCGAGATCATGGGCGCGGAACGGGCGCCGTGGATGTACCGCGGGCGGTCGTTCCTCGACCACGGCATCACCGTCGCGGGCAGCTCGGACCGGCCGGTCGCGGACGGGTCGCCGTTGCGCGCCATCGAGTTCATGGTGCGGCGCCGCTCGTCCGGCGGCAGGGCGGTCGGACCGGACGAGGCCGTCACCGTCGAGGAGGCGATCCACGCGTACACGCTCGGCAGCGCCTACGCGTGCCGCAAGGAGCACGTGCTGGGCAGCCTCACGCCCGGCAAGCTCGCGGACCTCGTGGTGCTCGGCGACGACCCGCGCACGAGCGGCGCGATCGCGGACATCCCGGTCCTCGCCACCATGGTCGGCGGCACCCTGATGCCCCAGCGACCTTCGTGACCAGACCGGCTTACTGCAGGTGGAACGTGGCGGCCAGCGTGGTGAGCCGGTCGGTGACGTCGGCGTGGACGTTCGTGCGGCGGACCCAGTTCTGACACCCGCTCGACGCCGACGGCGCCGCACCGAGCGGCGACACCGCGTCCGTGACTCCGTACTCCAGCCGGTACGCGAGCACGGCGATCGCCGACTCCAGCCAGAACGACGGATCCGGCGTGGGGATCTCCCCCAGCCCCACCCGGAACCACACCGGCATGCGCGCGTACTGCCCGAGCGCGTCGGAGATGCGCCGCGCGGCCGCGTCCTTGATCTCGCCGCGGGCCTTGTCCCCCGCGAACACGGCCTCGGTGCGCCACTCCTCCGCCGCGGCGTCCTCGTCGGCCTCCAGCCGCTTGGCCGCGCGCTGGGCGCTCGCCGCGTTCGCGTGGATCAGCCACTCCACCTGCCGAACCTCGTGCGACAGCGCGTCCCGCTCGAACCGGGGAACACGACCACTGTCCAACCTGGACCGCGCGTCGTCCCGGCGCGCCTTGAGCCCCTCGTACTCCAGCACTTCCTGCTTCAGCTCGACCCGAGCCGGGTCCGCGAGGATCTCCTGCTCGGCGTCCCACGCCCTGCGCAACGCCTCGACCAGCGGCGCGACCTCCCCGGTGACGGCGTCGAGATCGGCCAGCGGCCCGTCCCCTGCCCCGGACAACCGCCGCTCCAGCACGGTGAGCCGAGACGAGACGCGTTCCAGCTCAGCCGCGAGCTGACCGACGTGACTGATCAACAGGGCGACCTGAGGCTCGGCGACGTCGAGCCGTTCCTTCTCCGTGGGCACGCGACCAGCGAACCGGACACTGAGGACCGGCAAAAGCGGGTAGCCAGCGAGTGCACGCATTAGAGGCCGGGTTCCGCCCGGCAGTGGAACCGCCCTCACACACCGTCACAACCTGGGTGAACCCGGACAGAACGAGGTATGAATAGAAAATGGCGACCTCCGTTACTGAGACCGAACGCAAGTACGAGGCCCCATCGGACGCGAGCCTGCCGGACCTCACAGAGATCACCGGCGTGGCGACCGGCCCGGAGGAGTTCGACCTCGAAGCCACGTACTTCGACACGGACGACTACCGCCTGGCACGGGCAGGCGTCACCCTCCGCCGCAGGGCAGGCGGCGAGGACGAGGGGTGGCACCTCAAGCTCCCGGCGGGCGAGGACAGCCGCCAGGAGATCCGAGTCCCCCTGGGCCGAGCGGTGAAAACCCCGCCCAAGGACCTCTCGTCCCTGGTCCGAGCCCACACCAGGGGCAACACCCTGGCCCCGGTGGCCGAGATCAGGACCAACCGCCGCCGCTGGCAACTGACCAACAACAACGGCGACCTCCTGGCCGAGGTGGTGGACGACGTGGTCACCGCCCAGACCATGGGCAGCTCGACCACCACCACCTCCTGGCGTGAAATCGAGGTAGAGCTGGGCGAGAGCGGCACCCGCAAACTCCTCGACACGGTAGAAGGCCACCTCGTACACGCGGGCATCACCCCGTCGTCCTCGAAATCCAAGCTCTCCCAGGTGATCGGCGTGAAACGAGACGCCATCCCCACCATCACCAAGAAGTCGACAGCCGGCGAGGTGGTCCTCGCCTACCTCCACGAACAACGAGCGGCGCTGCAGAACCAAGACCCGAGAGTCCGCACCAACGAGCACGACGCGATCCACCAGATGCGAGTGGCAACGCGCCGCTCGCGCTCAGCCCTCCAGGCCTACGGCAAAATCGTCGACCGCGAGGCAACCAGAGCCCTCACCGACGAACTGAAGTGGCTGGCAGCGATCCTGGGCACTTCCAGGGACCTGGAAGTCCTCCGCACCCGCTTCGAAGAAGCCCTGCACACCCTCCCACCAGAACTGGCACTGGGCGACGTGGCCGCCCGCATGACCCGCCACTTCGCCCCACTGGAAGCCAAGGCGCACAAGGACTCGGTAGCGGCCCTGGACAGCAAGCGCTACTTCACCCTCCTGAACGACATCGACACCCTCCTGACGACCCCACCACTGACAAAGCTGGCCGCAGGCAAAGCGAAGGACGTACTCCCCAGCCTCGTGGAAAAGGCCCGCCACCGCCTGGACCTACGAGTGGAAGCAGCCCTGCAGTCCACGAACAGCGACGAACCACTGCACGAGGCCCGCAAAGCAGCGAAACGCCTCCGCTACAGCGCAGAGGTGGCAGAACCAGCCCTGGGCAAACACGCCACAACCCTGCGCAAGCGAGCAAAGGACGTCCAAACCCTTTTGGGCGACCACCAGGACTCGGTAGTGGCCCGCCCGGTGCTGCTGGACCTGGGCAGGGGCGACGAGAACGGCTTCACCTTCGGCCTGCTCTACGGCAGGGAGGTAGAGCTGGCACACAAGACAGAAGCAGCACTACCAGCCCTGTGGCAAAAACTGAGCAAGGAACACCTTTAGCCCACACGAAGCCGAAGGCGAGCCGCACGCAATGGCGAAGCCGAGCCGTCAGGGCTTTCCACAAAGCCGCCTGGTGGGGTGGTCCCGTCACGAGCAGTGCTGATGCGTTGTGCCACCCCACACCGAACGCGCCAAACGACCCAACGGCAAGCCGCCCAACACAAACAGGCGTGCCGTCAACCCGAGTGCGGCGCTGGCCGGTCCTTGATCAGCTGGCGGGGCCCGGGGCGGAGCCCTGCGCAGTGAACCCCTCAGCCCCGAGTCAACAACCGAACCCGCAACGAGAGCCCCGCCTTCAAAGCCCACCGGAACGGAGCCCACACAACCCCGGGATGCCGATCAGCCAGGTACCGATAAGCCGAAAGATGGTGCT
>NZ_DATLEC010000223.1:0-22585 GCF_035525475.1 Lentzea sp. | reverse complement strand
AGGGTTACGGCCAGCAGCCCGGTTACGGCCAGCCCGGCTACGACCAGGGCTACGGGCAGCAACCCGGCTACGACCAGGGCTACGGCCAGCAGGGCTACGGCGACCCGGCCCAGGGCTACGCGCCCCCGGCGGTCCAGTCGGCGCCCCGGCAGCTGAACGCGACGCTGCACCTGGACGACGGCTCCAACCGGACCTACAACCTCAAGCAGGGCGGCAACGTGGTCGGCCGCGGCCAGGAAGCGGACTTCCGACTTCCCGACACCGGGGTCTCCAGGAGGCACCTGGAGATCACGTGGGACGGGCACAGTGCCATGCTCGCTGATCTCGGTTCGACAAACGGCACCACGGTGAACGGCACACCAGTGCAGACTTGGCAGCTCGCGGAAGGCGACGTCGTCCGCATCGGCCACTCCTCACTGGTCTTCCGCACCGCGGGCTAGAGGTCGACACGGGCGTCGGTAAGCAACTCAAGGCAGGAGCGGTTACAACCGGTGCCAGAGCTGGTGATGCAGCTGACCAGAGCGGGCTTTCTCGTGCTCCTCTGGCTCTTTGTGCTGGCCGCCCTACGTGTGGTCCGCTCTGATCTCTACGCAGCCTCAGGGCTCCGGGCGTCAGGTCTGCCCGGTTTCCGGAGGTCCGAGAAGTCGGCGAGGGGAAGCAAGGCGCCTCGGCAACTCGTGGTCACCCACGGGGCGCTGACCGGCACCCGCATCTCGCTCGACGGCAGGCCGATCCTGATCGGCCGCGCTGACGACTCCACTCTCGTGCTGGACGACGACTTCGCGTCCACGAGGCACGCGAGGCTGTCCATGCGCGGTACCGACTGGTACGTGGAGGACCTCGGCTCCACGAACGGCACCTACCTAGACCGAGCCAAGGTCACCGCACCTCTGCGCGTACCTCTCGGCACCCCGATCCGCATTGGCAAAACGGTGATCGAGCTGCGCTCATGACCTTGGTTCTCCGATACGCGGCCCGCAGCGACAGGGGCCTGGTTCGTTCCAACAACCAGGACTCCGTGTACGCGGGCCCCCGCCTGCTCGCAGTCGCCGACGGCATGGGTGGCCACGCCGCCGGTGAGGTCGCGAGCAAGGTGGTCATCGCCTCGCTGGCCCACGTCGACGACGACGAGCCCGGCGACGACCTCCTCGGCAAGCTCCGCGACGCGGTCGCGGCCGGCAACGGCGCCATCTCCGAGCTCGTGACGAGCGACCCGGACCTGGAGGGCATGGGCACCACGCTCACGGCCATCCTGTTCGCGGGCAACCGGCTCGGGCTCGTGCACATCGGCGACTCGCGCGCGTACCTCCTGAGGGAGGGCACCTTCGCGCAGATCACGCACGACGACACGTTCGTCCAGTCGTTGATCGACGAGGGCCGGATCACGCCGGACGAGGCCGCCACGCACCCGCAGCGCTCGTTGCTGCTGCGCGCGCTGACCGGCCACGACTTCGAGCCGAGCCTCACCGTGCGCGAGGCGCGCGTCGGTGACAGGTTCCTGCTCTGCTCGGACGGCCTGTCCGGTGTCGTCAGCCTGGAGACGCTCGACGAGGCGATCCGCATCCCCGACCCGCAGGCGTGCGCGGACCGGATGATCGAGCTTGCGCTCAAGGGCGGCGGTCCCGACAACGTCACGGTGATCGTGGCGGACGTCCAGGACATCGACTTCGGCGACGACTACCCGATCCTCGGCGGCGCGGCCGGTGACGGCAGCGAGGAGCACAACGTCCCGCCGGACTCCGCGGCCTCGCGAGCGGCGACGCTCACGCAGCAGCGCCCGCAGATGCCGCAGCGCATGGAGGCACCGCCGCCTCCGCCGCAGGACCCGAAGCGCAAGAAGCGCAACGCCATCAAGGCGTTCGTGATCGTCTTCGTGCTGCTCCTGCTGGCCGCGGTCGTGGCGGTCGGCGGCAAGCTGTGGCTCAACACCCAGTACTACGTCGGTGCCACCGGGGACGGCCAGGTCGCGATCTTCCGCGGGCTCAACGGCAGCGTGCTCGGCTTCAAGCTGTCGTCCAAGGTCGAGGACTCGTGCCCGCCGGGGTCGACGGGCTGCACGCCGATCACGCTGAAGGACCTGCAGGAGGCCGGTCGCAAGACCATCACCGCCGGCATCCGCAGCGACAACGGCCTCGACGGCGCCCGCGCCGCGGTCAGGTTGCTGCGCACGGAGCACATGCTGCCGCTGTGCAAGGACACGTCGACGACGTCGAGCACCACGCCGACGCCCACGACGACGACCAGCACGCCGTCCAGCACGCCGTCCAGCTCCGCTTCGGGCACCACCACGACGAGCACCCCGCCCGCGAACGGCTCGCAGAACCCGGAGACGGGAACCACCGAGCCCTCGCTCACGCCCTCGCAGCAGAAGCTGGGTGTGGATTGCCGGGAGGGTCCGTAGTTGAAGGGCTCGCCCGTCCCCACCGGGGAAGGTTCACCTGGCGCGTCGGCGACGACGAACACGTCGCCCGGACTGCGAGCGCCCACGCGGCGCGGCACCGAGCTGGTGATGCTGTCGTTCGCGGCCGGCCTCGTGACGCTGGCACTCATCCTGGTCGAACTCAACCAGGAGCGCTCGCTGAGCCTGAGGATCCTCTACCTCGGCCTCGCGTACCTCGCCCTGTTCGCGTGTGCTCACCTCGCCGTGCGCAGGTGGGCGCCCTACGCCGACCCCGTGATCCTGCCGTGCGTCGCACTGCTCAACGGACTCGGCCTGGTGGTCATCCACCGCATCGACCTCGCCATGGAGGGCACCGTCTTCCCGGACGGCTCGACGTGGGACCCGATGGCGTTCAAGCAGGTCATCTGGACCGGCATCGGGTTGTTGCTGTTCGCGGCGACGCTGAAGCTCCTCACCGACCACCGCATGCTCGCGCGGTTCGGCTACACGTTCGGCCTAGTCGGGCTCGTCGCGCTGATGCTGCCCGGTGTGCTGCCCGGCTTCATCGCACCGGAGATCAACGGCGCGAAGATCTGGCTGCGCATCGGCCCGTTGTCGATCCAGCCGGGTGAGTTCGCCAAGATCCTGCTGATGGTCTTCTTCGCCGCGTTCCTGGTGTCGAAGCGGGACCTCTTCACCGTGGCGGGCCGCCGGTTCCTCGGCATGGACCTGCCGCGCGCCCGCGACCTCGGCCCGCTGTTCGCGGCGTGGGGCGTCACGGTCGCGGTCATGGTGCTGCAGAAGGACCTCGGCTCGTCGCTGCTGTTCTTCGGCATCGTGCTCGTGCTGCTCTACGTCGCCACCGAACGCGCGGCGTGGGTCGTGCTCGGTCTCGGCCTGTTCTCCGGCGGCGCGGTCATCGCGTGGAAGCTCTTCGGACACGTCCAGCAGCGCGTGGCGAACTGGCAGGACCCGATCGCGCGCTACGAGATGATCGGCGGCGGTTACCAGATCTCGCAGTCGCTGTTCGGTCTCGCGACCGGCGGCATCGGTGGTGCGGGCCTGGGCGCCGGGCGCCCGGAGATGATCCCCGAGGCGAACACCGACTTCATCACCGCCGTGATCGGCGAGGAGCTCGGGTTCGTCGGCTTGGCGGCACTGCTGCTGGTCTACATGGTCTTCGCGCTCCGCGGCCTGCGCAGCGCCATCTCCGTGCGCGACAGCTTCGGCAAGCTGCTCGGCGGTGGTCTGGCGTTCGCGGTCTGCTTCCAGGTTTTCATCGTCGTCGGCGGTGTCACCAAGCTGATCCCGATGACCGGTATCACCGCGCCGTTCCTGTCCAAGGGCGGCTCGTCGCTGCTCGCGAACTACATCCTGGTCGCGTTGCTGCTGCGGATCTCGGCCGCGGCCAGGGCGCCGCAGCGGGCTCCGAAGCCGAAACCGCAACAGCCGGCCATCGCCGACCAGCACACCGTGATGGTGGAGCGTCCCAAATGAACACACCGCTCCGCCGCGTCGGCGTGGCCATGATGGTCATGATCCTGCTGCTCCTGGGCAACGCCACGTGGGTGCAGGTCATCAACGCCGACGAGTGGCGCAAGAACGCGTACAACCGCCGCGTGCTGCTCGACGAGTACGCCCGCAAGCGCGGCCTGATCACGGTCGCCGACGGCACGGTGATCGCGGACGTCAAGGAGACGACCGACCGCCTGCGGTTCCTGCGCACCTACAACGCCGGTCCGGTCTACGCGCCCGTCACCGGCTACCTGTCGGTCACCTACGGCACCTCCGGTGTGGAGCGCGCCGAGAACGACATGCTGAACGGCTCCGACGACAGGCTGCTCGCGCGCCGCGTCTCGGCGCTGATCACCGGTCGTGACCCGGTGGGCGGCAACGTGCAGCTCACCCTGAACTCCAAGGTGCAGCAGGTCGCCTACGACCAGCTGACCGCCAAGGGCTTCACCGGCTCCGTCGTGGCGATCAAGCCGGAGACCGGCGAGATCCTGGCGATGGTGAGCACACCGTCCTACGACCCGAACGCCCTCGCGAGCCACGACCCGAACGAGCAGGCGACGGCGTGGAAGCAGCTCACCGCCAAGGAGTCGAACGACCCGCTGGTCAACCGCGCGACGCAGGCCCTGTACCCGGCGGGCTCGACGCTGAAGGTCATGGTCGCCGCGGCCGCCCTCGCGGACGGCAAGAACAAGGACTCGCAGTACACCGCCAAGGGCACCGTCAAGCTGCCGAACACGCAGACGGACCTGCCGAACTTCAACGGCACCCCGTGCGGCCCCGGTGAGACGGTGTCGATGGAGACCGCGCTCGCGAAGTCGTGCAACACGGCGTTCGGTGAGATGGCGGGCCAGGTCGGCGCGAGCAAGCTGCGCAGGCAGGCGGAGAAGTTCGGGTTCAACGACCCGGACCTGACGGTGCCGCTGGCCGTCGAGACCTCGACGCTCGGCCCGATCCCGGACGAGCCGGCGCTCTGGCAGACCGGCATCGGACAGCGCGACGTGCAGATCACCCCGCTCGAGAACGCGGTGATCGCGGCGACGATCGCCAACGGCGGCAAGCGGATGCAGCCGTACCTGGTGTCGAACATCCTCGGCCCCGACCTCAAGTCGATCGACGAGACCGAGCCCGACGAGGTCGACACCGCGATGAGCTCGTCCAACGCGGCCACGCTGCGCGACATGATGGTCCAGTCCGAGATCAACACCGGTGGTGAGGGCCGCCTGCAGAACGTGCAGGTGGCGTCGAAGACCGGTACCGCCGAGCACGGCGCCAAGCCGTTGGAGAACAAGCCGCACGCCTGGTACATCGCGTTCGCCCCGGCGCAGAAGCCGGAGATCGCGATCGCCGTCATCGTCGAGGACGGTGGCGACCGCGGTCTGGGCGCCACCGGTGGCAAGGTCGCCGCGCCGATCGGGCGCGCCGTGATGAACGCGTACCTGGCGGGTCGCTGATGCTGACCACGGGCCAGCTCCTCGCCGACCGCTACCGCCTCTCCCGGCGGATCGCGGTCGGCGGCATGGGCGAGGTCTGGGAGGCGGCCGACGACAGGCTCGACCGCCGGGTGGCGGTGAAGGTGCTCAAGGCAGAGCTTTCCGGCGATCCCGAGTTCCTGCACCGCTTCCGCACCGAGGCGCGGATGACCGCGTCGCTCAACCACCCCGGCATCGCGTCGGTGCACGACTACGGCGAGACCGCGTCCATCCCGGACGGGCCGGAGGACACCGCGTACCTCGTGATGGAGCTCGTCGAGGGCGAACCGCTCGCGACGATCATCTCGCGGGGCAGGCTCACCGCCGAGGTGACGCTCGACCTGCTGGAGCAGACCGGGAACGCGTTGCAGGCGGCCCACGAACGCGGGCTCGTGCACCGGGACGTGAAGCCGGGCAACATCATGGTCACGCCGTCGGGGAAGGTGAAGATCACCGACTTCGGCATCGCGAAGGCCGTGGACGCGGCGCCCGTGACGCGGTCCGGCATGGTGATGGGCACCGCGCACTACATCGCTCCGGAGCAGGCGCTCGGGGGTGAGGCCGAACCGGCGAGCGACGTCTACTCGTTGGCCGTGTGCGGCTACGAATGCCTGGCAGGCCACCGGCCGTTCCTGTCGGACAACGCGGTGACCGTCGCGATGATGCACATCCGCGACATCGCGCCGCCGTTGCCGCCGGACGTCCCGCCGGGTGCGCGCGCTTTGATCGAGGCGACGCTGGTGAAGGACCCGCGGCAGCGCTACCGGACCGGTGGCGAGTTCGCCGCCGCGGTCAGCGCGGTGCGGGTGGGGCAGCCGCTGCCGACGCCGTCGGGGTTCACGATGCCCCAGGTGGTGCAGCAGCAGGTCGTGCCCCAGCAGGCGCCGCCGCCTCCGCAGGTGTCGCAGCCGCTGTCGATCCCACCGCAGATGCCGCACCACCCGACGGGACCGATTCGTCTCGGGACCCCGCCGGGAATGCAACCGTCGCACCAAACCGGCACCTTCACCCCCATGCCGACCCCACTGGCGAGAAACCGGACCGTCATCTGGGTTATGGTCGCTTTCCTGGTGACCGTGCTGCTGGTGCTCGGCGTGGTCGTCCTGTGGAAGTTGACCGTGCGGTCGAACGACGGCTTGGGGCAGGGTGGCCGGCCGACGACGTCCAGCTCGGCGAACGCGAGCCCGCCGGCGAACGGGCAGGCGAAGCCCGACTCCGCCGACCGGATCCCCGGCAACGCGTCGAAGCTGCTCGACGAGGACGACTACATCGGCCGTTCCGCCGACGAGGTCAGGACCGACCTGGTCGACGACGGCTTGGAGCCCCAGGTGCAGAGCCCCCAGGGCACATCGCCGGGCGACCTGAAGAAGTGCCGAGTCACCGCCATCGCGCCGACAGGCGAGGTGCCGGCGGGCTCGCAGGTGAGGGTGACGTGCGCGCCATGAGCAAGACCAGAACCGACTTGGGAACACCGTCGACGAGGAGCGGGACGAAGCACCGATGAGCACTCCACGACTGCTCTCAAACCGCTACGAACTGGGTGAGACCCTCGGGTACGGCGGCATGTCCGAGGTCCACAAGGGGCGGGACGTCCGCCTCGGCAGAGACGTGGCGATCAAGGTGCTGCGAGCCGACCTCGCCCGTGACGCCCAGTTCCAGGAGCGCTTCCGGCGCGAGGCGCAGAACTCAGCCGCCCTGAACCACCCGGCGATCGTCGCCGTCTACGACACAGGTGAGACGCAGACCGAGTACGGCCCGTTGCCGTACATCGTGATGGAGTTCGTCGATGGACGAACACTGCGCGACATAGTGAAGACGCAGGGCCCGCTGTCGGGCAAGCGTGCGATGGAGGTCATGGCCGACGTCTCGGCCGCGCTCGACTTCAGCCACCGCCACGGCATCGTCCACCGCGACGTGAAGCCGGCCAACGTGATGATCACCAAGTCCGGCGCCGTGAAGGTGATGGACTTCGGCATCGCCCGCGCGCTGCACGACGGTCAGGCGGCGGTCACCCAGACCGCCGCGGTGATCGGCACGGCCCAGTACCTGTCGCCGGAGCAGGCGCGCGGCGAGTCCGTCGACGCCCGTTCCGACGTCTACGCCGCGGGCTGCGTGCTGTTCGAGCTGCTGACCGGCGAGCCGCCGTTCACCGGCGACTCGCCCGTGGCCGTCGCGTACCAGCACGTGCGGGAGGACCCGAAGGCCCCGTCGCAGCTGAACCCGAAGGTGTCGCCGCAGCTCGACGCGATCGTGCTGAAGGCGATGTCGAAGGGCCCGGCGAACCGCTACCAGTCGGCCGCGGAGATGCGCGCCGACCTGGTGCGCGTGCTGTCGGGCCAGCGCCCGTCCGCGCCGGCCGTCATGACCGCCGAGGACCGCACCGCCGTGATGAACGAGCAGGCGCGCAGCCCTCGCACGCAGGTGGTGGCCGGTGGCGGCGGCAGGCACCGCCCGGCGGCGCTCAGGTCGGAGCCGGAGGACGACTACGACCCGATCGCCGACGAGGAAGAAGAGCGTCGCGCGAAGCGCAAGAAGGCCATCATGGTCACGCTGGTGGTGATCCTGTGCGTGGCGGTGCTCGGCCTCGCCGCGTGGATCACCGCGAACGTGATGAACACGGGCAGCGAGCCCTCCACCAAGATCGGCGTCCCGTCGATCGTGGGCCTCAGCCCGTTGGAGGCCAAGGAGAAGATCACGAGGGCGGGCCTCGTCCCCACGCAGGAGGACGTCGCCTGCGAGCCGGGTTCGAACGGCACCGCCGCCCGGTGCAACGCCGACCAGATCAACAAGGTGATCGGCACGAACCCACCGGAGGGCAGCCAGGTCGACAAGGGCTCGTCGGTCACGATCTCCGTCGGCGCGCCTCCCGGTGAGGGCACCGTGCCGGACCTCGTGGGCAAGACGCCGCAGGAGGCCCAGGCGATCCTCGACAAGGACCCGAACGGCTTCAAGCTGACGCAGACCGCCGACGCGGTCGAGGTCGACGACGCGAGCAAGGTCGGCAAGGTCGCCGGCCAGAACCCGGCGAGCGGCCTGAAGCTGAAGAAGGGTGCCTCGATCAGCATCCAGCTCGGCCGCGCGCCCGACAAGGTCAACGTGCCGAACGTCGTGGGTGACGACGTGGACGACGCCCGCCAGACGTTGATCGGCTCCGGCTTCAAGGTCAACGTCGAGGAGGTCGACAACGCGAAGCCGGAGGGCCAGGTCCTCCAGCAGTCTCCGACCGGCAACAGCAAGGCCGCCAAGGACACGACGGTCACGCTGAAGGTGTCGCGGGGCAACCAGCTGGAGATGCCCGACCTGACCGGCCTCACGCAGCGCGAAGCCGAGAACAAGCTGAAGTCCCTGGGCTGGAACGGCAACCTCAACGTCGAGGAGCAGCAGGTCACCAACCCGTCCCAGAAGGACAAGGTGATCGGGCAGAACCCGGCGAAGGGTCAGCCGTTCACCAAGGGCTCGACGGTGACGATCACGGTCGCCAAGTTCGGGATCATCACTTCGTAGACCACGGCTTCCGGATCGGGGCGGCTCTCCTCTCGGGGAAGCCGCCCCTTTCGCTTACCGGCGCGCCGCCGCGGCGAGGGTGCGCATGCCGGTCTCGAGCTGCGCGACCGTGGCCTCGGGAACGTCGAACCCGCAGACCCCGAGCCAGTTGGCGAGCATCCGGTGACCGCCGTCGGTCAGCACCGACTCGGGGTGGAACTGCACACCCTCGACCGGGAGTTCCTTGTGGCGCATGGCCATCACGATGCCGGTCTCGGTCTTGCCGGTGACCTCGAACTCCGCGGGGATCGTCTCCGGCAGCACCGTCAGCGAGTGGTAGCGGGTCGCGATGAACGGCTGCGGCACGCCCGCGAGCACGCCCTTGCCCTCGTGGAAGACGATGCTCGTCTTGCCGTGCAGCAACTCGGGCGCGCGGTCGACCGTGCCGCCCCACACCACGCCGATGGCCTGATGGCCGAGGCACACGCCGAAGACCGGCTTGCCGACGTCGGCGCACTTCTTGATGACGTCGATGCTCGCGCCGGCCCGCTCCGGTGTCCCGGGGCCGGGGCTGACGAGAACGCCGCCGACCTGGTCGATCTCGTCGAGGTCCACCTCGTCGTTGCGCCGCACGACGCACTCCGCACCCAGCTGGGCCAGGTACTGGACGAGGTTGTAGACGAAGCTGTCGTAGTTGTCGACCACGAGCACGCGCATGTGTGGAGCCTAGTCGGTCGAGTCGAGTGAGTTAGCTCTCGTCTTCACTCAGGTAAGGCTATCCTAAAATGGGGATTATGAGTCGTCCCCTGCGCGTAGCGGTCATCGGTGCCGGACCGGCCGGCGTCTACGCGGCCGACATCCTGACCAAGTCCGACGTGGACGTGCAGATCGACCTCTTCGACAAGCTGCCCGCTCCCTACGGCCTGGTCCGCTACGGCGTCGCCCCCGACCACCCGCGCATCAAGGGCATCGTCACCGCCCTGCAGAAGGTGCTCGACAAGCCCGCGGTCCGCTTCTTCGGCAACGTCGAGTACGGCGTCGACGTCAAGCTCGACGACCTGCGCCACTTCTACGACGCCGTGATCTTCTCCACCGGCGCGTCCTCCGACCGCCGGCTGGACCTGCCGGGCATCGACCTCCCCGGCAGCTTCGGCGCGGCGGACTTCGTGTCCTGGTACGACGGCCATCCGGACGTCCCGCGCACCTGGCCCCTGACCGCCGAGTCGGTCGCCGTCCTGGGCGTGGGCAACGTGGCACTGGACGTGGCCCGCGTGCTGGCCAAGACCGCCGACGAGCTGCTGGTCACCGAGATCCCGCCGAACGTCTACGAGGGCCTCGCCTCCTCCCCCGTCACGGACGTCCACATCTTCGGCCGCCGCGGCCCGGCGCAGGCGAAGTTCACCCCGCTGGAACTGCGCGAGCTCGACCACTCGCCGAACGTCGAGGTGATCGTCCACGCGGAGGGCATCGAGTTCGACGAGGCCTCGATGCACGCGATCAGGACCAACAAGCAGGTCGAGATGATCGTGAAGACCCTGCAGGAGTGGGCGATCCGCGACGTCGGCACCCGCCCCCGCCGCCTGCACCTGCACTTCCTGGAAGCACCGGTCGAAGTCCTCGGAACCTCCTCGGTCACGGGCCTGCGCACGGAAACCCAGGAGCTGACCGGCGACGGCAACGTCCGCGGCACCGGCGTCTTCACCGACTGGGACGTCCAGGCCGTGTACCGGGCCGTCGGCTACCTCTCGACGCACCTGCCCGGCATCCCGTTCGACCACGTGTCGGGCACGATCCCGCACGCCGCCGGCCGGGTGCTGGACCTGGACGAGGTGCCGATGCCCGGCGTCTACACGACGGGCTGGGTCAAGCGCGGCCCGATCGGCCTGATCGGCCACACCAAGGGCGACGCCCTGGAAACCATCACCAGCCTGCTGGAGGACGCCGACGCGCTCCCCCGCTGCGCGTCACCGTCACCCGACGCCGTGGTCGAGTTCCTGTCGCAGCGCGGCGTGCCGTTCGTGACGAACGAGGGCTGGCAGCGGCTCGACCTGCACGAGACGGCGCTGGGCGTCGCGCAGGGCCGCGAGCGCGTGAAGGTCGTGCCGCGCGAGGAGATGACCGCGATCTGCCACGGCTGACCCGGCTCTTCCCGGTTTGAGCGGCCTGACGCCGCTCCCCGATGAAGCCGCCATCGCGCAGGGGCGCGGTGGCGGCTTCATCGGGGAGCGCTGCGTCACGCAAGCGCTTGCGGCCGGCTCACTCCGTCGTCACGTTGTTGAACGGCAGCTTCGGCTCCGCCCACGGGAACACCACGAACATCAGCAGGGCGATGATGCCCGTCACCAGCACTACGGCCTCGATGACTCGCAGGAACAGCGGGCCCGGCAGGTGCCGCCAGATCCAGCCGTACATCAGCCCTCCGTCATCTCTGGCGGCACGAAGTTGTCGGCCACCGGATAGCTCTTGGTCTCGATGGCGTGCACGATCAGCCGCTGCTTGTCGGAGAAGCGCGGGTGGCACGTCGTCAGGGTGAGCATCCGGGCCTGCCTGTCGGCGGCCACGGCGGTGCTCACCTGGTGCGGGATCGGGGCGATGACCTCGCCCTGGGTCGGGGCCACGATCTCCTGGCCGACGGTCTTGGCGTAGGCATCGCCGAGGGTCGTCGACAGCGGGGCCACGCCGGTGCACGCGGCTTCCTTCGACCTCGGGTTGGAGGCCCAGCCCGCCACCTCGCTGCTCATGGGGAGCACTCGGTAGACGAACCACTGGGTCTGCGTCTGCACCACCACCGCGTCGCAGGACCGGAGCAGGTCGAGGTCGTTGAACGGGGCGCCCTTGCCGACTCGGTGGCCGGCGATGGCGAAGTTGCCCGCCTCGCCCGGCTGGGCCGTGTCCTTGTAGTGGCCGGGGCCGATTTCCAGGTGCTTGTCGGTGGTGCCCTCGACGACGGAGAACTTCCAGTCGTTGCCGAAGACCGGGATGTACATCTTCGCGAAGGCCTTGCCCTCGATGAGGTTCAGCTTCGACTGGCGGTTCGGGTCGGCCGGGGGTGGTGTGACGGTGTTCGAGTTCCATTCGGAGTCGAGGGCCGCGGTGGCGTCCTGCTGCTTCTCGGCGGAGAGCAGGTCGGTCACGTAGACCTCGTAGACGACGAACAGGAGGACGACGAGGCCCATTGTGATGAGGGCTTCGCCGACGCCGCGGACGGTCTTGCGGGCAATGCCGTCCGGGGGCGGGGCCGGCTTCTTCTCCTGCTCGTCGTAATAGTCGTAGTACTCGTCGTAGTCGTCCTCGACGCGCGGGATCACCTCGGTGGGCGGGTCGACCGGGCGGGGACGGGGCGGGCGCGGCGGCATTCCCCTGGGCGGCATTCCCCTGGGCGGCATCGGCTGGCGCGGCATGCCGCCGGCCGGGGTTCCGGGAGGAAAGGGCATGCCCTGCGGCATTCCGCGCGCGGGGGTGCCGGGGGGCGGACCCTGCGGGCGGCGCGGTGGGGCGCCCGCCGGGGGGAGGCTGCCGGAGAAAGCGCTGGTGAACTGGGTTGCTTCCGGAGGCGGCAGCGGACGTGGGGAAGGGGTGGCCCGCACGTGCTGCAGGTCATCACGACGGGGTGCAGGACGCCGGGGAGGCGGCTGCTGCGGTCCCGAGTTCACCTGAGAACCTCCGCGCGGACTGTGAACTGAAAACAACTGCGTCTGCCAGGTGGTTCGCTCACCACGGTCGCTACGTTAACGTGTCTCCTGAGTAGTGCACGTAAACTCGCGTCACTCAGGGATATCCACGTCAGGCGAGGACAGCATGCCAAAGTCCAAGGTCCGGAAGAAGGCGGCTTACACCGCACCCACTGACCGCCGTACGCCGGTCAAGGTCAAGGCGGCGGGACCGTCACACCCGGTCTACGTCGTTGTCATGCTCGGCTTCATGCTGCTGGGCCTCGCGTGGCTGGTCGTCAACTACATCGCGGCCGAGAAGATCCCGTTCATGCTCGAGCTGGGCGCGTGGAACTTCGCCATCGGCTTCGCGCTGATGATCATCGGTCTGCTGATGACGATGCGCTGGCGCTGAGCGCTCGTCACGTCACCGTTCGTAGAGGTCGGCCCGGACGTCACGCGTCCGGGCCGACCTTTGTTCGTTCCCCGTTCACCTGGTTCATCCGAGCGTCACCGAAGCACACGGTTGTAAGTCATCCCCATTGGGGACAAGTCCTGTGGACAACTTTGCACCAAATTGCACAAGCGACGGTTTTCCCTCATAAGGACCCGTTCGGCTGTCCCCATTTCATGCGGCACACTCGACGGTGTGACTCGCACCTGGTCCACTCCCGCCCCGCTCGTCGCCACCGGCTGGGTGACGGCACTCGCCCTGGCCGTCGCGACGGTCCTCGCTGACGACAACGCGGGACGTCTCCTCGTCGGACTGGCGACGCTGCTGGTCGCCTACCTCGCGGCGTTCGCGACGATCGCGAGGCCCAGGCTCACCGCGGACGCGAACGGGCTCGCCGTGCGCGGGTTCGCGAGCACGACCCAGCTGCCGTGGCACGAGGTGAAGGTGAAGCTGCAGACCACCCGCCGGCTCGGCAGGGAACAGCAGACCTTGGAGCTCGACGCCGACGACCGTCTCGTGGTGCTCACGAGACTGGACCTCGGCGCCGACCCCGAAGAAGTCGCCGGAGTGCTGCACGCATTGCGGCCGTGACTCAGTTCGGGCCGCACGTCCTGGCGTACTCGACGACGCGTTCGAGAGCGGTGTCGAGCTCGTAGTACCGCAGGACGAACATGCCGACGAGCAGCAACGCGGCCGCCACGACCGCGGCGACCTGGTAGGTGGTGCGGTTCTTCTGCGGCGCCTTGACCATCGCGAGCGTCAGCAGGCCGCCGATGACGAACCCGCCGAGGTGCCCGAGCAGCGAGGCGTTGGTGAAGAGGTTCGACACCAGGTTGATGCCGACGATCACGACGATCGTCGAGATGTCCCGCTTCTGCCGCTTGAACACGATCAGCAGCGCGCCCATCAGGCCGAACACCGCGCCGGACGCTCCGGCGAGCTGCTGGCAGACCGTGCCGAAGTAGAACGCCGCCGCACTGCCGCCGAGCAACGACAGGAAGTACACGGCGCTGTACCGCAGCCTGCCCAGTTCCTGCTCGACGATCGGGCCCACCACGAAGAGCGCGGCCATGTTGAGCGCGAGGTGGATCAGGCCGAAGTGCATGAAGCCCGACGTGACGACTCGCCACCACTCACCGTTGGCGGTGAGGTCGGGAATCAACGACGTCGACAGGAACAGGTCCGACCGCGAGTTGTTCATCGGGCTGCCGGACTGGACAACCGTGACGACGTACGCGAGCACGTTGAGCGCGATCATCACCTGGGTGATGATCGGCCGGCCGTTCGAGACCTCCGCGCCCGCGCTGGTGCGGGCACGGCGGACCGTGCGGGCGCCCTCGTTCACGCAGTCGGCGCATTGCATGCCGACCGAGGCGTCGCGCAGACAGTCCGGGCACGCCGGACGGTCGCACCGGGTGCAGCGCAGCCGGGTGGGCCGATCGGAATGACGTGCGCAGACCGGGGTCTCCGGCTGCGCTCCGACCGGCCCGTCCGGTGGCACGAGTGCGTCGCTCACGCGCGGTCGATCGTGATCCGCTCGATCTTGATGTCGTTCACGGGGCGGTCGCCCGCACCGGTCGTGGTGTTGCCGATCGCGTCGACGACGTCGCGCGACTCCTGGTCCGCGACCTCACCGAAGATCGTGTGCTTGAAGTTCAGCCACGTCGTCGGCGCCACGGTGATGAAGAACTGGGAGCCGTTGGTGTTCGGTCCGGCGTTCGCCATCGCGAGGATGTAGGGACGGTTGAACTGGAGCTCGGGGTTGAACTCGTCGGCGAAGCGGTAGCCGGGGCCACCGCGTCCGGTACCGGTCGGGTCACCGGTCTGGAGCATGAAGCCCGCGATGACGCGGTGGAAGAGGGTGCCGTCGTAGAACGGGCCCGACTTCGTACCGCTCGCGTTCGCCTCGGTGTACTCCTTGGTGCCCTCGGCGAGCCCGACGAAGTTCGCCACCGTCTTGGGGGCGTGGTCGGGGAACAGGTTGATGCGGATGTCGCCCTGCGTGGTGTGCAGGGTCGCCGTCACCTTGGTCCCGACGAAGGATTCGTTGCTGTCAGCCACCACACCATCGTGCCATCACGGGCGGAGATGTTCAGGAAGGGGCACGATGGGGTACCTGAAGCTCACAACCGGACGACAACGTGTGGAGCACAGAATGGACGAGGTGGACGTCATGACCCGTGCCGGCGAGTCCGTGGGCAAGGCCGTCGGCACCAGTCTGAAGGCCGCGCGCCAAGGTGTCGTTCGCGCTGGTCACGTCGCTGAGGTGAAGCTCGCCGAGCGTGGCATCACGGCTGACCAGGTACGCGGCACCCTCGTCGATCGTGCCGACACGCTCATGAGCAGGGCAGAGGACTGGGAGAAGCAGACGCGCCGCTCCCGCAAGCGCCTCGCCAAGAAGAGCGCGAAGACGCGCGCTGAGCTCATGGGCAAGGCCGAAGTGGTGCGCAAGGAAGTGAAGAAGGCGGCCAAGACCGCGCGCAAGGACGCCAAGGTGCGCGCGAAGGAGATCCGCAAGGCCGCGGCCCAGCTCAGTGGCGACGCGCCGAAGCGCCGCCGGTGGCCGTGGGTCCTCGGTCTGCTGATCGCGGCCGCCGCTGCCGGCTACGTCGCGTTGACGCGCAAGCCGGAAGAGGTCCAGCTGCACGAGGAGGAGCAGGCTCCGATGCCGGAGCCCGTTCTCAACGGGCAGGTGCCGACCCAGAAGGAACCGGCGAAGTAGGACGAACGCGAACGGGGTGGCTCTCGACGTCGAGAGCCACCCCGTTTTCGTGTGTCCTAGAGCTTGAGGCCTTTGATCGCCTCTTCCGCGATGCGCCTCGCCTTGATCGACTGCTTCTGGTTGGAAGTCACGACCACGGCGGCGTCCGCCTTGGAGACGGCGTAGACGACGCCGGTCTCGCTGCTGACGTACCCTCCGGTCCACCCGGTGGGCTGGGTGGCCGGCTGCGAACCGTCCGGCGCCGCCTCGTTCACGATCAGCTTCGCGACGCGCTCGTCCCCCACGTACACGCGCACGGTCAACTGGACCTCAGTTGCGTTGGCGTAGAAAAAGCACGCTGGGTGAGGCTTTTCCGTTGACAGTTTCACTTTGGGTACACGCTGACCGTTCGCTTCGGCGACGAAGGACGTCGCCAGGTACGGGCAGGTGCCGTCGGTCGCGGGCTGGGGTGCGGGCGGCACTGTCGGTGCGGCGCTGGTCGTGGTGGTGACCTGCTGGGTCTGGGTGATCGGCACCGGCACGCCTGGGGAGATCTCGGTGCCGCAGGCGGCGAGTACGCCGAGCAGGGGCAGCAGCAGTGCTCGTTTCATAGGGGCAACAGTCAACCAGATACCAGGAGCGCCTCGAGCGGCACACTCTAGATTGGTCCATACCTTTTGTGCCCTGACCCTTGCCCCCGAGCCCCGGAAGGACCTTGACCATGGAGTTCCTGGAGCAACGACGAGAGCACGCCCTGGCGCTCTTCCGCATCGTCATCGGACTGTTCTTCGTGTTCCACGGGGTGCAGAAGCTCTCGAAGGGAACCGATCTGCTGTCGTGGCCGGCCGGTCCCATGAGCCTCATCGAGCTGATCGGCGGAGGCCTCGTCCTGATCGGCCTGTGGACGCGCTGGGCAGCGTTGCTCAGCTCCGGCGCCATGGCCTACGCCTACTTCGTCGTGCACCAGCCGAAGGCGCTGCTGCCGATCGAGAACGGCGGCGAGCTCGCGGCCGTCTACTCGTGGGCGTTCCTGCTGCTGGCGTTCACGGGCGCCGGCGCGTGGAGCATCGACCACCTCCGCACCAAGACGTCGAAGAAGTCGCTCGCCACAGCGTGACGTGACGTGAGTCCGAAGTGACGGACAAATGCACCGAAGCCCTGTTCGCGCTGACGCGAACAGGGCTTCCGCTTGGAGCCGGCCGCGGCCAGAAGAAACGAAGGGCCTGCCCACGCCGAAGGCGAGGCGGCCGGGGGCTTGCCCCCGGGCTGGGGGCCTGGAGGCTCGGCCGCCAGAAAACACCCGGAACGTAAAAGGCTCGCGCTCTTTGCGAGCACGAGCCGTCCATACGTGGAGACGAGGGGAATCGAACCCCTAACCCCCGCCTTGCAAAGGCGGTGCTCTGCCAATTGAGCTACGTCCCCAAGATCTGAGAGCGGTGGCCGCCCGTCAGATCGGAGTGATGAGATCAGTCGGTGGGAGCGGTGGCCTCGCGCCACAGGTCCGCGTCGGCCTTGGCCGAACGGCTGCGCTTCACGAAGAACAGGACCGCACCGGCGACCACGACGAGTGCGATGATCTTCTTAGCCACTGGAAACCCCTCCAAGACTGTTATGCCCCGACCTACCGCACCAGCCTACAGGCTTTGCGAGACCGGGGCTCCGGGACGCGGTCCCGGACAAGAATGATGATTCGAAAGAATGTCGAGTGGGCCTAGGAGGACTTGAACCTCCGACCTCTTCATTATCAGTGAAGCGCTCTAACCGCCTGAGCTATAGGCCCTCGATCATCACCCCTTGGGGCAACGAGGAGAACCTTACCAGGATCGCCTTCGCTGCCCCAAATCAGGGGGTCACTCACGCTCGGAGAGCGTCAACTCCAAGCCACCGGCCAGATCCGCGGACACGTTGTAGACGAACGCGCCCACGGTCGCGAGGGCCGTGAACAGCACGATGTTGACCGCGCCGATGATCGCCGAGACGCCGAACACGCGGCCGGCGCTAATCAGCGGTTCGCCCGGCTCGTTGGCCTGGAGCAGGTCGTTCGCCGTGCTGTTGATCTTGTCCCAGACACCCATGCCGTGCAGCACGCCGTAGAGCACGCCAACGGCCACGAGCCACACGAAGAACAGTGCGACACCCAGCACCAGGGCGAGCTTCAGCACCGACCACGGGTCCACGCGCTTCACCTGCAGCGAGGCGCGGCGCGGGCCGCGACCGGGGCGGCGGGCCGACGGGCTGGACGCGGCGGGACGGGCCGCGGTGCCGCCCAGGTTGACCGACGTGCGGCTGCTGCCGAGGCCGACCGGCGCGGCCGAGCCCGAGACCACGGGCTTCTGCACCTTGATGGTGTCCGGGTCGGTCGACGGGAACGCCGGCTCCGGCTGGGACGACGACGGCACGGGCGGTGAGCCCGGAGCCACGTACGCCTCGGTCGAGTCCTGGTGGGACGACTCGGTGTCGTTCGCCACCCGCTGCCAGGGCGGCGGCGTGGAGACGACGACCGGCTCGTCGGCGCTCTTCTCCGGCGTGCCGATCGACAACGTCTCCTCGACCAGCTCGGGCTTCGCCACGGGTTCGGCCGGAGTCGTGGGGGTGGCCGCGACCTGGGTGTCGGCGGACTTGGTGGCCTCGGCCGCCTTCTCCGCCGTCACCGGCTTCGTCTTGTCCTGCGCGTTCCCACCCGAGGAACCGGAGGCCGCGGGCGCGGCCTTCTCCGCCTTCTCCGCGTTCTGCGCAGCGCTCTGCGGAGTCGGCTTGGTGATCACCGCGGTCTTGTCCGCGTCCCGACCTTCGCGGTTCTCGGGTGGAGTCACGAGCTGTTCCTTACCTTCTCGCTAGCACGTTCCGACTACTCGGCCGAGTCGGTGGGGGTGGCTGCCTGGTCGTCGGCGGAGCCTTCCGCGACTGACGTCTCACCGATAACGACGTCGCTGGGCTCATCCGCGTTGCGTGCGACGGCGATCAAAGTGGTGCTTTCGCCGAGGTTCATCAGCCGCACGCCCTTCGTCTGCCGTCCCGCTTTGCGCACCTGCTCGGCGCGGGTCCTGATGACCCCGCCGCTCGAGGTGATGGCGTAGAGCTCATCGTCGACGTCGACGATGAGCGCTCCGACCAGCCTGCCACGTCGGCGGTCGTGCTGGATGGTCAGCACACCCTTGCCGCCCCGACCTTGGACCGGGTAGTCCTCGATCGGCGTTCGCTTCGAGTACCCCCCGTCGGTCGCGACCAAAACGAAGAGTCCCTCCTGGACGACGCCGACCGAGAGCAGCTCGTCGTCGGCGTTGAACCGCATGCCCTGCACGCCGGACGTGGCGCGGCCCATCGGGCGCAGCACGTCGTCGGTCGCGTGGAAGCGGATCGACTGGCCGTCCGCGGACACCATGAGCAGGTCGTCATCTGCTGAGCACAGCACGGCTCCGACCAGCTCGTCGTCCTCACGCAGGTTGATGCCGATTAGTCCACCCGATCGGTTGGAATCGAAGTCGGAGAGCTTCGACTTCTTCACCAGTCCCTTGCGAGTGGCCAGCACGAGGTACGGCGACACGTCGTAGTTCTTGATCTGGATGACCTGCGCGATCTCCTCGTCCGGCTGGAACGCGAGGAGGTTCGCGACGTGCTGGCCGCGGGCGTTGCGGTTCGCCTCGGGCAGCTCGTACGCCTTCGTGCGGTACACACGGCCCTTGTTCGTGAAGAACAAGATCCAGTCGTGTGTGGAGCACACGAAGAAGTGGGCGACGATGTCGTCCTGCTTGAGCTGCGCGCCCTGGACCCCCTTGCCGCCACGCTTCTGCGCCCGGTAGAGGTCGGTCTTGGTGCGCTTCGCGTAGCCGGTGCGAGTGATCGTGACCACCACGTCCTCGACCGCGATCAGGTCCTCCATGGACACGTCGCCGTCGAACGGGATGATCTTCGTGCGGCGGTCGTCGCCGAACTTGTCCACGATCGTCGTGAGCTCGTCGCGGACGATCTGGCGCTGCCGCTCCGGCTTCGCGAGGATGTCCTTGAGGTCGGCGATCTCGACCTCGATCTCGGCCAGCTGATCGATGATCTTCTGGCGCTCCAGGGCGGCCAGGCGGCGGAGCTGCATCTCCAGGATCGCGTTGGCCTGGATCTCGTCGACGTCGAGGAGCTCCATCAGGCCCGTGCGCGCGATGTCCGGCGTCTCGGACCGGCGGATCAGCGCGATGACGGCGTCGAGCTGGTCGAGCGCCTTCACCAGACCGCGCAGGATGTGCGCGCGCTCCTCGGCCTTGCGCAGGCGGAACCTGGTGCGCCGCTGGATGACCTCGATCTGGTGCTTCACGTAGTGGCGGATCATCTGGTCGATCCGCAGCGTGCGCGGCACGCCGTCGACCAGCGCCAGCATGTTCACACCGAACGAGTACTGCAGCTGGGTGTGCTTGTAGAGGTTGTTCAGCACGACCTTGGCCACCGCGTCGCGCTTGAGCGTGACCACGATGCGCATGCCGATGCGGCGGTTGGACTCGTCCGCGATGTTCGCGATGCCGGTGAGCTTGCCGTCGCGCACGAGCGCGGCGATGTTCTCGACCAGGTTGTCCGGGTTCACCTGGTACGGCAGCTCGGTGACGACCAGGATCGTGCGGCCCTTGGCGTCCTCGTCGACCTCGACGACGGCGCGCATGCGGACCGAGCCGCGGCCGGTGCGGTACGCGTCCTCGATGCCGGAGGTGCCGAGGATCTGACCGTAGGTCGGGAAGTCCGGACCCTTGACCCGCGCGATCACCGCCTCGAGGGTCTCCTCGTCGGAGGCCTCGTGGTTGTCCAGCGCCCACACGACCGCGTCCGCGACCTCCCGCAGGTTGTGCGGCGGGATGTTGGTCGCCATGCCGACCGCGATGCCGGAACTGCCGTTGATCAGCAGGTTCGGGATGCGCGACGGCATGACGACCGGTTCCTGGATGCGGCCGTCGTAGTTGTCGCGGAAGTCGACGGTCTCTTCCTCGATGTCGGCCAGCATGTGCATGGCCAACGGGGAGAGCCGGCACTCCGTGTTGTGGCTGACGAACCCGTCCGTGATGAACGCGTGGTCGTCCGTGTCGACGCGGATGCTGAACACCGGCTGCATACCCGCGTCGGTCACCGAAGCGACCTCGGCGTAGTAGAACCGGCCGTCCACCAGCGGCTCGACGACGTCGAGCACCTCGCGGTTCGTGATCCGCCCGGCGATCTCGTCGCGGTTGTTCTCCCACCGCTCGATCCGGTCGACGTTGTGGCGCCGCAGCCAGTCCCGCTCGGTCCACCGGCTCGCACCGTGGGCCCGGACGTACTCACCGACGAACGGGACGTGGTCGCTGCTCATCGCCCGGCTCTCGACCGGAACCGCGTCGAGGATCGCGGCCAGCTTGTCCTGCTTCGCTCCGAGGAACCCGACCCGTGCCGAGAACAGGCGTGCGTCGCGACGGTTGGTGATGACGACCTTGATCTCACCGTGCTCGTAGTTCACCTGGGTGCTGACGACACCGAACTCCAGCAGCAACTGCTGGACCTCACGCGCCAGCTGCGCGCTGCGGGTCGAGTACGAGATCTGCACCGTGTTGCGCGGCAAGGCGGAAGCGGAACCGTCTCCGGTGAACAGCGAGCTCAGGAAGGCCCGCTTGACCGTGTGACCGCTCTGCCAGATGAACTCCGGCACGCGCTTGGCCGCACTCCGCTGGCCGATGATCTCCGCGAGCGGGCTCTGCCGGAGGGCTGCGAGGTTGTGGATGTCCAGTTCGTGCAACAGCGAACCCGACTCGATGACACGCGAGGCGACGTAGCGGCGACCGCCGACGACCAGGTCGTACGAGTTCACGACGTAGTCGAAGTAGGACTTGTCGGTGTTGCTGAAGCCCGCGCGGGTCTCCGATGCGAAGCCCTCGCTCACGAAACCACCGGCGAGGATGCCGGCCGCGTACTCCTTCACGACCGTGGTCGTGCCGAGTTCCTGCTGAGTGCGCTGCATGACCACGCGGTCGCCCGGCTGGATCTCCTCCAGCAGCTTCCACAGCAGGGTCGGCACACCGCCGACGTTCACCAGGCAGAGCACCGGGTGGTTGTGCGTGCCGGTCAGCTCGAAGCCGTTCTTGGTGCGCAGCTTCAACGTCGGGTGCTCGCCCGAGTGGAACAGCATGTCGGCCAGCACCGGGTCACCGTTGCGGTCGAGCACCTTGAGTTCGATCGGGTTGTCGCTGTTCGGCAGCGCACCCGGCACGATGTCGCCGATCCGCACGGTCGAGCCGTCGGCCAGCTTGACCCTCGTTTGGGCCGAAAGGCAGTATCTCATCGCGGCAGCCGGATCGTTGCCCGGCGAGCCGAAGTTGCCCTGGCCGTCGATCAACGGGTAGCGCAGCGCCCACGGCTGGGCGAGACGCACCAACGCGTCGTAGATCGCCGAGTCGCCGTGCGGGTGGTAGTTGCCCATCACGTCGCCGACGACGCGGGCGCACTTGAAGTAGCCGCGGTCGGGGCGGTAGCCGCCGTCGTACATGGCGTAGAGGACGCGTCGGTGCACCGGCTTCAGCCCGTCCCGCACGTCCGGGAGCGCGCGGCCGACAATGACCGACATCGCGTAGTCGAGGTAGGAGCGCTGCATCTCGACTTCGATGCCGACCAGCTCGATCCGGTCACCCTCGTGCGGCAAGAACGAGGAGTCCGACGGCGGCGGTGGCGGGGGTGGCGGCGGTACGACGTCCGACACGAAGGTCCTCTCGTCGGCGCATGTTTCACGTGGAACATGCGCGCGGTGGTGCGCTGCGGGTCCGGTGTTGTTTCACGTGAAACAACACCGGTGTGGTTCTAGATGTCGAGGAAGCGGACGTCCTTGGCGTTGCGCTGGATGAAGCTGCGGCGCGCCTCGACGTCCTCCCCCATGAGCACGGAGAACAGCTCGTCGGCGGTGGCGGCGTCATCGAGCGTCACCTGGAGGAGCACGCG
>NZ_DATLEC010000217.1:0-2433 GCF_035525475.1 Lentzea sp. | reverse complement strand
CACGCCTTCGCGGCGGTGGCTGGGATCCCCGCGAAGGCTTTCGACCGGGACCACTACGACGTCCCGTCCGAGTGGTACGACCGCATGGTCGCCGCCGGCGCGACGCCGGTTTCGCCGCGGGACATCGTCCGCGCGCTGCGGGCCGTCGGCCTACGCACCCCTAAGGTGCCGGCCTCGCTTCGCCAGGCCTCCTAGCTCTTACTAGCCGCGGTCCCGGAACGGGTGGTCATCAGCCCGAGGGTGTTGCCGGCCGGGTCGGTCAGGAACGCCATCCACTCCTCGGTGCCGTCGTCGTGGGTGTGCACCAGCCCCGGTGGGAACGTCATCGCGACCCCGGCCTGCTCCAGGCGGGCGACCGTCCCGTCGAGATCGGCGACCGAGAGGTAGACCGTCGACAGCGGGGTCCAGTTCGCCTCGTCGACCTTGCTGCAGAACAGCCGGGTGGACCCAGCATGAAAGAAGGCCAGGTCACCCCAGGTGCCGAAGTGCGCCAGGGCGAGGGTGTCCCGGTAGAACGCGACGGTGGCGTCGATGTCGCGCACCAGCAGGGCGACCTGACCGACGGCGGTCGGCACCGTGTCCGGATCGCGCGCCGGGTCGGTCATGCGGTGAGACTAGCCAGTTCAGCCGCGACGTTGGCCCGCGCGGCGGACTCCCAGCGTTGCTGTCCCGCCGGCGTGCGGAACAGGGTGGGCAGGGCGAGCAGGTTGCCCAGCACGGTGGCGCGGCCGGCCCGGAAGGTCTCGTCGGTGACGTGGGGGTACTCGGCCCGGACGGCCTCGACGTACCGCGCGTAGTCGGCCCGCCCGGCCGCGAGGATCGCCAGGTCGGCGTCACAGAGCGTCTCGCCGTTCGAGTCGCCGGGCGCCGGATCGTGCGTCGCTGTGAGCCGCACCAATCGGGCGGTCTCGGCGACGAGCGCAGGCGGGAGGGCGAGGCCGGTCAGGTCGGCCTCGGCGAGGCGGGCACTGTTCTCCTCGTCGTCCGGGGCGCCGGCGTAGACCGCGTCGTGGTACCAGACCGCCAGGCGCACCGCGTCGAGGTCTTCCGCGTGCCCGGCCAGGTCGTGCACCGCGTCGAGCACCGCCGTCAGGTGGGCGAGGTCGTGGTAGCGCCGGTGCGGTTCGGCCCAGCGGTCGATCAGCTCACGGCCGGTTGCGGTCGGGTCGTCCCGCGTGAGCCGACCTAGCAGGCCGTCCCAGCGGGCGGTCAGGGCATCGGTGCGCACGGCCCCATCCTCGCCTCTACTTCCGAAAGCGCACATCCGCACGTGCTTTCCGGCGTTTCCGCGTGCGGATCTGCGCTTTCGAGAGCAAAGTTGCGACGCTGCTGCGCCTGATGGAGCGTCAGTTCGCCTCGTCGGCGTCCTCGGCACCGAGCACGTCTTCGGCGTCGAGGATGCGGTACGCGTAGCCCTGCTCGGCCAGGAAGCGCTGGCGGTGGGCCGCGAATTCCTGGTCGACGGTGTCCCGGGCAACGATGGCGTAGAACCGCGCGGTCCGGCCGTCCGCCTTCGGACGCAGCACCCGGCCGAGGCGCTGGGCCTCTTCCTGGCGCGAGCCGAAGGTGCCGGAGACCTGGATCGCCACCGCGGCCTCGGGCAGGTCGATGGAGAAGTTCGCGACCTTGCTGACGACGAGGGTGTGGATCTCGCCGTTGCGGAACGCGTCGTAGAGGCGTTCGCGTTCCTTGACGGTCGTCTCGCCCTTGATCACCGGGACGCCCAGTCGCTCGCCGAGGTCGTCGAGCTGGTCCAGGTACTGGCCGATGACGAGGATCTGCTCGCCGGCGTGCTTGCGCACCAGGGCCTCGACGACGCGGGACTTCGAGCGCGCGGTGGAGGCGAGCTTGTAGCGCTCGTCGGCCTCGGCGGTGGCGGTCAGCAGCCGCTCGTGGTCGGTGAGCGTGACCCGGACCTCGACGCAGTCCGCGGGGGCGATGTACCCCTGCGACTCGATGTCCTTCCAGGGGGCGTCGTAGCGCTTGGGCCCGATCAGGGAGAAGACGTCGCCCTCGCGCCCGTCCTCGCGGATGAGGGTCGCGGTCAGGCCGAGCCGGCGGCGGGCCTGCAGGTCCGCGGTGAGGCGGAAGATCGGCGCCGGCAGCAGATGCACCTCGTCGTAGACGATCAGGCCCCAGTCGCGGGCGTCGAAGAGCTCCATGTGCGCATAGACGCCCTTCCGCTTCGTGGTCAGCACCTGGTAGGTCGCGATCGTGACCGGGCGGATCTCCTTGCGCTGGCCCGAGTACTCGCCGATCTCGTCCTCCGTCAGCGAGGTGCGCTTGAGCAGCTCGGTGCGCCACTGGTGCGCGCTGACGGTGTTGGTGACGAGGATCAGCGTGGTCGCCTTCGCCTCGGCCATCGCGGCCGCGCCGACCAGGGTCTTCCCCGCTCCGCAGGGCAGGACGACGACCCCGGACCCGCCGTGCCAG
>NZ_DATLEC010000216.1:0-32972 GCF_035525475.1 Lentzea sp. | reverse complement strand
CTGGCAGCCCGCCTGCCCGGCCCCGACGACGACTACCGACTCGCCGCGCATGTCAGTAGTTGCCCAGCCCGCCGCAGACGTTGAGCGCCTGCGCGGTGATCGAGGACGCGGTGTCCGTGGTCAGGTACGTCACGAGACCGGCGACCTCTTCCGGCGTGCTGTACCGACCCAGCGGGATCTTGGCGTTGAACTTCTCGAGGACCTCGTCCTCGGTGACACCCCAGTGGTTCGCGTAGCCCTGGCGGACACGGCCGGCCATGGGCGTCTCGACGTAACCGGGGCACACCGCGTTGACGGTGATCCCGCTCTTGGCGAGCTCGATGCCGACGGCCTTGGTGAACCCGACGACGCCGTGCTTGGACGCGGAGTAGGGCGCGGCGAACACGACGCCCTGCTTGCCCCCGGTGGAGGCGATGTTGATGATCCGTCCCCAGGTCTGCTCGACCATCTTGCCGGTGGACAGAACCTCTTTGGTGAAGCGGAAGACGCCGTTGAGGTTGGTGTCGATGACGTCGAGCCAGAGGTTCTCGTCCAGCTCGGCGGTGATGCCGCCACCACCCCGGCCGGCGTTGTTGACGAGGATCTCGATGGGCCCGAAGACCTCGACGGCCTTCTGGACGGCGGTGCGGATGTCCTCTGTGGACGTGACGTCGGAGGCGGCACCGTCGGCCTCGATGCCCTCCTCGCGAAGCTGCTTGACCGTGGTCTGGACGTTCTCGGCGTTGCGGGCCACGACGAAAACCGCGTGCCCCTCCCTGCCGAGACTGCGCGCGACCTCGAGACCGATACCGCTGGTAGCGCCCGTGACCAGGGCGACCCGTCGCTGGCTCATGCTCTTCTCCCTCAGAGTTGCTTCTCTGGCATGTGCACGACGAGCCCGTCCTGGTCCTCGGTCACGGGGATCTGGCAGCTCAGCCGGCTGTTCGCCGTGCGCTCGCAGGCGGTGAAGTAGAGGAGCTCGTCCTCGACCTGGTGCATCTGCGACAGCGGCTTGGTGTTCTCGGGGTCGATGTACACGTGGCAGGTGCCGCAGGAAGCCCCACCGCCGCACTGGGCGACGATTCCCTTGATGCCGTTGAGAACCGCGCCGCGCATCACGGTGTCGTCCTGGGCAACGTCGACAACGGTCTCAACCCCGTCGTGCGCTACGTAAGTGATCTTTGGCATGGCAGTTCTCCCACGGATCTGCGGCTCGCCGGACGTGGTTCACCTTGCCCAGCGGCGCTTTGCACGTGGTGGAGACCACCTTGAGCGTTCGGCTCGGTGCGGCGGGGGCTTTCGGGCTGGCCGGTGAGGCGATGTGATCGCTTGGGGTCGGTGGGGGCGAGGATTCGTGCGGGCGTCGTTCTGGGCCTGGACGCGCCTGAGCCACGAGTGATCAACCGGGCTGCGATGCCGTCGGCGTCACTCGGACGGGTGATCCTCGTCCTGATTCAGGCCTGGGGCCGTCTGATAGATGTCACGAAACCATGGTCATCTTCACCGCCGCAGGAAGGAAGGCGCGGGCAGGGACAGGCACCGGCACGGTCAGGCATCGTCGGGTACGGGCCGGTAGGGATGAAGGACAGCCGGAACGTGGTCGGCACGGACGAGGCGTGGTCGGGCACGGACGAGCCACGGCCGGACACGGGGACGCTCAACGAAGCGTGGACGTTCTCTCGCGCGCCTCCCCACACGCCGCACGCCGCCCCCGCGCGGCATGCGGCGACCACCCCTCCCCGGCAGGGCCAGCTCCGGCGGCATTCGAGGGAGCCTTGCGACGCTGCGGTGTCGGCGCACACCCACACGCGGAGGTTCCACCGTGCCCCTCAAGGAGTTCTACGACCAGCAGGTGAACTGGTCACCGCCGTTCGAGGACGGCCTTGAACGCGCGACGGTCGTCGTGCCACGCGACTACTCCGATCCGGACGGTCCCAAGCTCACCATCGCGCTCGCCCGCCTCAGGGCCACGGACCGGGCCCAGCGGCGCGGGGTCCTGCTGGCCGTCAACGGCGGGCCCGGTGGCGACGGGGGTGACGGCCTCAACCTGATCAAGCACTTCGGGAGCAGGGTCAGGGCCGCCTACGACCTCATCGGGTTCGACCCGCGCGGGTACGGCGAGTCGACCAAGCTCTACAGCGAGGTCACGGTTCCCAAGGCGCCGTTCGACTCGCGGCCGCCCGACTCGTTGTTCGAGCAGCTGGCCGAGGACATGCGGCTGCGCGAGCTCGGGTGCCAGAAGGCCGGCGGTGAGCTGCGGCAGCACATCACGACGCGCAACACCGCGCGCGACATGGATCTCATCCGGGTTGTGCTCGGCGAGGAGAAGATCTCGTTCGTCGGGTACGCGTACGGCACGTACGTCGGTGCGGTCTACGGCACGATGTTCCCCGAGAACCTCGACCGCACGGTGCTCGACTCGTGCATCAATCCACAGTGGACGTGGCGCGAGCAGTTCGTCACCCAGGCGGAGGCGGTGTACCGCAACGTCGCGCTGTGGGCGGAGTGGACCGCGGAGCGCGACGGGCACTTCCACCTCGGCAAGGACGCGAAAACGGTCATCGCCGAGATCGAGAAGGTCGTCGCCAAGCTCGACGAGAAGGACCAGGTGCACCTCCGGACGTTGCTCGACGGCGCGGTCGGCACCAGGGCCACGGACCGGGCCCAGTGGGACTCGCTGGGGTACCTCATCGGCGACCTCAACACGGCGCTCGACGACGGCAACCTCGACAAGGCCCGGACGCTCATCGTCGGGCAGGGCACGTGGCGGCCGCAGGACCAGGAGGGCGACCTGCGGGTCGGCGTGCTGGAGGCCATCACGCTGGAGACCTACTGGCCGCAGGACCTCGAGGTCTACTACGCCGACGTCCGCAAGCACCGGGCCGAGCACCCGTACGGGTACGGGGTTCTGCGCGCGCAGCCGTGGGTCGGCGCGTTCCGGACGTTCGAAAGCCTTGAGCCGCCTACGAAACTGGCGCAGCCCGGTTATCCCAAGGGGCTCGTCGTGCAGGCGGACGGCGACCCGATGGACCGCTACGAGGGCGGTGTGGTGCTCGCCTCGCTGCTGGACCACCCGCTGGTCGTCATCGAGGACTCCGGTGACCACGAGGTGTACGCGTTGGCGGGCAACGAGGTTCTCGACGCCCTGGTCGACGACTACCTCGTCGACGGCGTGCTGCCCGCGGCCAAGCACACGAGGGTTCCGGGCCACGTGAAGCGCCCGGACATCCCGAAGGACTGACAAGCAGAGAAGGGGCCCTGCTCGGCGAACGAGCGGGGCCCCTTCTCCGTGACAACCTCAGTCCTCCGCGGGGATGTCCCAGGTGACCGGCAGCTCCCAGAGGCCGTAGATCACGGCGCCCTCCTTGCGCGGGATCTCCAGGAACGGCTTGGCGAGCCGCAGCGACGGGATGCGCTGGAACAGCGTCGTCCACACCAGCTGCATCTCCAGGCGCGCGAGGTCGGCGCCGATGCAGTGGTGCAGGCCGTGGCCGAACCCGAGGTGCTTGCGGGTGCCGCGTTCCAGGATCAGCTTCTCCGGCTCCGGGAAGACCTCCGGGTCGCGGTTGCCGTTGAGGCCCAGGCACAGGATGCCGTCGCCGGCCTTGATGGTCTTGCCCGCGATCTCGATGTCCTCCAGCGCGACGCGCGGGATGGCGGTGTCACCGATGGTCGCGATGCGGACCAGTTCCTCGACGGCCGGCTCGATCATGCCCTCCGGGTCGTCGAGCAGCAGCTTGAGCTGGTCCGGGTTCTCCAGCAGGGCGGCGGTGCCCAGTGACAGCATCGAGGCCGTGGTCTCGTGGCCGCCGTTCATCAGCAGGCGGATCATGTTGAACAGGTCGCGGCGCGTGTACTCCTCGCCGGACGCGGCGTACTCGGCCATCGCGCGGCTGAGCAGGTCCTCGCCGGGCTCCTTCTCCTTCAGCGTGATCAGCTTGTCGACGTAGGCGTTCACCTCGACGATCGCGGCCTGGCGCTGTTCGGGCGTGGAGTGGCCGCCGAGGAGGCAGGTGCCGTGCTCGATGAAGAAGTCGTGCTCGTCCTGCGGGATGCCGAGCAGCTCGCAGATGACGGTCATCGGGACGGCCAGCGAGAACTCGCGGTGGAAGTCGATCGGCGGCGTCATCGTGAGGATCTTGTCGATGTACTCGTCGACGATCTCCTGGATGCGGCCGCGCAGCCGCTTCACCTGGCGGTTGGTGAACGTCACGGCCGCCTTGCGCCGGGTCTTGGTGTGCTCCGGGTTGTCGTAGCCGATGAACGACGTCTCGGTGCGGAACTCCGGCGGCGCGATGAAGTAGAACGGGAAGTTGTCGTGCTTGCGCGACGCGCTGATCCGCGGGTCCGTGAGGAGCTGCTTGATCGTGTGGTAGCCGCTGATCGTCCAGATCCGCAGCCCGGACCCGGTGAGCGTCACCTCGACGACGTCCTCCTGGGCCATCTCGGTGTACTGCGCGGGCGGGGTGAACGGGCACTGGCGCTTGTACGGGAACGTGTCCACACCGGGCTCGGTGGCGCTGCTGGTCATCTGTCGGTTCCTCCTGGTTCGGGTTGGCTCACGCCAGGTCAGCGCCGCCATCGAGCGTGATGATCTGACCGGTCACCCACGAGCTCGCCGGCTCGGCGAAGCGGGTGATCCACGGCACGACGTCGTCGACCTCGCCGGCGCGTCCCAGCGGCGTCCGGGAGGCCTGGAAGCCGAAGTAGCCCTCGACCTCCTCGGGGCTCAGGCCGTTGGCCGAGTAGACCTCCGTGCGCACCGCGGCGGGCGCGACCGCGTTGACGCGGATGCCCTGCGGAGCCAGTTCGAGTGCCCAGCTGCGGACGAGGCTGTCCACGGCGGCCTTGCTCGCGCCGTACACGCCGCCGCCCGGGACGGCGGTGTGCCCGGCGTTGCTGGAGACGAACACGATGCTGCCGCCGGGCGAAGTCATCTTCGGCAGCAGTGCGGCGGTCAGCACCAGCGGGCCGACCAGGTTGGTCTCCAGCACGTCGCGGGCGGTTCCGATGTCGAAACCGGCGACGGGCGTGAAGCGGAAGATGCCGGCGTTGTGCACCAGCACGTCGACCCTGCCGCCGCCCAGTTTCACGGCGTCGGCGACTTTCTGCGCGCCTTCCTCGGTCGTCACGTCCGCGACGACGGCGGTGATCGCGGGGTGCAGCGCCACGACCTCGGTGAGCCGGTTCTCCCGGCGGCCGGTGATGATCACGTTCGACGCGCCGAGGTCGGCGAACGCCAGCGCCGCCGCGCGGCCGATGCCGGTTCCCCCACCCGTCACGACGACCTGCTGTCCGGCAAATGGTGCGTCCGACATGACGCCTCCAGCTTCTCTCCACTCGGTAGTGTGGTCACCCGCAACCCTGCTCGGTGAGCCTTGAGTCCAGGTCTAGGTCGGGCGGAAACCCTGGGGGTATGGGAATTTTCGCGGTGGGAAGGTGGCGCGCACGGGTCGGGAGACCCGGTGGCGACACGGAAAGCGAGTTCGAGTTCGCCCGCGACGGATCCGCGTTGCTCGTCGTGGGTGGAAAGGGTTCCGGTACGTGGAAGTCGACCGGGCCCGACACGTTCAGCTATCGGATTCTCGAAGAACTGACCGAGATGCCGGGCACGATCGAGATCGCGCAGGAAGCAGTGCTGCGCGGTGACGAGTTCGTCAGCAACGGGAACGCGGTGGTGCGCCTCGCGAACGGCACCACGGCACGCGAGGCCGCGATCAGCATCACGGCACAGCGGCTGGGCTAGAACCTCGAAGGGGGCGCCAGAACAGGCGCCCCCTTCTCCCGAGCGCGCGTCAGGAGATCTTGACCGTCACGTTGCCGGTGTACTTGCCTTCCAGCAACGACAGCAGAGCCTGCGGCGCGGCTTTGATCCCGCCCTCGACGATGGTGTGCGGGAAGACGAACCTGCCCTCCTGCAACCACTGTCCGAAGTGGACGACCCAGTTCTGGATCTGCTCCGGCAGGTGGTAGCAGGCGAACGGGCGGATCTCCAGGTGCTTGGTGATGGCCGTCATCAGGTCGAGCCGGGGGTGCTCGGCCTTGCCGTCGACCTGGTTCGCGAGCGCGCCGCACAACGCGAACCGGGCGTGCGGGCGGGCGGCCTGGATCGCGGCCTCGAACTGCTCGCCGCCCACGTTGTCGAAGAAGACGCTGATGCCGTCCGGCGCGAGCTCGCGCAGCCGGTCGACCGCGGGGCCGTCCTTGTAGTTGAACGCGGCGTCGAAGCCGAGCTCGTTCACCAGCCAGTCGACCTTCTCCTGGCTGCCGGCCGAGCCGATCACCCTGGCGCCGCGGGCCTTCGCGATCTGCCCTGCCAGCGATCCGACACCACCGGCGGCGCCGGTGACGAACACGACGTCGCCTTCACCGGCCTGCGCGAGGGTCGCCATGCCGTAGTACGCCGTGGGTCCCTGCGACAGGAAGTAGACCGGCGAGGGCACGTACTGCGGGTTCTGCTTGATGAACTGCTGCGCGGGACCGGCCCAGTACTCCTGCCAGCCGCCGAACGACTGCACGAGGTCGCCGACCGCGAGGTCCGGGCTGTTCGACTTCACGACGGTGCCGACACCGCCGGCGCCGGCGGGCTCGCCGACCTTCCACGGCGGCACGCCGGGGATCTGGCAGTCGGACCTCATGAACTCCTTGAAGGCGGCGGCCACCGACACGTAGTCGACGCGCACCAGCACCTCACCGTCACCGATCTCGGGGACGGCCACCTCGACGACGTCGAAGTGGTCGAGGGTCAGGTCGTCCTCGACGTGCTGGGCCAGCCTGACCTCGCACTGCTTGTCCGGCATGGCTTTCTCCTATCCCCAGATCACCGGGAGGGTGCTGAGCGTGTGGTTGATCTCGCCGTGGTGCCACGACAGCTCGTTCTCCGGCTTCGCCAGCCGCAGGTCGGGGAAGCGCCGCAGCAGGCCCTCGAGCGCGATCGCCATCTCCATGCGCCCCAGCTGCTTGCCGAGGCAGTAGTGCATGCCGTGCCCGAACGAGATGTGCGGGTTGTGCTCGCGGGTGATGTCGAGCTTGTCGGGCTCGGCGAACACCTCGCCGTCGCGGTTGGCGGAGGTGAGCGAGAAGATCACCGGGTCGCCCGCGGGGATCCGCACGCCGCCGATCTCCAGGTCCTCCGCGGCGATGCGCGGGAAGCCGGTCGTGTCGGTGGCGAAGAGGTTGACGTGCCGCAGCAGCTCCTCGACGGCGGTGGGGATGAGCTCCGGCTGGGCGGCCAGCCTGTCCCAGTCCTCGCGGTGGTGCTCGAGCAGGGCCAGCAGCGAGTTGGCCAGCTGGTTCGCGGTCGTGTCGAACCCGGCGCCGATGAGGGTGAAGCCGAACGTCACCAGTTCCCGCTCGCTGAGCCGGTCGTCGTTGTCCCTGGCCGCGATCAGGTCGGACAGCATGTCGTTGCCCGGGTTCGCCCGCTTGTCCGCGATGAGGCCGACGATGTAGTCGTTCAGCCTGCCCAGCGCGGCCAGCGACTCCTCGCCGCCCGCCCGGTCGTCGACCGTGGCGAACGCGCGGGCGTCCTGCTCGAAGGCACGCAGGTCCTCGCTCGGCACGCCGAGCATCTCACCGATGACCGTCAGGGGCAGCGGCACGCAGAACTGCTCGACGAGGTCGACCACCGGCCCCTTCTCCTGGATGGCGTCCAGCAGCTCGTCGCACACCCGCTGCACGTTGGGCCGCATCGCCTCGACGCGCCGCACCGTGAACGCGCCGGCGACCAGCTTGCGCAGCCGCGAGTGCTCGGACCCGTCCAGCGAGATGATCATCTCGGGGGTGGTGGTCATCGACCCGCCGATGCGCGGCGCGCCCTCCGCACAGGTCAGCGCCCGGCTCAGCCGCTGGTCGGCCAGCGCGGCCCGCACGTCCTCGTACCGGGACACCACCCAGGCATCCACACCGCCCGCCGTCGGCACCTTCGCCACCGGGCACTCGGCGCGCATCGTGGCGTAGGCGGGAGCCGGTCCGTGATAGGACGAGCCGGCGAACGGGAACTCTTCCAGCTCATGGGCAGACAAGGTGGCACCTCCGGTATGGCGGGACTGCTCGCGACGAGTCGGACGTCGGGCTCCGACAGTGCACGTCCTGCCTCGAAAGCGGCTCGATCCGGAAGATCGCCGCAGCACGTCGACCCGGAATCGAGCACGGAAACCTAGCCTCGCCACCATGAACGCTGAACTCGTGCCGTTCCGGGTCGCTGTCGCCGACTCCGAACTGGCGGACCTGCGCACCCGGCTGGCGGCGACCAGGTGGCCGGACGCCGAGACGGTCGACGACTGGTCGCAGGGGATGCCGCTGGCGTACGCCCAGGAGCTGAGCGAGTACTGGGCGACCCGCTACGACTGGCGCGCGACCGAGGCGCGGCTGAACGCCGTCCCCCAGTTCAAGACGACGATCGACGGCGTCGGCATCCACTTCCTGCACGCCCGCTCACCGCACCCGCAAGCCCGTCCGCTGCTGCTCACGCACGGCTGGCCGGGTTCGGTCGCGGAGTTCCTCGACGTCATCGAGCCGCTGACCAACCCGCCGGACCCCGCCGACGCGTTCCACGTCGTCGCGCCCTCGTTGCCCGGCTACGGTTTCAGCGACAAGCCGACCGGCACGGGCTGGACGCTGGAACGCATCGCCGCGGCACTGGTGACGCTCATGGGACGCGTCGGCTACGACCGGTTCTTCGCGCACGGCAACGACTGGGGCTCGTTCATCACGGGGATCCTCGGCCACATCGCGCCCGATCACGTCGACGGCATCCACCTCGTCATGCCGTTCGCCCCGGCGCCGGAGGAGGAAGTGCAACTGTCCCAAGAGGACTACCGGGGTCTTGGTGCGCTGAAGGAGTTCGCCGCCAAGGAGTCCGCCTACGCCGCCGTGCAGTCCACGAAGCCGCAGTCGCTCGCCTACGGCCTCACCGACTCCCCCGTCGGCCAGCTCGGCTGGGCCGGCGAGAAGTACTGGTCGTGGAGCGACCACGACGGCGACGCGGAGAAGATCATCCCGCGGGACCGCATCCTCGACATGGTGTCGGTGTGCTGGTTCACCGCGACCGCGGCGTCCTCGGGCCGGCTGTACTGGGAGAGCTACAACAAGTCGCCGCTCACGCGGGTCGACGTGCCGACGGGTTTCTCGGTGTTCCCCGCCGACGCGCGCATGCCCAGGGCGTGGGCCGAGCACCGGTTCACCGATCTGCGGTACTGGAAGGAGATGCCGTCCGGCGGCCACTTCCCCGCGCTGGAGAACCCGGTCGTGCTGGTCGACGAGCTGCGCGGGTTCTTCCGAACGCTGCGGTGACGACCTGTTCGAGCCAGGCCCGAACCCAGGTAAACCACGACCGGGCACCGTGAGCGCATGACAGCTCAGACGACGAGTACCCGGTCCGCCGGGGTGGGTTCCCGGCTCGGCCTAGTGCTGGCCGTGTGCTGCCTCGGCCAGTTCATGAACGTGCTGGACGCCTCGGTCATGAACGTCGCACTGCCGTCCATCTTCGAGGAGCTCCGCTTCGAGCGCCACGACCTGCAGTGGGTCAACAGCGCCTACACCATCGCCGTGTGCGGCTTCCTGCTGCTGGGCGGCAGGCTCGCCGACCTCTTCGGGCAGCGCCGGATCTTCCTGTTCGGCGCCGCCCTGTTCACCCTCGCCAGCGCCGTCGGCGGCCTGGCCACCTCCCCCGGCACCCTGATCGCCGCCCGCGGGTTCCAGGGCCTCGGCGCCGCGGTGATGGCACCGGCGACCCTGACGGTCCTCGGCACCACGTTCACCGATCCGGGCGGGCGCGCGAAGGCGTTCGGCTGGTGGAGCGCGGTCTCCGGTTCGGCCGGCGCGGTCGGCGTCCTGCTCGGCGGGATCATCACCGAGTCCCTGTCCTGGCGCTGGGTGCTGCTGATCAACGTGCCGCTGGGCATCGCGCTGCTGGCCATGATCCGCTGGGTGGTGCCGGAGACCGCGAGCAACGGCGGCCGCAAGGGCCTCGACGTGCCCGGCGCGATCACCGTGACGATCGGCCTGATGGCGGGCGTCTACGGCATCGCGCAGTCGCACCGGTACGGCTGGAGCTCCTGGCAGGTCGCCGGGTCGCTCGTGCTGTCGGTCGTGCTGTTCGCGTTGTTCCTGCGTCAGCAGACCCGCTCGAGCCATCCGCTCATGCCGCTCGGCATCTTCCGCAACCGCTCGGTGACCGCCGCGAACCTGGTGGCGTTCTTCGCGATCGCCGCCCTGTTCAGCACCTTCTACTTCCTCACGCTCGTCATGCAGCAGGTGATGGGCTTCGGCCCGCTCGCCACGGGCCTGGGCTACCTGCCGCTGTCGATCGGCATCGCGCTCGGCGGGTTCGGCGTGGCGAGGATCGTCCCGCGCATCGGCCCGCGCCCGGTGATGATCACCGGTCTGTTCCTGGCGTGCGCCGGGCTGCTGTGGTCGTCCGCGGCGAACGAGACCTCGACGTTCCTGGGCGCCCTTCTCGTCCCGACCAGCCTGCTGGGCCTGGGAATGGGCGCGGTGCTCAACTCCACCACGAACGCCGCGACGTCCGGCGTGCCGCGGGACCAGGCCGGTCTGGCATCGGGTCTGCTCAACACCATCCGCCAGATGGGCAGCGCGATCGGGCTGGTCGTCCTGGCCACGATGTCGTCGGCCCGCGCCGACTCCCTGCTGGCCCAGGGCGAACCACTTCGCCACGCCCTGGGCTCCGGCTACGGCCTCGCTCTGCTCGGCGCCGCCGCCTTCACGTTCTGCGGCGCCTTGGCCGCGCTGGCCGTCCCGCGCAGGTCGAGCTAGTGGTCGTGGCCCGGAACGTCGGCGGACGACGTTCCGGGCCACATCACTAGAAACCCCTGCCGTGCAGGTCGACGGGCAACTCGAGCAGCCGGTGGTTCATGTCGGCCGGCTGCCACCGCAGTTCCTGCTCTGCCACCGCGAGACGTGCGTCGGGGAAGCGCCGGGTCAGTTCCCGCAACGCCGTGACGAGCTCGATGCGGGCCAGTGGTGCGCCCAGGCAGTGGTGGATGCCGTGACCGAACGCCAGGTGCTCGCCACCCCTGGAGAAGTCGAGCTCGTCCGGCGAGGTGAACACGGCCTCGTCCCGGTTCGCCGACGTGATCGACACGAACACCGCGTCCCCCTTGGGGATCGTGACGCCGACGATCTCCACGTCCTGCAGCGCGATCCGCGGGAGGCCTGACGTGTCGTTGGTGGGCAGGTTGACCCAGCGCAGCAGTTCCTCGACGGCGGCGGGAACCTCGTCCGGGTGCTTGCCCAGCCGCGTCCAGGTGTCCTGTTCGTGGACGAGCAGGGTGACGACCGAGCTGGCCAGCTGGCAGGCGGTGGAGTCGCCGCCCGCGCCCAGCAGGGTGTAGCCGAGGCCGATCAGCTCGCCGACGTCCAGGTGGTCGTCGCCGATCCTGGCCCGTACGAGGGCGGACAGGACGTCGTCGCCGGGCTCGGCGGTCTTGCTCATCACCAGACCCGCCATGTACTCGCCGAGCTGTTCCCTGGCCGCGATGGCCTCGTCCTGCGGCCCGTCCACGGCGGCGAACCGGCGGATCCAGACGCTGAAGCGCTGCTGGTCCTCGGGCGGCACGCCGAGCAGCTCGGCGATGACGGTCAGGGCCAGCGGGAAGGTGAAGCGGCCCAACAGGTCCACCGGTGCGGTGGCGGCGTCGGCGTCCGCGCTGTCGAGCAGCTCGTCCACCAGCTCACGGACGCGGGGGCGCATGTTCTCGATCCGCTCCACCGAGAACGCCTGCGCGACAAGGGTTCGCAGGCGGGTGTGCTCGGGCGGGTCCAGTGAGATGATCATGCCGGGTGGGGCCTGGAAGAGGCCGGGGAACCGCGGGGCCTCCGGCGCGTAGGAGGCGGCCCGGCTGAACCGCACGTCGTCCAGCACGGCGCGGACGTCGTCGTAGCGGGTCACGAGCCAGGCGTGTCCGCCGCCGGTCGCGGGCAGCCGGACGACGGGCTGCTCGGCGCGGAACCGGGTGAACTGCGGGGCGGGCCCCCGGTAGCTCGATCCGGGCAGGGGGAATTCGTCTCCGGTGACCACGGGCTCTCCTCGGCGGGACGACGGGGTTCCCCCGCACGCTAGGAACGACGGCCTGAAACCCGGTCCAGCGCTGCTCGACCAGGAGTCCGCCGGGCACGCCGGGGACGCGGAGTCGAGCCGATGCCGAGATGCCGCTGTCACGCTGGCGGCGAGAACCGGACTGTCACAGGGGGTCGACGATGTACGACGTCATCGTGGTGGGCGCGAGGGTCGCGGGATCCTCCACCGCGCTGCAGTTCGCCCGAGCCGGGTACCGGGTCCTGATGGTGGACCGGGCGCGGTTCCCGAGCGACAAGCTGTCCACGCTGTACGTCCACCAGCCCGGCGTGGACCGGCTCGCCCGCTGGGGCGTGCTGGACACCGTGGTGGCCACCGGCTGCCCGGCTCTGGACCGCGCGGTCTACCAGGTCGCGGACGTCCGGCTGACCGGGTGCTCGTTGCCGGCTGGAGACCAGCGTGCGGCCTACGCGCCGCGGCGCCACCTGCTCGACAAGATCCTGATCGACGCGGCGGTCGCCGCGGGCGTGGAGTTCCGGGAAGGGACCTCGGTCTCCGGAGTGGTCTTCGACGGGGACCGGGCCACCGGCGTCGAGTTCCGCGGCGGGAGTTCCAGGGAGCACGCGCATCTGGTCGTCGGAGCGGACGGCATGCGGTCGGCCACGGCCAAGCACCTCGGCGCTCCCCACGTCGTCCAGGACCCGCTGGGAACGTGCGCGTACTACAGCTACTGGACCGGGCTGCCCGCGGACTTCGAGCTCTACGAGCGGCCGGGCAACTGGATCGGCGTGGTGCCGACCAACGACGCGACGCTCATCGCCTCGTACTCGCCGCAGGCCGACTTCGACGCCGTGCGCGCCGATCCGCAGGCGCACTACCTGGAGAGCATCCGCACCACGGCGCCCGCCCTGTACGAACGGGCGATGGCCGGCGAGCAGGTCGACCGCATGCACGGCAGCGGCGACCAGCAGAACTTCTTCCGCCAGGCCTCCGGTCCCGGCTGGGCACTGGTCGGCGACGCGGCGCACCACAAGGACTCCATCACCGCGCGCGGCATCAACGACGCCTTCTGGCAGGCCGAGCTCCTCACCACGGCGGTGGGCGACGCGCTGCACGACCCGGCGGCGCTGGACAAGCGGCTGGCGGCGTACGCCGACGACCTGCTGGACGGGCTGTTCGAGTGCTACCGCAACACTTTGGTGGTCGCGCAGCTCGAGGTCACCGAGCACAAGCTCACCATGCTGCGTGCCGTGGCGCAGTCGCCCAGCCTCACCGACCGGTACTTCGCCACCGCGTCGGGCGTCCTGTCCGTCGAGGAGTTCGACGACGACGAGCTCGACGAGGCGTTGTCCGCGTGAAGGTTCCGCCTCCGCGCGAGCTGTGTTCGACCCTCGCGCGGGAAGGTGGTGCCGCGTCGGCAAACCGCGCCGACACCTACTGGGTCGACACCTACTGGGGAGAGGTCGGTGACCGTGCGAGAAGAGCAGATGAGCACGTTGTTCGCTGAAGTGCTGGGCCTGCCGGAGATAGCGCCGGACGACAGCTTCTTCGACCTGGGCGGCCACTCGCTGCTGGCGTCCAAACTGGTCCGCCGCATCCACGCCGAGTTCGGCGTCAAGATCACATTACGTCGTTTCTACGAGGCGCCGACCGTCTCCGCCGTGGTGCGGGAGCTGGATCAGCTGAGCGCCTGAGCCACTCGAGGGGAAGATCGCAATGCGTTGGGACAACCTGTACATAGCCGGCATCGGAACCTACCTGCCGGACCAGGTGGAGACCGTCGACGAGGCGATCGCCGCCGGACGGTACACCGAGCAGAAGAAGGCCTTGAACGGTTACCGCGCCGCCCGCGTGGCCGCGCCCGGTGAGACCGGACCGGTGATGGCGGCGGTCGCGGGCCGGGAGGCGGTGGCGCGGTCGGGGCTCTCGCACGACGAGTTCGCGATCGTCGTGCACAGCTACGTCGGCCACCAGGGGCTCGACCTGTGGACGCCGGCCAGCTTCGTGCAGCAGCAGACCATCGGGGGCAACGCGCCGGCGTTCGAGGTCAGGCAGGGCTGCAACGCGTTCCTGGGAGGCATGGAGCTCGCCGCCTCCTACCTGCACGCGCAGCCGGACACGCACGCCGCGCTGGTCACCGGCGGCGACGCGTTCCAGTTGCCCTTCATCGACCGGTGGAACTCCCACGAGCAGAACGTCGACAGCGACGGCGGCGGTGCGGTCGTGCTGTCCACCCGGTCCGGCTTCGCCCGCATCCGGTCGATGTTCTCCTACGGCGACCCCTCGCTGGAGCCGCTGGGCCGCTGCCGGGCCGAGTTCAGCACGGCGCCGTTCCCCGACGGCAAGACCCTGCAGCTCGACCGCAGCATGCAGGACTACATGCACAACAAGGAGATCGACCTCGACGAGATCGTCGAGCGGATCTCCGGTGGCGTGCAGCACTCGGTGAAGCGGGCTTTGCACGAGGCCGAGATCGAGCTCGGCGACGTCCGGTTCTTCCTGCACCAGCAGCTCGCCGAGACCATCGCGGTGCACGGCCTGTACAACCTGCTGGGCGTCGACCGGGCCAAGACCGCCTACGACTGGGGCAAGGACATCGGCATGGTCGGCACGGTCGACGTGGTCCTCGGACTGGACCACGTGCTCGCCGAGCGCCAGCCGAAGCCCGGCGACTTCGTCCTCCTGCAGTGCGCGGGTGGCGGCTACGTGTGGACCGCCGCCGTGGTCGAGATCCTCGAGACGCCGCACTGGGCTCAGGGCTGACTCCGTCCTCTCAGGACATGAAAGTGGGGCTTCCCGGCCGGGAAGCCCCACTTTCGTGCGCTCAGACGTACAGGGACCGTGATGACCAGTCGGGGTCGGGCAGCGCCTTGCGGTCGACCTTGCCGTTGCCGGTGACAGGCAGTTCGGCCACGGAGACGAACGCGGCGGGCACCATGTGCTCGGGCAGCTGGGCGCGCAGGTAGGTGCGCAGCGCCCGCCGGTCGAAGTCGTCCTCCGCGCTCACGACCCACGCGACCAGCCGCCGGTCCCCGTCGTGGTGCTCCCGGACCGCCACGGCCGCGGCACGCACCCGGGGGTGCTCGGTCAGCGCGTTCTCGACCTCGCCCGGTTCGATCCGGTACCCGCGCAGCTTGAACTGGTCGTCCATCCTGCCGAGGAACTCGACCACGCCGTCCTGCCTGCGGACCACCCGGTCCCCGCTGCGGTAGTACCGGCCGGTCACGCCGCCGAAGGTCCGCTCGACGAACGCCCGCTCCGTGAGCTCGGGACGCCGCCAGTAGCCCCGGGACACCCCGGCGCCGCCGATCAGCAGCTCGCCCGGCGTGCCGGGAGGCACCGGGTTCCCCGCGTCGTCGACCACCCTGACGTCCACGTTCTGCAGCGGCCTGCCGATCGGCACCGTGCCGCTCAGCTCCTCGTCGGGCGCGATGCCGTGGCACAGCGCGAAAGTGGTGGTCTCGGTGGGCCCGTAGCCGTTGACGATCCGCAGGCCGGGAAAGGTGTCGCGCAGCCGTCGCACGTGCGGCACGGACAGGACGTCACCGCCGGCCAGTGCGGTGCGCAGCCCGCGGAACGCCTCGACGTCCACGTCGATCTGGCGGTGGAAGAGCGCCGCGGTCAGCCACATCGTGGTGATGCCGTTGTCCTGCAACAGATCGCCCAGCTCGTCGGCGTGCACCACTCCGGGTGGCGCCAGCACCAGCCGTGCCCCGTTCAGCAGCGCGCCCCAGATCTCGAACGTCGCGGCGTCGAAGGCGACCGGCGCCAGCTGCAGGACGCGGTCGTCGGCGCGGATGTCCACGAAGTTCGGCTCGGTCACCAGGTTCGTGATGTTGCGGTGCTCCACCATCACGGACTTCGGCTTGCCCGTGGACCCCGAGGTGTACATCAGGTACGCGAGGTCGTCCGGTGCGACGGGCGTGCCGAACGGCGCCGTGGGCCCGTCCGGGCGGGGCGGCACCTCCAGCGCCACGACGCCGGCGAAGACCTCGGCTTTGTCCGGTGTGGACAGCGCGGTGCCCGCGGCCGAGTCCGCGAGCATCATCGTCGTGCGCCCGCCGGGATCGGCGGGGTCGACCGGGACGTAGGCCGCTCCGGCCTTGAGCACGCCGAGCAGCGCCACCACCAGCTCCGGTGAGCGTTCCAGGCAGACGGCCACCCGGTCGCCCGGCCGCACCCCTGCCTCCGCCAGCCGCCACGCGAGCGCGTCCGACCAGCCGTCGAGCTCCGCGTAGGTGACGGTGTCCCGTCCCGCCGACACCGCGACCGCGTCCGGTGTCCTGGCCACCTGGTCGCGGAACGCCTCGGTCACCGATGTTGTCGTCACCGCCGTAGTCGTCATCCGGCCTCCTCGTCCTCCCCAGGATCGGGCACCGGGCTCGACGTCAGGTCGAGGCGCCTGTCCAGGACCGTTCCAGGCACCTCCAAGTCCTCGCCGGGACCCTGACCGTGGATGAGAAGTGTCTTCACGAAGGAGGGGGCAGTTGAGCACCTCGTCAGAACAGACAGCAGAACTCGGTCATTTCTCCGATGTGGACTCGAGCGCGGGCGCGGCCAAGCTGGTGGCGTTCATCGAGCACGCGGAGAACATGGCCCCGATTCCCGCCCTGCGCGAGCGGTCCTACGACCTGCTCGGCGTGCGGCCCGGCGACCGGGTCGTCGACGTGGGCTGCGGAGCGGGGATCTCGGTCGCGGAGCTCGCCAAGCGCGGCGCGGAGGTGACGGGGGTCGACCCCAGCGAGGGCATGATCAACGTCGCCCGCGAACGCTTCCCCGACTGCGACTACGGGGTCGCCGGCGCGGAGCAGCTCCCGCTGGCCGACGCCTCCGCGGACGGCTACCGCGCCGAGCGCGTGTACCAGCACCTCGCCGACTCGCAGGTCGCGATCACCGAGGCCCGCAGGGTGCTCAAGACCGGCGGGCGGATCGTGCTGATCGACATCGACGCCGACGGCTGGTGCGTCGACTCCGACGACAAGGAGGTGACGCGGACGTTGCTGCGGGCGTTCGCGGACACGATCAGCAACCCGTGGAGCGGGCGGAGGCTGCGGGGCCTGTTGCTGGACAACGGTTTCACCGACGTCCAGGCGGAGGCGTTCACCTGCGTCTACACCAGGTACGACGACTGCGTGCACGTGCTGGAGAGCATCGCGAAGGCGGGCGTGGACGCCGGCTCGGTGAGCCAGGAGCAGGCCGACGGCTGGCTGGCGGAGCAGCGCGAGCGCTCCGAGCGCGACCGCACCTTCGTGCACGGCCCGCTGCTGGTGGCCGCGGGCGTCAAGACCGCGTAACCCGGAACGTGGAACGGAGTGGCCATCCGCCTCGTCGCGGGTGGCCACTTCGGCGTTGGCCCACTTCGCACACCCCGTCAACCGAGCTGGAGGCGTTTTCCTTGACCACATCTCAGAAATCCCGTCGCGCACGCATCGCGCTGGCCGCGTGCCTGCTCGCGTTCCCTCTCGCCGCCGCTGGCTCGGCGAGCGCCGCCGACGAGGTCAGCCTCGTCGGCAGGTGGGACGTGATGGTGACCGTCCACAACGGCGTGCCGCCGCAGCAGGGCCCCATGATCTGCGACTTCACCCCTGACCATCGACTTCACTGCGGGACAAAACCCGGTGGGCCTCCGCAGAAAGGTGACGGCATCTGGACACAGACAGGTCGCGGCACGATCAGCTTCTGGATCACCCACCCCGAGCCGAACGGGTCGATCAACGCGACCCACCTCGGCGAGGTCACCCGCACGGGCTTCACCACCAGGGCCGTCGCCTACGTCTACCTGCCCGACGGCACACCGCTGATCGGGCCGGTCCAGGTAGAGGCCGATGCCACGCGCCTCTGACCTCCGCGAAGCCGAATGCCCCAGGCGGGAAACGCCTGGGGCATTCTCAGTGGTGCGGGCTCAGGCAACGCCGGGCGGCGGAGCGAGCTTCTTCGGCAGCGCTCCCGCGAGCAGGAACGCCAGCACGGCCAGGCCGAGTCCGACCCACAGGGTGATGTCGAAGGCACCCGAGTGCGTGTTGCCGGCCGCCTTCGCGGCGAACTTCTCCACGACCGGCTTCGCCTGCGGGTCCTGCGCCACCGAGACGCAGCTCGACGAGGTGCCCGGTGCGGCCGCTCCGCCGAGGTGCTCGACGGTGCACGCCTTGAACGAGCCGGCGATCTCGTCCGCGCGCTCGGCCGCCACGCCCGCCACGACCAGCTCCTGGCGCAGCTGGGGCGTGAGCTCCTCCGCGCTGGTGGCGGCGGACGAGGTCAGCGGAGCGAAGAACGCCAGGGACACGATCGCGATGCCGAGCGTGAACCCGAGCTGCTGCTGGGTGCTGACCAGGCCCGACGCCGCGCCCGCGTCCTTGTGGGGTACGTCGGTGAGCGCGAACAGCGAGATCGGCGTGGCCAGCGCGCCGAAGCCCAGACCGATGACGAACAGCGCGGGCACCATGGCCCAGCTGGTCAGCTCACCGTTGTTGACCAGCAGGAACAGGCCGATTCCCAGCGCGACCACGATCGCGCCGCCCTGCAGCACCGACCGGCCGAACTTCGGCACGAGTGCGATGACCGACGCCGACGCCGTGAGGAACGCGCCGATGCAGAACGCCAGCAGCGTCACACCGTTGCGCAGCGGCGAGAAGCCGAGGCCCTCCTGCATGAACAGGTACAGCGCCAGCATGAACATGCCGGTGAAGGAGAACGTCACCAGCATCAGCGCGAGCGCCGACGAGAAGCTGCGGGCCTTGAACAGGCTCAGCGGCACCAGCGGCGCACCGTCGCGGCGCTGCTTCGCCCGCTCGTAGGCGATGAACGCGGCGAAACCGCCGACGGACAGGACCATGGACACGATCGACCACACGGGCCAGTGCAGCTCGCGGCCGAAGGTCAGCGGGAACAGCAGCATCGCGAGGCTGACCGTGGCCAGCACGACACCGATGAGGTCGAGTCGCATCGCGTGCGGCGCCTTCGACTCCGGGATGAACTTGTAGCCGAGAACGCAGCCGATGATGCCGATGGGCACGTTGATCAGGAAGATGGGCCGCCAGTCCCAGCCGAAGATGTTCGCGGCGACCAGCACACCACCGATCAGCGGCGCGACCGTGGCGGCGATGCCACCGACCATGCCGTGGACCGCGAAGACCTTGCCCTTCTCCTCGTCGGGGAAGGTCACGTGGATGATCGACAGCACCTGCGGCACCATCAGACCGGCCGACAGGCCCTGCAGCAGGCGGGCACCGACCAGCATGCTCGGGTCGATCGCGATGCCGCACAGCAGCGACGACACGGCGAAGCCGATGACACCGAGCTGGAACATGCGGCGGCGGCCGTAGATGTCGCCGAGCCGCCCGCCGGTGATCAGCGTGACGGCGAACGCGAACACGTAGCCCGCCGTGATCCACTGCAGCTGGCCGAAGGTGGCGCCGAGGTCGCGCTGGATCGAGGGAAGTGCGACGTTGACGATGCTGCCGTCGAGCATGTCCATGAACACGGCGACGGTCATGATCACGAAGGCGGCCCACCGCCTCTTGTCGGGGGCCGCCGCGCCGGCGACCTGGGTCGCCTGCGCAGTGGCAGCCGCCGGTGGCGACTCCAGGTCGGGATTGACATTGGTGGAGGTCACTGTTTCTCCTCAGATCACAGATGTTTCGCTGCGCACGAACGCCGGTGAGGTTGCGGGTACTGCCTACTCGTCGCGGCTGGAAGGCCGGTCGAGTCCACCGTGTTCTGCTCCCCGCGTTCGGTAGCGACGACTGCCGGTCGAATGACCAGGGTGACCCCGTCCGCTTGAGGCGCGGTCAGGTCGCGGCGGAGCCGATCGGGCGCGCTGAAGGCCCTGGCGCCGGGAGGGGCGCCAGGGCCTGGGGCGGATCCGGTGCTCAGCCGTAGAGCGACGCCGGATAGGTGCGCACGGACGCGGTCTCGTAGCGCAACGCCACGTGGCTGGAGCTGCTCACGACGTCACGCCAGAACCGTTGCAACGCACCGCCTTCCGCGAGTCCGCTGGTGCCGGCGGCCCGCACCAGGCCACCGACCGCGTCGACCAGGACCTCGGCGGCGTAGGCGACGTTGCGCTCGTTGCGCGCCATCGCGGCCGGGGTGAACTCGCGGTCGTCGAGCACTCCGGCGTTCTGCTCGACGAGCAGCTTCGCCGACTCGACCTGGCCGGACGCGCGGACCAGGTCGACCGCGGACGTGACGGACTGCTTCTTCCCCGACAGCACCGAAACGCACGCGTCAAGCGCTCCCATCGCCGCACCGACGGCCGGAGCGGCGAACGTGAGACCGCCGACCGCCTGGAACGGGACGTTGTGGCTCGGCACCGGCGACCAGCTGGTGCCGGTGACGAGATCCGCGCGGGAGAACGACAGGTGGGCGGGCACCAGGACGTCGTCCACCACCACGGAGTGGCTGCTGGTGGCCTTCATGCCGACGCTGTCCCACGTCTCGAGCACGGTGAAGTCCTTGCGCGGCAACGCGAAGAAGCGGCCCTCGTCGCCGACCATGCCGCACAGCAGGGCCCAGTCGGCGAAGTCCACGCCGCTGACGTAGGTCCACCGGCCGCTGAGCCGGTGCCCGCCGTCCACCGCCGTGCCCCTGCCCATGGGCGGCTGGCCGGTCACGACGAACGTGTCCGGTCCGGACGCCCAGATCTCCTCGTGGCCCAGTTCCGGCAGCAGTGCCGCGAACCGCGACGAGTAGGCGGACAGCGACGCGCACCACGCCGCGGCCGAGCAGCCCTGCCCGACGGACAGGACGGCCTGGGTCAGCTCGGCGAAGCTTCCTTGCGTGCCACCGCGTTCGGCTGCGACGAAGTGCCGCGCGAACCCCGCCTCGCGCAGTGCCTCCACGACCTCGGGAGCCAGCCTGCGGGTGGCGTCCGCTCGCGCCGCGTGTTCCGCGGCGAGCAGCTTGACCTTCTCCGCCACAGCCGCGAGGCCGGTGTTGTGAGCAGTCACCTCGTCACCTCCTCAGATCACGCGGCCTGAACGGGCAGGTCGCGGTGGATGGTGCGGGACTTGGTGTAGAGCTCGCCGTCGATGCGCACGAGCACGTCCTCGATGGAGAACGTCGGCTCGAAGCTGACCTGACCGTCCAGCGTCGTGCGCGTGACGAGCGAGGCGTAGCTGACGACGAGCGTGTTCTCGTCGACCTCGTCGATCAGGTAGTGGTCGTTCCAGTGCCGCACCGCGACACCCTTGTACCGGGGCAGGGCGGCGCTGGCGCCGGCGATCAGGGCGGCACGGCCCTCGACCTTCTCACCGCGGTGGGCGTGGTCGGTGACCCCGTCCTCGGTGAACGTCTGGGCGTAGCCCTCGACGTCCAGCGCGTCGAGCAGCCGCATCTGCCGGGCGTAGAACGTCTGAACCTCGATGTGGACCGCAACATTGACTGGGGGCACGACAACTCCTCGGTCTGCCGGTTTCGCTGCCGCGAATATGGGTGGCCCCGCTGGACATCCGGTCGAGCCGTCCTGGTTCGACCCCGGTTCCAGGTGGGGTTGAGACAAACCGGGCACGGTCGACGCCGACATCACCCCATTCCAGAAACTCGCGAGGAGGGCCACATGGCCTCAACTCCCGATGTCGCCAAGTCGGTGACGGTCGAGGCGACGATCGAGCAGGCGTTCGCGATCTTCGCGTCGAAGCCGATCGAGTGGTGGCCGGAGACGCACGTGTTCGTCAAGGACCGGCAGGCCATCACGATCGAACCGTTCGTCGGCGGGCGCTACTTCGAGCGCGGCGCGGACGGCGAGGAGGTCGCCTGGGGCACCATCACCGAGTGGGACCCGCCGAAGCGCCTCGTGATGACGTGGCGGGTCGGCCCCTACTGGCAGCCGATCCTCGATGACGAGAAGGCATCGTTCATCAAGGTCGACTTCGAGGTCGTGGGCCCGACGACGACGAAGGTCACGCTGACCCACGCCGACCTGCACCGCCACGGTGAGATCGCCGAGGGCATCCACAAGGCGCTCGACGGTCCTTCGCCCGGCGAGACGCTGGAGAAGTACGCGGCCGTGGTCGACAAGCACGTCCCGAAGGCCGCCTGACTCGCAGGCGCACAGGAGAAAGCCGCCCATGCGGCGGGTTCACGTGGTCGTCGCGACACCTCGATGCGAGGAGTCGCGGCGACCACGTCGTTTTGTGGGGATCTTCTCGGCGCCGCCCACGGGATGAAGCGGTGTTTCCGCACGTGGGAAGTGGTGGCCTGAAGCCCGGTCTAGTGCCGTTCTAGTGATCGCGTGGACACTGAGCGTGATCAGCCATTCAGACGAACACCCAGATCGGGAGAGCCCACCATGACCATCCTCGTCACCGGAGCGCGCGGCAACGTCGGCCGTCGCGTGCTCCAGCGGCTCTACGCGGCGGGTCACAGCCTCCGCGCGTCCGGACGGAACCCCGCGGAGCTCGACGTTCCCGACGGTGTGGAGACCGTCGCACTGGACCTCAACGACCAGGAGACCTTCGTCGCGGCCCTCGCCGGTGTCTCCAAGGTGCTGCTGTACGCGGAGCCGGACGGCATCGTGAAGTTCCTCGACGAGGCCGAGAAGGCCGGCGTCGAGAAGGTCGTCCTGCTGTCGTCCAACACGGTCGGCCTGCCGGGAGCCGACGAGGACCCCCTGGCGCACCACCACAAGGTCGTCGAGGAGGCGGTGGCCGGCTCCGGCCTCACCTACACGATCCTGCGTCCCGGTGCCTTCATGAGCAACGCGTTCGGCTGGAGCTACTCGTTGAAGGCCGGCGACACCATCGACCAGGTGTTCCCCGAGGCCCAGGTCGCGCCCGTGCACGAGGACGACATCGCCGACGTGGCGGTCGTCGCGCTGACGGAGAAGACGCTCGAGGGTCAGACCGTCCTGCTGACCGGCCCCGAGTCGCTGACGTTCCGGCGGGAGCTGGAGATCATCGGCGAGGTGCTCGGCCGCGACCTCGTGATCAACGCTCTGACCCGCGAGGAGGGTGCGGCGCAGATGAGCGACTTCGTGCCGCCGCCGATCCTCACCTCGCTGCTCGCGCAGTGGGAGGCCGCGGTCGGCGTCGTCGCCGACACGAGTGCCACCGCCGAGCGGATCACGGGCAAGCCCGCCCGCACGTTCCGCCAGTGGGTCGAGGAGCACGCCGCCTTCCTGGCCTGACGGCACGGGACACGCGGACCGGAGCCGGGGCAGGACCCGGCTCCGGCCGCCGTCAGGCCCTGGTCATCGCGAAGGTGATGGTGGAGGTGCCCAGATCCGTCCCGTCCACGAGGTAGAAGGTGGACGGACCGGAGCTGGTGAAGCTGTTCGGTCCACTCTGGACAGCGTCCTGGTCGAAGTCGACGTAGGCGAAGTACGCGCCGTTCTCGTCGTAGACCTTCTCGCCGCGGACCCTGTAGTGGAACGTGTCGGTGCCGGTGACCCACCACGACCCCTTCGTGGTGGTGTTCTGCTCGTTGGTGATGAAGACGTTCCCGCCGGCCTTGAACACCAGCTTGGTCGGGTGGCCGCCGTCCGCGCGCGTCACCTGGCCCGTCCATGTGCCCACCGGCGTGCAGCCGGTCGCGTTCGCCGTGGCGGCCAGGCCGGCGAAGGCCAGCAGGACCACGGCGGTGATGGCCCCTGTTCGCGCCAGGAAGGCCGAACGTCTCGGAGTGAATGTCTGCATGTGCGGGACTCCCAACCGGTTGCGTACGACGGACGCGCAATCGTGGAGCAGCCGCCTGCAGAACGGGTGCAACACGGCTCGAACGCGCGGTTCCGGCTCGTTCGCGGGCGCGGCAGGCGCAACCAGCGCTACAGGAGTGCTTGAGCTGGGCGAACAACACTCAGCGCATTCCACTCCCCGTTGCACCCGACCGGAGGCACATCCCCATGAACGTCCGCAAGAAGGCGCTGGCGGCCGTGGCCGCCTGCGCGCTGGCCGTCCCCGTCGTCGTCGCCGCCGGTGCCACGGCGAAACCGAACTACGAGACCGCGCTCGTCGGCCGCTGGGACCTCACGGTGACCATCCACATCGAGGAGCCACCGCTGTACGCACCGCTGTTCTGCGACTTCACCGCCGACTACCAGCTGCACTGCGTGACCAAGCCGGGCAGCCCCGACCCGCTCGAGGGCCGGGGCGTCTGGACGATGGCCAAGGACGGCCAGTTCAGCTTCTGGATCACCCACCACGCGCACCGCGACGAGAACGGCAACCCGGTCGGCTCGATCAACGCGAGCCACCTCGGCAAGATCAGCCCGAACAGGAACAAGTTCAAGACGCAGGCCCACACCTACATCGACATGCACGACGGCAGCCCGTGGCAGGGCCCCGTCGACGTCGAAGGCGCCGCGTTCCGAATCTGAAGGCCCCACGCGACACGCCCGGCTGGGACACCCAGCCGGGCGTTCGGCCGAACTCCTCTTGTCGCTAGGCGGGAAGTTCGAGGGCTTCGTCGTGCGTGCGGTCGACGACGCTCTTCACGTCGACGATCCGGCCGAGCTGCTTGACGAGCTGGGCGAGCGTGCGGCCGGGTTGCAGCGCGACGTCCACGTCGAGGCGCGAGAGGTCGCCCCTGCCGGCCGGACCGAGGCTCAGCGACTCGACGTCGACGCCGCGGCTGGAGAACAGGACCACGATCCGCGCCAGCGCGCCGGGCTCGTTGCGCAGCAACAGGGAAAGCGAATGTCTGGTCATCACTCCACCTCGTCGAACAGGGGCCGGATGCCCCGCGCTGCCATGACTTCGTCGTTGCCCGTGCCGGCGGCCACCATCGGCCAGACCTGGGCGTCCTGCCCCACCACGAAATCGACCACGACGGGCCGGTCGGTGACCGCCATCGCCTGGAGGATCACGCTGTCCACTTCGGACTTATCCGAGCACCGCAGGCCGACGCACCCCAGCGCCTCGGCCAGCTTCACGAAGTCGGGGTGGCGGTCGTGCGTGCCGAGCCTCGTGTTGGAGTACCTGCCGTCGTAGAACAGGGTCTGCCACTGGCGGACCATGCCGAGGTTGCCGTTGTTGATGATCGCGACCTTGATCGGGAGTCCCTCGGCGGCACAGGTCGCGAGCTCCTGGTTGGTCATCTGGAAGCAGCCGTCGCCGTCGATCGCCCACACCGTGCGGTCCGGTGCGCCCGCCCGCGCCCCCATCGCCGCCGGCACCGCGTAGCCCATCGTGCCCGCGCCGCCGGAGTTGATGAACGAGCCGGGGCGTTCGTACCGCACGTACTGCGCGGCCCACATCTGGTGCTGGCCGACGCCCGCCGTGTAGATGGCCTCTGGCCCGGCGAGGGTGCTGAGCCGTTCGATCACGTACTGCGGGGCGAGCATGCCGTCGGCGGGCCAGTCGTAGCCCAGCGGGTACGTGGTCCGCAGGCCGTCCAGGTACTTCCACCACTCGGTGAGGTCAGGTGCCCTGCCGACGACGGCGGAGAGCGCGGCCAGGACGTCCCGGCAGTCGCCGACGATGCCGACGTCCGCCTTGCGGTTCTTGGAGATCTCGGCGGGGTCGATGTCGGCGTGGACCACCGCGGCGTGCGGCGCGAACTCCGGCAGCAGCCCGGTGACCCGGTCGTCGAACCGGGTTCCCAGCGCGAGCAGCAGGTCGGACCGCTGCAGCGCGGCGACGGCGGGCACCGTCCCGTGCATGCCCGGCATCCCCAGGTGCAGCCGGTGCGAGTCCGGGAACGCGCCGCGCGCCATCAGCGTGGTGACGACCGGGATCCCGGTCCTCTCCGCGAACTTCAGCAGCTCCGGCGCCGCACCGCTGCGGATCACGCCGCCACCGACGTAGAACACCGGCCGCTTCGAGGAACCGATGAGCTGCGCGGCGTTGCGGACCTGCACCGGCGAGATCAGCGGGCGCGACGGCGTGACGAGCTTCGGCGGGGTGTAGGTCGTGGCGCTGACCAGCACGTCCTTGGGCAGGTCCACCAGCACCGGGCCCGGCCGCCCCGACATCGCGAGCGCGAACGCCTCGGCGATCACGCGCGGGATGTCGGCGGGGTCGTGCACCTGGAAGCTGTGCTTGGTGATCGGCAGGGTGATGCTGCGGATGTCCGCTTCCTGGAAGGCGTCCGTGCCGATCAGCGACCGGTTGACCTGCCCGGTGATCGCGACGATCGGCACGGAGTCCATGTACGCGTCCGCCAGCGGCGTCACCAGGTTCGTCGCACCGGGCCCCGATGTCGCCATGCAGACGCCCACCCGTCCGGTCGCCTGGGCGTACCCCTGCGCCGCGTGCCCGGCCCCCTGCTCGTGGCGCACCAGCACGTGCCGGATCTTCACCGAGTCGAGCAGCGGGTCGTAGGCGGGCAGGATCGTCCCGCCGGGCATCCCGAAGATCACCTCGCAGCCGACGTCCTCGAGCGCCTTGACCAACGCACCTGCACCGGTGGTATCCACGGTTGCTCCCGAACGGTCTTCAGCCCGCGAGCTGGCGCTCCAGCTGACGGGGGGACAACGGCTTGTCGAGCGACGGCTCGGAGCTCAGGATCGCCCGCTGCAGCTGACGCAGCCTTTCGGACGGCTCAAGCCCCAGCTCCTCGATCAGCGTGTCCCGCAGCGACTGGTAGGCCTCCAGCGACTTCCACTGCCTGCCCGCCCGGTAGAGCGCGAGCATGTACTGCGCGCACAGGTTCTCGTGCATCGGGTGCTGCGCGGTGAGCACCGACAGCTCGCTCAGCAGCGACTGGTGCTTGCCGAGCTGGAGGTCGGCCTCGATGCGGGTCTCCAGCACGCCGAGGCGGCTCTCCTGCAACCGGGTGACCTCCATGCCCAGGCGGACGCCGATCTGCACGTCCACCAGCACCGGCCCGCGCCACACCTCGGACGCGCTGCGCAGCAGGCGGCTCGCCGACTCCAGGTCGCCCACCTCGAACGCCCGCTGGCCCGCGCTCGCGAGCCGCTCGTAGCTGCGGACGTCGACGCTCTCCGGCGGAACGTCCAGCATGTAGCCGCCGTACCGGGTCACCAGGACGTTCTTCGCGACACCGGGCCCCTCGCCCGGCATGGCCGCCTCGATGCGCCGGCGGACCTGCAGCACGTAGGTCTGCAGAGTCGTGAGTGCGCTGCGTGGCGGTGTCATCCCCCAGAGCTCTTCGATCAGCGTAGGAACGGTCACGACGTGACCCGCCTGCAGTCCGAGCAGCGAGAGCACCTGCCTGGGCTTCACCGCGCTCGGCGCGATCGAGACACCGTTCTCCCGTGCCTCCAGCGGTCCCAGAACCTTGATCTCCATTGGAGCCTCCCCTGCTCAGCGGCGGTCAACTTGGTCGTGCCATCAAGTTCACCTGAGCGGGGCTATCGCCCGCCACGTATGCCGCCATGACTCTCGGATGGCGAACTACTGCTCCGGACGTGAGAAATTCATATACCCAAACGAACCCGAACCATCCCGTCGGGTAATCGATCGACCACATGCCGTGACGAAATCCGGAAAATACTCGGCCATTGGCGTGACATTGACCCGCGAATCAATGCAAATTGATCTTCTTAACCGATTCAGTAGGCGCCCTGAACTGCTCACGCCTGTCTAGTATTCGGCCTGGGCGCGTGTCTTGAGGGCGTTTGCCCTGGAGCGGATGCTCTTGGGGGGCACGTGAATACAACGCCTGCGATACCGAGATACCGCGCGATCGTCGTCGCGGTGTTCGTCGCGGTCTGCCTGACCGACCTGACCCGCGCGCTACTTCTCGTCGGCGAGATCACCGAATTGGCGGTGTCGCTCATTGATTTAGCACTACTTGTCCTGCTGCAAGTGTCGTATTTCCGGCATCTGGACGCTTTGCGAGGACACCTCACACTGGCCACCCAGATCGCACTGCTGGTGCTGCCCTATCTCGCCTTCGGACATTCTTGGGCGGGCGTCGCGGGTCTGGTCGCGGGCAACGCCCTCCTCGTAATGCGCCCCGCGTTCGGCTGGGCCGTCTTCGTGGCCATCGTGGTCGCCACCGGTCTCGCCGAGGCCGCGCACGGCGAGGTGATGATGACGACCGCGGCCATCGCCCTGCTGCTCGCGGGCCTGGCCACCGGCTTCGCCACCCACCGCGACTGGCCGGCGCCACCGCGGCCGACGCCTCTCCCCGCGGTCGACCCGGTCCTGGCGACCGCGGGCGCCACCACCGCCGCGGTCGCCGCCGAACGCGTCCGCGTGGCACGCGACCTGCACGACCTGCTCGGCTACAGCCTCAGCGCCATCAAGCTGAAGACCGAGCTCGCCCAGCGGATCGTCACCGACAGCCCGGACCACGACTGGGAGTGGATGCGGGAGCACATGAGCGATATATTGGATATCACCCATTCCGCGCTGGCCGATGTGCGCTCACTGGCGCGCGCCTACCGCCCGATCTCGCTGGCGACGACGTCCGACTCGGCCAAGGCGATGCTGACGGCGTCGAACATCGACGTCCGCGTCGAGCTCAACCACGACCCGCTCCCGGAACCCGTGGAGACCGTCCTCGCCGCCGTCCTGTGCGAGGCCGTCACGAACGTCCTGCGCCACAGCGACGCCAGCACCTGCACCATCGGCGTGCGGCAGTCCGGCACGACGGTCCTGCTGGACGTGATCAACGACGGCGCCCCGGACCGCGCCGTCTCCGCCGACTGCAACGGCGTCCGCAACCAGGCCGAACGCGTCCAGGCCGCCGGCGGCACCTTCACCGCCCGCCACGTCGGCGACGGCTCGTTCCACGTGCACGCCGCGATCCCCGCGACGCCGTTCACGCCCTGACAGCCCGCGACACGCCGCAACACAGCAGTGAACGATCTTGGCGCACCTCACTGACCTGCGCCCTAGCAACAGGTCTTTTGACTTCGTCGGCAAAAGACCTGTTGCAAAGATCAGGAACGGGCCGGCTCAGAACCAGCCGGACTTGCGGGCGATGCGGACCGCGTCCACCCGGTTGCGGGCGTCGAGCTTGGCCGTCGCCGCCGTCAGGTAGTTGCGGACGGTGCCGACGGACAGGAACAGCGTCGTGGCGATCTCCATGGCGTCCGCGCCGTCGGAGGCGAGCCGCAGCACCTCGAGCTCCCTCGGCGTCAACGGGCACTCGTCGGTGTCCCACGCCGAGAGCGCGAGCTGGGAGTCGATCACCCGGCGCCCCACCGAGACGCCGCGAATGGCGTCCGCGAGCTCGCCGACGGGAGCGTCCTTGAGGATGAAACCGTTGACGCGCGCGTTGAGCGCGCGGCGCAGAGTGCCCGGCCGCCCCAGGCTCGTGAGAATGAGCGTGCGCGTCTCGGGAGCGGTGTCGTGGATCACCGTGGCCGCGGAAAGACCGTCCATACCGGGGAGGTCGATGTCCAGGACCGCCACGTCCGGCTTGTTCCTGGCAACTGCCGAGACTATTTCGTCACCCGTTGCCACGGACGCGACGACCTCGATATCCGGTTCGAGATTCAACAAAGCGACCAAAGCGCCTCGGACCATTTGCACGTCCTCGGCGAGTAGCACTCTGATCATCCGACCCCCTCTTACCCCCAGGTCACCAATTCGAGTTTTACACTCGGTGACCGTGCGGGCAAGCACGGGGTCCGACTGCGCGAAACGTTACTCCAGATGCGCCACGACCAATTCACAACGCTTATCGGCGGATGACTTGGGGTCACTGCCCGCTCACAGCGAGGTGAAGAACCGAATCGCGGACCGGAACAACTCGAGTGATGTCCGAGTGCGTACCCGTACACGCGATTCGGCCATCACCGCCACCGTTTCAGCGCGTCTCGCCCCACCGCTCGAGCAGTTCGAGACCGCCGTCGACGGTGATCACCTGGCCCTGGATCCACGCGGCCTCGTCGGTGCAGAGCAACGACACGGCGTTGGCGACGTCCTGCGGCAGGGTGACGCGACCGGACGGGCTCCTGATGGCGAGCCTGTCGACCAGCTCCGGGTCGATGTTCATGGGGCCGTTGTCGACGACGGTGGTGACGACGGCGTTGACGGCCACCTTGTACCAGGCCATCTCCAGGGCCAGCGTCCTGATCACGCCGTGCACCGGGGTCACCGTGTAGCCGGCGATCACCACGCGGCCGCCGTCCTGGAGGGACTTGGCGAGCGGCTCGACGATGTTGAGCAACGGCGTGAGGTCGGGCGACTCGGCGTGGTGGACGAACAGGTTCAGCTGACCGCGTTCCTGCTTGATCCGCTCGAGCAGCGTCCGCACCGCGTTCTCGTCGTGGATGTCCATCTGGGCGATCGCCACGGAGCCGGGCTTGCCCGCGAGCACGAGCTTCGCGCGCTCCAGGTCGACGTCGTCGTCGGAGGTCGTGAGGATGACGTGGGCGCCGTTGTCGCAGAGCTTGCTCGCGATGGCGAGACCGAGCCCGTGCGTCCCCGACGTGACAAGGGCGACCTTGCCGTCGAGTCCCAGGCGCGTGCTGACCGGTTCGATCATGATGCTGACCACCTCGTTGTCCGCGTGGTGATCGACGTTGCGCCCGGCCGCTAGGGTGGAACTCGACTACTTCTTGCGCAATCCCTCCACGATCCGCAGGATGGCCCGTTCGACCTCACGACCGGTGCGCTTCGGGTCGGGCGAGCTCGCGATGGTGCTGGCACTCGCGGACAGCGCCCCGAACAGCAGCCGGGCCATGATCTCCACCGGCGCCTCCTCGATCTCCCCCGCGTCGACGAGCAGCTGCACGGCCGTGCGGAGCAGACCGAAGCTGAAGTGCTCCTCCGCCTCGCGCCAGCGCTCCCAGCCCATCACGACGGGCCCCTCGTGGACGATGATCCGCTGGTACTCCGGCTCCAGGCACTTGCGGACGTACGCGCGCAGGCCCGCGATCGCGGTGTCCCAGGGCGCGCCGTCGCCGGTGACCACCGCGGTCAGCGACTCGATCGAGCGGGTCTCGACCTGGGTGAAGGCCGCCTCGAACAACGCCTGCTTGCCGCTGAAGTGGTGGTAGAGCGCACCTTTCGTCACACGGGCGCGTTTGACGACCTCGTCGAGCGAGGTCCCGGCGTACCCGCGCTTGGTGAAGAGGTCGACCGCGCTGTCGACGAGCGCCTGCCTGGTCGACTCCGAGTACTCGGCACGCCTTGTTCGCACGGACGAAACGTATCTCACATACCGGCGGTACGTACCGGTGGTATGGTCGGGTCATACCGAGGGTATGCGAGAGACCGGGGGTACGAGAGATGGGCTGGGCAGACCACTACCGCCGACGTGACGCGCTCGACGCCGTGCTGCGCGACGCTCGTCACGACCCGTCCGCGCCGCTGATCGTGGATCCGGACGTCTTCGGTTCGGCGAACGAGCTGCTGCTGGCGCTGGACCACCGCTGGCAGAACAAGCTCACCGCCCGCATGGAGGCCGCCGCGCTGGAGGGCCGGGTGGACGAGGACCGCGTCACCGCGGAGCTCGCCGCCGACGAGCCGGTGTTGCGAGCGGTACTCGACGCACATCTTCCGCTCGGCAGTTACCGGGCGGTAGGAATGACTCCATGAGTCGTTGGACCGAAGCGGGCATCCCCGACCAGACCGGCCGCACCGTCCTCGTGACGGGGGCGAACTCCGGTCTGGGCCTGCGCACCGCCCAGGTGCTCGCGGCCGGGGGCGCCCACGTGATCATGGGCTGCCGCTCGGTCCAGCGGGGCCAGGAGGCACGGCGCGCGGTCAGCGGGTCGGCCGAGGTCCTCGAGCTCGACCTCGCCGACCTGGGCTCCGTGCGCGCCGCCGCCGGGAAGGTCGGCGAGCTCGACGTGCTCGTCAACAACGCGGGCATCATGGCCGTCCCGCACGGCAGGACCGCCGACGGCTTCGAGCTCCAGTTCGGCACCAACCACCTGGGCCACGCCGCGCTTACCTTCCTGCTGCTGCCCGCGCTGCGGCAACGTCCGGGCGCGCGCGTCGTCACCGTCTCGTCGCTGATGCACCAGTACGGCCGAATGGACTTCGACGACCCGAACTGGGAACACCGCCCGTACAGCTCCCGCGGCGCCTACAGCCAGTCCAAGCTGGCCAACATCCTGTTCGCGCGCGAGCTGGACCGCCGTTCGCCGGACGTGACGTCCATCGCGGCACACCCCGGCATCACGGCCACCGAGCTGACCAACAACATGGCCAGCGCGCACAACTCGCCGCTGATCCGCGTCGGCGGCAAGATCAGCCACCTGTTCTCGCAGTCGGCCGAGATGGGCGCGCTGCCGCAGCTCTACGCGGCGACCTCCCCCGACGCGCGCGGTGGCCAGTACTACGGCCCCAGCGGCTTCAACGGGCTGCGCGGTTACCCGGCCGTCGCGCGGATGACCGCCGCGGCCCGTGACGACCTCGCCGCCAACCGCCTGTGGGAGCTCACGACCAAGCTGACCGGGATCACGCCGGACCTGCCGTAGCGACCTCCTGCGTGACGCCGGACACGCGGGGACGCAGCGTAGGGTGAGGTGGTGACTGTGGTACCAGAGGGTCGGAAGCTGCTGCGGCTCGAGGTCCGCAACAGCCAGACGCCGATCGAGAAGAAGCCGTCTTGGATCAAGACGCGCGCGAAGATGGGCCCTGAATACCGGGAGCTCAAGAGCCTGGTCAAACGCGAAGGCCTGCACACGGTCTGCGAAGAGGCCGGCTGTCCCAACATCTACGAGTGCTGGGAAGACCGCGAGGCCACGTTCCTGATCGGCGGCGAGCAGTGCACGAGGCGCTGCGACTTCTGCCAGATCGACACGGGCAAGCCCGCCGACCTCGACCGCGACGAACCCCGCCGCGTCGCCGAGTCGGTGCAGGCGATGGGCCTGCGCTACTCGACCGTGACGGGCGTCGCCCGTGACGACCTGGAGGACGGCGGCGCGTGGCTGTACGCGGAGACCGTGAACCAGATCCACGCGCTGAACCCCGGCACCGGTGTCGAGCTGCTGATCCCGGACTTCAACGCCGTCCCCGAGCAGCTGGCCGAGGTCTTCGAGTCCCGGCCGGAGGTGCTCGCGCACAACCTGGAGACCGTGCCGCGGATCTTCAAGCGCATCCGGCCCGCGTTCCGCTATGAGCGGTCCCTCGAGGTGATCACCAAGGCC
>NZ_DATLEC010000214.1:0-18526 GCF_035525475.1 Lentzea sp. | reverse complement strand
GCACTGGGTGCTGCACGACCGCGACCCCCGGCTGCTCGAGCTCGCGGAGGCGAGCATGAGCACCCTGCCGAACGTCACCGCCGAGACGCGTGAGGGCGACCTCACGTCCCTGGAAGCCGCCGACCTCGCGGGCGCCGACCTGGTCACGTGCTCCGCGTTGCTCGACCTGCTCACCGCCGAAGAGATGAACGCTCTGGCCGCTGCCTGCGTAGAAGCTCATGTGCCCGCACTGTTCACGCTCTCGGTGGCCGGCCGGATCGAGATCGACCCGGCCGAGCCGCTCGACGCCGCCTTCCAGGACGCGTTCAACGCCCACCAGCGTCGCGTCGTGGACGGGCGTCGTCTGCTCGGACCGGACGCGCCGGCCGCCGCCGAAGAGGCGTTCGCGGCACTGGGCGCGACGGTGCGAACGGCACGGAGCCCCTGGCGCCTGGAGGCCGACGCCCTGCTGGGCGAGTGGCTGAAGGGCTGGACCGGCGCCGCGGTGGAGCAGGAACCCGCACTCGCCACCGAGGTCGCCGAGTACCTGCGCCGCAGGTCGACGGCGTCCGCGGTGGTCCACCACGTCGACCTGCTGGCACTACCGGGAGCTGTGTGATGAAGAAGTTCTGGCCGTGGCTCCGTCTTCTGCTGGCGGTGGCGATCCTGGTGGGCCTGGGCGTGCGCCTGGGCACCGGGGCGTTCCTCGACGGGCTGCGCGCGATCGACGCGTTGTCCGTCACCGCCGCGCTGGCGATCGGGCTCGTGACGACGGTCCTCAGCGCGGGTCGCTGGGTCCTCGTCGCGCGCCGCCTCGGCCTGCCGCTGACCCTGCGCACCGCGGTCGGCGACTACTACCGCGCCCAGCTCGTCAACGCCGTCCTGCCCGCGGGCGTGCTCGGCGACGTGCACCGCGCGGTCAACCACGGCCGGGAGTCGGGCGACGTCGGGCGGGGCGTGCGCGCCGTGTTCTTCGAGCGCTTCGCCGGTCAGATCGTGCTCATCGGGATCGGCGTCGCGGTGCTGCTCACGCACCCCGCGGCCGGTCTCGACCTCGACCTCGACGGCGCCACGACCGGACTGGTCCTCGCCGGTCTGGCGCTCGCCGCGGTCGTCGGCTGGCAGATCAAGCCGGTGCGCCGCGTTCTTGTCAACACCCTCGCCGACGGCATCCGCCTGCTGTCGCTGAAGACCTGGCCCGCGGTCCTCGGGCTGTCGGCCGCCGCCGTCGCCGGCTACGTGGCGATGTTCGTGGTCGCCGCCCGCGCCGCCGGCTCGGAGGCCACGATCACCCAGCTCGCGCCGGTCGTCGTGCTGGCGCTGCTGATCATGGCGATCCCGGTCAACATCGGCGGTTTCGGCCCGCGCGAGGCGTTCCTCGCGGTGGCGTTCGGCGCCGCCGGACTGGGCGCCCAGCAGGGCTTCACGACCGGGATCGTCTACGGCGTGCTGGCGCTGGTCGCCGCACTGCCCGGCGCCGTCGTGCTCTTCCTGTCACGCCGTGCCAAGGCCGAACAGGTCGAGGTAGTGGCCGAACGACTCGGCCAGGCCCGTGAGCAGGAGCTCGCCCTTGCGCGCTGACGCGAGAGAGGGACGCCCGACGACGCCGGAGGGCGTGTACGGCGCGAGACCCAGGGTGAGCATGTGCCGCCGGTCCTCTGCCAGGTGGTCGGCGCTGTCGTAGCCGGGACGGACGAGATCGGGGTGGGCGTGCAGGAGGATCGAGGTCTCCAGCTCACCCGCGTGCATGTCGCTGTAGGCCGGGGTCTCGATGCCGGCTTTCTCCCGCGCGAACGCCCAGTCGTCGCGTCCGGGGAACAACGCCAGGCCCTCGCCCTCCTGCACGACGTTCTGCAGCACGTAGTTGCCGCCGTGGCCGTTCACGAGCACCAGGCCGGTGACACCGTTGCGCCGCAGGGAGTCCGCGATGTCCGTGACCACTGAGACCAGCGTCCGCGCGGTGATGCTGACGGTACCCGGCCAGCCGGCGTGCTCCTGCGAGCACGAGAACTGGATCGGCGGCAGCAGCCGCACCGGGTACCGCGCCGCGATCTCCGACGCGATGGTCCACGCGATCACCGAGTCCGTGGCCAGCGGCAGGTGCGGGCCGTGCTGCTCGGTGCTGCCGACCGGGAGCACGGCCACCCGCCGGTCGCGGACGTCGATCGTGGTGTCACTCGGGAACATGCGCACGACCGTAGTCAATCCGGTGGCACAGCGCCGGAACCCGGCCGTCGGCCAGCTTCGGCAGCACGTCCGGCAGCTCCTCGAACGCGCTGTGCCCCGTGACCAGCGCGTCGAACCGGGAGTCGGCCAGGAGGTCCAGGGCGAGCGCCATGCGTTCGGCGTAGGAGCGGTCGGGGCGGCCGACCGTGCCGACCTGGCTGCTGCGGATCGTGAGCCGCTTCGAGTGGAAGAACTCGCCCAGCGGCACGGCGATCTTCCTGTCCCCGTACCAGCTCAGCTCGACGACCCGGCCCTCCGGCGCGAGCAGGTTCAGCGCCGTGGTGAGGCCGGGTTCCGTGGCACTGGCGTGGAAGACGAGGTCGCAGCCGTCGAGAGCGTTGTCCGGCAAGGCGAAACCGACACCCAACGCCCGGGCGGTCGACTCGCGCGCCGGGTCCGCGTCCACGAGCTCGACGCGAGCGCCCGGGAACGTCGCCAGCACCGCCGCGATGCTCGACCCGACCATGCCGCCGCCGACCACCGCGATCCGGTCGCCGATCAGCGGACGCGCGTCCCACACGGCGTTCACCGCGGTCTCCACGGTGCCCGCCAGCACCGCGCGAGCGGCGGGAACGGCGTCCGGGACGACGGTGACCGAGGATTCCGGCACCACGTAACGGGTCTGGTGTGGATAGAGGCAGAACACCGTGCGGCCGCGCAGTCGTTCGGGGCCATGTTCGACGACGCCGACGTTGAGGTACCCGTACTTGACCGGCCACGGGAAGTCGCCCTCCTGGAAGGGAGCCCTCATCACCGCGTACTGGTTCTCCGGCACACCGCCGCGGTGCACGAGGGTCTCCGTGCCGCGGCTGACACCCGAGAACAGCGTGCGCACCTCGACCTCGTCCGGCCCTGGCTCCGCCAGGTCGACCCGCCGGAGTTCGCCTCTTCCGGATTCATTGAGCCAAAAGGCACTCGCCGTACGTGTCACTCCCAACACCTCCGCCGCACGAAGTTCGATAGGGGCACCTGATGATCACACTTCAGCACACCGGGACACCTGTCGTCGTGCGGGAGCCCGCGGCCTGGGCCGTCGCCCAGGTGCTCCTGCTGGGGCTCGTGGGCGCCACGACCGGTCTCGGACTTCTCGGCTGGGCCGCCGGCATCGCCTACGGGTTCGCCACGTGGGCGTTCCTCGGCTACGGCATGCAACGGCACCGGACCAGGTCACTCGGGCCGGCTGACCGCGTCACGCTGGCACGCGGCCTGATGGTCGGCGCGGTGACGGCGCTGGTCGCCGACCGCGCGGGCCAGGACGTGCCGGTGGCGCTGGTCGTGACACTGGCGGCCGTCGCGTTGTCACTCGACTGGGTCGACGGCCAGGTCGCCCGCCGCACGGGCACCTCGACCGCGCTGGGCGCGCGGTTCGACATGGAGGTCGACGCCTTCCTGATCCTGGTGCTCAGCGCGTACGTCGCCCTGCACCTGGGTCCGTGGGTGCTCGCGATCGGGCTCATGCGGTACGTGTTCGTCGCCGCGTCGTGGCGCTACCGCTGGATGAACGCGCCGCTGCCAGCCAGCTACGCGCGCAAGGTCGTGGCCGCGGTCCAGGGGATCATCCTCGTCGTGGCGGCGTCGGGCCTGCTCCCGTTCGCGGGAGTGCTCGTCGGTCTCGCGCTGGCGTCGCTGGTGTGGTCGTTCGGCCGCGACGTGCTCTGGCTGTGGAACAACGCCGCTGTCCGGGTGCGAGAATCCCGCCATGCCTGAGCAGAGCTCAACCGCGGCGAAGATCGGCGACATCGTCGTCTGGATCCTGCAGATCGTGCTCGCCGTGCAGTTCGTCATGAACGGCTACGCGTTGTTCACCGACCAGTTCGTCGCGAAGTTCGACGACATCGGCTTCGGCCAGTGGTTCCGGTACCTCACCGGCGTCCTGGAGATCGCGACCGCTCTCGGCCTGCTCATCCCGCGCATCTGCGGGCTCGCGGCGCTCGCCCTCGCCGGCATCATGGCGGGCGCGGCGCTCACCGAGATCTTCCTGGTGACGAACGGCGGGCTCGACGACGCCACGCTGCCGCTCCTCTTCATGGTGTGGGCGCTGGTGATCGCGGTCTACCGCCGCGAGCAGATCCTCGGCGCGCTCAGCCTCGTGAAGAGGAAGTGATCTTCGGGAAGTAGCGGAGCACCGCGACGTCCCCGACTCTCGCGACGTCCTCCAGGTGGAACCGGCGTGCCGGTCCACCGGGGAATTCGGCGGGATTCACGAAACGCGGGGCCGTCGCCTGTCCGATCAGCATCGGCGCGACCGCGATGCGGATCTCGTCCGCGAGTCCGGCTTCGAGGAACGCCGTGTGAATGCTCGTGCCACCTTCGACCATGAGCCTTTTCACGCCGCGCGCACCCAGGTCGTCCAAAATTTCCGAGAAATCGCTGAAGGTTCTGGTCTCCGCCAGGTGGTCGACCGTGGTCCTCTCGCTCTTCGTGTAGACGACCCGCGCTCCGCCGCAGTGCCAGAACCGCAGGTCGGGGTCCAGGTCACCGCTTCTGGTGACGGTGGCCCGCAACGGGAACTCCGGTTTTCCCTCGGCTATTCTTCGCGCGCGCCGCTCTTCGCTGTAGACGAGCAAGCGCGCGTTGTCCCGCCGCAGCGTCTCGGCTCCCGCCAGAATCGCGTCCGACTCCGCGCGCATGCGGTCGACGTGGTCGAAGTCCTCGGCGTTGGAAAGCGGAAACCTCTCGGTCCCGCGATCGTCGATGTGGCCGTCGAGACTGACGGCGACGCTGAGCAGAACGTGCGGGCGGGTCACGAACTCGATCGTAGAGCAGTTGAACCGGCCGCGGGCCGCGCCGCGTTTACCTCAGGGGACCAGGAAAGGGGAACTCGGTGAGGACGTTGCTGCGGCGGACCGCCACGGTGCTGGCGGGGCTGTTCGTGTTGTTCGTGCTCATCGCGCCGAGCGACCTGGAGGAGTTCACGCCGGAGGCGTTCCTGCGCGTGCCGCTCGAAGGCCTGATCGGCGTGATGGTGCTGGTGCTGCTGCCGGACCGGTTCCGCAAACCCGCGGCGGTCCTGGGCGGTGTCGCGCTGGGCCTGTTCACGGTCGTGAAGATCATGGACATCGGCTTCGACGTGGTGCTGTACCGGCCGTTCGACCTCGTGCTGGACTGGCCCCTGCTCGTGCCCGCCATCGACTTCGTGGACGTGACCTTCGGCCGCTTCGCCTCCGTGCTGGCCGTCGGGCTCACGGTCGCGCTGGTGGCCGGGATCGTGTGGCTGGCCTCGATTTCCGTGCTGCGGCTGAGCTCTTCCGCCGCCGGACGGCGCCCGGTGGCGATCCGCGCGGTGGCACTGACGGCCGTGGCGTGTGTTTCGCTTGCCGTGCCGGGAATCCCGGTCTACTCCGACGCCGCCGCGACGGCGCTGGTCGACCACGCCCGGCGCGTCAAGGTCGGACTGCACGACCAGGAGGTGTTCGCGGCGGAGGCGTCGGTCGACGCGTTCCGCGGCCGCACCGACCTGCTGTCCTCGTTGCAGGGCAAGGACGTCGTCTTCACGTTCGTGGAGAGCTACGGCAAGTCGGCGCTGGACATGCCGGACGTGCGGGCGAAACTGGCGGACGGCGACTCGCGCCTGAAGGCCGCCGGGTACTCGGCCCGGTCGGCCTACCTGACCTCGCCGACCGCCGGCGGTGGCAGCTGGATGGCGCAGGCGACGCTGCTGTCCGGGTTGTGGATCGACAACCAGCAGCGCTACCGCAACCTCGTGGCGTCCGACAGGCTGACTTTGCCGCGGGCGTTCCGCGAGTCGTCGTGGCGTTCGGTCGGCGTGGTCCCCGGCATCACGCAGGCGTGGCCAGAAGGGGATTTCTTCCACTACGACGAGATCTACGACGCGGGCCGTCTCGGCTACAAGGGGCCGCGCTTCGGGTACGCGACGACGCCGGACCAGTTCACGCTGGAGTCGTTCCAGCGGAACGTTCGGTCGAAGGTCCACGGCCCGGTGATGGCGGCGATCCCGATGGTGTCCTCGCACGCGCCGTGGTCGCCGACGCCGGACTCCGTGGACTGGGAGAAGCTGGGTGATGGCTCGATCTACTCGACCATGCCCGCCTCGAACGACCCGCCCGAGTCCATCTTCGGCCGCGACCCGGCGGCCGTGCGCGCCGACTACGCGCACTCGATCTCGTACTCGCTGGAGTCCGTGGTCTCGTACCTGGAGGAGTACGGCGACGAGAACCTCGTCATGGTGTTCCTGGGCGACCACCAGCCGGCGCAGATGGTGACCGGCGAGGGAGCGTCGCGGGACGTGCCGATCACCATCGTGGCCAAGGACCCCGCCGTGCTGCGGGAGGTCGGCTCCTGGAAGTGGGACGACGGCCTCAAGCCCGGCGGAACGGCCCCGGTGTCGCGGATGAGCGACTTCCGGGACCAGTTCCTCTCCGCCTTCAGCCCGCCGCAGGCCTGAGCCTCAGCCCATCGTCTTCTGGCCGTCGATCGTCTCGCGGATGATGTCCGCGTGGCCCGCGTGCTGCGAGGTCTCGGCGACGATGTGCACGAACACGCGCCGCGCCGACCATGACTTGCCCTCGGGGAACCACGGGGCGGACGGCAGCGGGTGCGAGAGGTCCATGTCGACGGTCCCGACCAGCTCGTCGGTGTGGGCCGCGATCTCGTCATACCGGGCGAGGATGCTCTCCAGCGTCTCGCCCGGCGCCATGCGGAAGTTCGCCGCGTGGTTCTCGTAGTCCGTCGAGTCGGGGTCGGACTCCATCGCCGAGGTGCCCTGCTCGATGAACCTGACCCAGTTCTGCTCGACCGTCGCGACGTGCTTGATCAGGCCGCCGACGCACAGCGCGCTGGCGGTCGGGCTCGACGCGGCCTGCTCGTCGGTCAGACCCTGCGCGGTGAACGTCAGGAACCACCGGTGCTGCCGGAGGGTCTCGAGCAGGTCCGCACGCTCGCCGGTGAGGATCTCGGTGGTGGTCATCGCTGTAGTCCTTCGCTCGTTTGTCCCGACACAAAGGACTCTAGGACCACTTGAGGTCAGCTTGTGTCCTAGACGAGCGGGCACTTGAGCGAGACTCGAGCGCCGTTCGAGCGATGTGGCGTTGACCTGGTGTCACTCTCGGTGAAACAGCCGAAAGTGGCGCTTCACCGGTCCAGGTAACCGTCGTCCGGGCGATCGACGCGGCCACCGCCCTCCTCGGTCTCCTCGATGTGCATGGCGGTCTCCTCGGGCGCGGTGACGTGCTCGCCGGCCTCCTCGACCGCGATCGCGTCCGGCTCGTCGTCGACGGGCTCGCCGCCACCCAGGGGCGTGGTGAACTGGTGTTCGGTCATGCCCTCTGGTTTCCGGCGAGCCGGACGCGCAAACGTCGGCGGCGCGGCGTCAGCAGTTCAGGGCAGGTGCTCCGTCCGGACCACCGCCGCGGAGCGTCACGAGGGTCGCGCCGGTCAGCCCCAGCACGGCCTGGGCGGTCGCGCGGGGAGCGTTGGCCGGGGTGAAGCCGGACGCGTCGAACGCGATCGCGCCCGCGTCGGGGCCGGTGCAGCCCACCTGCGGCGACTTCAGGTAGTCCCGCGCCCTGACCAGCGAGGAGCCCTTGACCACCTGGGCCACGAGTCCCGTGCTGTCGGCGTTCGACCCGCTCTGGGCGCTCGGAACCTACCGTCGGTGCCCAGGCAGGCGCCGGAGACCTCGGGCTCGGCGAGCCACGCGATGGCGCGGTTGGCGTAGTCGTCGGCGGTGAACGCGAGCACCGCGGCGACGATCCGTTTCTGCACGTGCCCGACCCTCTCATTCCGCACCTCGCGGGTGGCGGGTTTTGCCAGACTCGTCGCATGCGTCTGGCCCTGTCCCTGCTCCTCGTGCTGACCGCGTGCTCATCGGCTCCCGCGGACCCGGCGGCGCTGTTCAGGGAGTGGCGGCAGGCCATCCAGGAGTACGGCTCGGTGCGGTTCGACGTGACGATCGAGCCGCGCAAAAGGACTTTCGCGGGCGTGCAGCACATCGGCAACGGTGGTGCCACGGCGCAGCAGGACGTCACCGCGCACATCGAGAGCAAGTACCGCACCATCGACTACCGGTCGGTGCAGGTGGGCGACGACGGCTACCTCCAGCACAGCGGCCTCTTGTTGCCACCGGGCAAGACGTTCTCCGCGATGGGGCTCAACGACGCGCCGTGGGTCGGTCCGTACGCGAGGGACCTGTCGCTGGACGAGCGCTACTACCACCCCGGCAACCTCTTCGCCGACATCGACCGCGACACCGTCCGGCTCACCGAGCACAGCGGCACCAGGTACGTGTTCGCGGCGGGCGGTGTGCCGCACTCCGGTGGCTACACGATCGGTGACGTGCGGCTCGTGGTCGAGACGGACGACGAGAACCGGGTGGTGCGCGTGGAACAGACCATGCCGTCGTTCGACAAGCAGCAGGAACGCCTCACCGCCGTCTACAGCCAGTGGGGCACAGCGCCTGACGTGCTGCGCCCGCCGCGGGAAACCGTCGCACACCCGAAGGAAGTGAGGACAGCACATGATCGCTGACGACCTCAGGCGGTACCTGCAGCGGTCACGCGACTCGATCGTGTCCTCTTTGGACGGACTGGACGAGTACGACGTGCGCAGGCCGCTCGTGCCCAGCGGCACCAACCTCCTCGGCCTGGTGAAGCACCTGGTGGGCATCGAGCTCGGCTACCTGGGCGAGAGCTCCGGCCGTCCCTCGCCGGTGACGCTGCCGTGGGTCGAGGACAAGTCGATCTGGGAGAACGCCGACATGTGGGCCAAGCCCACCGAGAGCCGCGAGTACGTCGTCGACCTGTACCGCCAGGCTTGGCGGCACTCCGACGAGTCCATCGCGCAGCTTCCGCTGGACGCCCCGGCGTCGGTGCCGTGGTGGCCTGAAGAGCGCCGGAACACCACGTTCGGGCACCTGCTCGTGCGCGTCGTGGCCGAGACGGCGCAGCACGCGGGCCACTGCGACCTCGTGCGGGAGCTGATCGACGGGCGGTCCGGCGCGGACAACCCCGACGGCTACCACGACCGGGTCCTGAGCGCCGCCGAGACCTGTCGAAAGTAAAGGCCGACGGGTTCCGATCGGCAGAGGTGCGCGTGCCGCCGAGTTCGTAGGTTCGGCTGGGTGACCTGGCTTGTGATCGGCACCGACGCGGTGCTGGGCGTGTTCGCGGTGATGTTCCTGGTGTTGTGGTTCCGGCACCGGCTGAGGGCGTTCCTCGCCGGGGCCGGTGTGGTGGTGGCCTACGCGATCAGCGAGGTGGTCAAGCTCCTGGTGCGGGAGGAGAGGCCGTGCCGCACGGCGCCTTCGCTGGCGGAGTGCCCGGAGCCGGGCGACTGGTCGTTCCCCAGCAACCACTCGGTGATCGCCGGTGCGTCCGCGATGGCGATCTGGGCGCTGCACCGCACGTTCGGCTGGGTGGCGGCGGTCTGCGCGCTCGCGGCGGCGTCGTCGCGGGTGATCGTGGGTGTCCACTATGTACACGACGTGATGGCCGGGCTGGCGCTCGGAGCGTTGGTGTCGTGGGGGATCGCGGTGCTGCTGAAGAGGCGTGAACGGACACCGCGTCACGAAGACGCGCCGACGGTGGTGCTGCAGCGACTGCGATGATGGGCGCCGTGTGGGAGGTCCTGCTCTACCTGGTGCTGTTCGTGACGGCGTTCGTGGTCGTGCGGAACCGGCCCGCGGTCGCCCTCGGGACCGCGCTGGGGGCCTGGCTCGTCTGCTACCTCGTCAGCGTCGAGTTCGACGTCGAGGTGCTCGCGCTCGCTCCCGCACTGGCACTGCTCAGCTTTCTCGCGGGCCGGCACGCCGGTGACCCGAGGCCGACCGCGATCGCACTGACCGTCGCCGAGGTCGTCGGCGTCGTCGTCGCCCTGACCGAGCGCGGCGGTTCGGACACCGCGCTCGCCGTCACCTCCGGCGTCGGCGTCCTCGGCGTCGTCCCCTGGGCCTTCGGCCGGTTCCGCCGCCGGTACGCCGAGCTGCAGGAGGTGGGCTGGGAGCACGCCTCCCTGCTGGAACGCGACGCCGAGAACGCCCGCAACTCCGAACGCGCCCGCCTGGCCGGTGAGATGCACGACCTCGTCGGCCACGAGCTGGCACGGGCGGCGCTGCTGGTCGGAGCCCTCGAGCTGGAACCCACCCTCACCGCGCACCAGCGCGAAGCGGCCAAGACCGCCCGAGCCAGCGTCACCGCGGCCGCGGAACGGCTGGCCGACGTCATGCAGGTGCTGCGTGCCGACGAGGACGAACCCGTCGCCACCATCGAGGAAGTCGTCGCCCGGAGCGGGTTGCGCGTCACTCTGGTCAACGGCCGCAAGACCGGCATCGACGGCATCATCGCCCGCACGGTGCACCGCGTGGTCGCCGAAGCGCTGACGAACGTGATCAAGCACGCACCCGGCGCCGAGGTCACCGTCACCCTCACCGCGAACCTCGACCTGCGCGTCACCAACGGCCCCGCCCCGCGAACGCACGCCGTGGGCAGCGGCAAGGGCCTCGTCGGCCTGGCCGAACGCGTCGCGCTGGTCGGCGGCTGGTTCGAGGCGGCGCCGACGGACGAAGGCGGCTTCGAGGTGAGGGCCAAGCTCCCGGAACGCCCTCTGCCGCGCACCACGCCGACGCACGTCCGTCGCGAAAGGACAGAGGAGGAGATCCGCAAGAGCGCACGCAGGACCGTGCTGATCACCTCGGTCGTGTGCGCCGGGATCGCCATCGGCGTGCCCGGTTACATGGTGTTCGACGCGGTGACGTCGGTGCTGACCGAGCAGCAGTTCGACCGGGCGGCACTCGGGCAGCACGAGGACGACCTGGACCTGCCGCTGCGCACCCGCGTGGACAACCCGCTGGGCGTCACCACGCCCGAGGACACCGAGTGCCGCTACTACAGCACACACGCCAACCCGTTCGACGGCAACCGCCACGACCTGCACCGGCTCTGCTTCCGGGATGATCGTCTCGTCTCGAAGACGTGGCTCGTCAGGAGGAGCGGTTGATCAGGGTCGTGCTGGCCGACGACGAACCGGTGGTCAGGTTCGGCGTGAAGGCCGTCCTCGCCACCGCCGGCGACATCGAGGTGGTCGCGGAGGCGGAGAACGGCAGCGTCGCGATCGACCTGGTGGCCCGGCACCGGCCGCACGTGGCCGTGCTCGACATCCGCATGCCCGTGTTCGACGGCCTGGACGCCGCTCGCGTGGTGCGCGAGTGCCACCCCGGCACCAAGACGCTGGTACTGACCACGTTCGCCGACGACGCCTACATCAGCCGGGCGCTGGGGGAGGGCGCGGCGGGGTTCGTGCTGAAGACCGGCGACCCGCAGGAGATCATCTCCGGGGTCCGGGCGGTTGCCGGTGGGGGTGCGTATCTGTCGCCTCTTGTGGCCAAGCGGGTTGTGGACCAGTTGTCGCGGGCGCGGCCTCGGCCTGGTGCGACGCAACGGATCGCGGTCCTGACCGCACGCGAGCGGGAGGTGCTCGGGCTGGTGGGCGCCGGGTTGTCGAATGCCGAGATCGCGGCTCGCATCCACGTCGTCGAGGGGACCGTGAAGGTGTACGTGAGCACGATCCTGCGGCAGCTCGGGGTCAGGAACCGGGTGCAGGCGGCGATCGTCGCGCACGAGGCAGGACTGATCCCGGGCTGACCAGCCCGCTGGTCAGGCCTTCGCGCCGATGCCCGAGATCGCCCGCACTTCCATCTCCGCCACCAGGCCCGCCTTGTCCGCGTCCGGCTTCGAGAAGATCGTCGCCAGGAACCCGCACAGGAACGAGAACGGGATCGACACGATCCCCGGGTTGCCCAGCGGGAACCACGCGAAGTCGACGTCGGGGAAGATCGACGTCCTCGCGCCCGACATCACCGGCGAGAAGATGATCAGCAGCAGGCACGAGCCCAGGCCGCCGTAGATGCTCCACAGGGTGCCGGTGGTGTTGAAGCGGCGCCAGAAGAGCGTGTAGAGGATCGTCGACAGGTTCGCCGAGGCCGCCAGGGCCAGGGCGAGGGAGACGAGGAACGCCACGTTCTGGCCGTTCGCCGCGATGCCGCCGATGATCGACAGTGCGCCGACCACCACCGCGGTCAGGCGGGCGACTCGGATCTCGCGGCGCGGTTCGGCGTTGCCGCGCTTGATCACGTTGGCGTAGACGTCGTGGGCGAACGAGGCGGAGGCCGCCAGGGTCAGACCCGCGACCACCGCGAGGATCGTGGCGAACGCCACGGCGGACACGATGCCCAGCAGGACGGCGCCGCCGATGCGGAACGCCAGCAGCGGTGCGGCGGAGTTCTCGCCGCCCGGCGCCGCGGCGATCGTGTCGGTGCCGACCAGGGCCATCGCGCCGAAGCCGATCACCAGCGTGCAGAGGTAGAAGATGACCATCGTCCAGGTCGCCCACACGACCGAACGGCGGGCCTCCGCGGCGTTCGGCACCGTGTAGAAGCGCATCAGCACGTGCGGCAGGGACGCGATGCCCAGCACGAGCGAGAGGGCAAGCGAGACGAAGTCCAGTTTGGACATCGCGCTGAAGCCGTACTTCGCGCCGGGGTCGAGGACGGCCTCACCGAGGTGGTTGTTCTCGGTGGCCTGTTGCATGATCGCCGACAGACTGAAGCCGAACTTGCCCAGCAGGAAGATCGTCATCAGCGTCACGCAGAGCAGCAGCAGGACGGCCTTGATGATCTGCACCCACGTCGTGCCCTTCATGCCGCCGACCAGCACGTAGAGCACCATGACCATGCCGACCAGCGCGATCAGGATCGCCTGGCCCCACTTCGAGGTCACGTTGAGCAGCAACGCGATCAGGCCGCCGGCGCCCGCCATCTGCGCGATCATGTAGAAGAACGAGATCACCAGCGTCGCGTTCGCCGCGGCCGCGCGGACGGGGCGCTGCCTCATCCGGAACGCCAGCACGTCGCCGACGGTGAAGCGGCCGGTGTTGCGCAGCCCCTCCGCGATCAGGAGCAGGCCGACCAGCCACGCGACGACCCAGCCCACCGAGTACAGGAAGCCGTCGTAGCCGTGCGCCGCGATGCCGCCGGAGATGCCGAGGAACGACGCGGCGGACAGGAAGTCGCCGGACAGCGCCACGCCGTTCTGGGCGCCGGTGAACGAGCTGCCCGCGGCGTAGTAGTCCGACGCCGTCACGTTCCGGCTGCTGACGCGGTAGACGACGTACAGGGTGATCAGGACGAACACCGCGAAGACGCTGAGGTTCAGCACCGGGTTGCCGGTGGTGGGCATGCCTTACTCCTCGACGCCCGTCATCTCTGCGAGCAATTTCCGCTGCGGGTCCAGCCGTCGCTTTGCGTAGCGGGCATAACCGAGCGTGATGATGATCGAAGTCACGAACTGGCTCAAGCCCAGCAGGATGCCGAGGTTGATCACACCGATCACCTTGGTGCTGACGAAGTCTTTCGCGTACGCGGACAGCAGCACGAAGGTCAGGTAGGACGCGAGGAAAAGGGCGGTCATCGGGAAGACGAACGTGGTGAGACGGCGCCGGAGCTCCCGGAATTCGTCGGTCTGCCGAATCGCCTCGAAGTTCGGTTTGCCGTTCGAATCGACGTACGACAAAGCCTCGGGGTCGTCGAACGACGCGAAACCCCGGATTTCCCGGTACTCCTGCAGCGTTTCGCCAGGCGACCGGATCGCCTTGGTCATGTGCCCCTGCCCCTCGTATGCGGCGCCCACTCTAGCGTCCTCGCGTGTGCAGTCAACGCGCGCCCGCAGCCGGAAACGGTCCAAACCGGACCAAACCCGGACCGATGCCGGGCAATCCATTCGTCTCAAATGGTAGATCCCGGGTGCCGTACTGCTGTGACGGACGGAAGTTGCGTCGTGCGCAACACCGGTCGACAGGTCCAGGCCGTTGTCGCACGTGTGCACCTGGCCTAGGATCGTTCGGTCCGCGTATTTGGTGACGGTTGGGGATAAAGTGGGGTTCTTAGCGCGCGAACGCCAAGTCGCGCCTCCCGGATGGAACCGCTGGCTCGTTCCGCCCGCGGCACTGGCGATTCATCTCTCCATTGGTCAGGCATACGCCTGGAGCGTCTTCAAGACGCCCCTCGAGAAATCCCTCGGCATCACCGGAACGCAGTCCGCCCTGCCGTTCCAGCTCGGCATCGTGATGCTCGGGCTCTCGGCCGCCGTCCTCGGCACGACCGTGGAGCGCAGGGGTCCCCGCTGGGCCATGCTGATGTCCCTGATCGCCTTCTGCTCCGGTCTGCTGATCTCGGCGGCCGGCGTGTGGGCCGGTCAGTACTGGGTCGTCGTCCTGGGCTACGGCCTGGTCGGCGGCATCGGTCTCGGCATCGGCTACATCTCGCCGGTCTCCACGCTGATCAAGTGGTTCCCCGACCGTCCCGGCATGGCGACCGGCATCGCGATCATGGGCTTCGGCGGCGGTGCGCTGATCGCGTCACCGTGGTCGACCTCGATGCTGACGGCGTTCGGCGCCACCTCGACGTCGGGCATCGGCAAGGCCTTCCTGGTGCACGGCATCGCCTACGCGGTCTTCATGAGCCTCGGCGTGCTGCTGATCCGCCTCCCCTCAAAGGAGTTCACGGCGGAGAAGGAAGCACTGCTCAAGGACAAGCCGAAGTCCACCGTCGCCTTCAACGTCTCCGCGAACAACGCGATCAGGACGCCGCAGTTCTGGCTGCTCTGGGTCGTGCTGTGCTTCAACGTCACCGCGGGCATCGGCATCCTGGAGAAGGCCGCGCCGATGCTGGTCGACTTCTTCAAGGAGTCCTCGACGCCGGTCGCCGCGACCGCCGCCACCGGTTTCGTCGCGCTGCTGAGCGCCGCCAACATGGCGGGCCGGTTCGTCTGGTCGTCCACTTCGGACATCGTGGGCCGCAAGAACATCTACCGCGTCTACCTCGGCGTCGGCGCCCTGCTCTACCTGGTGCTGCTGACCCTCGGCTCGACCAGCACCCCGCTGTTCGTCATCGCGGCGATGGTGATCCTGTCGTTCTACGGCGCGGGCTTCGCGACCGTCCCCGCGTACCTGCGCGACCTCTTCGGCACCTACCAGGTCGGCGCGATCCACGGCCGCCTGCTGACCGCGTGGTCGGTGGCGGGCGTGCTCGGGCCGCTGATCGTCAACGCCATCGCGGACGCGGGCAAGAAGGCCGGGCACGTCGGCCCGGACTTGTACGCCACGTCGTTCTACATCATGATCTCGCTGCTGGTCGTCGGTTTCGTCGCGAACGAGTTGATCCGCCCGGTCAACCCGAGGTTCCACGAGCCGAAGGCGGCGGTCGAGGCCGCCGAGGCGACCGGTGAGCAGTCGCCGGCGACCAGGGACGGCGACGCCACGGTCACCAGGTGGAACGAGGCCGAGGCGGCGGACACCGCCGAGACGGCCGAGAAGGAAGACTCGGAAGGCGTGGTGAAGAAGTGAGCTCCCAGCGCTTGTTGCTGATCGGTGCGTGGCTGTGGGTGGGCATCCCGCTCGCCTACGGCCTGTACCGGCTCTTCCTGAACGCGGCCAAGCTCTTCGTCTGATGTTCAACGCGCTCGTCAACTGGCGCAACTGGCGCCTGCCGGTGAAGCTCGCCGCGGTGTTGATCGTTCCGGTCGTCATCGCGGTGGGCGCCGGCGTCGTGCAGATCCAGTCGCACATCGAACGCGCCGAGTCCTACGCGGCGCTGCAGCGGCAGGTCAAGGTCCGCGCCGCACTGATTCCCGTGATCAACGGCGTGCAGGCCGAACGGCGGATCATCGCCGAGGGAGCCGGCCGGGAGACCCTCCTCGAGCAGGTGCGCCGCACCGACGAGGCCCGCGCGCTGCTGCGGGACCAGGTCGGCAGGACCTCGCTCAGCGAGGTCGTGAACGCCCGCATCGACGACGTCCAGGGCCGGATCGGCGACCTCACCGCACTGCGGGAGCGCGGCGACGACGCCCCCGCCGTGGTCAAGGCCTACACCGAGCTCACCGAGTCGCTGCTCGACGTGGACGAGGTGCTCGCGAGCGAGTTCGGCGACGCCGAGCTCCTGCGCACGGCGATGGGCCTGCACCACGTCGTGCACGTGCAGGAGCAGGTCCTCTACCAGCAGGCGGTCGTGCTGACGGGGATCACCCGCGGTCAGCTCGTCACCTCCGAGGTGCGGTCGCTGGTGGAGTCGAACGTCAAGCTCAGCTACATCGCGGGCGAGTTCGCGGCGCTCGCGACCCCGCAGCAGCTGAAGGACTACGGGACGAAGTTCAACGGCCCGGACACCGAGGCCCAGCGCAAGATGCTGGCCGCCGCGCTGCTGCACCCGGCAGCGGACGCCCAGAACGCGGGCAAGGCCGGCAAGCTGCCCATCGCGGCGGCGGACTGGAGCAACGCCTCCGGCGCCGTCGTGACGTCGCTGAACGGCGTGGTCGAGGGCATGCAGTCCGACCTGCGCGACACCGCGAACCGCCTGCGCGACGAGACGAGCGACGCCGCCGGCGCGGCGGCCGCCATCCTGTTCGCGAGCCTGGTCCTGGCGGCCACGATCGGGTTCGTCGTCGGCCGCTACCTGCTGCGGTCGCTGAACGCCCTGCGCGACTCCGCGCTGGACGTCGCGTGGGAGAAGCTCCCCGAGATGGTCGCGACCGGCCGCGGCAGCACCGAGATCGAGTCCGTGCCCGTCACCACGACCGAGGAGTTCGGTCAGGTGGCTCGCGCGTTCGACGAGGTGCACCAGCAGGCCGTGAAGTCGGTCCTCGAACAGGCGGCCATGCGCGCCAACATGCGCAACATCTTCGTGAACCTCTCACGGCGCAGCCAGAGCCTCGTCGAACGCCAGCTCAAGCTGATGGAGGAGCTGGAGAAGTACGAGGAGGACCCCGACCAGCTCGCGAACCTCTTCAAGCTCGACCACCTCGCCACCCGCATGCGCCGCAACAACGAGAACCTGATGGTGCTCTCCGGCGGCGAGGTCGCACGCCGGTTCCACAAGCCGATCCCGCTCACCGACGTGCTGCGCGCGGCCGCCGCCGAGATCGAGCAGTACCAGCGGGTGGTGGTGCACACGGCACCGACCGCCGAGGTGGTGGGCTACGTCGCGAGCGACCTGGTCCGCCTGCTCGCCGAGCTCCTCGACAACGCGACGGCCTTCTCACCACCGCACACCCAGGTCTCGATCAGCGCGTCGATCGAGGCGGGCGACATCGTGCAGATCGACGTGGTCGACCACGGCATCGGCATCGACCCCGAGGCACTCGCCGTCGTGAACGCACGGCTCGAGGCGGCGGGCGAGGGCGCGGACGTCCAGGTCTTCCGTGAAATGGGCCTCTTCGTCGTCGGCAGGCTCGCCGCGCGCCACCAGATCGTGGTACGCCTGGATGCGCACCAGGGCAAGGGGACTCGCGCGATCGTGTTGGTTCCTGCCGAACTGGCACCACGGCGCGACGAGTCCTGGGAGTCTTTCAGAGGGGAAGCGATCGAGCGCGATCAGGCATCCTGGTTCCAGGCGCCCAAGGCAGCACCGAAGCCTCCCCCCGCACCCGCGCGGCAGACACCGGAGTCAGCCCGAGGATTTCTCAACGCCTTCCAGAGCGGGGTGCAGCGAGGCCTTCCCGACCACCAGGAGAGTCGATGAGCACGCAGGTGGACCAGTTCGGCTGGCTGGTCACCAACTTCGCCGAACGCACGCCCGGCATCGAGCACGCCGTGGTGATCTCGGCCGACGGCTTGGTGCTGATCTCGTCCTCGAAGCTCCCGCCCGAGATCGCCCCGCAGTTCGCGGCGATCGTGGCCGGTGTGGTCTCGCTGGCCGAGTCGGCGTCGCAGTGCTTCGCGGGTGAGTCCGTCGTGCGCACGGTCGTGCAGATGGACCGAGGCGTGATGCTGTTGTCGTCGATCAGCGACGGCTCGGTCCTCGCGGTGCTGGCCTCGTCGTCCTCCGACGTCGCGCAGGTCGCCTACGAGATGACGGTCGTCGTCCGCCAGGTGGGCCAGCTGCTCACGCCGGAACTGCGGGCCGAGCTGGCATGAGCGGAGAGCCCGACGAGCAGGTCAACTTCGGTGATCTGATCAGCGGTTTCAGCTTCGACAGCGAGCGGATCCGCAAGCGCGGCAAGAAGAAGGCCTCGCGCGCGCCGGAACCCGTGCTGGAGCAGCCGGACCCGTACGCCGCGGCGCCCTTCGAGCCGGTGCCGCCGCTGCCCTCGGTCGAGACCGATGTTTCTTCGTCGATCGTGCGGGCCTATGCGTGGACCGGCGGGCGGACCGTCTCCGAGGTGCACCTCGAGATCGAGTCGCTGGTGTCGGTCAACGAGCGGTCTTCTACCGCTGTTCGGCCTGAGCACCAGGATGTTCTGGCGTTGTGCCACTCGCCTCGGTCGGTGGCTGAGATCGCCGCTTTGCGTGGGTTGCCGTTGGGGGTTACCAAGGTTCT
>NZ_DATLEC010000074.1:0-3456 GCF_035525475.1 Lentzea sp. | reverse complement strand
AAGGTCTGGCTGCGCCGCAAGCGCCAGCCCGACCTGGTACCAGGTCTCATCACCTGACCACCACGCCCTCGCCGAACGCGAACGGACTCGCCTCGCACTCCGCGACGAAGTCCGCCGGAAAGCCCCGCTCGGGCGGGGCCGCCGCCTCCAGGCGCGCGAGCGCTTCCGGGGGCAACACCACGTCGCCCACGCAGTCGGCGACCTGCTCCGGCGTCCGCGCCCCCACCAGCGGCAACGCCCCACGGGCACGCACCCACGCCAACGCCACACGATCCGGCGTCGCCCCCAGCTCCTCCGCGACCGACCGCACGGCCCACGCCACGCGCTCCTCCGCCTCGATGAGCTTCCCGGCCCGTTGCGTGCCACCGGACAGCTTTCCCGCGGCCAACGGCGCCCACGCCGCCACCGTCCTCGCCCCCGCCGACGACGTCCTCGCGAGCACTGCGCGGTTCCGCGAGATCTCGAGCATGAACGGCGAGCCCAACCTCGTCCGCTTCGTCTTCGGCCCCGACGCCAAGAACCACTATCCCGACTGGGACGGGGGGGTCTGCACGTCTTTGCTTTCGAGACGCTGTAACTCTCCAGCGAAGGTGAACACAGGGTGTTACTTTAGTCAACACTGAAGTTATAGAACTTAATGGCTCCTGTCCGCGCGAAAGAATCTTCGCCATGCCTCGCCCGGAGAAGCCGCTCAACCCGTTCGCCGGGCCCGTCCAGCAGTTCGCCTTCTCCCCCGACGGCGCCCTCGTCGCCGCCGGGACGACCGACGACGCCGTCCGCGCGTGGAACGTGAGCACTGCCCGCAACCCCCAGGTGCGGGCAGTGCTCACGGACACTCGAAACGGGTGTGGGGCGTCGCCTTCGCGCCGGACAACCGCACCCTCGCGACAGCCGGCGCGGACCGCGCCGTCCACGTCTGGGACCTCGACGCCACACCTGTCCAGTCGTCATTGGGACCACTACTCCCCCGATGTCGAACCGAGGTCTCTGCTGACCACCCCCTCTCGTTTCGCACCACCTTTGTAGTGCGAAAACGTTGTGCGGGGTCGGTCTCTGCACGCCTTACGACGACGCCCGTTCAACGTGCTCGCCCAAACGTGGGAAGGTGACTCTTCAGTCAACACTGAAGAAATAAAATTGACCGAACTAGTGGAACATGTGATCAGATTCTGGGTCATGGAGCTCGTGCCGCACGAAGTCGGGGTCGCTCACAGCGCACTGCCGCACGACGAAGAGTCAACTCGCGCCCTGCTCGCCGAAGCGGCGACACAGGGCCTGCACACCGTGGTGGTCACCGCCGACGAGGGCGACGACCGCGCGATCGCCGTGCTGCGCGAACTGCGCGCGGAATGGGACACCGAGAACGGGCGGATCACCGCCCGCCTCGACACGGACGCCCAGGGCCAGCTGGCCCACCTGTGGGGGCTCACTACGGAGCAGCGAGCCGCCTGGCTCGCCGCGTTCCCCCGCCACGACGACCCGAACTGGTGGATGCACCGCCTTCTGGTGCTCAACCACCACCCGGAGTGGGCGCCGCTGAAGGACTGGCTGGTCGACGAGCACGTGCGGCTCTTCGGCCGCCCACCCGGCAGACGCCGTTCCAGCGCGGCAGGGCGCTGAAGCTCTCCACGACGTCGGGTCGCGCGGCCGAGCGACCCGACCGCCGCACTACGCCTTGGCCGCCATCTCCCGGATCAGGTTCGCGATCTCGGACGGCCGTTCCAGCGGAAGCATGTGACCCGCGTCCGGCAGGATCACCGGGGTTCCGCCGAACTTCACCGCGTCCGTCTCCGGCACCAGCCGGTCCTCGTCCCCCACCACCGCGGCCACGGCCTTCTCCTTGGCCACCATGAGCCCGGCCTCCCGGTCGTAGCGGTCGACGGCGGGCCGGAACAGCGCGATCGTCTCCGGCCAGTGCCCCCACACCATGTCCGCGGTCAGCTCGACGTCCTCGGCCGCGGGCTCGTCACCGAACAGCCACCACCGCAGGCCGGCGGTCTTCGTGGGCTCGATCTTCTCCCGCACCGCCCGCACGATCGGCCCGAACGCCCGCTCCAGCTCGCGCACGAGCTTGCCCAGTGCCTTGGGCCACGCCAGCGACGTCTCGCTGGCCCCGCTCGCCGCCATCGACACGAAGACGGTGCCCAGCACCCGTTGCTTGAACAACCGCGGCCGCCGCTCGGCCATCGCCAGGGCCGCCATGCCGCCCATCGAGTGCCCGGCGACCACGACCTGACCTTCGGGCACCGCCCGTTCGATCAGCTCCCCCAGGTCGTCTCCGAGCTGCTCGATCGTCGCGGTCTCCTTGGTCGCGGCCGCCGACGCGCCGTGGCCGCGGTGGTCGTAGGAGATGACCTGGAAGTCCGCGCTGAGGTCGGCCACCACCTTGTGCCAGCTGCGGTGGTCGAGGGCGTAGCCGTGTGCCAGCACAACCGTGACCGGTGCGTCGGGGTTTCCCGCGCGCACCACGTTGAGCTCGGTCCCGTCCTCCAGCAGCACCATGCGCCGTTCCTTTCACCGTGTCGTCTGATCGTCCTAACGAGACAACACGGCGAAAGGACACGGTTCAGGCGCGTCCGAGCACCACGTCCGGCGCGGCGGATCCGATGCCGGCCGCGCCACCCATGACCAGGGCGACCCGGCCGGTCGGCTCCACGGTGGACGTGGCACCTCCCTCAGCTGTTGCGCAGGAAGCGGTCCAGCACGCGCACGCCGAACTTGAGGGCGTCGACCGGTACGCGCTCGTCCACGCCGTGGAACAGGCCGGAGAAGTCGAGGTCCGACGGCAGCCTCAGCGGTGCGAAGCCGAAGTTGCGGATGCCGAGCTGCTGGAACGACTTCGCGTCGGTGCCACCGGAGAGCATGTAGGGCAGCACGCGGGCGCCGGGGTCCTCGGCGGTGATCGACGCCGTCATCGCGTCGACCAGGGCGCCGTCGAACGTCGTCTCCACCGGCGGCAGGCCGACCCACTCGCGTTCCACGTCCGGGCCCAGGAGCTCGGCGAGCTCGCGGTCGAACGCCTCCTCGCGGCCGGGCAGGATCCGGCAGTCCACGGTGGCCTCGGCGGTCGACGGGATGACGTTCGCCTTGTAGCCCGCGGACAACATGGTCGGGTTGGCCGTGTCGCGCAGGGTCGCGCCGATCATCCGCGACAGCGCGCCGAGCTTGCCGATCGAGCCCTCGACGTCGTCGTCGGGGAACTCGAGGCCGGTGATCTCGGTGACGCCGTCGAGGAACTCGCGCACCGACGGACGGATGATCAACGGCCACCGGTGCTGGTCGAGCTTCGTCACGGCGGCGGCGAGCTTCGCGACGGCGTTGTCGCGGTGGATCATGCTGCCGTGGCCGGCGGTGCCCTTGACCCGCAGCTTGAGCCAGCGGATGCCCTTCTCGGCGGTCTCCACGAGGTAGGCCCGCACGTCGTCCTTCAGCGTGATCGAGAACCCGCCGACCTCG
>NZ_DATLEC010000126.1:0-11375 GCF_035525475.1 Lentzea sp. | reverse complement strand
GGTTGCGCCGGAGCAGCGCGTCGGCAATCATCGGCCGGTACTTCACGCCGCGGAGCGCCAGCGGGACGAGTGCGACGATGATCAGGGCGTTGAAGATGACCGCCGAGAGGATCGCGCTCTCCGGCGACCCCAGGTGCAGGACGTCGAGCGCGTCGAGCTGCGGGTAGACGGCCACGAACAGCGCGGGGACGATCGCGAAGAACTTGGCCACGTCGTTCGCGACGGAGAACGTCGTCAGCGCACCGCGCGTGATCAGCAGCTGCTTGCCGATCTCCACGATCTCGATGAGCTTGGTCGGGTCGCTGTCGAGGTCGACCATGTTGCCGGCCTCCTTCGCGGCCGACGTGCCGGTGTTCATCGCGACGCCGACGTCCGCCTGTGCCAGCGCCGGGGCGTCGTTCGTGCCGTCGCCGGTCATCGCGACGAGCCGTCCGCCTTCCTGCTCCTCGCGGATCAGGGCCATCTTGTCCTCGGGCTTGGCCTCGGCGAGGAAGTCGTCGACGCCCGCCTGTTCCGCGATGGCCTTGGCGGTCAACGGGTTGTCGCCGGTGACCATGACCGTGCGGATGCCCATCGCGCGCAGCTCGGCGAACCGTTCCCTCATGCCGGGCTTCACGACGTCGGACAGCCGGATCACGCCGAGCACGGTGCCGTTCTCCGCTACGACGAGCGGCGTGCCGCCCTGGGCGCTGATCTCGTCCACGATTGCGCGGGTGGTGCCGGTCAGCTCGAACGCGGACGCCGCGCCCTTGCGGATGCTGCGGTCGCCGATGTCGATGCCGGACATCCTGGTCTGCGCCGTGAACGGCACGAACTCGCCGGTCTTCTCGTGCTCGTCGGCGGGCCGTCCGCCCGCCAGTTCGAGGATGCTGCGGCCTTCGGGGGTGTCGTCGGCGAGGCTCGCGAGCCGTGCGGCCGCCACGAGCGTCTCCTGCGACGTCGGGCCGACCGGGATGAACTCGGTCGCGCGCCGGTTGCCCCAGGTGATCGTGCCGGTCTTGTCGAGCAGCAACGTGTCGATGTCCCCCGCCGCCTCGACCGCCTTGCCCGACGTCGCGAGGACGTTGCGCTGCACCAGCCGGTCCATGCCCGCGATGCCGATGGCACTCAGCAGCGCCCCGATCGTCGTGGGGATCAGGCACACCAGCAACGCCGTCAGCACGACCACCGACTGCTCGCCGCCGGAGTAGATGGCGAACGGCTGCAACGCCACCACGGCGAGGAGGAAGATGACCGTCAACGTGGACAGCAGGATCGTCAACGCGATCTCGTTCGGCGTCTTCTGCCGTTCCGCGCCTTCGACCAGCGCGATCATCCGGTCCACGAAGGACTCACCGGGCCTGGTCGTGATCTTGACGACGATCCGGTCGGACAGCACCGTCGTGCCGCCGGTGACCGCGCACCGGTCGCCGCCGGACTCGCGGATGACGGGCGCGGACTCGCCGGTGATCGCCGACTCGTCGACGGTCGCGATGCCCTCGACCACGTCACCGTCGCCGGGGATCACCTCCCCCGCCTCCACGACGACCAGGTCGCCGACCTGGAGCTCGGTGCCGGCGACGGTTCTGCCGTCGAGCAACCGCGCGACAGCGTCCTTCTTGGTCCTGCGCAACGAGTCGGCCTGCGCCTTGCCGCGTCCCTCCGCGACGGCCTCGGCGAGGTTCGCGAACAGCACGGTGAACCACAGCCACGCCGCGACGGCGACGGTGAACACGCTCGGGTCGATCACCGCGAACACGGTGACCAGCACGGAGCCCACCCACACGACGAACATGACGGGGCTGCGCAGCTGGTGGCGCGGGTGCAGCTTCTTCAGGGTCTCGGGAACCGCGTCCACGAGACCGGGCCCGGTGGTCACAGCAGTGCCTCCGCGATGGGACCGAGAGCGAGCGCGGGAACGAACGTGAGCGCGGCGACCAGCACGATCGAGCCGGTGAGCAGCGTCGCGAACAGCGGCCCGGTCGTCGGCAGCGTGCCCGCCGTGACCGGCACCTTCTTCTGCCGCGCCAGGGATCCGGCGAGGGCGAGCACGGCGACGATGGGGATGAACCGGCCGAACAGCATGCACAGGCCGAGCGACGACTGGAACCAGTCGCTGGTGACCGTGATGCCGGCGAACGCGCTGCCGTTGTTGTTGGACGCAGACGCGTAGGCGTAGAGGATCTCCGAGAGCCCGTGCGCGCCAGGGTTGTCGAGAGCGGCCCGTGTGCTCGGCAGGACCGCCGCGATGCCCGCGCCGATCAGCAGCACCGTCGGCATGGCGAGAATCGACACGGCGGCGGCCGTGACCTCCTTGCGCCCCAGCTTCTTGCCGAGGTACTCGGGCGTGCGGCCGACCATCAGGCCCGCCAGGAACATCGCGATGATCGCCATCACCAGGATGCTGTAGAGCCCCGTCCCGACACCGCCCGGCGTCATCTCGCCGAACAGCATGTTGAGCAGCGCCGCACCACCGCCGAGCCCGGTGTAGCTGTCGTGCGAGGAGTTGACCGCGCCGGTCGAGGTGCCGGTCGTGGCGTCCGCGAAGATCGCGCTGCCGGGGATGCCGAACCGGAGCTCCTTGCCCTCCAACGGCCTGAGCCCGGTCGCCTCGGCCGCCCAGATCACCCCGAGCATGGCCGTCCAGATGACGCCCATCACGCCCAGCAGGACGTATCCCTGCTTCTTGTCGCCCACCAGCTGCCCGAACGTGCGGGTGAGCGCGACCGGGACCACCAGGATCAGGAAGATCTCGATGAGGTTGGTCCACTCGTTCGGGTTCTCGAACGGGTGCGCCGAGTTGGCGTTGAGGACACCGCCACCGTTGGTGCCGAGCTCCTTGATGGCCTCCTGGCTCGCGACGGGCGCGTTCGCCACCATCTGCCCGTCGACGTCCACCCCGGACTTGAGACTCATGGTGACACCGAACGCGATCAGCACGAGCGCGCCGATGAACGCGAGGGGCAGCAGGATCCTGACGGTGCCGCGGGTGAGGTCGACCCAGAAGTTGCCGAGCCGGTCGGTCCGGCCGCGGACGAACCCGCGCACGAGCGCGATCGCGACCGCCAGGCCGACCGCGGCCGACACGAAGTTCTGCACGGTGAGGCCGATCATCTGGACCGCGTGGCCCATCACGGCCTCCGGCACGTACGACTGCCAGTTCGTGTTGGCCACGAAGCTGATGGCCGTGTTGAACGCCATCCCTCCGGGCACGTTCCCACGCCCGAAGTCGAACGGCAGCAGGCTTTGGAGGCGCTGGAGCACGTACAGGAACACAATTCCGACGAACGAGAAGCCCAGCACCCCGTACGCGTAGGTGCTCCACTTCTGCTCGGCGTCGGGGTTGATCCCGGCTAACCGGTAGACGGCTCTCTCGACGCGGAGATGTCCCTTGGCCTGGAAGACTTTCGCGATGTGGTCGCCCAGGGGCCGGTACGCGACCGCCAGCGCCGCGACGAGGACGCCGACCTGCAGGAGGCCGGCCGTGAGGGGTGACATCAGAACTTCTCCGGCCTGATGAGTGCGACGAACAGGTAGACGATCAGGGCGAGTGCGAGCACTCCCGCCACGGCGTTGGCCGCGAGTCCCGTGCTCACAACCTCTCCAGTCCACGCACTGTCAGGCCCAGCACGACGAAACTCCTGATCAGCAGCAACGCGTAGGCCATGTCGGCCATGACGCCGCTCCCTTCCACGACTCGGTCTTGAGGACGCTCGGAAGCGTGCATCACCGATTGCCTGGTCAGGGGGTGCCTGACAACGTCCTTACGCGGGCGGGGGCGGCTTTTACGCGTTCTTGAGGCCGGGGAGACCCCGGTCTCATCCGGCTGGGCGCATCGGGGTCACGGTGTGTGAGGCCGTGCGGGCCGGTGCTCAGATGACGCGGACCTCGTGAGCCGGTAGGCCGTTCCACCACCGCGCGTACCGCCGGTAGACCTGCGGATCGCGGTCTCCCAGGAGCTTGCGCAACGCCGCCGCCTCTTCCGCGACACCGGCCCACTGGTCCTCGGTGAGCGGGTGGAACGAGGTCACCTCGATCCCACCGTCCTCGGCCGGCCGCCACACCCCGGCCACGTACCCGTCGACGAGCAGGGTCGGCAGGGTGTCGCCGTTGTTGCGGATGACCAGCTTCCGGTACTGCCCGGGGATCATGCGGCTGCGGTCGGCGTAGGCGAGCAAGGTGCTGTCCCACATGGCCATCAGCCGCGGCGGCGCCGCAGTGTCCTCGTCCGGCACCGTCCTGTCCGGAACGTCGTAGTGGTCGCCGTCCTTCACCAGGTCCAGCAGCGCCAACGCTTCCCGGATCGAGGTGCGCGGGAGCATGGTGAACTGGTTCATGTCGAGGACGGTCGCGGGCCCGAAGCCGGTGAGGTAGCGGCGCAGCATCCCGGCCAGCGCCGCCATCCGTTCGCGCGGCTCGGTCGTCACGGCCTGGTAGGACGGCCGCTGCCCGAACGACCACGGCCCGCCCGTCGGCGCGTGCACGAGCCCGCCGTAGGTCCGCAGCGCCCACCAGACGCCGGGCTCGCCGACGTCGCCGGTGTGCGAGTGCAGGAGCTCCTCGATCTCGGCCTTCTGCCGGGGTGACGCGGCGAACTCGAGCACGTGCTCCAGCAGAGCGTCGGCCTGCTCGATCGTGATGTCCATGCCCTTGAACCGCTTGTCGTACAACCGCGACGCCCTCAGCGCGGGCAGCATCGCGTGGTGGAACACCTCGTGGTCGGCGGCCGTCACGGCGTGCAGGGTGACCCGCATCAGCGACGCCTTGCGGACCGTCCCGCTCGTGAACGCCTCGTCCAGTGCCGCCGGGTCGAAACCGGCGATCCTGTTCCACAGCGCGATGTACGGCGAGGCGGGTTCCTGCGCCTGGATCGCGACGACCTTCTCCACGGCCGTCAGCAGGCCGGCCGGTTCACGCTCCAGCAGCATCTGCCGGTCGAGCGTGGCGCGGTTGAGCTGACGAGCTGTGAAGGTCATGCGGGTGATCCTCGCTCACCGCAGCTTCGACGGCCACCAGATCCGCCCGCCGATGTCGACCGACAGCGCCGGCACGAGCAACGACCGCACCAGCAACGTGTCCAGCAGCACGCCGAACGCCACGATGAACGCGATCTGCGTGAGGAACAGGATCGGCAGCACGGCCAAGGCCGCGAACGTGGCCGCCAGCACCACCCCCGCCGACGTGATCACGCCACCGGTCAGGCTGAGGCCGCGGATGGTCCCGTCGACCGTGCCCAGCTCCTGGGTCTCCTCGCGCACGCGGGTCATCAGGAAGATGTTGTAGTCGATTCCCAGCGCCACGAGGAACACGAACCCGAACAGCGGCACCACGGGGTCCGCGCCGGGGAAGTCGAGGACGTGGTTGAACACCAGCGCCGAGACTCCCATGGTGGCCGCGAACGACAGCACCACCGTCGCGATCAGCAGCAACGGCGCCAGCAACGACCGCAGCAGCAGCGCCAGCACGAGGAAGATCACGACCAGCACGATCGGGATGATCAGCAGCCTGTCGTGCTCGGACGTCGTCCTGGTGTCGAGCAGCGTCGCCGTCGGCCCGCCGACCTTCGCGTCGCCGATCCCGTGCACCGCCGCACGGATGCGCTCGACCGTCGCGACCGCGGCGTCCGAGTCGGGTGCGTCCTTCAGCGTGGCTTCGATGCGGACCAGTCCCTCGGCCGTTCCGCTGGGCCGCACGTCCGCGACACCGTCCACCTCGGACTTCTCCAGCACCTCGGCGGTCCTGCCCTCCGCGGCGATGATGACCGTCGGCGACCCGGTGCCGCCGGGGAAGTGCCGCGACAGCACCTCCTGTCCCGCGACGGACTCGACCTCGGTGAGGAACACGTCGGACTGCGCCGTGCCGGACGCCTTGAGCTGCGGCAGGAACGCGGCGCCGGCGAGCAGCACGAGCGTCGTGACGATCCAGATCGCGCGGGGCTTGCCGCGCACGAACGTCGCGACACGGCCCCAGAGCCCGCTCGTCTCCGGGTGCGGTGAGCCGAACTTCGGCGCGAACGGCCAGAACGCGGCCCGTCCGAGCAACGCGAGCGTCGCGGGCAGGAACGTCATCGTCGTGAGCAACGCGGCACCGATGCCGATCGCCGCGACCGGTCCGAGCCCCTTGTTGGAGTCGAGGTCGCTGAACAGCAGGCACAGCACGCCGAGGATCACCGTGCCCGCGGACGCCGCGATGGGTTCGATCGTGCCGCGCCACGCCGTGCGGATGGCCGTGAACCTGTCCTCGGTGTCGCGCAGTTCCTCGCGGAACCGCGACACGAGCAGCAACGCGTAGTCCGTCGCCGCGCCGAACACGAGGATCGAGAGAATGCCCTGGCTCTGGCCGTTGAGCGCCAGCACGTCGTTCTTCGCCAGCAGGTACACGGCGAAGCTGGCGAGTCCGAGCGCGAACACCGCGGACATGAGCACCACGATCGGCAGCAACGGACTCCGGTAGACCACGAGCAGGATCAACGCGACCACCGCGCCCGCGACGATCAGCAGCAGCCCGTCGATGCCGCCGAACGCCTCGACGAGGTCGGCGACCTGCGCCGCCGGTCCCGTGACCAGCACCGTCAGACCCTCGGGAGCGCCACGGGTGCCGTCGCGGAGCTGGAAGACCGAGTCCTTGACGTCCTTGGCCGGGTCGAGGAGCACGACGACCTGCGCGGCCTGGTCGTCGTTCGGCGAGGGGATCACCGGTGACGCCTGGAAGCCCTTGACCTCGTCGGCGAGGTACTTCCTGTCCTCGTCGGTCAGCCCGCCCTGCCGCTCCACCACGACGATCGCCGGGATCGCGTTGTCGCGCTGGAACTTCTTCTGCAGCTCGGCGACCTGGGTGGACTCGGCGGAGTTGGGCAGGAACGCGCTGCTGTCGTTCTCCGCGACCTCCGACAGCTTGCCCGCGTACGGCCCGGTGAAGCCGCCCAGGGCCAGCCAGACGACGAGCAGGACCCCGGCCAGGACTCGCATCAGTCAATCCTTCGATCGCCGAACGTTTCGATGACCGAACTGTAAGCTGGCATCGTGAACGACGCAACCGACTACGACCTGAGCATGCTGCTGCGCGGGTTGGTGATGGAGTCGAACCGGTTCCTGGAGATCTTCAGCGCGGCGCACTCACTGCACCCCACCGACATGACAGCGCTGAACCTGATCATGACGACGCCCATGACCCCGGGCTCGCTCGCGAAGGCCCTGAACCTGAGCGCCTCGGCCACGACGTCCGTGCTGGACCGCCTGGAGAGGGCCGGCCACGTGGTCCGCGAACGCGACCCCGAGGACCGCCGCCGAGTGGAGCTCCGCGTGCTCTCCGACGCCCAGGCCCTGGCGGCGGCGTTCTTCGCGCCGCTGGCCCGCGGCTACGCCGCCGCCTGGGAGGGGATGAGCGCGGAGGAACGCCAGGTCGTCGCCCGTTTTCTCACCGCGACGATCAAGGCGACGGCCGAGGTCCGTTCCGCCGTCAGCTGAGCCGTCCCGGCGGCAGGGTCCGGCCGCAGACCAGGAGCAGCAGGTCCTGGGCGAGCCCGCGCACAGGCCGGCCCTCGCCGAACGCCCAGTCCATGTCGGTGGCTACCAGCCGCTTGTTCCCGAGGTCTGCTCCGAAGTACTTGACGTTGCTCGGCTTCATCCCGTCGAGGACGAGTTTCAGCCGGTCGTGGGGCACTTTCCGGTCCAGGCCGAGCGCGACGGTGATGTCGAGCCCGTGGATGACGTCGTGCGACAGCGCGCCCCCTTCCCCACCGCCGGGTGGCGTCCACGGGTGGCCGACGTTGGCTTTCACGACCTCGACCAGGTCGTTCGTGGACAGTGCCCCGGCGTCCGCGCGGGCCATGCGGTCGGAGGCGTGGTTGAACCGGCCGCCCGACTTCACGATCTCCCACAGCACCCGCGTGCCTTTGACCCGGTAGGGCAGGGTCGTGTGGGCGACGACGTGCTTGACCGTCCACCCCTCACACAGACTGGGTGCGCCCCACTGCCGTTCGCTGAGCGTCTCGAGAAGTTCAGCCTGGTCACGTCGTTCTGCCCGGATAGCCGCGCGAATGTCGTCCGTCATACCCGTGTGTACGTGTCGCCCTCCGCAAACCAATCGGTCCGCGTAGGGTCTTTTGCGTGATCGAGACGCTGGAGCCGTTCAGGATCGAGCTGACCGGCTACTGCTACCGCATGCTCGGCTCGGGTTTCGAGGCCGAGGACGCCGTGCAGGAAACGTTCGTGCGCGCGTGGAAGGCACACGACACCTACGACGCATCACGCGCGTCGCTGCGAACCTGGCTCTACCGCATCGCCACGAACATCTGCATAGACATGCTGCGCAGCGCCCAACGCCGCGCGCTGGCCGTAGACCTGGGACCGTCCGGCGGCGACATCGGCGCTCCCCTGCACGAACGCGTCTTCGTGCAGCCGGTACCGGACGCCCTGGTGCTACCGGAGGACCGCGCGATCCAGCGCGAGACCGTGCGACTGGCCTTCGTGGCGGCGCTGCAGTTCCTGCCTCCCCGCCAACGCGCGGTGCTGATCCTCCGCGACGTGCTGGCATGGCAAGCGTCCGAGGTCGCGGCGCTGCTGTCCGTATCGGTGGCGTCAGTGAACAGCGCTCTGCAACGCGCGCGGGCAACGCTGCCCTTGTCCGACCCCGGCGAGCCGCTACGACCCGCAGACCCAGCCCAGAAGGCGCTGCTCAGCCGCTACTGCGAGGCGTTCGACCGGCACGACGTGGAGACCCTCGTCGCTCTGCTGCACGAGGACGCGACGATGTCGATGCCGCCGTTCGCCTGGTGGCTGCGCGGCCGAGAGCCGATCTCACTGGCGCTGCGCGACCCGTCCGCGGCGTGCGCGGGCGCGTGGCTGGTGCCGGTCGCCGCCAACGGATCGCCCGCGTACTGGCAGATGCGGCCCGGCATGACGGACCCGTTCGGCCTGGTGTTCCTCGACGTCCGGGACGGACTCGTGACGGGCAGCACGACCTTCCTGGACGTGCCGTCGCTGCTGCCTTTGTTCGGTTCCACGCCTTCTTCGGCTCCGCGCCGATGAGTTCTTCCGCTTCGGCTCGTATCTCCGTGGACTAGGAGGAAGCCATGGCGATCCAGCCCATCATTGTCACGCCCGGTCTCGACCGGGCGCAGGCGTTCTACACGCAGGTGTTCGGCGCCGTCGAGGTGGCCCGCTACCCGTCTTCGGGCCCGGTGTTCTACAAGACGCTGCGCATCGGCGACGCGTCACTGGGCCTCGTGGACGAGCCGGCCGACCTGGCGGCGCCTCCACGCATCACGCTGAGCATCGACGTCGCCGATGTCGACGCGTTGCTGCCGCTGGTCGAGCCGGCCGGAGGCCGTGTGCAGGGGCCGTCGAACGACATGCCGTGGGGGCAGCGGGTGGCGCACGTCTTCGATCCCGACGGTAATCCGGTGAACCTGACCCAGGATCTCTAGCTCTCGGCTTTCTTGCGCCCGGTCTCGGTCTGCTCGGTCCAGGTCTGTCCGGTCCAGGTCTGCTCAGTCGGGGTCTGCTCAGTCGGGGTCCAGTCGGGTTCAAGATCTCAAGTTGTCCACAGGCCGACGACGCACTGACCTGCGCTTTCTACTTTCAGGTTAGCCTGTGGACAGCCCGGGAACCGAAATCGCGATTCACTCGTTCCGCAAGGCAAGGAAGCGCGGGGGGCCGGATCGCTCGGAGTCGGCCTGAAACACCGTGGGACCGGCTCAGGAGCCCTAGGCTGGTCGTCATGATCCGGATCGTGGCGTCGGACGAGGTGCCGTGGGAGGACGTCGAGGCCATCTTCGACGGCTCCGAACCCGGCAAGTGCCACTGCCAGCGCTACAAGGTCAAGGGCTGGATCTGGCGCGACTCGACGCGCGACGAGCGCTACGCCGCGCACGAGGAACAGTCCGCCCGAGGCAGCGGCCTGGTGGCCTACGTCGACGACCAGCCCGCCGGCTGGGTAGCCGTCGAGCCGCGCCGCGACTACGCGAAGCTCCTGGACATGCCCATCCCCTGGAAGGGCCGCACCGAGGACAAGGACGACGACGGCGTGTGGGCCGTGACGTGCTTCGTGGTGCGCAAGGGCTTCCGACGGCAGGGCCTCACCTACGAACTGGCCGCCGCGACCGTGGAACACGCGCGCGAGAACGGGGCCCGCGCCGTCGAGGCGTACCCGATGATCGCCGCGCCCGGCCAGAACGTCACGTGGGGCGAGATGCACGTGGGTGCGCGCCAGGTGTTCGAGGAGGCCGGGTTCGCGCAGGTCACGCACCCGACCAAGCGGCGTTTCGTGATGCGGGTGGACTTCTGATGCCTGGCTGGCTTTTGGGCGCGGGTGGGCTTTCGGGATGCGGGCGGGTTTCGGGATGCGGGGCGCAGCGTCTAATGCGGCGGGCTTGCGGACGCGAACCGGCGCCTGGACTCAGGTCGCTCCCGATCGCGGTGGGTGTCTGATGCGGGCGGATTTGTCGACGCGGGCCGGCGTCCCGGCGTGAGCTGACCCTTCGGCGTGAGCCGACTTCTGGATACGGGTGAGTCTGTGATGCGAGTGGGCCTCTCAACGCGGACCGCCTTTCCCACACGAACCGCCTTCCCCACACGAACCGCCTTTCCCACACGAACCGCCTTTCCCACGCGGACCACCTTTCCCACGCGAGGTGGTCTCTGGGCGCGAGGTGGCCTCTCAACGCGAGGTGACCTCTCGGTGCGAGGTGACCTCGTGACACGGACCGGCCTCGCGACACGGACCGGCCCTTCGGCGCGGGCTGGCGCTTTCAGCGCGAGTCGGTCTCTCAACATGGACCAACTTCCCGACGCAATCCGACCTCTGGACGTGGCCGGCTTCCCAACGCGAGTCGACCTCTCGACGTGGGCCGGCTCCCCAACCGGCTCCCCAACGAGAGCCGACCTCTCAACACGAGCAGGCCGCTCGATGCAGGCCGCTCGATGCAGCCCGGCCCCTCAACACGGACCGGTTTCCCAACCCAAGCAGACCTCCGGACACAGAGGGGTTTCTGATGCGATTCGACGAGATCGTCATCCGGACCGAACGGCTCGACTTCCCGGCACTAGTCACAGGCGAAGGACCGGTAGTCGTGTGCTGGCACGGGTTCCCGGACCACCCGGCGTCGTTCGGACCGCTCGCCGAACGCCTCGTCGCCGCGGGCCGCCGGGTGGTCGCGCCGTTCCTGCGCGGGCACCACCCGTCCACGGCGGACCAACTCCAGTTCAGCGACGGCCTCACGCTCGCCGCCGATGCCGCGGCGGTGAACGCGGCGTTGTCGGACGAGCCGGTCGACGTCATCGGGCACGACATCGGGGCCGGTGTCGCGGGGCGGCTCGCCGCGATCCGGCCGGATCTGGTGCGCAAGGTCATCACGGCGTCCGTGCCGCCGCCCGCCGCGTTGCGCACGATCTTCG
>NZ_DATLEC010000117.1:0-24588 GCF_035525475.1 Lentzea sp. | reverse complement strand
CCCGAAGGTGATCGACGAGGCGGGCATCCCGCGCGTCACCTACTGCAAGCCCGAGGTCGCCTCCGTCGGTCTCTCCGAGGCCGCGGCCAAGGAGAAGTACGGTTCCGCCGAGACGTTCGTCTACGACCTCGCGGGCAACGGCAAGAGCCAGATCCTCAAGACCGCGGGTGGCGTGAAGCTCGTCAAGGCGCCCGACGGCCCGGTCGTCGGCATCACCATGGTCGGCGAGCGCGTCGGCGAACTCATCGGTGAGGCCCAGCTGATCTACAGCTGGGAGGCTTACCCGGACGACGTGGCTCCGCTGATCCACGCCCACCCGACCCAGACTGAAGCCCTCGGCGAGGCGTTCCTCGCCCTGGCCGGCAAGCCGCTGCACGTGCACGGCTGACCGTTCCCCACACAAAGTCAGCCACACGAGAGCACGAGGAGTCAGCGAACAATGGCCTTCTCCGTCCAGATGCCCGCACTCGGTGAGAGCGTCACCGAGGGCACGGTCACCCGGTGGTTGAAGCAGGAAGGCGACCGGGTGGAGGTGGACGAGCCGTTGCTCGAGGTGTCCACCGACAAGGTCGACACCGAGATCCCCTCCCCCGCGGCGGGCGTCCTGCAGAAGATCGTCGCCCAGGAGGACGACACCGTCGAGGTCGGCGGCGAGCTCGCGGTCATCGGCGACGGTGACGGCGGTTCCTCCGGTTCGGCCCCGGCTCCCGCCCAGGAGTCCGCGCCCGAGCAGGAGGAGGAGCCGCAGCAGACGCAGCCGTCCGGGCAGCAGCCGTCCGAGGAAGCCCAGGAGGCTCCCGCGGCGCCCGCCCCGTCCGGTGGTTCCGCCGAGGGCACCGAGGTCACGATGCCCGCGCTCGGCGAGTCCGTCACCGAGGGCACCGTCACCCGCTGGCTGAAGCAGGTCGGCGACAGCGTCGAGGTCGACGAGCCGCTGCTCGAGGTCTCGACCGACAAGGTCGACACCGAGATCCCGTCGCCGGTCGCGGGCACGCTGCTCGAGATCGTCGCCGGTGAGGACGAGACCGTCGAGGTCGGCGGCAAGCTCGCCGTCGTCGGTTCCGGCAGCCCTGCCCAGTCCGCTCCGGCGCAGGAGAAGAAGCCGGAGCCCGAGCAGAAGCCCGAGCCCGAGCAGGAAGCCCCGGCTCCCGCGCCGAAGCAGGAGGAGGCCCCGAAGCAGCAGGCTCCGGCGCCGCAGGCCGCTCCGGCTCCCGCCCAGCAGCAGGCCGCGTCTTCGGACGACGCGAACGGCGCGCCGTACGTCACGCCGCTCGTGCGCAAGCTCGCGTCGGAGAACGGCATCGACCTGGGCTCGCTCAAGGGCACCGGCGTCGGTGGCCGCATCCGCAAGCAGGACGTGCTCGCGGCCGTCGAGGCCAAGAAGGCCCCGGCTCCCGCGCCCGCCGCCGCTGCTGCTCCGGCCGCGTCCGCCCCCGCCGCCCGCACCGCCGCCCCGGCCGCGGTCGACAACTCGGGCAAGCGCGGCACCGTGCAGAAGCTCCCGCGCCTGCGCCAGATCGTCGCGCAGCGCACGCGCGAGTCGCTGCAGCAGTCGGCCCAGCTCACCCAGGTGTTCGAGGTCGACGTGACCAAGATCGCCCGGCTGCGCAACCAGGCCAAGAAGGCGTTCGAGGCCCGCGAGGGCGCGAAGCTCACGTTCCTGCCGTTCTTCGCCAAGGCCGCCATCGAGGCCCTCAAGGCCCACCCGGTGCTCAACGCGTCGATCGACGAGGAGCGCAAGGAGGTCACCTACCACGGTGCCGAGCACCTCGGCCTGGCGATCGACACGGAGCGCGGCCTGCTCAACGCCGTGATCCACAACGCCGGTGACCTGAACCTGTCCGGCATCGCCCACAAGATCGCTGACCTGGCGGCGCGCGCCCGCTCGAACAAGCTCACCCCGGACGAGCTCGCCGGTGGCACGTTCTCGCTGACCAACCTCGGCAGCAACGGCGCCCTCTTCGACACCCCGATCATCCAGCAGCCGCAGGTCGGCATCCTGGGCGTCGGCGTCGTGAAGAAGCGCCCGGTCGTCCTGACCGACGAGGACGGCAACGACACCATCGCGATCCGCTCGATGATGTACCTCGCCCTCACCTACGACCACCGCCTGGTCGACGGTGCGGACGCGGGCCGCTTCCTCACGACGGTCAAGAACCGTCTCGAGGAAGGCGCGTTCGAGGCCGACCTCGGTCTCTGACCAGCAGTAACATCTGATATATCGGATATCGCCTGAAGGCCACCCCGGTTCGCCGGGGTGGCCTTCGGCACATTCGTGCCCTTCTGTCCGATGCGTGGCTGTGCAGGTGAGCGCCGGGTGCGGAACGATCTGGGCATGCGGGTTGTGATCGCGGGATCGTCGGGCCTGATCGGAACGAGCCTGGTGGCGTCCATGCGCGCCGCCGGTCACGAGGTGCTGCGGCTGGTGCGCCGCAAGGCCGCCGCGCCCGACGAACGCGGCTGGGACCCGTACGCCGGACGCGTCGACGATGGCACGTTCGACGGTGTCGACGCCGTCATCAACCTCTGCGGCGCGGGCATCGGCGACAAGCGGTGGGACGACGCGCGCAAGCAGGTCCTGCACGACAGCCGGGTCGTGCCGGCCGAGGTGCTGTCGGCGGCGGTCGTCGAGCACGGCGTGCCGGCGCTCATCAACTCGTCGGGCGCCCACTTCTACGGCGACACCGGCTCGCGGCTCGTGGACGAGGACGCGCCGGGCGGGCACACGTACATGGCGCGGCTGACCCAGGACTGGGAGGCGGCGACGGCCGCGGCGCAGGAGGGCGGCGTACGGGTCGTGCTCATGCGCACCGCCGTCGTCATCTCACCGTCGGGCGGTGTGTTCGGCCGGCTGAAGCCCGTGTTCCAGCTCTTCCTGGGCGGCAAGCTCGGGACCGGCACCCAGTTCTTCCCGTGGGTGTCGCTGGACGACGTCGTGTCCGCGTACCGGTTCGTCACCGAGCACGACGAGATCCGCGGGCCGGTCAACGCCGTCGCGCCCACGCCGGCGACGAACGCCGACTTCACCAAGGCGGCCGGGGCCGCGCTGAACCGGCCGACGCCGTGGGCGGTCCCTGCGTTCGCGCTGAAGGCGTTGCTCGGCGGCGAGATGGCGCAGGAGCTGCTGCTGACCGGGCCCGGCCTGACGCCGAAGGTGCTGGAGACGCACGGGTTCACGTTCCTGCACCCGGCACTGCCGTCGGCCCTGAACGCGGCGGTCGCATGACTCGTGCTCTCGCCGCCGTACTGGTGATCTCGTGGGTCCTCCTGGGACTGCCCGAGACGACCCCGCTCGACGTGTGGGTGCACGACGCGCTCCCGCGCCCGGAGTGGCTGCGGACGGCGGCGTTCGCGGTGAGCCTGGTGATGGGACCGACGATCGGGTGGGCGTTCGCGGCCGTGCTGTTCGTGCTGGCCTGGCGGCGGCGCGACCCGCGGTTGTGGAAGGCGCTGGCGCTGCACGCGCTGTGCTGCGCGACCCTGCTGACGAGGTTCCTGTTCGACCGCGTGCGTCCCCTCGAGTACCACCTGCCGAGCTACCCGAGCGGGCACACGGTCGCGGTCGCGTCGGTCGGCTTCACGATGATCGTCCTCGCGAAGCGCGGCGTGCTGTGGTCGGCGCTCGCGGTGCTGGTGGCCGGGTTCGCCAGGATCGTGCTGGAGATGCACTGGGTCACCGACGTCATCGGCGCCGTGCTGGGTGTGACGGGCGTCGGGCTTTTGGCGGCCATGGCTCTGGGGTTGGTAACGTCGGGTCGTGAACTCGTGCCGCACCTCGTCAGACCCCGCCGTCGTCCGTGAGCTGGGGCTCATCGACTACATGGCGGCGTGGGACCTCCAGAAGGAGCTCGCGGAGGAGCGCGCGAACGGCACCGGCCCGGACACGCTCCTGCTGCTGGAGCACCCGCCCGTCTACACGTGCGGCCGGCGCACCCTCGACGAGGAGCGCCCGCGCGGTGGCAGCACCCCTGTCGTCGACGTCGACCGCGGCGGCAAGATCACCTGGCACGGCCCCGGCCAGCTGGTCGGCTACCCGATCGTGCGGCTGTCCGAGCCGATGGACGTCGTCGACTACGTCCGCCGCGTCGAGCAGGGCCTGATCGACGTGTGCGACCGGCTCGGCGTGCACACCGGCCGCGTCGAGGGCCGCAGCGGCGTGTGGATCCCCGCCGACGACCGCGGCCCGGAGCGCAAGGTGGCCGCCATCGGCATCCGCGTGCAGCGTGGCGTGACCATGCACGGTTTCGAGATCAACTGCAACGCGAGCCTCGACGCGTTCGGCGACATCATCCCGTGCGGCATCAAGGACGCGGGCGTCGCCTCGCTCTCGCACGAGCTCGGCCGGGACGTCACGGTGGCCGAGGTGCTGCCGCTCGCCCGTGACGCTGTGCTCGCGGCGCTCGACGGAACGCTCCCCCTGACGGACCGCACTTTGACCCGCTCTGGACCCGTCGCTCCGGGTATCACCTTCGCTAGCAGTCCGTAGCCCTGCGGCGGGGATCCGCGGGAACTCGGAGGAGGGTGCGTCGTGAGCTTGTCCCGACGCCAGTTGTTCACGGCTGCCGGTTTCGCGGTACTGGCAGGCGGAGCCACCTCGAACGGACCGGCGGCGGCCGCTCCCGTTCGCACGTGGTCAGGCGAGATCCAGATCGCGGAGTGGGAGCGGTACTACCTCGGGCTCGACGGCGGTGCCCACCAGAAGGCGCTCAGCGCGCTGGGAATCGCCCATCGCGACGGTGTTCGCGCTGATGAGCCGTACCTGCTGGTGCCGGTCGAGTCCGTCCGGCGTGCCGCGCTGGAGTTCGGCGACCACGCGGCCGCCGACGTGCTGCGCGACCGGTTCGACCTCGGTTCGCCGTCGATGCTCGGACGCGGGCTGAAGCTGGTGCTGGGCGAGGACGGGCTGGAGAAGCGCTACCTCGACGACCCGGTGCTTCAGCTGCGATACATCGGATATCGGCGGCGCTTCGCGAACCACGTGCTGCCGATGCATCCAGCGGTCCGCGAAGCACTCGCCTGATATCCGATGTATCAGACCAGCTGAGGCACGACGTCCATCGCGACCTCGTTGATGTGGTCGAGGTCGGACAGGTCCAGGACCTGCAGGTACACCCGCTGCACGCCGGTGGCGTCACGCCACTGGCCGAGGCGGTCGACGACCTCGGCCGGGGTGCCTGCCAGCCCGTTCTGCCTGAGCTCGTCCACCTCGCGGCCGATCGCGGCGGCACGGCGGGCGACGTCGGCGTCGGTGCGGCCGACGCACGCGACGAGCGCGACCGACCGGATGATCTCCTTCGGGTCGCGGCCCATCTCGGCGCACGCGGCGTCGACGCGGGCGTACTGCTCGACCGCCTGGTCGATGCGGACGAACGGCAGGTTGAACTCGGTGGCGTAGGAGGCCGCGAGCGCCGGGGTGCGGCGAGCGCCCATGCCGCCGATCAGCACCGGGACGCGGTCCTGCGCCGGCTTGGGCAGCGCGGGCGAGTCGGTGAGCGAGTAGTGCTTGCCCTCGAACGAGAACGTGCCGCCGAGCGGGGTCTCCCACAGGCCGGTGATGATGGCGAGCTGCTCCTCGTAACGCTCGAAGCGCTCCCCCAGCGACGGGAACGGGATGCCGTACGCGGTGTGCTCGCCCTCGTACCACCCGGCGCCGATGCCGAACTCCACGCGGCCGCCGGACATCTGGTCGACCTGGGCGACGCTGATGGCGAGCGGACCGGGGTAGCGGAACGTCGCGGCGGTCATCAGCGTGCCCAGGCGGATCCTCGTCGTGTCGCGGGCCAGGCCCGCGAAGGTGATCCACGGGTCCGTCGGGCCGGGCAGCCCGTCGACCGACCCCATGTGGAGGTAGTGGTCGGAGCGGAAGAAGGCGCCGTAGCCGGCGTCCTCCGCCGTCCGGGCCACGCGGAGCAGGTCGTCGTAGCTCGCCCCCTGCTGGGGCTCGGTGAAGATGCGCAGTTCCACGAGGTGAATCTAGTCCGTGGAAAAGCGCGGCGCAGGGACGGCGGCGCCTTCGTGCGTGAACACTCCGCGCGCCACCAGGTGCGGGTGCGCGGAAGCCTCCTCCAGCGTCAGCACCGGCGTCACGCAGGCGTCGGACGACGCGAACACATCCGCCCATTCGTCGCGGGTCCGCGTCAGGAACACCTCGGCGAAGGTCTTGCGCAGCAACGGCCAGCCGTCGCGGTCCATCTGCGGCGGGAGGTCGTCGGCCTCCAGCCCCAGACCTGCCAGCAGCAACGCGTAGAACTGCGGTTCCAGCGAACCGACCGCGACGGAACGGCCGTCCGCGCACTCGTAGATCGAGTAGAACGGGCACCCGCCGTCGAGCAGGTTCGCCTCCGGCGCGTCCTCCCACACCGACTGCGCCTTCATCGACCAGATCATCTGCGCGAGCGACGCCACCCCGTCGACGATCGCCGCGTCCACGACCTGGCCGCGTCCGGTGCGCTGCCGTTCCCACAACGCCGCCAGCACTCCGAGCACCAGGTACAGGGACCCGCCGCCGAAGTCGCCGACGAGGTTGAGCGGCGGCTTGCCGATCGCGTGCAGGACGCCGGTCACCGACAGGTAGTTGATGTCGTGCCCGGCGCGCTGGGCCAGCGGGCCGTCCTGGCCCCAGCCCGTCATCCGCGCGTAGACCAGGCCGGGGTTGACCGCCAGGCAGTCGGAGGGCCCGAGTCCCAGCCGCTCCAGCACTCCGGGGCGGAAGCCCTCTATCACCACGTCGGCCCCGGAGATCAGCGACAGGACCGACGCGCGGCCGTCGGGGGACTTCAGGTCCGCGGACACCGAACGCCTGCCGCGCAACAGGAAGTCGCGCGAGGCGTCCGGAACCACGGACAGGCCGCCGGACGGGCGCTCGACGCGCGTGACCTCCGCGCCGAGGTCCGCGAGCAGCATCGCGCCGTGCGGACCGGGCCCGATGCCGCCGAACTCGACGACCTTCAGGCCCGCGAGCGGACCCATCACGCTTCGAACGTGAGACGGGGGGTGAAGATCGCGCCGGTCGACTCGGCCAGGCCGCGCATCGCCTTGGCGTGGTTGCCGAAGTCGGGGTGCCCCAGCGCGGCGCGCAGGGCGTCGGCGCTCTCCCACAACGCGATGTTGACGTAGGAGGCCGGGTCGTCGAGCTGCCGCGACAGCGTGTACCTGATCAGGCCCGGCTGCTCGCGCAGGAAGGCCGCCGTCTCGTCGAAGGCCTTCTCGAACTCCTCGGAGTCACCGGTGAGCGTGAAGCGGTTGACGAAGGTGATCATGAGAAAGCTCCTCCAGGAACGGTGTCAGGCTGGGAAAACCATGCCCACCGCCTCTTGAGACGTGCTCAAGGAACGCCCGCCACGCTCTGCAGCATGCGCATCATCGATCTGTCTTCCCCCATTGACGCATCCGCGTACGAAGCGGACCCGGTGACGCACGAGGTGCTCACGGCCGCCCAGGGTGCCGAACACATGGCCGAGCAGCTCAAGGCCCGGCTCGGCATCGAGTTCGACGTGTCCGTGCTGCGGGACTCGGAGTTCCTCACGCTGGACCGGATCAGCCTGACCTCCCACACCGGGACGCACGTCGACGCGCCGTCGCACTACGGCTCGAAGACCACGTACGGCAACGGGATCCCGCGCCACATCGACGAGATGCCGCTGGAGTGGTTCCACAACCCCGGCGTGAAGCTCGACGTGCGCGGTCACGGCACCGGCGCCATCGGGCCCGAGGTCCTGGAGAAGGAGTTCGCCCGCATCGGCTACACGCCGAAGCCGATGGACATCGTCGTGCTCGACACCGGTGCCGCCGAGCACGCCGGCACCCAGACCTACTTCACCGACTACACCGGACTCGACGGCCCCGCCACGAACCTGTTGCTGGACCTGGGGGTCAAGGTGATCGCGACCGACGCGTTCAGCCTCGACGCGCCGTTCCCGGACATCGTCAAGCGCTACCTGCAGACCGGCGACCAGAGCGTGCTGTGGCCCGCGCACTTCGCCGGCCGCGACCGCGAGTACTGCCAGATCGAACGCCTGTCGAACCTGGAGGCGTTGCCGGACTTCGGGTTCACCGTCGTCGCGTTCCCGGTCAAGATCAAGGGTGCCGGCGCCGGCTGGACCAGGGCCGTCGCCCTGCTCGACGACCAGATCTCAAGTGAGAGCTGAATCACGGTACCTACCTTCACAGGTATGGATAACAGTGATTGGCCACCGGAGAACGAAGACCACATCGTCCGCGGAATCGACTGAGCACCGCCAAAGGGCCGCCCTCACCCGGAGTCATCCGATTCCGGAGAGGACGGCCCTTTTATAGTTGTGTCACGCCAAACGGGCGCGAGCGGTCTCCAGGGAGTCCACGGCGTCCAGCAACGGCAACACCTGCGAGGCACCGGACCGCACGGCCTTGGTGCGGCGCGCGAACGACGTCAGCGTCTGACCGGGACCGGCTTCCACCAGCAGCACGTCGTACATCGCGACGAGCTCGTTCAACGCCGGTCCGAAGTAGACGGCGTCGGTCAGCTGACGTGTCCAGAACCGCGCGGACAAAGCGTCTTCAGCGGTCATCAGCTTGCCCGTGTACCCGGAGTACACCGGCATCGACGGCGCGACGGGGGAAGCGCTCCACGACGCCAGCGCCTCGTCCACGGCCGGCTGCATCGCCGGGCTGTGGAACGGCGTCGACGCCGGCACCGTCACGACGATGTACTCGTCCGCCTCCAGCCGCGCCCGCACGCGGGCCAGCGGCGCATCGGACCCGGCCAGCATCGTCTGCCGCGCGGAGTTGACGGCGGCGATCGCGACGTCACCTTCCAGGTACGGCAGCAGGTCCGCCTCGGAGGCCGCGACGGCGAGCATGCCGCCGGACGGGATCGGCACGGCGGACAGCACCCGGTCCCGCACCAGGGAGACCGCTTCCTCCACGGAGAACACGCCCGCCAGCGTCGCCGCGACGACCTCACCGGCGGAGTGCCCGATCAACGCGACGGGCTCCACACCCCAGGAGAGAACGGTGCGCCCCAACGCGTAGTCGAGCGCGAACAGCAACGGCTGCGCGCGCGACACGTGGTCGATGTCGTTGCCCGCCAGCCAGTCCTCGCACGCGAGCGAACCCACTTCGCCGAACAGCTCGAACACCTCGTCGACCACCGAGGTGAACACGGCATCGGTGCCGTACAGGGACGCCGCCATCCGCGGGTACTGCGACCCCTGCCCGGGAAACATCAGTGCTACATCCACAGAAAGCCTCCAGAGACGGCTCGGGGGCCGCGAAGGTGTCCCTTCGCGGCCCCCGAGGCCTGACATCACCTGTACTCGCGGACCACCATGGCGGAGTTGTAGCCGCCCTTGCCGCGTCCGAGCACCAGCGCGGCCTTGATCTTGCCGTGCCGCGCCTCGTTCATCACGAGGTCGAGCTCGTACTCCGGGACGACGTTCTCGACGTTGATGGTCGGCGGGATCGCGCTCCAGTAGATGGAGAGGATCGCCGACGCCACGTCGAGGGAACCGCCACCGGCGAAGAGACGCCCGGTCATGGTCTTCGGGGCCGTCACCGGCACGCCGTACGGCCCGAAGATGCCCTTGATCGCCTCGGCCTCGGCCTTGTCGAGCTCCGGGATGCCCGCCGCGTCGGCGAACACCACGTCGATCTCCGAGGCGTCCATGCCGGCGTCGCGCAGCGCGAGCTCCGCCGCCCGCTTCAGCCCCGGCTCCCGCGACGGCATCTTCGAGTCGAACGTCGCGGCGTACCCGACGATCTCACCGTAGATGCGCGTGCCGGGACGACCGGCCGCCGACTCCGGCGTCTCGACCACCATGATCGCGCCGCCCTCGCCCGCGACGTACCCGGAGGCGTCGCGGTCGAACGGCAGGTAGGCGCGCTTCGGGTTGTTGTTGCGAGACAGGCAACCCGAAGCCTGGTGGGCGACCCACGCCCACGGGCACAGCGAGGAGTCCATGCCGCCTGTCAAGGCGAGCTGGACGCCCTTGCGCAGCTGGCGCCGTGCGTGACCGATGGAGTCGATGCCACCGGCCTGCTCGGACACCACCACCGCGCCGGGACCGCGTGTGCCGTGGCGGATGGAGATCTGGCCCGTGTTGACCGCGTAGAACCACGCGAACGACTGGTACGCCGAGACGTACTCCGGGCCCTGGTGCCACAGCTTCTGCAGCTCGCGCTGGCCGAACTCGTACCCGCCCGCCGTCGCCGCGGTGATCACCGCGATGTCGGTGTCGGGGATGTCGTTCGGCTGCACACCCGCGCCGCGCAACGCCCAGTCCGTGCCCACCAGCGTCAACCGCGTCATGTGGTCCGTCTGCGGCAGGAGCCGGCCCTGCAGGTGCCGGCCTGCCTCGAAGCCCGGCACCTCACCGGCGATCTTCGCCCAGTAGTTGGCGCTGTCGAACCGGGTGATCGGCCTGATCGCCGCCTCCCCGTGCAGGGTCGCCCGCCAGTACGCGGTCGGCCCCAGCCCGTTCGGCGACGCGATGCCGATTCCCGTCACCACCGCACGAGTCACCGGCCTGCCCCTTCCACCTTCTTGAGCACCATGGCGCTCTGGAATCCACCGAATCCACTGCCCACGGTGAGGACCGTGTTGACCTTCTTCTCCCGCGCGACCAGCGGCGTGTAGTCGAGGTCGCACTCGGGGTCCGGCTCGTGCAGGTTCGCCGTCGGCGGGATGAGGTCCTGCTCGAACGCCAGCAGCGAGCCGACGATCTCCAGGGACCCGATCGCTCCCAGCGAGTGCCCGATCATCGACTTGAAGCCGGAGACCGGGGTCTTGTACGCGTGCGCACCGAGGCTGCGCTTGAACGCCGCCGTCTCGTGCAGGTCGTTCTGCTTGGTGCCCGACCCGTGCGCGTTGATGTAGCCGACGTCCGTGGCGTCCGCCCGCGCCTGCTTCAGCGCGATGTTGATGGCGTCCGACATCTCGATGCCCTCGGGGTGCAGGCCCGTCATGTGGTAGGCGTTGCACCGCGAGGCGAAGCCGCCGATCTCACCGTAGATGTGCGCGCCGCGAGCGCGGGCGTGCTCCAGCTCCTCGAGCACGATGATCGCGCAACCCTCGCCCAGCACCAGGCCGTCGCGGGTCTTGTCGAACGGGCGGCACGCGGTGGTGGGGTCGTCGTTGCGGGTGCTCGACGCGCGGATCACGTCGAAGCACACCACGGTGATCGGGGAGAGCGGGGCCTCGGTGCCGCCGGTGACGACGACGTCCGCGGAGCCCTCCATGATGAGCTCGGCGGCGTACCCGACCGAGTCGAGACCGGAGGTGCAGCCCGTGGAGACCACGGAGACCGGTCCCTCGGCGCCCACTGTCCACGCCAGCTCCGTCGCCATCGAGGACGGCGTGAAGTAGTCGTAGAGGTGCGGGACGGCGTAGGAGGCGTCGACCTCCCAGTACTTGCCCCGGTCGGAGCCGACGATGAACTCGCGCTCCAGCGAGGTCGTGCAGCCGACCGCGGTGCCGAGCGAGACACCGATGCGGCCGGGGTCGAGCTGGTCGAACTCGATGCCCGAGTCGGCCATCGCCTCGCGGCCGGCCACGACCGCGAACTGCGCGGCGCGGTCGAGCCTGCGGATCTCCTGAGGCGTGAGGCCTTCGCGCACGGGGTCGAAGTCTGCTTCACCCGCCATGCGGGAGCGGTACGGAGACGCGTCGAAGTGCGTGATGTTGCGAGTCGCCGTACGCCCTTCGGACAGCAGTTTCCAATACGCCTTCGTTCCGATGCCACCAGGTGCGACCACGCCCACCCCGGTGATGACGGCGCGACGACTCATCGGACACCTCCAATCGCCTTCTGTGCGGACACGGTCTGCTCCAATCTCGGACAGGGCACGGGAGCGACACCTGTTTCTGCCGAATGAACCGATGGTGGATCGACCCGATCGAGGCCACCTCGAACGACGGCGTAGGACCCCTGCACGAGGACCGCCCCCGCATCGGCCGCGAGCAGCTGCTTCGCCGCCGAGCCGCCGTCGTCGTGACAACCGAAACCAAGGGGCACACCGGTTTCCGCGACCGTCCCGACGATCTCGCCGATCTGGTCCGGCCACAACTCACCCGCTGTGTCGTGCAGCAACACGGTTTCCGCCCCAGCCTCCGCGGCGGTGAGGACGACCTCCAGAGCGTGCTCGGGGTCGGCCAGCCAGCCGTCGAAGAAGTCCCGCGCCTCGACGACCACTCGTCGTTCGGCGCGCACGAGTTGACGCACGGCCTCCCGGACCACCAGGAGACCGTGCCCTTGGACAACTACCGTCACCGCGGGCGTTTCCGCGGCGAGCAGTGCGGCGAGGTCCTCCGCACCGCCGGAAGCGACGAGGGTGGCGACCCGCAGCCGGAGCTCGGCCGCCGCCCTGCCGAAGAACGTTCTGGGGTAGGACGACCGGGCGGGACGTCCTCCGTCGACGAACGCGACGCCGAGCGCGTCGAGGCGCCGCGCCGCGGCCAGTCTGTCCGGGATGGACGGACCGGCGCGGCGCAGCGAGATGTCGTAGAGCTTCATCTAAAACCCCGACAGCAGTACGCGGGAGGCCTCGATCTCGTAGGCGCAGGGCGCCACGTCCGAAGACGGGCAACCCCGGCGCTGGTGTTCGACCGCGGCCTTCTCCAGGTACATGGACACGACGTAGAGCCCGTTGCGGCTTGCAGCGCGTGCAGCGGCGATGAGCAAGTCCGCGCCACCCAACCCCATCGCGTCACCTCATCCGTTCTCCGCGAATTCCTTCGCGTGCCTCAGGGTCGTGAGGCTGTTGGTGCCCAGCGCGTGACGGATGAGCTCACGAGCGCGCTCGATCGTCCCGTCGGCCCCCAGGACCTCAGGGACCACCTCGGGCCGGATGACGACCGTGTGGTGCGAGGTCGCCTCGATGCCGGCCTCGATGCCGTCGCCGATGTCCTTGAACGTCCACCTGCCGACGTGCGCGGCCATGATCGGCGGCGTGTGCGTCTGCTTGTAGACGATGCCCTCGTACGGAGTGCAGACCCGCACCGAGTGCGTGGTGTGGATCGACCCGTCCGGGCTGCGGGTGTCCATCTCCATGGACTGCACCCCGGTGACGGCTTCCTTGAGGTCCAGCCGTGCCACGTGCGGCAGGCGCTCCGGCCACAGGTCCGACCGGTACAGGAACTCGTAGACGTCCTTGCGGCTCGCGTGGATCGTGATGCTGTCGGAGAACGACAGCACCAGCTTGTCGTAGTCGTCGCCGTACTCGGCCGCCCGCTTCAGAGCGGCCAGCTCGGCGTCGCTGTTGTTATTGACGGCGTTCAGGATGAGGTCGACCGCCTCGGGCTGGGCGGCGGTGAAGTGGTGGAGCAGATCGACCCGCGTCGCCGAGTCGGCGATCGGGACGATCCGCCACTCCCCACCCATCGTCTTCACCGGTGCCGCCGAACGCTCCTGCTCGAAGGAGATGTGCAGGTTCGCCGGGTCGAGCTCGCGACGGGACGTCCACGTGCGCACGTCACCGTTGGCGAACGCGTGCAACCGCAACCGCTCCGTCGAGCCGTCCCGTTCGAACACCTCGGCGTGCACCGTGGGTCCGAAGATGTACGGCCAGGTCGTCACGTCCGCGACCAGGTCGTACACCACCTTGGCGGGAGCCCCGATCATGACCGTGTGCGTGGTGGTGTGCGTCATGTCCGTCTCCGTTCCCGAGTCGCCGGCGTCAGGCCGCGATCTGTCCGTTGACCTTGTCCAGCAACTGGCGCGGCGTCTCGATGTACGCCATCTCGTCGTCGGCGACGGAGGCGCCTGTCTTGCGCTTGATCAGCGCGACCGTCTCCAGCAGGGCGAGGGAGTCGAAGCCCAGCTCGAGGAACGGGATGTCGAGAATGTCCTGGCCCGGCTTGAACGAGTCGTCATCGCCCGCGGCCTCGTTGAGGATCTCCTTGAGACCCTCGATGGTCAGTGCGCTCACGGCTAGCTTCCTTTCCTCCAGCGGGCGAGTTCTCGCGCGCCCACGACTGAGGTTGCCAGCGCACGCCTGTAAGCCACTGGAGGAGTCCTCGAAGAAATCGTTGAGACACAAAGGAAAACGGCCCCCGCCACAGTGTGGCGGGGGCCGCTGGAGCCGAACTCAGGGCCTGTTCCAGGGGGCTCGTTCGATGAGAGTCGCGGCTGAGGTGGTTCCTGGCGGTGCGGGCCCCTGGAACAGGCCCTAGGCGAGAAGTCTCTGCAATTGACGCGTTTCCGCGCTGTCCAGGCGCGGGTCGGACGTCAGGATGGCGCGCTGCAGCGTCTGAAGGCGCGACGAGGGCTCGACACCGAGCTCCTCGATCAGGGTGTTGCGCAGGCCCTTGAACGCGTCCAGCGCCTGCCACTGCCGGCCGGCGCGGAAGAGCGAGATCATGTACTGGGCGCACAGGTTCTCGTTCATCGGGTTCTGCACCGTCAGCACGGAGAGCTCGCTGAGCAGGGCCTTGTGCTTGCCCAGCCGCAGCTCCGCGTCGATGCGCGTCTCGAGTGCGCCGAGCCGGGCCTCCTCCAGGCGCACGACCTCGATGCCCAGCGGCATTCCCGGTCGCACGTCCACGACGGCCGGGCCGCGCCACATGTCGAGCGCCTGGCGCAGCAGCCGGGACGCCGAGGCGTAGTCCTCCACCTCGTAGGCCTGCTGGCCCGCGCGGCCGAGGCGTTCGAACTCGTGCACGTCGACCGAGTCCTGCGGAACGTCGAGCAGGTAGCCGCCGTAGCGGGTGACCAGCACCTCCTTCGCGCCGGTCTCACCGGACGCCGACAGCGCGTCGCCGATGAGCTTGCGCAGCTGCAGGATGTAGGTCTGCAGGGTGGTGCGGGCGCTGCGCGGCGGGCGGTCGCCCCACAGCTCCTCGATCAGGGTGGGAACGGACACCACCTGACCGGAGTGCAGCGCGAGCAGCGCGAGGATCTGCCGTGGCTTGGCCGCGGTGGGAGTCACCGAGCGACCGTTCACCTTGGCCTCGACGGGCCCCAGGACCTTGATCTGCATCGCGACTCCTCCTTCGATTCCGAGCACGTGGTTAGTCTGCTCGGACCAACGGGGCGGCGTTAGTGCACAGGCCATCGATGTCAGGTGAGTTCTGCCCGTGCCGGGTATGAAAACTTCATACCAAGGCGCATTAGCCGGTAACTACCGGGCCATTAGCGGGGATCCGCATCATTACCCACATCGAACGAAGCCCAAACATCGGAGATCCGAAATGTCCGCCACGACCGTGCAGCACCTGGCTTCCGTCCCCTCGATCACGGACGACTCCGACGACATGAAGATCTACCAGCTCGACCGTGAGGCGTCGATGGACTGGTGGATCATCTACAACTCCGGCACCTGCTCGCCGGGCAGCGAGTACCAGGCGCATGACGAGGTTCTCGCGGCATGAGACACGAACTGGCTGAACCGGGCGAGCAACGCATCGGGTTCAAACGACACCTCCGACCGCAGATCGTGCAGGGAGAAGCCGTCTACCTGTTCGGGGAAACAGGGGTCACGGCCATCGCCGGTACCCACGTCGAGACGCTGGCGCCGTTGCTCGACGGCACCCGCGACCTCGCCGCGCTGCTGCGCGACGTTCCCGCCGACCTGACCGCCGACAAGGTGGCCAGGATGCTCACGCGGCTCGCCGCGGCGGGCCTGATCGGCAAGCGCGGCACCGAGGACGGTTCGGCCACGACGGAGGCCTCGCTCGCGTACTGGGACGCGGCGGGTCTCGACCCCTCGGACGCGGCGGAGGCGACGACGACGTCGCTCGTGTCCGTGGTCGCGATCGGTGACACCGATCACGAGGCGATCGCGGAAGCGCTGCGCCGCAACGGACTGACGGTCACCTCGGGGAGTGCTGACCTCACGGTCGTGGCGTGCGCCGACTACCTGACCCCCGAGCTCCGCGACATCGACGACGCGCACCGCGCGGCCGGCACGCCCTGGTTGCTGGTCAAGCCGGTGGGAGCGCAGGTGTGCGTGGGTCCCTTCTTCTCCCCCGGCGACGACGGCCCCTGCTGGCGTTGCCTCGCCACCCGGCTCTCGGTCAACCGGAAGGCGGAGGCGCACGTGCGGGCGCGCTGCGGGCAACGGGGCCCGGCACCGCGTCCCACCATCGGACTGCCGTCGCTGCGGGCGATGGCGCTGGAGATCGCGTCGGTCGAGGCGGCGAAGTGGCTGGCGGGAATCCGCCACGAGACGCAGCGGTCGATCTGGAACTACGACAGCCTCGCCATGAAGGTCACCCAGCACGAGGTGCGGCCACGTCCGCAGTGCTCCGGTTGCGGTGACCCCCGGATTGTCGCGCGCAGGGCGTTCGAGCCGGTCGAACTCACGAGTCGCGTGAAGCGCTCCTGCGACGGCGGCGGCCACCGGTCGTCGTCGCCGCAGGAGGTGCTCGACACCTACCGGCACCTCATCGGACCGGTCACCGGCGTCGTGCGGGAGATCCGCCGCAACGACCAGGGACCGGCGTTCTTCAACTCGTTCGTGTCCGGGTCGAACCTCGCGGCCGCGGGCGAGGGCGTCGAGGGACTGCGCTCGGCGCTGCGGGCGGACACCGGCGGCAAGGGCGTGACGCCGCTCGACGCCGAGGTCGGCGCCCTGTGCGAGGCCGTGGAACGGCGCAGCTGCGCCTACTTCGGCGAGGAGGCGCGGGTGACCGGCAGCTACACCTCGCTCGGCGACCTCGCGATCCACCCCGGCTCCGTGCAGCTGTACCACCCGCGCCAGTTCGAGGACCGCGAGGCGTGGAACGCGCGGCACGCCGCGTTCCAGCACGTCACCACGCCGTTCGACGACGACGAGGTGATGGACTGGACTCCGCTGTGGTCGCTCACCGAACAGCGCCACAAGTTCCTGCCCACCGGAATGTGCTACTTCGGCGCCCCCTGTCCGCCGAGCGTCACGTCCGACTCCAACGGCTGCGCCGCCGGCAGCAGCCTCGAAGACGCTGTGCTGCAAGGGCTTCTGGAGCTCGTCGAACGCGACGCCGTCGGCATCTGGTGGTACAACCGCACGCCGGTGCCCGGTGTGGACCTGGACTCGTTCCACGACTCGTGGATCGACGAGCTCCGCGCCGTGCACGCGGGCATCGGCCGCCAGGTGTGGCTCCTCGACGTCACGTCGGACCTCGGTGTCCCGGTGATGGTCGCGGTGTCGCGGCGCACCGACGGGCACCGCGAGGACATCATGTTCGGCTGCGGCGCCCACCTCGACCCGCGGCTCGCCGCACGGCGCGCGCTCACCGAGCTCAACCAGGGCATGCCCGCGATGTGCGAGCCCGTGGACCTGTCCAAGTTCGACGTCGATCTGCGACGCTGGGTCGAGAACACGGCGCTCGCCGACAACCTCTGGCTCGCACCGGACCCGTCCGCGCCCGCCCGTGACGCCCTGCACCACGGCCACGTCCACCGGGACGACCTGGCCGACGACATCAGGGCCCTCCAGGACGTGCTGGAGGCCAAGGGCATGGAAGTGCTGGTGCTGGACCAGACCAGGCCTGACATCGGGCTTCCGGTCGTGCGGGTGGTCGTGCCGGGGCTGCGGCACTTCTGGTCAAGACTCGCTCAAGGACGACTCTACGACGTACCCGTACAACTGGGACGACTGGCGCAACCTCGCCGCTACGACGAGATGAACCCCGTCCCACTGTTCATGTAACTGCCAGAGCGGAGGCGCCGTGGTGCCCACCCAGTCGCACGTCCCGACCGGCCGCCCGTTGTGGTCGTTGCTGGAGGACGCCTTCGTGGACGAGGGTGGCGACAGCATCACCGTGCACGGCAGGTGGGGTGCCATCGAGATCGCGGACACCAGCCCGCTCGTGCGCGAGGCCCTGCAGCGGATGAGCCTCGGGCCGGTGGCGCTCGAGAACATCTCGGCGCTGCACGAGAACTTCATACGCTGGAAGACCGGTTCCGGGCCGTGCCTGATCTGGCGCAAGCTCAAGAACACGCTCGACCAGCTGGGCGGGTGCCTGGTGCCGTCGCTGGGCCTCAACGACGGCGCGGGGCCGATCCTGTCGGTGGTCGCCGTGACGCGCGAGGCCGTGTTCGGGTTGCCGCACATCGCCGACGACGACGTCGTCACGATGCGGCGCGGCACCGAGATAGAACGGCTGAACGGCGACCAGGCGCTCGCGTGCGCGGGGCAGCAGTACCAGGTGATCCTGCACAGCGCGCCCGCCACGGAGATCGCGAAGTGGTTGCTGGACAGCGCAACCACGATCACGGAGGTCGCGGACGCCCTGAACCTGAGCAGGACCCTGGTCTCCGACGTCGTCGCCTATCTGGCGGGCGCCGGGCTCGTCGTCCCGGCGAGGCGATGAGCCGACGTCATGTTGCTCCGATCGAGGATCCCAAAAATCGGGCATTCCCAGGAAGCGCCCGTATCATGGCCGCGTCCCGACCCTCGCGTGGGAGCTGCTGTGACGCTGCGACAGGAACGCTCATCGGTGTCCCGTCGTTTGGCGTACGTCGTGATCAGCGTGGTGTTCGCCGGCTACCTCGCGAACGCCTTCTTCTACGTCCTGCAGGCCGGTGCCACCCCGGCGCGGATCGCGGGCTCGCTCGCCTGCCTGCTCTCCATCGGGTACCTGCAGCTGCGGGTGTTCTCACGGCCGAGCGCGGACCTGCGGTCGGCCAAGGCCCACCTGGCACTCGGCGCGCTCGCGCTGCTGGTGTTCGTGCCGGTGCTGTTCTTCCCCAACGCGTGGGCCGGCATGCCCGGCTTCCTCGCCGGCAGCGCCCTGCTGGTGCTGCCCGGTCGCGTGCGGTGGTTCGTGTTCGGCGCGGTGGCGCTGGCCAACGCCGCGACCAAGATCGGCCAGTACGAGATCGGCCTGCTGTCCTACTACCTGGTGTCGTCGATGGTCGCCGGCCTGGTCGTCTACGGCCTGTCCCGGCTGCCGTCGCTGGTGAAGCAGCTGGAGAGCGCCCGGTCCGAGCTCGCCGACCTCGCGGTGTCGCAGGAGCGGCTGCGGTTCGCCCGCGACCTGCACGACCTGCTCGGCTTCAGCCTGTCGGCGATCACGCTGAAGGTCGAGCTGGCCCGCAGGCTGATCGGTGAGCACACCGACCGCGCCCTGCGGGAGCTGGCGGAGATCCTCGGCATCGCCCGCGAGGCCCTGACGGACGTTCGTGCGGTGGCGTCGAGCTATCGCGAGCTGTCACTGACCGACGAGATCGAGTCGGCGCGGTCCGTGCTGACCGCGGCGGGTGTCACGACGACGCTCCAGGCGGAGCCCGCGGAACTCTCCCCGCGCTCCCGGACCGTGCTCGCGGCGGTGCTGCGCGAGGGCGTGACGAACCTGCTGCGGCACAGCCAGGCCACCCGCTGCTCGATCACCATCGGCCGCACCGGCAGGACTGTGTCGATCGACATCGTCAACGACGGCGTCCCCGCACGGGCCGACGGCGACAGGGGCAGCGGTCTCACCAACCTCGCCACCCGCACCAACGCCATCGGTGGCTCGCTCCTCGTCCACGCCTCGCCCACCGGCACCTACCGGCTGCACGCCGAGGTGCCGGCCGATCCGGCACCCGAGGAGCCCGCGCGCGAGCCGCGCCTGGCCAGCCTGCCGATCGAGACGCGGTTCGCGCAGGTGCTGCTGACGGCCGTGGTGGTCGGCTACGGCGTGATGGCGACGACGCTGGCGGCGTACGACTACGCCACGGTCGGTGCGCCCGGGATCGCGGCCGCCGCGGTGAGCAACGTGGTGATCGCCGTGCTCGTGCTGGGCGTCGTGAGCCGCCCGCACGTCCCGCCCAGGCTCGGCTACGCGGCGCTGGCGGGGCTGGCGGTCTGCGTGTACGTGCCCCAGTTCGTGTTCAGCAACCCCTATGTCGGCGGTGTGCCGGGCTTTCTCGCCGGATCGGCGGCGCTGCTCCTGCCCCGCCGGCTCAACTGGGTGGCGTTCGTCGCGGTGGTCGCCGGGCAGGCCGTCATCGCCAGGGCCGTGGGAGAGGACAACGTCAGCGTCGAGTACTTCGTCATCGCCGCGACGAACCACGGACTGGTGCTCTACGCGTTGACCCGGCTGCGGTCCATGGTGACCGAGCTGCACGAGGCGCGCGAGGAGCTGGCGATGGCCGCGGTGACGCAGGAACGGCTGCGGTTCGCCCGCGACCTGCACGACCTGCTCGGCTACAGCCTCTCGGCCATCACGCTGAAGAGTGAACTCACGCACCGGCTCGCCACGATCGACCCCGGCCGGGCGCGGCAGGAGCTCACCGAGGTGCTGGAGATCTCGAGACAGGCGCTCGCGGACGTGCGGTCGGTGGCGCTGAGCTACCGCGAGCTGTCGTTCGACGAGGAGACCCAGTCGGCGCAGGCGCTGCTGGCCGCGGCCGACATCGACGTCACCGTGCGGATCGACGCGTGCGACGGGCTGCCCACCGAGGTGAAGGTGACGCTCGCGACCGTGCTGCGCGAGGGCGTGACGAACCTGCTGCGCCACAGCAAGGCCGAGCACTGCGAGATCGTGCTGGAGAGCTCGCGGCACCTCGTCACGATGGACATCGTCAACGACGGGATCCCCACGAACGACCAGAGGTCCCGCGACGGCAGCGGGATCGGCAACCTCACCACCCGCGTGCGCGCGCTGGGCGGCGACCTGCAGGCGGGTCTCACACCCGAGCGCACCTACCGGTTGCGCGCGGAGATCCCGATCCTCTGAGGCCTCACGGCCGGTCGAACAAGCTCAGTTCGTCGTCGTCCGGAGCCTCGAAGACCCGCTCGTACCCGGCCAGCATCTCCCGGGTGATCACCGCGGTCGTCCCCTCGCGGTTGCGGGCTTCGAGCCGGCGCACGAGCTCCTCGAACGGCACGGCCAGGTAGCGCAGCTCGACCGCGGCGCCCAGCGCGCGGGCCATGTCCCGCAGCTCGTCGCGTTCCGCACGGCTCCAGAAGCCGCACTCCAGGACCACGTCCTGGCCGAGCCGCAGCAGGTCCCGCGCGAGCCCGCGGAACCTGCGCTCGAGGCGGTCGCGGAAGGGCTCGTCGAACAGGTCGGCCCCGAGGTCGGAGATCCACTCGTCCGGGCAGAGGCGAACAGCGGGAACCTCGCGTTCCAGCCGCTTCGCCAGGGTGGTCTTGCCGGAGCCCGGCAGGCCGCACAGCAGGATCAGCCTCGGCACGGGCCCATGGTCGCACGAGTCCGCGCCTCACAGCATCTCGATGACCGCGCAGCCCCAGCTGTAGCCGGCGCCCACGCCGAACATCACGATGCGCTGGCCGGACGTCGCCTTGCCGGTCTGCACGAGGTGGTCGAGGCTCGCGAACTGGTCACCGGCGCCGAGGTGCCCGACCGTGCGGCTCCACGACCACGTGGTGCGGTCGGCGTCGAGGTCGTACGGGCGCAGGTAGTTCACGTCGAGGCGCCGGCGGCCGAAGTGCGGCAGGATCACCCAGTCGGCGTCGCCGATCTTCATGTCGGCGTCGGACAGCGCCTGCTCGACGGCGAGCGCCTGGCCCGCGTTGGCCTTGTTGATGCCGTAGGCGAGGCCGAACTCGCGGCTGAACGTGTGCTTGGCCTCCTCGAAGTCCACCGGGATGCGGTGCGAGAACGGCGCGAGGCCGAACGGCACGTCGCCGCGGTGCAGCGGTTCGAGGTCGGAGTCGGCGTTGATGGCCAGCGAGAGCAGCTGGGCGTACCCGCCGCGGGTGGACAGCACGATGGCCGACGCGCCGTCGCCGTAGGGCGTTCCGGGGTCCGTGCGCCACCGGTCGATGCCGGGCAGGCAGAAGCGGTCCGAGGACGTCAGCAGGGCGTCGCGGCCGGGCCGCGCGGACAGGTAGGACACCGCGAGGTCCATGGCGGCGAGGCCGCCGTTGGACATCTGCCGGATCTCCAGCGCCAGGCAGGAGTTCCGCACCGTCTCGCGCTGGATGTAGGAGCCGACGGGCCACAGGTCCTGGCCCTGGTGGTAGGTGGTGGCGTGCAGGATCAGGTCGACGTCGTCGGGCGCGGATCCCGCGCGTGCCAACGCCACCCGTGCCGCCTCGACCGCCATCTCGGCCGCCGACTCGTGCGGGGACACCGAGACGGACTCGACGTCCGTCCGCGCGACGAGCTTCGGCTCGCACTCCCCCGATGCGATCGCGTCCGCGACCTTCAGGGTCGACGGCAGGCGCACCCCGTTGCCACTGACGAAAACATCCTTCACTCGCACCGCGGTCAGACCTCCTTCAGCGCGCGTGCGATGCGCACGACGCGTTCCGCCTGCATTTGGGCCGCCTGCAACGCCATCTCGTCGACAGGCATGTTGTCCGCGCCCAGAACGTGAGAGGTGCCGTAGGGGTTCAGGTCACCGCCGGGAGGCACGATGATCCCGCCGAAGTGGCAGACCATGTTGTAGATGGACACGAGGGTGGTTTCCATCCCACCGTGCATACTTCCGCCGGAAGTGAAGGCGGAGTAGACCTTGTCGGCGAGCAGGCCGCTGAACCACGCGGGCCCCAGCGTGTCGATGAACTGCTTGAGCTGTGCGGACACGTTGCCGAAGCGGGTGGGCGTGCCGAACACGACGGCGTCGGCCCACAGCACGTCGTCGACCGACGCCACGGGCACGTCCGCCGTCTCCTCCAGGTGCGCGGCCCAGGCGGGACGGGACCGCCACGCCGCCTCGGGGGCGAGCTCCGCGGCCCGCACCAACCGCACGTCGGCGCCGTTCTTCTCCGCTGTCTCGGTGATCTCCGTGGCAAGCCGGTGGATCGTTCCCGTCGAGGAGTAGTACACGACCGTCATGTTGACGCTGCGTTCCATGACGCATCCCTTCGCGAGGCAGCTCGCCTTCACCCTTACCGGGTCGCCTCGACGCGGCGTGGAGCGCGACCTGAACGTCGGGAGATATGGTGTCGCGCGGAGGGGCGCGATGATCAGGGTTCTGCTCGCGGAGGACATGCACATGGTGCGCGGTGCTCTCATCGCGCTGCTCAACCTCGAACCGGACATCGAGGTCGTGGCCGAGGTGAGCTCGGGCGACAAGATCGTGCCGACCGCGCGTCAGCACAGCCCCGACGTCTGCGTGATCGACATCGACCTGCCGATCCTCGACGGGCTGAGTGCCGCGACGACGATCCGCGAGACGATGCCGCACGTCAGGACGTTGATGCTGACCTCGCTCGGCCGGCCGGGGACGTTGCGCAGGGCGCTGGCCGCGCGAGTGGACGGGTTCCTGCTCAAGGACGCGCCGCCGTCGGAGCTCGCTGATGCGATCCGCCGCGTCAACGCGGGAGAGCGCGTCGTGGACAGCCAGCTGGCCCTGGCCGCGTGGGACCGCGGCGAGTGCCCGCTGACCGACCGCGAGCTGGAGGTGCTGCGCCTCGCCGCGAACGGCGCCGACGCGCCGGACATCGCTGTCGCGCTGTCGCTGTCGGTCGGCACGGTCCGCAACTACATGACGACGATCATGACCAAGCTCAACGGCCGCAACCGGGTGGACGCCATCCGCATCGCCGAGGAAGCCGGCTGGCTGTAGCCCCTGCTCCGCGGACGGCATCGCTCACGCCGCCTTCTGCTGGCTGGCGCGCAGGTCGAAGCCCGGCTGGGCGACGATCTCCGGGGTGAGCCGGTTGCCGCCCTCCAGGATCCGGCGCCCCATCAGGAAGTCGATCGGCCGGTTGTAGGCCTCGATCCCGATCAGCCGGTCGTCCTTGAAGCAGAACACCGAGAACCTGCCCTCGGCCGGGTCGCCGACGGTGACCGTGCGGTCGTGGCCGTTGGTGAGGCCCGCGGTCTGCAGCTTCACGTCGTACTGGTCGCTCCAGAACCACGGCAGCGCGGTGTAGGGCTCCGCGCTGCCCAGGATCGCCGCCGCGACCGTCGAGCCCTGGTCGGTGGCGTTCTGCACCGACTCCAGGCGGATCAGGCCGCCGGCGTGCGTGCTGGCGAACCGCGCGCAGTCGCCGACCGCGTAGACGCGCGGGTCGACGGTGCCGAGGTGCGCGTCGACGACGATGCCGTTGTCGACCGCGAGCCCGGCGCGCTGGGCGACCTCGGTGTTCGGGACGACGCCGATGCCCGCGACCACGAGGTCCGCGACGAGCACCGTGCCGTCGGTCAGTTCGACGAGGCCTTCCCTGACCGCGGCGACACCCGTCCCGGTGAGGATCTGGACGCCTTCGCTGCGGTGGCGGTTGACGAGGTGCTGGGCCGTCTCCGCGGACACCGCCCGTTGCATCACCTGCGGCTGCGCCTCGACGACGGTCACCTCGTGGCGCAGTTTCCGCACCACGGCCGCGAACTCGAGGCCGATGAACCCGCCGCCGATGACGACGACGTCGAGCCCGATCCGTCCGTCGAGCCTGCGCTTGATCGCGTCCGCGTCGGCGACCGTGCGCAGGTTCAGCACGTGCTCCGCGCCGGGGATCGGCAACGGCCGCGGCCGCGCGCCCGTCGCGAACACGAGGTGGTCGTAGCCGACCGTGCGGGCACAGCCCAGCACGGCGACGCGCGCCTGGCGGTCGACCCCGATCACCCGCTCGCCGCGGATGAGCTTGATGCCGCTGTCCTCGTAGTACGAGTCCTGCCTCAGGACCAGCCCGGCGAGGTCGGTCTCCCCCGCCAGGTAGGCCTTCGTGAGCGGAGGCCGCTGGTACGGCGCGGCCTGTTCGTCACCGATGAGCGTGATGGGGCCGCGGGGGGGC
>NZ_DATLEC010000088.1:0-20973 GCF_035525475.1 Lentzea sp. | reverse complement strand
GCCGCACATGCGGTGAGGGTCAGCGCTGCGGCGACACAGAGCAAGGCAGCACGGGTGTGCTTGCGCATGTGCACTCCTTCTCGATCAACGTGGGGACCCGGCGACCACAGGGCCGCGGAATGGAGCCGTGGTGGCTGCCGGGAGGCCGAACACCTGCTCGCGTGCGACGGCCAGCGCCGAGTGCAGCGCACCGCTGCGCACCGGTTTGCCCGTCACCAACGCCAGCTGGACAGGTGTCCGCGGCACCACCAGTTGCCGCAGTTCCGCGGCAACGAGATCGTTCAACGTCGTTCCGCCCGCCTGGGCGATGTCGCCGGACAGCAGGACGAGCTCCGGGTCGAGCACCGCGACGACGCTGGCCACACCCGTGGCGATGCGCCTGGCGAGGTCGCCCAGGAACTCCCGGCCCGCCGGCCCCGCGGCCAACGCCTTGCGCACGGCACCGTGACCGTTGCGCGCGGCGAGCCCGTGGGCCCTGGCGAGCTTGCAGATCGACGCGCTGCTGAGCAGTTCGCCGTACGTGCCGCCGGAGCGGTCGGTGTCGGTGTCGGCGGCCGCGCGGTCGGGGATCATCAGGCCGTCGATCTCGCCCGCGCCACCGGAGGCGCCGCGCAGCAGCACCCCGTTGACGACGACGGCGGCACCGACGAGGTCCGCGGGCCAGACGACGACGAAGTCGCGCACCTCCGTGGCCCGTCCGGCGACCATCTCCTCCAGCGCGACGAGGTTGACGTCGTTCTCGACGCTCACCGGGGTCGCGAGCAGCTCGCGCAACCGGCCGGGCACGTCGAAACCGTTCCAGCCGGGCAGGTGCGGCGCGTAGGCGAGCTCGCCGTTCGCGGGGTTCACCGCTCCTGGACAGCCCACCACGACGTGCAGCAGCTGGTCGGGGCTCAGTCCCGCCTGACCGCACGCCTTCTCGACCGCGCTGACGAACGCCTCGAGCACGCCGTGCTTCGCGGGCATCGGCGCCTTGTACTCGGTGAGCACGGCTCCGGAGATGTCCGCGATCGCGATGTCGACCGTCTCGGGGGTCAGGTCGACGGCGGCGACGTGCGCGAGCGTTCCGTTGACCGACCACAGCTGGGCCCTCGGCCCGCGCCCGCCACCCCGCAGCCCGTTGCGGACGACGGTGTCGGCGGTCTCCAGCCGGGTGAGCAGCTGTGCGGTCGCCGGTTTGGAGAGGCCGATCAGGCCCTCCAGCTCCGACCTGGTCAGCGACCCGTTGCGCAGCAGAGCCTCGATGGCTGCGCGGTCGTTGATCTCCCGCAGCAGTCGTGGGCTTCCGGCACGCACCAGGCTCTCCTGTCTGTTAACTTTCCAGACGATTTCGTGAGACGGTAGTGACCTGGTTCACCGCGGTCAATCCCCGATACGGGTCCGTTACCTGACTTAGGCTCACCTAAGGCACCCTGGAACCATGACGGACGTGCGCCAGGAGTCGCTCGTATCACTGCTGGGAGGCCGGGGCGGCGCCCTCGACGCCTCCCTGCCGCCGCTGGCGTTCGTCGCGGGCTGGCTGCTCTTCGGCCATTCGATCGGCGCCGGTGCCGTCGCCGCGGTCCTGTGTGGCGTGGTCATCGGGGCCGTGCGATTCGTACGCGGCGAGAAACCCCGCGCCGTCGTGTTCTCAGTCCTGGCCGTGGTGGCGGCGTCGCTGGTGGCGCTGTACACCGGCCGTGTCGAGGACTTCTTCCTCATCCAACTGCTGTCCAACGTGGCCTCGGCGCTCGCCTGGGCCGGGTCCATCGCGGTGCGGTGGCCGTTGCTCGGCGTGGTCGTGGGGACTTTGCTGGGGCAGAAGACCCGGTGGCGGCGGGATCCCGCTTTGCTGCGGGCTTACTCCATCGCGTCTTGGCCCTGGGTTGGGCAGTACGTGCTGAGGATCGCCGTGTTCACTCCACTGTGGCTGGACGCTCAGGTGTACTGGCTGGCGACTTTGCGGCTCGCGTTGTCGTGGCCGTTGCAGATCGTCTGCGTCCTGGTGTCGGGGTGGATGTTGCGGCGGGCTCTGCCGGACGGGCATCCCGGGTTCCGGCACCCGCGGGTGCCGGAGTCCGCTTGAGTCCTCGGCGGGTTTTGGCTGGTGCCGACTAGAGTCACGCGAGGAAACTCGTGAAGCTCGGCGACCGGGGTGGTCATGTACGTCTCGCAGGTGAAGCTGAGGAACATCAAAGGGTTCCACGGCGCCCGTGAGGTGGATCTGACGCTCACTCGTCCGGATGGTTCACATGCCGGCTGGACTGTGGTTGCTGGACGGAACGGTTCGGGAAAGTCCACTCTGCTGCAGGCGATAGCTCTCACGCTCGGGGGCTCTCATGCGGCACTCGTCGTCATGCCTGACTTCGAGAACTGGATGACGCGCGGAACCGAGCTGGCTTCAGCGAACGTGCGGGTTTATGTCGAGGCAGATCATCGTGAGAAATTTTTCGACCTGCGCCTCGGCTGGGATTCTCGGGTTCTGCACGTTTTCGGGTTGAACGGCTTGGGAGAAATCCCTCCTGGTAAGTGGTTCTTTGCCGCATATGGACCATTTCGAAGGTTGGCCGGTGCGGCGCGAAAGACGCCCAGCCGTGTAGCGAATATCGCAAGCTTGTTCAACGAAGACGCGTCGCTTGCCGAGGGCGTCAGCTGGCTGATCCAGCAGCATCTGCGCGCGCTCGAAGGCGAACCGGGTGCGGAAGAACTGAAACAGGCCGCGCTGCGCTTGTTGAGTGATGGTCTGCTTCCTGGCGATCACAAGGTCGACGACGTCACGTCGGACGGCCTGTGGGTCACCTGTGGAGGCAACAGGTTCCCGCTTCGAGAGACAAGTGACGGGTACAGAACGGTGACCGCGCTTGTCGTGGACCTCCTCAAGCAGATCCACGATGCCTACGGAGAACTCCAGGTGCAGGGCAATACGATCACCGCGCCTGGAGTGGTGATCATCGACGAGGTCGATGCCCATCTCCACGTCTCCTGGCAGCAGCGCATCGGCGGCTGGCTGAAGGCGCACTTCCCGAACATCCAGTTCATCGTGACCACGCACAGCCCCTACATCTGCCAGGCAGCGGATCCAGGAGGTCTGATCCGGCTGCCGGGGCCGGAGGAACAACTGCCTCCGCACGTGGTCGACCAGGATCTCTACGAGCGGGTCGTCTACGGCAGCGGCGACGACGCCGTACTCACGGAGTTGTTCGGACTCGACTCGCCCTACTCGGAACGCGCGGACCAGCTGCGCGGGCAACTCGTCGAACTGGAAGTCAAGGTCATCTCCGGCAACGCCGATGAGCAGGAGGTGCGGCGGTACAGGGACCTCAGGGAGAAGCTCACCAGTTCGCTGACAGCTCGTGCGGACGAGGTGGCGGCTCGGCTGCGCGACGAATGATCAGGATCCATCGAACCGATCTTCCAGCGCGCACAGCGGCGCAGATGGCCGAACTGACCGAGAAGATCAGTTCCGAGTCGCCGGCCGATCGACCCGAGAAGGCTCGTTCCTCCTGGAGGAACTCGACGATCCGGAAGCCTGTCAGGGCAGCGCTCGGCGAGATGGCGGCAGGGTTCGAGACGTGCATGTACTGCGGTGAAAGTCGCGGCACCGACGTCGATCACTTCGAGCCGATCGTCCGCAACCCGCTGCGCACCTTCGACTGGCTCAACCACCTCCTCGCCTGCTCGGCCTGCAACAGCCACCAGAAGCGCGATCAGTTCCCGCTCGACCAGGACGGCACTCCGCTGCTGATCGATCCGACAGCCGAAGATCCGTTCAACCACCTGCTGCTCACGTTGTCCCTGGGCATCTACAGCCCGCTGACGCTGAAGGGCGAGGTGACCATCGAGGTGTGCGGGCTCAACAGACGCGGGTTGCCGCAGGGACGCATGCATGCGCGAAACGTGGTCGAGCTTGCGCTGCATGCATGGGACCGGGCACGTGGCCGTGATCGCTCAGATGAGATGCGGAAGCACGTTCGAACTGTGCAAGGTCAGCCATTCGCGGACGTGTGCCAGTCCATGTTGCGACAGGCACTCAGCCCGGGTGCCGACATCGTGTTCAGCGATTCTCCCGACCTGCTTGAGCTTTTGCGCTCTCCTGATCTCCGCCAGGCCCTGCTGAGGTAGCCGGCCTCAGACCGGGCGAGGAGCCGTCGGCCCGAGCACGTCCACGGCCGCCAGCCACGCCGCCCCCGCCGCACCCTCGGTAGCCATGATCACCTGAGCGCCGCAACGAGCGAGGAGCTCCTGCTTCAGGTGCGTCCCCACCGGCGTCTTGATCAGGCTGCCGACGAGCACGATCGGGGAGACGTCGGACGGCGTGCGCACGGCCGAGGCGATGTCGGCGAGCAGGCGGGCGGCGGACGCCACGATCGCCAGCGCCTCGGGGTCGCCGTGGTGGTAGGCGGAGCTGACCAGAGGTGCGAACTGGGCCAGTGCGATGGGTGGCCGCGCGTTCACGGTGGTGATCAGCTGGCCTCGATTCCGCGCGCCGGCGGCGGTGAGGACTGCCGTTGCCAGGCCTTCCAGGGGTGCGTCGAGGTCCAGCAGCTTCAAGGTCGCCCGGACGGCTTCGCGGCCCAGCCAGAACGCCGAGCCCTCGTCGCCGATCAGCCAGCCGTAGCCGCCGGACTGGGCGACCATGCGGTGGTTCTCGATCCTGCCCGCGATGGAACCGGTGCCCGCCACCAGCACCGTGCCGCCGGGGGAGGAGGTGCCGGTGGCGAACGCCGCCTCGCAGTCGGTCACCACGCGCATCGGGCAGTGCAGGCCCGCTCGTTCCCAGGCCGCCTGGAACTCCTCCAGCACGGCCGGGTCGGTCATGCGGGAGGCGCCGGCCATGCCCAGGACTCCGCTGCGCACCCTGCGGGAGTCCAGGCCGTCCAGGGCTTCTGTCAGGGCCTCGGTGATGTGGGCCGCGGCCACGGCCGGCGGGTGCGAGTTCGGGTTCGCGCCGCCCGCCAGGCCCTGGCCCAGGCGGGCGCCGTCGAGATCGAGCACCAACGCCCTGGTCGACGTGCCGCCCGCGTCCAGTCCCACCACCAGGTCCATGAAAGCCGAGTATGCCGACAGACGGGTCCGCGCAGGCACACCCAACCGGGTGTCACGAGGTCAGGGCGCGGTTACCGCTCGCGTTGTGGTGGAAGAACACCAGCGATCCGGGAGCGATCGGATCACCCGGACGGGCCACTGTGGACAGTGACGGGACGACCAGGCCGTAGTCGAACGTCGCGGGAGGCGTCACGTCGACGACCTCGTCCTGGTCGGCGGGTGCGGGGTAGCGGCTGGCAATTCCGACGGTGTAGGTCACCGGGCCGGACGGCAGCGCGGAGCGCGACACCGGCAGGACCACGACGTCGCTGTCGAACAGGTTCGTGTCCGAAGTCCCGTCCAGGCCGTTCAGCGGCTGTTCGTCCACCACCTCGTCGGTGCCGGCCACGACGGTCTTCGCCAGCCAGACGTCCGCGGTCACGCTGCCGCCGGCGCTGGTCCGCTTCACCGCGGTCGTCAGGAAGTCCTTGCCGCCCACCGAGAACCGCACCTGCGGCTGGGTGGTGCTGCCGATGTTCGCCCAGGTGTCCCACGTCGCGACGCCGAACGCCAGCAGGTCGGGCGTCGCCGTCGCGCCCACGTAGCGCAGGTCGCTGCTGCGGGCCGTGCGGTTCGCGGCGCAGTCGTCCTGCCGGTCGGGGCCGCAGCCGGGCAGTCGGTCGGAGCGCGCGCCGAGCCGCAGGACGGTCATGCGCGACTGGTAGTCCTCCTGATCGAGGACCTGCCCGGTGACGCGACCGGAGACCACGGACAGGCGCGACACCGGCTTCGGCGCCGCGTAGACGGGCACCTGGAGCGTCCGGTCGCCCGAGAACGTCAGCAGTCCGGACGCCTCCGCGAGGAACTGCCGTCCGTCGGCCAGCGAGATGGTCGGGTCGGCGGTCTTGCGCAACGCGGCAGGCCGGGGGATCCGCAGCCGCACGGTCACCGACGTCGACCCGCCGGCCGGCACCACCACCTCCGGCTTCGTGACCTGGAACGACACGCCGGGCACCAACGTGATCGGCTCGTAGCGGGCGTGCAGGTAGACCGTGTCCGTGCCCTTGTTGACCAGCTGGATCGTCCGGTCGGTCACCACCGGGCCGCCGGCCTCGACCGTGCCGAACGACGCGTCACCCAGCGCCAGCACGTCGGACGACAGCGCCGCGAGCCCGTCCACCCGTCCGGCACCGACGCGCATCGGGGCTTCGCGCACGCCGTCGGAGGAACGCACGATCCCGGACGCGGTGTTCATCAACGCGGCCTTGACCTCCTCGACCGTCCACTCCGGATGGACCTCGCGCAGCAGCGCGGCGATGCCCGCGACGTGCGGTGAAGCCATCGAGGTGCCGCCCATCGAGACGCCGTCGGAGGCCGTCCCGGACGCGGCGGAGAAGATCGTGTCACCCGGCGCCGCCACGGCGATCGACGAACGGGAACGCGACGACGACGGCGTGATCGTGTCCGCGATCGACGGCACCGTCGAGGGCACCGCCCGCTTCAACGCCGAGGTCAGGTGCACCGTCAGCGTCCCGGCCTCCATGGCGGGGCGCAACGCCTTCGACGCGGCCGCGGTCAGCTGGAACGCGGGGATGTGGGCGTTTCCGGCGATTCCGGCGGCGAACACCGGCAACGTGGTCGGCAGCAGCACGCCGGCCGCCCCCGCCTTCCACGCGTTGTCGGTGCGGGCGCCGGAACCGCAGGCGCGGGTGGCGTCGCTGTCGTCCCACTCCAGCCAGACGATCTTGCCGTTCACCGCCTCGCCGATCGGCTGGCATCCGTCCACATCGGACGAGAGCCGCACGACGGGCAGGGTGAGGTCCAGCGGCTCCTTGTAGCTCTGGCTGTACTGGCCCGCATACCTCTGACCGCCCGACTCCAGGCCGTCCAGCATCGTGAACGCGTCACGGCTGTTCGCCACGGAGATCGCCTCGGGCGTGCTGGCCGGCGAGCCCGACACGTCGTAGAAGTCGCCACCGTTGCCCGCCGCCGCGACCACGACCACGCCGTGCTCCACGAGCTTGCGCACGAACAACGAGTCCGGGTCGTCCGCCGCGCCGAAGTCGCTGCCCAGCGACAGGTTCACCACGTCGAGCTTGTCGGAGAAGTCGCCGTCGCCGTTGGGGTCGAGCGCCCAGTCCAGCGCCTGCGCGGTCAGGTTGGTCCCGCCCTTGCACCCGAACACCTTCAACGCGTAGAGCAACGCGTGCGGCGCGGTTCCCGGCCCGATCTTCATCGCGTCGAGGTCGACGGACGAGTACGGGCCGCGGTAGGTCGTGCCGTCCGCGTTCACCCCGAACCCGGCCGCGGTGCCGGCGACGTGCGTGCCGTGGCCCTGGCAGTCCAGCGGGTCGGCGTCCGGTGCGGGCACCGTCCCCGGCCTGCCGGTGTAGGAGTCACCCGCGAAGTCGTGGCCGCCGACGACCTTGGCGTTCGGGAACGAGCCGCCGCCGAAGTCCGCGTGCCGGTAGTCGATGCCGGTGTCGACGACGCCGATCCGCACGCCGTCGCCGAGGCGCCCGAGCGACTTCCACACGTCGGACGTGCGGGTCAGCCGGTCGGCCGAAGCGTTGGTGAGCTCCTTGGTCGTCATCCGGTGCACCGCCCGCACCTCGGGCATCCGCGACAGCGACGACAGGCTCGTCCTGGGCGCCGACAGCACGACGCCCGGCACGGCGTTGGTCGTGCGGGCGACCTCCCGTCCGCCGGACCGGGACACGACCCGTGAGGCCTGCTCCGAGGTCCTGTCCCGTGCCGAGCGGGCCTCGGTGGCGGAACGCGCCTCGACCGCCGCGCCCGAGGTCAGCTCCACGAAGACGGTCACGGGCTCGACCGGGGCCGATGGTGTCAGCAGCGCGCCCGTCAGCACGGACGCGGCCAGCAACTTCATGATCAATCCTTTTTAGTCATCGGACGACTTCACGCGAAGACCTAGACGAACATGCCCTCTCAGGGCTATACATCCGATGTCTTTTGTGAGTGAGCAGAGGAGGAACGGCCGTGCAGTTCTTGCGCCTGGGCCCGGTCGGCGAGGAGCGTCCTGCGGTGAGGACCGGCGACGGGACCACGTACGACCTCCTGCCGATCACCCCCGACATCGACGGGGCCTTCCTCGCGAACGACGGCATCGCCCGCGTGCGCGCGGCGATCGAAGGTGGCGAGCTGGGAGCCCTGAGCACCGAGGACGTGCGGGTCGGGGCGCCGCTCGCGCATCCCGGCAAGATCATCTGCATCGGCCTCAACTACCGCGACCACGCGGAGGAGACCGGCGCGGAGATCCCCGGTGAGCCGGTGGTGTTCCTCAAGACGCCCGACACGGTCGTCGGGCCGTACGACGAGGTGCTCGTGCCGCGCCGGTCCGTGAAGACCGACTGGGAGGTCGAGCTCGGCGTCGTCATCGGGCGCACGGCTCGCTACCTGGAGTCCGACGAGGAGGCTCTGGCGTGCGTCGGCGCGTACGTGCTCTCGCACGACGTCTCCGAGCGCGAGTTCCAGATCGAGCGCGGCGGCACGTGGGACAAGGGCAAGAACTGCGAGACGTTCAACCCTCTCGGTCCCTTCCTCGTGCCCGCCGACGAGATCTCCGACCCGCAGAACCTCGAGATGCGGCTCTGGGTGAACGGCGAGATCAAGCAGAACTCGTCCACCAGGAACATGATCTTCCCGATCGGCGGGATCGTGCGCTACCTCAGCCAGTTCCTTGTCCTTCGTCCGGGTGACGTCATCAACACGGGTACACCCGCTGGGGTGGCGCTCGGCCAGCCGGAGCCCAAGCCGTACCTGCGCGCCGGGGACGTCGTCGAGCTCGAGATCGAGGGTCTCGGCCGGCAGAAGCAAACCCTCGGGCAGGCGTGATGCCGAAGATCATCGAACTGGACGTGCTGGACATCAGGTTCCCCACGTCCCGCGAGCTCGACGGCTCCGACGCGATGAACCCCGACCCTGACTACAGCGCCGCCTACGTGGTGCTGCGGACCGACGAGGGACCGGAGGGCCACGGCCTCGCGTTCACGATCGGCCGCGGCAACGACGTGCAGGCCGCAGCCATCAAGGCGATGGCGCCGCACGTCGTCGGCAAAGACGTGCCGGAGGACGCGAAAGCGCTGGCGGAGCTGTACTTCGAGCTGATCGGCGACTCGCAGATCCGCTGGCTCGGGCCCGAGAAGGGTGTCGCGCACATGGCGATCGGCGCCGTCGTCAACGCGGCCTGGGACCTGGCCGCGCGACGGGCGGGGCTGCCTGTCTGGCGGTTCCTGGCCCGGATGTCGCCCGAGGAGATCGTCAGCCTCGTCGACTTCCGGTACCTCTCCGACGCCCTGACGCCCGACGAGGCGCTGCGGATCCTCCGCGAGGCCGAGCACGGCAAGGCCGACCGCGTGGACACCATCGCCCGCGACGGGTACCCGGCCTACACGACGTCACCGGGTTGGCTCGGCTACTCCGACGAGAAGCTCGCGACCCTCGCCAGGCAGGCGCTGGCCGACGGCTTCGACATGATCAAGCTCAAGGTCGGCGGCAGCCTCGACGACGACGTGCGCAGGATGAAGCTCGCCCGCGAGGTCGTCGGCGACGAGGTGCGCGTCGCGGTCGACGCCAACCAGCGCTGGGACGTCGGCGCGGCGGTGCGGTGGATGCGCGAGCTGGCGCCGTTCGACCCGTACTGGATCGAGGAGCCGACCTCACCGGACGACGTGCTGGCGCACCGCGCGATCGCCGACGCGCTGGCCCCGATCCGGATCGCCACCGGCGAGCACGTGCAGAACCGCGTGATGTTCAAGCAGCTCCTGCAGGCCGGCGCGATCGACGTGCTGCAGCTCGACGCGTGCCGGGTCGCGGGGGTCAACGAGAACATCGCGATCCTCCTGCTGGCCAGGAAGTTCGACGTCCCCGTGTGCCCGCACGCCGGCGGTGTCGGCCTGTGCGAGCTGGTCAGGCACCTGTCGTTCTTCGACTACGTGGCGGTCTCCTGCGAGGTCGGCGAGCGCGTGATCGAGTGGGTCGACCACCTGCACGAGCACTTCCTCGACCCGGCCGTCGTCGAGCGGGGCCGCTACCTGGCGCCGGCTCAGCCGGGGTTCTCCGCCCAGCTCAAGGACGAGACCCTGGCCGACTACGTCTACCCCGATGGTCCTGTGTGGACGGAGCTGGAGGGTGAGCATGGCTGACTTCGACGGGCTCGTCGCCGTCGTCACGGGCGGTGCGTCCGGCATCGGCCTGGCCACCGCGACCCTGCTGAGCAGCAGGGGAGCGACGGCCGTGGCGCTCGACCTCAACCCGGACGTGCCGGACCCGCTCGTCGGGATCCGCGCGGACGTCTCGGACGACGAGAGCGTCAAGGCCGCGATCGCCGAGGTCGTCGAGCGGTTCGGACGCCTCGACGTCGTGGTGAACAACGCGGGCATCGGCGCCCAGGGCGACGTCACGGCCAACGACGACGCCCAGTGGGCGAAGGTGCTCGACGTCAACGTGCTGGGCATGGTCCGCGTCTCGCGCGCCGCGCTGCCGCACCTGCGCAACTCGCCGTCCGCGGCGATCGTCAACACCTGCTCGATCGCTGCCTGGGCCGGGCTCCCGCAGCGCGCTCTCTACTCGGCCAGCAAGGGCGCCGTGTACTCGCTGACGCTCGCGATGGCCGCCGACCACCTGCGCGAAGACATTCGCGTCAACGCGGTCGCTCCCGGCACGGCGGACACCCCGTGGGTGGGCCGCCTGCTCGACTCGGCGCCGGACCCGGAGGCCGAACGAGCCGCGCTGGAGGCACGCCAGCCGCACGGCCGGCTCGTCTCCGCCGACGAGGTCGCGGGAGCCATCGCCTACCTGGCGAGCCCGCTGTCGGGTTCCACCGCCGGCACGGTCCTCGCGGTCGACGGTGGCATGCACGGCCTGCGCTTGCGTCCCCAGCAGTGACGAAAGGCAACTCACGATGAAGCGTCGCAACCTCACCGCCGCGGTGTGCCTCGCCCTCACCGGTGCTCTCGCGCTGACCGCCTGTGGCGGCGGCGCGACCGGCACCGGAGCCGGGGGCGTCGGCCCGATCGGCGCCGACCACCCGCGCGCCGACACCGACTTCTGGAACTCCTACATCAAGTACTTCCCCGACAAGGCGAAGGACCTCGGCGTCAACCTGCTCAACCCCACCAACTCGCAGAACAAGGTGGAGAACCTGGTCGCCAACGCCCAGTCGCTGCAGTCGCAGGGCGCCAAGGCGATCATCATGGCACCGCAGGACACCGGTGCGATCGCGTCGACCCTGGACCGCCTGGACAAGGCGAAGATCCCGGTGATCACCGTCGACACCCGTCCAGACAAGGGCAGGACCTACATGGTCGTGCGCGCGGACAACAAGGCCTACGGCGAGAAGGCCTGCAAGTTCCTCGGCGACAAGCTGGGCGGCAAGGGCAAGGTCGTCGAGTTCCAGGGCGCACTGGCGTCGATCAACGGCCGTGACCGGTCCGAGGCGTTCGCCGCCTGCATGAAGCGCGACTACCCCGGCATCACGGTGTTCGAGGAGCCGACCGACTGGGAGGGCCCGAAGGCGTCCGCGGCCCTGCAGACGCGGCTCAACCAGCACCCGGACATCAACGGCATCTACATGCAGGCCGGTGGCGCGTTCCTCACGCCGACGCTGCAAGTGTTGCGGCAGAAGAACCTGATCGTCCCGCCGACCGACCCGAAGCACATCTTCATCGTGTCGAACGACGGCATCCCGCAGGAGCTGGAGGCCATCCGCAAGGGCGAGATCGACGCGACCGTCTCGCAGCCGGCCGACCTGTACGCGCAGTGGGCGCTCTTCTACGCGAAGGCCGCGGTGGAGGGCAAGACGTTCTCGCCCGGCAAGACCGACCACGACTCCGTCATCGTGGACACCGGCGGCGGCCGGCTGGAGGACCAGCTCGCGGCACCGCTGATCACCAAGGAGAACGTCGACGACAAGGCCTTCTGGGGCAACCAGATCGCCAAATGACCGAGTACGCGGCCATCGCGCGGGGCGTGACGAAGCGGTTCGGGCAGACGCTCGCGCTGGACGACGTGGGCATCGAGATCCGGGCCGGTGAGTCGCACGCGCTCGTCGGGCGCAACGGCGCGGGCAAGTCGACGCTGGTCTCGGTCCTCACCGGCATGCAGACGCCGGACACGGGCGAGGTCACCTTCTTCGGCGAACCCGCGCCACCCGTCGCCGACAGCGCGGCGTGGCGGCGTCACGTCGCGTGCGTCTACCAGAAGTCGACGGTCGTGCCGGAGTTGTCGGTCGCCGAGAACCTGTTCATCAACCGGCAGGACCTCGGAGGCGTGCTGATCAGCTGGAAGAAGCTGCGTGCCGAGGCCTCCTCGTTGCTGGAGACCTACGACGTGGCGGTGCGGCCGGACGCGTTGGTGTCCACGCTGACCGTCGAACAGCGGCAGCTCGTCGAGATCGCGCGGGCGCTGTCGATCGGCTCGCGGTTCGTGATCCTCGACGAACCGACCGCGCAGCTCGACGGCCCGGCGATCGAGAGGCTGTTCGACCGGATGAGGTCGTTGCAGGACAAGGGGGTGACGTTCCTGTTCATCTCCCACCACCTGCAGGAGGTCTACGAGGTCTGCCAGACGGTGACGGTCTACCGCGACGCGCGGCACATCGTCACCGCGCCGGTCGCGGAGATGTCGAAGCCCGACCTGATCGAGGCGATGACCGGCGAGGTGGGCGGCCTCAACGTGCCCAGCGGGGACGACCGGCCGTCGTCTTCCGAGCAGGTGCTGACCGTGTCGTCGTTGAGCGGTGACCACTTCTCGGACATCTCGCTGTCGGCGGCCCGCGGCGAGGTCATCGGGCTCGCGGGCAGTGCGTCGTCCGGCAAGCACGAGTTCGCCGAAACCGTCTACGGACTGCGAAAGCCTTCGTCCGGCTCGATCTCGGTGGACGGGTCTTCGGTGCGCGGCGGTGACGTGCCTTCGGCTTTGAAGGCCGGAATCGGCTGTGTGCCGCGGGACCGCCACCACCAGGGGCTCGTGCTGGACCTGTCGATCGCGGAGAACGCGACGATGAGCACGGCCGGGTCGTTCGTGTGGCCGTCGGCGCAGCGTGCGGCCGGCAGCACCGCGATCGCCTCCTACGACGTGAAGGCCGCCGGACCGGACCAGCCGGTGTCCGACCTGTCCGGCGGCAACCAGCAGAAGGTCGTGATGGCACGTGCGCTGGCCGGCGACCCGTCGGTGCTGGTGCTGATCAACCCGACCGCGGGCGTCGACGTGAAGTCCAAGGAGTCGCTGCTCGGGGTCGTCGACGCGCAGGCGCGCCGGGGCAAGGCCGCGATCGTCGTCTCGGACGAGCTCGACGACCTGCGGGTCTGCGACCGTGTTCTGGTGCTGTTCCACGGCCAGGTCGTGCGGGAGTTCGCCCGCGGCTGGCGCGACCAGGAACTCATCGCCGCCATCGAAGGGATGAGCTCGGTATGACCAAGGCCATGACTCCGCCGGTGTCGGCTTCGGCTCCACCGGAGAAGCAGAAGTTCCGGCTGGCGCGGTACCAGGACCTCGCGCTCGTCCCGGTGATCATCATCCTGCTGGTCATCGGCGCCGTCCTGTCGCCGATCTTCCTCACCCCCGCGAACCTGATCGCCGTGCTGACCCAGCAGAGCGAGCTGTCGCTGCTGGTGCTGGGCCAGGCGATGATCCTGATCGTCGGCAAGATGGACCTGTCGCTCGAGTCGACGGTCGGTCTCGCGCCCGCGCTGGCGGTCGCGTTGATCATCCCGTCGTCGGCCGGCGGGCTCGACATCGGTCTTGCCGCGTGGCTCGCGCTGCCGTTGTGCCTGCTCATCGGCGTGGTGATCGGCGGGCTGAACGGGTTCCTGATCCTGAAGGTCGGGCTGTCCGGGTTCATGGTGACGCTGGGCATGCTGACGATGCTGCGCGGTCTCCAGCTCGCGATCACCGAGGGCAAGTCGCTGATCGACGTGCCGGAGTCGTTCCTGTACCTGGGTTCCACGACCTGGCTCGGGCTGCCGGCGGCGGTGTGGATCTGCATCGTCTGCTACGCCGTCGGCATCTTCGTGCTGAAGTACCTGCGCGCCGGACGTTCGTTGTACGCGATCGGCGGCAACTCCGAGGCCGCGCGCGCCGCGGGCATCCGGGTCGACCGCGTGGTGTGGACCGTGCTGATCATCGGCTCGGTGCTGGCCGTGATCGCGGGCATCCTGATGACCGGGCGGCTGGGGTCGGTGGCCGCCACCCAGGGCGAGGGCATGATCTTCCAGGTCTTCGCTGCCGCGGTGATCGGCGGGATCTCGTTGCAGGGCGGCAAGGGCACGTTGTTCGGTGCTCTGTCCGGCGTGCTGATGCTGGGGCTGGTCGAGCAGATCCTGCGGTTGCAGGGCGTCTCCGGCTTCTACATCAAGGCCTCGTACGGCGCGGTGATCATCCTCGCGCTGATCGTGACGCGGTTCGCGACCGGCCAGAAGCAGGAGTGAGACCGGTGGAGACCGTTGCTCTGCACACCCGGCTCCGCGAGGGTCGTGAAGCCGACTACGACCGCATCCACGCGACGATCCCGGTGGAGCTGGACGGGGCGTTGCGCGAGGCCGGGGTGCACTCGTGGCGGATCTGGCGTTCCGGGCGCGAGCTGTTCCACCTCGTCGAGGTGGACGACTACCGCGCGATGAGGGAGTTCCTGGCCTCGCACCCGGCGAACGTGCCGTGGCAGGCTCGGATGGCAGAGCTGCTGGAGGTCGAGGACGACTACTCCGGCGCCGAACCCGATGTGCGACTCGTGTGGGAGCTGCCGTGAAGGTGCCTGTTTCTCGTCTGGGCTTCGGTGGTGCGCCGATCGGCAACCTCTACCGGGAGATCTCGGACGCCGAGGCGTTCGGGGCGGTCGAAGCCGCGTGGCAGACCGGCGTCCGCTACTTCGACACCGCGCCGCACTACGGGCTCGGGTTGTCGGAGCGGCGTCTTGGTGTGGCGTTGGCCGGTCGGCCGCGCAACGAGTACGTGCTCTCCACGAAGGTCGGGCGGCTGCTGGAGCCGTTCGACGGCGTCGGTCCCGACGACGAGGGCTTCGCGGTCCCACGTCAGTTCCGGCGGGTCCGCGACTACTCGGCCGACGGCGTCAAACGGTCCCTTGAGTCCTCTTTGGAGCGTCTCGGGACGGACCGGGTGGAGATCGTCTACATCCACGATCCCGACGAGTACTGGAATTCCGCTTTCGCTGAGGCCTATCCGGCGTTGGAGGAGCTGCGGTCGCAGGGTGTCGTGGGCGCGATCGGCGTCGGCATGAACCAGTGGGAGATGCCGGAGCGGTTCGTCCGCGAGACCGACATCGACGTGGTGATGCTGGCCGGGCGGTACACGTTGCTGGAGCAGCCCGCCCTGCCGTCGTTCCTGCCCGCGTGCGTCGAGCGCGGTGTGTCGGTCGTGGCCTGCGGTGTCTTCAACTCCGGCCTGCTGTCGAAGCCCGTGGTCCCGTCCGACGCGAAGTACGACTACTCGGACGCGCCTCCTGAGCTGGTCGAGCGGGCTCGGGCGATCGCCTCCGCCTGCGAGCGGCACGGGGTGACGCTGCCGGAGGTGGCGATCCAGTTCGCTCTCGGGCACCCGGCCGTCGTGTCCGTGGTGATCGGGTCGCGGACGGCGGAGCAGATGACGTCGAACGCGGCCTGCTTCTCGGCTTCGATCCCCGCCGGTCTGTGGGAGGAGCTGAAGTCGTCGGGGCTGCTGGGCTCGGAGGTTCCGACGCCGTGATCGTCGACGCTCACCACCACCTGTGGGACCTGTCCGTGCGCGACCAGGACTGGATCACCGACCCACCGATGGGCGCGATCCGGCGGTCGTTCCTGGAACCGGACTTCGTTTCCGCCGCCCCTGAGGTGTCGGCTTCCGTGCTGGTGCAGACGATCTGCGTGCCCGAGGAGACACCCGAGTTCCTGGCCGTCGCCGCGTCTTCCGACGTCGTGGCGGCCGTGGTGGGCTGGACGGACCTGACGTCCGCCGGTGTCGGGGATGCCCTGTCGGAGTTGGTGGACAGCCCCAACGGCTCGTGGTTGCGCGGGATCCGGCACCAGGTGCAGAGCGAGCCGGACCCGGAGTGGTTGTGCCGCGAGGACGTCTGGAACGGGCTGGCCGAGGTCGGTGCGCACGGGCTGGTCTACGACCTGTTGACGGTGCCGCACCAGCTGCCGGCCGCGCGCCGGACCGTGGCGGCGCTGGGCAACGTGGAGTTCGTCGTCGACCACTGCTCGAAGCCCGCGATCGGGTCGGACGTGGGCGAGTGGGCCGAGCTGATCCGGTCGCTGGCGGCGCACGAGAACGTGACGTGCAAGCTGTCCGGCCTGGTCACGGAGGCCGACTGGAAGTCGTGGGACGTGGCGACGCTGCGCCCGTACTTCGAGGTCGTGCTCGACGCGTTCGGTGCGGATCGGTTGATGTTCGGCTCGGACTGGCCCGTGTGCCTGCTGGCCGCTTCCTACTCCGAATGGCTCGGTGCGGCTCGGGAACTGGTGTCGGAGCTGTCGTCCAGCGAGCAGGCCGCGATCTTCTCGGGCACCGCTCGCCGGGTCTACGACATCTAGGCGAACAACGCCTTCAGCTCGTTGATCAGTTCCGGGGTCGCTCCGACGAGAGGCTCGCGGACCGGCCCGGACGGCAGGCCGAGCAGGTTGAGCGCGGCCTTGACCGCCACGGCGCCGGGCTCGCGGGTCATGACCGCGGTGATCACCGGCAGCAACGCCTGGTGGCGGCGCAGCGCTTCCTTGTTGTCGCCCTCGTCGTAGGCGTCGAGCATCGCCTTGATCTCGTTGCCGACGACGTGCCCGACGGTGCTGACCGTGCCGACGCCACCGATCGAGTACAGCGGCAGGATCAGCTCGTCGTTGCCGGAGTAGTAGTCGAGCCCGGTCTCGGCGATCACGCGTGCGGTGGCGAGCAGGTCGACCTTGCAGTCCTTCACGCCGACGATCCGCGGGTGCTCGGCGAGCCGGAACAGCGTCTCGGTGTCGATCGCCGTGCCCGTGCGGCCGGGGATGTCGTAGAGCAGCGCGGGCAGACCGGACGCGTTCGCCACCTGCTTGAAGTGGTTCTCGACGCCTTCCTGCGTGGGCTTGCTGTAGTACGGCGTGACGACGAGCAGCCCGTCCGCGCCGTTCTCCTCGGCCTGGCGGGAGAGCTCGATGGTGTGGCGCGTGGAGTTGGTGCCGACGCCCGCGAGGATCTGCGTCCTGTCGCCGACGGCCTCCTTCACGGCCCTGATGACCTGCGCCTTCTCGGCGTCGGTCGTGGTCGGCGCCTCGCCGGTCGTGCCGTTGACGACCAGCCCGTCCGCTCCGCCCTTGTCGACGAGGTGCGCCGCCAGCTCCTGCGCACCCTTGATGTCCAGGTCACCGTCGGGGGTGAACGGGGTGACCATCGCTACCAGCACTCGTCCGAACATGACTCCAGCGTGGCTCTAGTCTTCGCGAAGTTCCAGTTAGAGTTTCTGCTCGGAAGGTTAAGCTGAGCTTTGTGTTGGACGTACGACGGCTCCGGTTGCTCCACGCTCTCTCGGTCCACGGCACGGTCACGGCTGTCGCCGAGGCCCTGCACGTGACCTCGCCCGCGGTCTCCCAGCAGCTGGCCGCTCTGGAACGCGAGGCCGGGGTTGCCCTGGTCGAGCGGGACGGGCGGCGACTCTCGTTGACTCGTGCCGGGCACGTTCTGGCCGCGCACACCCAGCTGGTTCTGGATCAGCTCGCCGCTGCCGAGGCGGACTTGGCGTCGTTGCGGACTTCTGTTTCCGGGGTTGTGCGGGTGGGGGCGTTCGTGTCGGTGGCTGCCCTGTTGCCTCGGGTCATCCAGGTGCTGCGGTCGGCTCACGGGTCCGATGTGGACCTGTTCGTGCACGAGATGGAGCCCGAGGCTTCGTTGCCGGCGTTGCGGCGTGGGGACATCGACATCGCGGTCATCCACTCGTACAACATCATGCCCCGGTCGTTGCCCGAGTCGTGCGAGTCGTTCGAGCTGTTCGTGGAGCCGGTGAACGTGGCTCTGCCTTTGAGCGATCCGCTGGTGCAGCAGGATTCCGTTGATTTGTCGGTGCTCGCCGATCGGCCCTGGATCATGCCTCGGACCGATGCCTCTTGCCATGAGCTGACGCAACGGGCTTGTGGGGCGGCCGGGTTCGTGCCTCGGGCGCAGGCTTATTGCGATGATTTCGGGGTCATGTGCGGGCTGGTCGAGGCTGGGCTCGGTGTGGCTTTGGTGCCGTCCGTCGCCCGGCGGCCCGGGGTGGCTTTGCGGCCGTTGAAGCAGCAGGTTTTCCGGACTGTTTCAGCGGTTGTGCGGAAGAGGGCGGACGGACAGCCAGCCGTTCGGGTGGTCTTGGAACAGCTTCGCCAGGTTTGACCGCGTTCACTCATTTGGGCCCGACACATCGAATACGGCAACTACATCAGCAAAGTGATCAAGCGGCCATTGGCGACCGAGGGGAACCGCGGCCGTCCTGTTCTGGTTCAGCCCGACTGGCCGATCAAGGTGCAGGCTCAGGGGCAGCCGGTCTCCGGAGCGCTGTTCATGGCGTCTGTGGCGACTTTTGAGGAGAAGGGCTCCGACGTCAACGTTGCTGCTCATCTGCTCGTCGACGTGTTGGGCGGAGCAGTGGACGCGGTCATGCTCATCAGCAACGACAGTGACCTCAGGCTGCCGGTTGAGCACGCGTGGCGAAGGGTGCCGGTAGGCATGATCAATCCAGGTAGCGGCTACACGGCGGGGGCCTTGTCGATGAGCGCGGGAACCGGCGTGGGTGCAGGTCACCACTGGTGGCGGACGCTGACGGCGGCTGACTTCCAGGGCAACCAACTGCCTGACCCCGCAGGTCGCTACACCCGGCCACCATGCTGGTGAACCACGCATGCCTGCATGGTTCGTGCTAGTATGGATGCATATCCGCCCGGTCCCTCGTGGGCCGGGTTTCTTTTTGCCCTCAGTCGTTCGGGTGGTCTTGGAACAGCTTCGCCAGGTCTAGGCGTAGTGAGAATCTCAGATTCCAGATCACGCCGATAACGTCTCATTCGTGTCCGAACCCACGTTCCGGCAGAAACGGCTCGGCAGAGTGCTGCAGGAGCTGCGGGAGAGGGCTGGCCTCAGCCAGAGGGACATCGCCGAGCGGCTGCACTACAACATCGCCAAGGTGAGCCGCATCGAGAACGGCCAGGTGCCGGACTACAGCGCGTTCGAGACGATGCTGGACGTGTACGGCGTGATCGCCGACGACGTCGAGCCCTACGTCGAGATGTGGCACCTCGCGGTCGAGAAGGCCTGGTGGCACCAGTTTCGGCTGGAGGATCAGGGTTACATCAGCCTCGAGCACGACGCTTCGGTGATCAGGACGTTCGAGTTCAGCTACATCCCGGGCTTGTTGCAGACCAAGAAGTACATGCGTGCGGTGTTCGCCGGCTCGCGGTCACCGCGGTCCAGGCAGTGGGTCGAGAACCAGATCGCTGTGAGGGTGCGCAGGCAGCAGCGTCTCCACGGTGTCAACCCACTCGAGCACCACGCGGTCATCGCCGAGTCGGCGTTTCGGCATGCGGACCGCGAGCAGCTGTTGCACATCAACGAAATGGCGGAGCTTCCCAACGTCACGGTCCAGGTCGTTCTCGACTCGGTCGGCATGCACGACGGGCACAACGGTTCGTTCACCCTGCTGGACTTCCCCTACCCCAGCGATCCCCGCGTGCTGTACATCGAGCACACCGAAGGGGCGATTCACGTCGAAGACCCGGCTCGGGTGAAGTCGGCTACCCTCACCTTCAAGCACCTCTCGAAGCTGGCGTTGACCCCGGAGGAGTCCGCCACGTGGATCGAGAGGCTGGCTGCCGAGAGGTAGGGATCGAAGTGTGGCGCAAGAGCAGCCGCAGCAACAACGGGGGAAACGGCAACTGCGTCGAGGTTGCGTTGACCAGCTCCGCAGCGCTTGTTCGTGACTCCAAGAACCAGGCCGCAACCCTCGTCGTTCCCGGTTGGCAAGCATTTCTGGACGCAGTCAAGCGCGGCGATCTAAGCCAGGTCTGACAGCCACTGCTCCACGCCGGCCACGTGCACCGTGGACCAGCTGCGGGCGAGCTCGGGCTGGTGTGCGGCCAGGGCGTCGACGATGGCGCGGTGTTCGGCGACCGTGCGGTCCACGGCGTTCGACTGGGTGATGCCGCGCCAGATGCGGACACGGACGGTCGGGCCGGCCAGCGTGTCCAGGAGCTGGGCCAGGTAGGCGTTGCCCGAGCACTGGGCGATGGCGCGGTGGAAGTCGAGGTCGTGCTCGACCAGTTCCTCCACGGACTTGGCCGACTCGGCCGCGTCGCAGAGGGCTCGGAGCTTGACGATCTCGTCGGCGTCCACCCTCTGGGCCGCCATGGCGGCGGCCGCGGGTTCGAGGATGCGGCGGACTTGGAGGACTTCCAGGACCGAGTCCTCGCCTCGGTGCAGATCCAGGACGAAGGAAAGGGCGCCCAGCAGGTCGTCGGCGCGCAGGGAAGAGACGTACGTGCCGTCGCCCTGACGGACGTCCAGTACACGGACGAGTGACAGGGCCTTGACGGCCTCGCGCAGGGAGTTGCGGGACAGGCCCAGGCGTTCTGCCAGGTCAGCCTCTCGCGGGAGGCGGTCGCCGGGCTTGAGCTCGCCCGAAACGATCATCTCCTTGACGCGCAGGATCGCGTCGTCGGTGACTGCCACTGGCACCCTCAACTCGTCGTAGACCTCGGATGTCTGGTGTCCAGTATGCGACAGAGGTCGTCACCTTCGTGTCATCCGGTCCTTCTGGTCACGATTCACCGAATGATTTGTGAGATGGTTATCTGGTAACGACAGGTGACGGGGGGCCTTGTTGTCGCCATAATGGTCTGGACCATTCAGGGAGGGATCTTGGACGCCGTTGTCGCAGCACCGCGCGCTTTGCTCGGTCGCACGATCGTCGGTCCTGCCTCGGTGCGGATCAGGGACGGCCGCATCGTCGAGGTGACCACC
>NZ_DATLEC010000086.1:0-19715 GCF_035525475.1 Lentzea sp. | reverse complement strand
TTCACCGTGAAGAACATGGCGAAGAGGCCAGCGAAGAACATGAGCTCGCTGGACAGCCAGACGATCGTGCCGACGCTGACCATGTTCGGGCGGTTCAGCGAGTGCACGCGCTGGCCGATTGAAGGCGCTGCCGTGGTCACGAGCAGCATTATTGCTTGCGCTTTTTTGGTCCGCCCATCGGGTCCAGGGCGGATCACGGGTCGGCTGGGTCACACAGCGCGCGGTCGTGGAGGAGATTCGAAGATGGGCTTGCTGGGCCGATTGCGGGACATGCTGCGCCGGGAGGCCGACCCCGGCCTGTCCGCCGACGACCCGGACCTCGTCGTGGTCGTGGAGGCGTTCGACATCGCGGAGGCCGACTCGGCCGCCCTGGCGCGGTCCCCCGAGTGGCGCGCCGACGAGCCCGCGGTGCTGCGCCACCACCTTCGCATCCCCGCTGACCAGGTAGAACGTGCGCGCGAGCTGCTCGCTCCGGACGGCTGGGTGCTCGTTGCGGGCGACGTGTCGCACGTCAGCCGCGTGCAGAAGCTGGACGCGTTGCACTGCGCTCAGGAGCGCTCGCGGATGGCCTCGCTGGCCCAGCGGCTCGGTGGCGACGCCCTGGGGTGGGACGCCCTGCAACCACGCCGGGAAGCCGCCCGATAGCATCGCGGCGACCTTGGTCACTTTTCCGGGGTCGCTTGCTTTGGACCGCAGTCGCAGTCGCAGCGGAGGATCGAGACATGAGCACGCAGACCACGAAGATCCTGGTGTTCAGCCACCGCCCCGAGGTGCGTGAGACGATCATCACTGCCGTCGGCCGCCGTCCCGCTCCGGACCTCCAGCGCGTCGACTTCGTCGAGGCCGGCACGATCGCCGACGTCCTCTACGAGGCCGACAAGGGCACCGTCGACCTGCTGATCCTCGACGGTGAGGCGCAGCCGACCGGGGGCATGGGCCTGTCCCGCCAGCTCAAGGACGAGATCACGAACTGCCCGCCGATCGTCGTGGCGGTGCGCCGCAAGGACGACAGGTGGCTCGCGACCTGGTCGCAGGCCGACGCGGTGCTGGTGCACCCGCTCGACCCGCTGGCCGCCGCCGAGACCGTGGCCGAGGTGCTGCGGGGCTCGGCTGTTCCCGTCGTCAGGGGCTGAGCCCGGCATGAGCGAACGGACCTGGCCGTCGCTGCTCAACCGCCTGCTCGACGGCGTCGACCTGACCGCCGACGACACCGCGTGGGGCATGGACCGGGTGATGTCCGGTGAGGCGACCCCGGCGCAGATCTCGGCGTTCGTCGTCGCGCTGCGCGCCAAGGGCGAGACGCCGGAGGAGGTCGACGGCCTCGCGACGATGATGCTCACCCACGCGCGCCGCTTCACCGTGGGCGTGCGGGCGGCGGACATCGTGGGCACCGGCGGCGATCATTCCGGTTCGGTGAACATTTCGACGATGGCCGCGATCGTCACGGCCGCGGCGGGCGTCCCGGTGGTGAAGCACGGCAACCGCGCGGCGTCGTCGCAGTGCGGCACGGCGGACGTGCTGGAGGCGCTGGGCGTGGCCATCGACCTGCCGCCGGAGGGCGTGCAGGCCACGGTGCGCGAGCTGGGCGTCGGTTTCTGCTTCGCGCCGGTGTTCCACCCCGGCTTCCGGCACGCGGGCCCGGTGCGGCGCGAGATCGGCATCCCGACCTCGTTCAACCTGCTCGGCCCGCTGACGAACCCGGCACAGCCCGCCGTCGGCCTGATCGGCTGCGCGCGGGTGGCCGCGGCACCGCTGATCGCCGGGGTGTTCGCGCGCCGCGGCAACACCGCCCTGGTCGTGCGGGGTGACGACGGCCTCGACGAGATCACCACCACCACGACGACGTCCGCGTGGCTCGCGCAGGACGGCGTGGTGCGCACGGAGACGATCGACCCGGCGGTGCTGGGCGTGAAGCCCGCGCGCCAGGAGGACCTGAAGGGCGGCGACGCGTCCGTCAACGCCCAGGTGGTCCGCGACCTGGTGGCCGGCAAGACGGGGTCGGTGCGCGACGCGGTGCTGGTGAACGCGGCGGGTGCCATCGCGGCGCACGGCGGGTTCTCCGACGACCTGCACGCCGACCTGACGGCCTCCCTGAGCCGTGCGGCGGACGCCGTCGACTCGGGCAGGGCGGCGACGCTGCTGAGCCGTTGGGTCGAGCTCTCGCAGTCCTTGAAGGGCTAGTTCGCGCGACGGACGGGCACGGTGTCGTGTCCGTCCGTTTCGCCCGGACGGCCGGGACTTGACCGTTGTGTTCGCGTCTGTTTCGTCACACGTCGTTGCCGGTGCGTGACCCAGCTCGCACGACAGTCGCACCGGTGTAGTCCGAGCGAGTGACTACCCCGAGATGCGCGCCACGTGGCAATGTCGCGGCAATCCGGACCTGGAATGCTGGAGGCATGGTCCTCTACCCGGTGATGAAGCATGTCGTCGCGCGCGCAGCCCGTCTCGTCTACCGCCCGGTGGTCGAGGGTCTGGAGAACATCCCGACCGACGGCCCCGTCATCCTGGCGGCCAACCACCTCAGCTTCATCGACAGCGTCGTGATCCCGATGGTCGTGCCGCGCCGCGTGTCGTTCCTCGCGAAGGCGGAGTACTTCACCGGGACCGGCGTGAAGGGCTCGCTGTCGCGCTGGTTCTTCTCCTCGCTCGGCCACGTGCCGGTGCACCGCGGCAAGGGCCGTGACGCCCGCGCCGCGCTCGACACGGCCGCCGAGATCCTCGCCCGCGGCGATGCCTTCGCCATCTACCCCGAGGGCACCCGGTCGCTCGACGGCATGCTCCACCGCGGCCGCACGGGCGTCGCCCGCATGGCGCTGGAGTCCGGGGCTCCGGTCGTTCCCGTCGGCATCGTCGGCACGGACAAGGTGCAGCCGGTCGGCAGCAGGTTCCCGAAGATCGTGCCGGTGACCGTCCGCTTCGGTGAGCCGCTCGACTTCAGCCGGTACGACGGCATGCAGGACTCGCTGCCCGTGCTGCGCAGCGTCACCGACGAGATCATCTACCGCATCCTCGACCTGAGCGGCCAGGAGTACGTCGACGCGTACCAGAAGACGCCGGAGAAGAAGACGCCGGAGAAGGTCACCGCCGCCGCGTAGCCCGCCTGGGACCAAGTGACAGGGCCCTTTCCGCCGAGTCGGCGGAAAGGGCCCTGTCGCGTGCTATGCGATATATCGTTTCCCGACCGATATCCCATATGCGATGTATCACATACGGGATATCGGTCGGGAAAACGACTGAGGCCCTCTCCGCGAACGGAGAGGGCCTCAGCAACACCCGATATATCGGATATCAGTCGTGGTTCGGACCGGTGTGGTACTCGAACACCAGGCCGCCGACCATGATCAGCACCAGGACGACGGCGATCACCAGCAGCCACACGTGCCAGAACGCCACTGCGAGACCGGCGGTCGCCGCCGCGCCCGCGAGACCGATCGGCCAGTACGAGCCGGGGCTGAAGAAGCCCAGCTCACCGGCGCCGTCGGAGACCTCGGCCTCGGGGTTGTCCTCCGGCCGCACCTCGATGCGGCGGGCGACGAACCGGAAGTAGGTGCCGGTGATGAGGGCCAGGCCACCGGTCAGCGCGAGCGCCACCGTGCCGGTGGGCTCGACGTGGCCGGTCGCCTGGTGCGTCCAGTAGCCGTAGACGACGGCCATCAGGAACGAGAAGGCCATCACCAGGTCGAATACGCGAGCTTCGATCTTCATCGCGGGGGCGTTCCCTACTTCTGGCCCGCGCCGGAGGCCTCGCGGGCCGTCCGGTCGGTGTTGAACGGGGTGGTCGTGGTGGCCAGCGGCGCGCAGAGCTCACCGCAGTTGACCTGCGAGAGCGCCTCAGCCGTGGTGTACGGCTTGCCCGTCTTGGAGTTCACTTCCTTGCGCAGCTCGATGTACTTCTGGAAGTCGGCCTCTTCCAGCGCGCGGACCTCGAAGTTCATCACCGCGTGGTACGAGCCGCAGAGCTCGGCGCACCGGCCGACGAACGCACCGGGACGGTCGATCTGGTCGATCTGGAAGACGTTGTCCTGGTTGTTCTTCTCCGGCAGCGGGAAGACGTCCCGCTTGAAGTGGAACTCCGGCACGAAGAACGAGTGGATGACGTCCGTCGAGCGCAGCGTGAACTGGATGCGCTTGTGCGCCGGCAGCACCAGGATCGGGACCTCGCCCGAGGTGCCGACCGTGCTGACGACCTTGTCGTCCTCGGTCTTGTGGTCCGGGTACTGGAACTCCCAGTTCCACTGGAACGCGATCACGTCGACGTTCACGTCGGGCTTGCCCGACTTGTCCGTGACGTAGTTCTGCGTGATGGCCGTGAAGTAGAACAACACCGCCACGATCACCGTCGGCACGACGATGAGCACGATCTCCAGCGGGAGGTTGTACGCCGTCTGACGGGGCAGTTCCTCCGACTTCTTGCGGTGGAACACCACCGACCACGCGATCAGGCCCCACACGATGACGCCGACGACGAGCGCGGCGATCACGGACCAGGTCCAGAGCTCGCGCATCTTCTCGGCCTGCGGCGTGACGGCCACCGGCCAGCCGAAGCGCAGCACCTCGTCCGTGGAGCAACCGGTGGCCCCGATACCGACCAGGCCGACCAGCCCGGCGGTCTTCGCCGGCCGGGATGCCCTGGTGCCCTCCTTCAGGCCCACTGCTCGCCCGCCTCCTCGTTCCATGCCAACGGATCAAGCGGGAGCGTAGCCCAGCACGACGGCGCTCACCCCTCGGGGGCACCGCCGCTGCGGTGCAGTTTCGGTCACACAGAGCCCCTTCGGCATACTGAGGACTTCCCCGTCGTATTTCTTTGTGAGGTGCGAGAGCCTTGTGCGGCCTGGCAGGACTTGTATGCCCCAGCGAGAACGAGGCCGAGAACGCACGCCCGGCGGTGGAGGCGGCGCTGCGCTGCATGCGCCACCGCGGCCCTGACGAGAGCGGCACCCGGCGGGTCGACGAGGTCGTCTTCGGCTTCAACCGCCTCGCCATCATCGACATCGAGCACTCCCACCAGCCCCTGACCTGGGGCCCGCCGGAGTCGCCGAGCCGGTACACGATCAACTTCAACGGCGAGATCTACAACTACCTGGAGCTGCGGGCCGAGCTCACCGAGAAGTACGGCGCGGTCTTCCACACCGACGGCGACACCGAGACCATCGTCGCCGCGCACCACTACCTCGGCCCGTCGGCGATCACGCGGTTGCGCGGCATGTTCGCCTTCATCATCTGGGACTCCGAGCGCGGCGTCCTGACCGGCGGCCGCGACCCGTTCGGCATCAAGCCGCTGTACTGGGCGCAGGGCAAGCGCGGCGTCGCGTTCTCCAGTGAGAAGAAGATCCTGCTGGAGATCGGCCCCGCCCTCGGCATCGAGCCGACGATGAACGTCAAGGGGCTGCAGCACTACCTGACGCTGCAGTACGTGCCGGAGCCCGCCTCGCTGCACGACCAGATCTCCCGCGTCGAGTCGGGCCACTCGTTCACGCTCACGCCGGGCACCAGGCCGAAGTTCGAGCGCTACTTCCCGGCGAGCTTCAAGGTCCGCACCGTCCGCAGCGAGGCAGAGGCGAACGCGCTCTACGACGAGATCACCGCCGCGCTGCGCGACTCGGTCGCCAAGCACATGCGCGCGGACGTGACGGTCGGCTCGTTCCTGTCCGGTGGCATCGACTCGACGGTCGTGGCGGCGCTGGCCAAGGAGCACAACCCGGACCTGATCACGTTCACGACGGGCTTCGAGCGCCAGGGCTTCTCCGAGGTCGACGTGGCGGCGGAGTCGGCGGCGCTGATCGGCGTGAAGCACGTCGTCCGCACGGTCACCGCGCAGGAGATGATGGACGCCCTGCCGTTGATCACCTGGTACCTCGACGACCCGGTGGCGGACCCGGCGCTGGTGCCGCTGTGGTTCATCGCCCGCGAGGCGCGCAAGCACGTGAAGGTCGTGCTGTCCGGTGAGGGCGCGGACGAGCTGTTCGGCGGGTACACGATCTACCGCGAGCCGTTGTCGCTGGCGGCGTTCGAGAAGGTCCCCGGCGCGCTGCGCAAGGCGATGGGCAAGGTCTCGTCGAAGATCCCGCACGGCGTCCGCGGCAAGGACCTGCTGCGCCGCGGCGCGCTCACGCTGGAGGAGCGCTACTACGGCAACGCGCGCATCTTCCTCGACGACCACCTGCGCCAGGTGCTGAAGACGTACGACCCGGCGGTCTCGCACAGGGACGTCACGGCCCGGCCCTACCGCGAGTCGCAGAGCTGGGACCCGGTCACGCGCATGCAGCACGTCGACCTGTTCACGTGGCTGCGCGGCGACATCCTGGTCAAGGCCGACAAGATGACCATGGCGAACTCGCTGGAGCTGCGCGTCCCGTTCCTGGACCCCGAGGTGTTCAAGATCGCCTCGCAGATCCCGAGCGACCTGAAGATCACGCCGGACACCACGAAGTTCGCGCTGCGCAAGGCGATCCGCGACATCGTGCCGGCGCACGTGCTGAACCGCCGCAAGCTCGGCTTCCCGGTGCCGATCCGGCACTGGCTCAAGGACGAGATGCACGACTGGGCCGTCGACGTCGTGCGCTCGTCGCGGACCGAGCAGTACATCGACAAGAACGCGGTGCTGCGCCTGATCGAGGAGCACCGCTCCGGCGTGCTCGACCACAGCCGCCGCATCTGGGCGCTGCTGGTGTTCATGATCTGGCACGGCATCTTCGTCGAGGGCCGCATCACGCCGCAGGTGCCGGAGCCGCAGTACCCGGTCAAGCTCTAGCAACGTTCCGGGCCACACCACCAGCGGGTCGGGGCCCCTCCGCGGAGGGGCCCCTCGTCCTACCGGCGTCCCTGGGCGCTGCACATGGCGTACGAGCTGACGACCGTCCCGGGTGAGGCCATCAGCTCCAGGTAGCGGTCGAACTCCGCGTCGGTGAGCGGCAGCTTCGCGCGCACCAGGCGCGCGGTCTCGGCGAGCAGCCGGCACCCCGGCGAGCCGCCCTGCCACTCCCGCACCTCGCGGGACCCGCTGACGTCGTGCAGGCCGGTGTCGGTCAGCGCCTTCTCGATGCGCGCGCCCCACGCCAGCTTCGCGCCGGCCTGGTCGAGCAACGTCAGCAGGGCGTTCTTCACCCGCATGATCAGCTTCGCGTCGTCGGGAGCGGCGGAGAGGACCTCGAGCGGGAGGCAGTCGAACTCCTCGAGCACGAGCCAGCCCCCCGGCCGCAGCGCGTCGTGCAGCTTGCGCAGGATCGCGTCGCGGGCGGGGAGGTAGAAGAGCACCAGCCGCGCGTGGACCAGGTCGAACGCGTTGCCCGGCAAGATGCCGGACACCACGTCGTGGTGCAGGACCGTGACGTTGTCCCGTTCCTCGAGCCTCGTCACGTCGATGTCGGTGACGGTCACGTGGCCCGACGGTGCGACGACGTCGGCGAGCCAGTTCGCCACCGATCCCCCACCGCCCCCGACCTCGAGACAGCGCCAGCCGTCCGCGACGCCGAGCTGCTCGGCGCGGGCGAAGGTGCCCGCGTCGAGCAGGGCGCTCAGCGCGTCGAACTTCGAATCAAGCGACTCACCGGTGCCGCCGAACAGGTACGTCCCCATCGTCCGATCATGGCAGGACGGGGGCGATCTCCTCGACAGCCTCGTCGCCGAACGCGCCGCGGAGGCGGACGAGCGCCGAGTCGCGGTCGAACACCCACTCCTGCGTGCCGACGGTCTCGAGCACCTCGACGGCGATCAGCGAACCGAGCTGAGCTGCGCGTTCGATGCTCAGACCGGCGATCGTCGCCGCGAGGAAGCCGGCGCGGAAGCCGTCGCCGACACCGGTCGGGTCGGTCTTCGCGACCTCGGCGACGGCGGGAACGTGCAGCGAGAAACCGTCGCGGTCGACGATCTCGACGCCCTTCTCACCGAGCGTGGTGACGCGCCTGCCGACGCGCGAGAGGACGTCGGCCTCGGTCCAGCCGGTCTTCTGCAGCAGCAGTTCCCACTCGTAGTCGTTGCTGAACAGGTACTCGGCGCCCTCGACGAACGCGCGCGCCTGCTCCCCGTCCATGCGGGCGAGCTGCTGCGACGGGTCGACGGCGAACCGGTAACCGCGCTGACGGCACTCCTCGGCGTGGCGGAGCATGGCCGCGGGGTCGTCGGGGCTGATCACGACGAGCTCGAGGTTCTCGACGCGGTTCGCGATCGGCGCGAGCTCGATGTTGCGCGACTCCGCCATCGCACCGGCGTAGAAGGACGCGATCTGGCACATGTCGTCGTCCGTCGTGCAGACGAACCGCGCGGTGTGCGCGACCTCGGACACGTACACGCCCGAGGTGTCGACGCCGTGCCGCTCCAGCCACGAGCGGTAGTCGTCGAAGTCCTCGCCGACGGCGCCGACCAGGACCGGCCGCACGCCGAGCACGCCGAGGCCGAACGCGATGTTCGCGCCGATGCCACCGCGGCGGACCACGAGGTCGTCGACCAGGAAGCTCAGGGACACGCGGTCGAGACGCTCCGCGACCAGCTGGTCGGCGAACCGGCCCGGAAAGTGCATCAGATGGTCGGTCGCGATGCTGCCGCACACGGCTACCGGCACGTCGGATCCTCTTCTCTCGTTGCGCTACGTGACAACTCACCCTGGCGAGTGCAGCTGTGAAGACTACCGTTTGGTAGGGCTACCGCAGGTCAGACCGTCCCAATACGGTCAGGGCGTGACGACTCCCGAAGCGACCACGATGAGTGAGCTGATCGAGGACTGCGAGCAGCTCCCGTTCGCCCTGACCCACCCCGAGCACCCCCTGCCCGTAGCGCGCGACGCCACGCCGTGGCAGGTCGACGAGCGGTGTGCCCACCAGGTGGAGGGCATGGCCGACTACGGCGTCTGACCCTCCAGGACACAGCGCGAGGCCGCGTTCCCGCAGGTGCGGGAACGCGGCCTCGCGCGTTGGTCGCCTTAGTGGAACGAGTCGCCGCAGGCGCACGACCCGCCGGCGTTCGGGTTGTCGATCGTGAAGCCCTGCTTCTCGATCGTGTCCACGAAGTCGATGACAGCGCCTTCCACGTACGGTGCGCTCATGCGGTCAACAGCGACCTTCATGCCGTTGAAGTCCACCATCGCGTCGCCGTCGAGCGAGCGCTCGTCGAAGAACAGCTGGTAGCGCAGACCAGCGCAACCGCCGGGCTGGACGGCGATGCGCAGGTGCATGTCGTCGCGGCCCTCCTGGTCGAGAAGCGCCTTCGCCTTGACGGCGGCCGCATCGGTCAGCGTCACGCCGTGGCTGGGCGCCTCAGTGGTCGAAGCGGCATCCTGAGCGGTCGTCATGGCTCTCCTAAGAGGTCCTTTGCGGGCGGTTCACCCATCGACAACACGGGCGTGCCCCGCCTTGTTCCACTCCCATGGTCCCACAACAGCGAGCCCTGTCACCCAGGGTGTCGAGTGTCACGTGGACCACCCTCGAGTCAGCCGATATATCAGCGCGACCACTGCCCGGCCACGTGCCGTGCCGTTGCAACGAGACTTTTGCGGGGCTCCGCAATCGACTCGTGCACAGAACCGACGTGCTCGGAGACCGAGTAAGCCGCCTGCACGCCCGCCGCGCCCATCTCGCGGCGGCCGACGCTGACCTGGCCCGCGATGGCGACGCAGGGGATGCCGCGCTCGGCGGCGCCCGAGGCGACGGCGGTGATGAGCTTGCCGCGCAGCGACTGCCAGTCGAAGCTTCCTTCACCGGTGATGACGACGTCGGCGTCGTCGAGCGCGGCGTCGAGGCCGGTGAGCTCGCGGACGAGACCGGCGCCCGACTGCACCGTCGCGCCCAACGTCAGGAGCGCGGCGCCCAGGCCACCCGCAGCTCCTGCACCCGATATATCGGATACGGGTTGGAGCACTTCCATCGCGGCCAGCTTTGCTTCCAGGCGTTCGACGGCCTCCGGGGACGCGCCTTTCTGCGGGCCGAACGTGCGGGCGGCGCCGTGCGGGCCGAGAAGAGGGTTCTCCACGTCGGACGCGGCGACGAGCGATATATCAGTCAGGTCGACGCCCGCGTCGGACAACACGGTGAGCATGCCGGCGCCTCCGTCCGTCGTTCCGGACCCGCCGAGGCCGACCGTGATGACATCGTTGTCAACCGCCGCTGCCGCGATCAGCTCGCCGACACCTCGCGTCGTCGCCGTCTCGCAGGACTCCGGGCGCAGCTCCGCCGGGATGAGGTGCAGACCGCACGCCTCCGCTGATTCGATGTAGGCCACGCGCCGGTCGCCGGCGCGCACGCTCAGCCAGCGTGCTTCGACAGGCTCACCCAGCGGGCCGGTGACATTGATATATCGGATATCACCATCCAGGGCGGCGTGCAGGACGTCGACGAAGCCGGGGCCTCCGTCGGCCAGGGGGCGTTGGGCGACGACGTCGTCGGGCTTGGCGTCGTGCCAGCCAGTGGCGATGGCGTCGGCGGCCTCGCGGGCGGTCAGCGTGCCGCCGAAGCAGTCCGGGGCGATGAGTACGCGCACCTCGCGAAAGGTACAGAAGAACCACTGTCCTACCCTGGTGCCGTGAGGTTCCTGCGCCGCAACGCCGACGACACCGAAGCCCCGGCCACCGACTCGGCCACCGAGGCCGCCGAGGCCACCCGCAGCGCGGGCAAGGGCCGTCCCACGCCCAAGCGGCGTGAGGCGCAGAGCAGGCGTTCCGGTCCCGTGCCACCGCCGCCCCGCACGCAGCGCGAGGCGTTCAAGCGCATGCGCGGCAACAAGGTGAGCAAGGAAGAGCGCCGTGCCGCGGCCACCGAGCGCCGCCAGCGCATGATGGCGGGTGAGGACAAGTACCTGCTGCCGCGCGACCGCGGTCCGGTGAAGGCGTACATCCGCGACCTCGTCGACTCGCGCCGCAACCTCATGGGCCTGTTCATGCCGCTCGCGATCCTGGTGTTCGTGGCGCTGCTGACGCCGTCGCTGGCCGTGCAGCGGTACGCGACGCTCGCGACGACGTTCATGCTGATCGCGATGGTCATCGAGGGCCTGGTGCTCGGCCGGATCGTCACGCGCAAGGTGCGGGCGAAGTTCCCGACGGAGCCGATCAAGGGCATCTCCATCGGCTGGTACTCGTTCATCCGCGCGAGCCAGCTGCGCCGCCTCCGCGTGCCCAAGCCGCGCGTGAAGCCGGGCGAGGCCATCAAGTAGCACCACGTCGAGTAGCAGCACTGTGCTCGAGCTGCCGGAGCGGCTGCGGTGGGACCACAACGCGTGGTACCGCCGCCGGCTGCTCCGGCAGTTGCCGTCCCGGGCCCGTTCGGCGCTGGACGTCGGCTGCGGGCTCGGTGACCTGGCGAGGTCGATCAGCGCCGACGAGGTCACCGCGATCGACGCCGACGCGCGCATGATCGAACGTGCGGGCGCGACCAGCGATCGGGTGCGGTGGATCCACGGCGACGTGCTCACGCACGACCTGGGGCGCTACGACGTCGTCACCGCCGAGGCGAGCCTGCACCACCTGCCGCTGCACGAGGGGCTGTCACGGCTCGCCGGGCTGACCGCGCCCGGCGGGCTGCTCGTCGTCATCGGCCTCTACCGGCTGTCGACGCCGGCCGACCTGGCGACGGAGCTCGTCACCCTGCCCGCGAACGCCGTCGTCGGCGTCGTGAAGGCGCTCAACGGCACCGGCGGCAAGCCCCACGACGCCGAGATGCCGGTCGTGATGACCGCTCCGACGCTGCCGGAGATCCGCGCGGCGGCAGCGGGGATCGTGCCCGGCGCCCGGATCCGCAGGCACGTGTTCTGGCGGTACTCGCTGGTCTGGCGCGCGCCCGAAGTTCATTAGCAGCACGAACGATTTCAGCTAAGATCCGATGTATGAAGTTCCGTCGACTCGGCCGCAGCGGCCTGTCCATCAGCGAGATCTCCTACGGCAACTGGCTCACCCACGGTTCCCAGGTGGAGGAAGAGCAGGCGCACGCGTGCGTGAAGGCGGCGCTGGAGTCGGGGATCACCACCTTCGACACAGCCGACGTCTACGCCAACACCGCCGCCGAGTCGGTGCTCGGCAGGGCACTGAAGGGTGAGCGGCGCGAGTCGCTGGAGATCCTGACCAAGGTCTACTGGCCGACCGGTCCCGGCGGCCCCAACGACCGCGGGCTGGGCCGCAAGCACATCATGGAGTCGGCCAACGCGTCGCTGAAGCGCCTGCAGACCGACTACGTCGACCTCTACCAGGCCCACCGGTACGACCACAGCGTGCCGCTGGAAGAGACGATGCTGGCGTTCGCCGACCTCGTCCGCCAGGGCAAGGTCCTCTACGTCGGTGTCTCCGAGTGGACCGCCGAGCAGATCACCCGCGGTGCCGCGCTGGCCCGTGAGCTGAAGGTGCCGTTCGTGTCGCACCAGCCGCAGTACTCGATGCTGTGGCGCGTCATCGAGCCGCAGGTCGTCCCGGCGTGCGAGCGCGAGGGCATCAGCCAGATCGTCTTCTCCCCCATCGCGCAGGGCATCCTGACCGGCAAGTACCTGCCGGGCGCCGAGGCGCCGGAGGGCTCGCGCCTCGCCGACGAGCGCGGCTCGAAGATGATCGCCCGCTGGATGACCGACGACGTGCTGAACGCCGTGCAGGAGCTCAAGCCCATCGCGGAGGAGCTCGGCGTCACGCTGGCGCAGCTCGCCGTCGCGTGGGTGCTGAAGAACCCGAACGTCGCGTCCGCCATCATCGGCGCGTCGCGTCCGGAGCAGGTCTTCGAGAACGTCAAGGCCATCGACGTCGAGCTCGGCGACGACGTGCTCGAGAAGATCGACGGCGTCCTCGCCGGTGTCGTCACCGACGACCCGAGGCTCACCGCCCAGGGCTAACCGGCGGGGTGGAGGCTCATCGGGCCGTACACCTCGGATTCCGACCGCAGCAGCGTGACCTGCTCGACCCCGGCGTCGAGCAGGTCGCGCCACCCGGCGCTGAACCACTCCTCGGCCTCCGCCTGGTCCGCGAACATCACATCCGGGCCCGCGACGTCGCGTCCCTGTGCATCCTGGTAACGCCAGCGGTATTCCATGGACGAAGGCTAACTCTTGTCATCTCGGACGCTCGTGCTCGGTGGAGCGCGTTCAGGCAAGTCAGCGCACGCGGAAGGCCTGGTCACCGAAGCGACGGTGACCTACGTCGCCACCGCGCGCAGATATCCGGACGACCCCGACTGGGACGCGCGCATCGCGCTGCACGTCTCCCGTCGTCCGTCCACGTGGCACACGGTCGAGGCGTCGGCGCCGTCGGACCTGCCCGCGCTGCTCACCGCGACCTCGTACGACGACCCGCCGATCCTGGTCGACGACCTGTCGACGTGGCTCGTCGGCGTGCTGGACGACAACCAGGCCTGGGAGGGCAAGGCCCCGGAGGAAGTCGAGCGCCACGTCGACTCGCTGGTCCGCTCGGTCGCCACCTGCCGGACGCGGCTCGTGCTCGTGACGGCGGAGGTCGGCCTCGGCGTCATCCCCTCCACGCGCTCAGGCAGACTCTTCCGCGATCACCTCGGTGCGCTCAACGCGCGCGTCGCCGAGGTCTGCGACGAGGTCACCCTTCTCGTCGCCGGCATTCCACTGAAACTGCGATAGGAGCGACAGGTGAGCACCGAGTTCCCGCCGGTTGAACCGCCGGACGAGGCCGTTCTGCGCGAGGCAGAGGCACGGCACGCGGTGCTGACCAAGCCGGTCGGCTCGCTCGGACGGCTCGAGGAGCTGGGCAACTGGGTCGCGGCCTGCCAGGGCGTCGTGCCGCCGAAGCCGTTCGTGCGGCCTCGCGTCGTCGTCTTCGCGGGCGACCACGGCATCACCGCGCAGGGCGTGTCGGCGTTCCCGAGCGAGGTGACCGGCCAGATGGTCGCGAACTTCCTCACCGGTGGCGCCGCGGTGAACGTGCTCGCGCAGGTCGCCGGCGCCACCGTGCGCGTGGTCGACATGGCCGTCGACGCGGACACCCCGGCCGCGGTCAGCGCGCACAAGGTGCGGCGCTCGTCCGGGTCGATCGACCGCGAGGACGCGCTGACCCGCGAGCAGTGCGAGCTCGCGATCGCGGCCGGCAGGGCCGTCGCCGACGAGGAGGTCGACGCGGGCGCCGACGTGCTCGTCGCCGGTGACATGGGCATCGGCAACACGACACCCGCCGCCGTGCTGATCGCGTCGCTGACCGGGTCGGAGCCCGTCTCGGTCGTCGGGCGCGGCACCGGTATCGACGACCAGGCGTGGATGCGCAAGACGGCCGCGATCCGCGACGCGCTGCGCCGTGCCCGCCTGGTGATCAGCGACCCGACCGCGCTGCTGGCCACGGCCGGTGGCGCCGACATCGCCGCGATGGCCGGGTTCCTCGCGCAGGCCGCGGTGCGCAAGACCCCCGTCGTGCTCGACGGCGTCGTCGTCGGTGCGGCCGCGGTCGTCGCCGAGGAACTGGCGCCGGGCGCGCGCGAGTGGTGGGTGGCCGGGCACCAGTCGGCCGAGCCCGCGCACGCGATCGCGCTCGGGCACCTCGACCTGAAGCCGCTGCTGGAGTTCGAGATGCGGCTCGGCGAGGGCTCCGGTGCGGTGGCGGCGCTGCCCTTGCTGGTCTCGGCGGTGAAGGTGCTCGCGGAGATGGCGACGTTCGAGAGCGCCGGGATCACCAACCGGGAAGACGCGGCTGGGTGAAGCTCGCGCTCTCGTGGCTGACCGTCCTGCCGCTGCGCGTCGACGACGTCGACCGGAAAGCGGCGGGACGGGCCATCACCTGGACGCCGGTCGTCGGCCTGCTGCTCGGCGCGTTCGTCGTCGGTGTCCTCGAGCTGTTCGCGATATCCGATATATCAGCGCTCGTGGCGGGCTTCCTGGTCGTCGGCGTCGTCGCGCTGTCGACCCGCGGCATGCACCTCGACGGGCTCGCCGATGTCGCTGACGGCCTCGGTTGTTACGGACCGCCCGAGCGCGCGTTGAAGGTCATGAAGGACGGCGGCGCCGGACCGTTCGGCGTCGTCACGCTGGTCGTGGTGCTGGGAGCGCAGGCCGCGGCACTTCCCCACGCCCACTGGGGCGTCGTGGTGCTCGCGTTCGCGACGAGCCGGGCCGCGTTCGGGATCTGCTGCATGCGCGGTGTGCCCGCCGCACGGCCTGAGGGACTTGGTGCGCTCGTCGCGGGCACACAGCATCCGTTGGTGGTCATCGGCACGTGGGTGGTGCTTGCCGCCGCGGCGGTTCCACTCGGGTGGCGGGCGGTCGTCGCCGTCGTGGTCGCGGGTGCGCTCGTGTGGGCGCTGGTGAAGCACACCGGAAAGCGTTTCGGCGGCGTCACCGGTGATGTGCTCGGTGCCGCCGCCGAAATCGCGCTTCTGGCCGTGCTGGTCGTCGCTTAGCCGAGCTGGGTCATCCAGCCTCGGGAGTCGGCGGCGTGGCCGTGCTGGAGGCCGGTCAGGCGCTCGCGCAGCTGCTTCGTCACCGGGCCGGTGCCGCCGTCGGCGACGTCGAACTCGCCACCGGCGTGCTTGACGTGGCCGACCGGGGTGATGACCGCGGCCGTGCCGCAGGCGAAGACCTCGGTGAGCTCACCGGAGGCGTTGGCCTTCTCCCACTCGTCGGTCGAGACGCGACGCTCCTCCACGGTCAGGCCGAGGTCGGAGGCCAGCTCCAGCAACGAGCTCCGGGTGATGCCGGGCAGCAGCGTGCCGGTCAGCTCCGGCGTGACGATCTTGTCGCCGAAGACGAAGAACAGGTTCATGCCGCCCATCTCCTCGACCCAGCGGCGTTCCACCGCGTCGAGCCAGACGACCTGGTCGCAGCCCTTTTCGGCGGCTTGTGCCTGGGCCACGAGGGAGGCGGCGTAGTTGCCGGCGAACTTGGCCGCGCCGGTGCCACCGGGAGCCGCGCGGACGTACTCGGTCGAGAGCCACACGCTCACCGGGCGGACGCCGCTCGCGAAGTAGGAGCCGGCGGGCGAGGCGATCAGCACGTAGAGGTACTCGGACGCGGGTCGCACGCCGAGGCCCTTCTCCGTGGAGATCATGAACGGCCGGAGGTAGAGGGACTCCTCCTCGGCCGATGGCACCCAGCGGTTGTCGACCGCGAGGATCTGCCGCACCGACTCGAGGAACAGCTCGTCGGGGAGTTCGGGCATCGCCATGCGGCGGGCAGAGGCGCGGAAGCGCTCGGCGTTGGCCTCAGGGCGGAAGGACGCGATCGCGCCGTCGGGCTGGCGGTAGGCCTTGAGCCCTTCGAAGATCGCTTGGCCGTAGTGCAGCACCATTGCCGCGGGGTCGAGTGAGAGAGAGCTGTAGGGGCCGACTTCCGCGTCGTGCCAGCCCTTCTCGCGGTTCCAGCGGATCGTCACCATGTGGTCGGTGAAGTGCTGCCCGAAGCCCGGCTTGGCCAGTACCTCCGCTACGCGCTCCGGGGTCGCCGGGTGCGGGTGGGGAGTCCGGGTGAAAGGCAACTCGCTCGTCATGTGAGCACGGTAACCCGCTGGTCGGGATACGGAAAATCGTCTTCCCAAAACTCGGACGTCCTACTAAGTGAAGCTCTATAGAGTCCTCGGTCATGACCAAGGAAGAAGGATCTTCGCGGGGTGCCGACGTCCGCACGGTGCTGCAGGCGGCGCTGCTCGTCCTGGGCACCGGCATGACCCTGCTCGACGGCTGGGTGATCGGCGGTGCCGGCGGCGTGCTGGTGGCCGTGATCGCCGCCGCGGTCTTCCTGGGCGTCTACTGGACCAAGGCCAAGGAGAAGCCCGCCACCAACGGCCGGGTCATCGGCCTTGCGGCGTGTGTCGCCGCGACGCTGCTCTTCTTCTTCTTGCTGACGCAGTGAGGCCGATGAGCCAGGTGCCCGCGCCCAGCCCCGCCATCGAGATGAGCAGCGCGGGCACCGGCGTGCTCATCGCGAGCAGCACCGAGAGCCCGAGTCCTACACAGGCGGTGCGCATGGGCCACGTGCGGTCGTTCTGCAGCAGCACTCGAGCCGACGCGTTGGTGAAGGCGTAGTAGAACAACGTCGAGCATGCCGCCACCCCCAGCGCCGTCGCCAGCGGCATGACGACGACCGCGAGAACCGCGGCGGCCACCACGACGGCCATCAGCACGGCGGGCTTGAGGCGCGTCGGCAGGTCGCCGTCCTCGGCCAGCCCGGTCAGCGTCCGGTGCGCGGACGCGAGGACGAAGTGCAGCGCGGCCACCCCGGCCACCGCCGCGCCGAGCTGCACCAGCGGCACCACCGCCGACGCGTCCGCCGCGACGAGCGCGTCCCGCAACGGCGCGGGCGATAACGCGAGGCGCGCGCTGCCGAGCTGACGCAGCACACCGGCACCCACGGCGAGATAGACCACGAACGACAGTCCGATCAGGACCGGAATCGCGAATCTCAGTGCTGCCACCGAATGCGGCCGCTCACCGCGCAACGGGGCGGTGACGCGTTCGAAACCCGTGAACGCCATGAACATCAGCGCCGCGACGCCGACGAGCTCGTTGACGGTGCCCGCCTCCCCCGCCGACGGCACCGGCGCGATCGAGAAGCTCGACGCGACCACGAGCGCGAGCACGCCGAGGACGACCAGCGACACCGCGACGCTGACGCCGGTGGTGAAGCGGAAGCCGGCCGCTCCGAGCAGCGCCGTCGCCACGACCAGGGCGAGCGCGCCGGCCAGCGGCTGGTCCGGCACCACGTACGCGCCGAACATCAGCGCGACCGCCGCCGCCATCGCGCAACGCCCGAGCAGGTGAGCGCTCGCTGTCATCCTTGCGGGCCACACGCCGAGCTGCGCGCGCACGTATCCGTAACCGCCACCGATGTCCGGGTAGGCGCGGGACTGGTCGGCGGTGGAGAAGGCGCAGCACAGGGCGGCCAACGCGGAGATGGCCAGCGCCGGGAGCACCCACCAGCCCGCAAGTCCTGCGGCAGGGGCGAATCCGGCGAAGACCCCCGCACCGAGCACCGCGGGAAGACCGAGCGCGACCGCCGTGACGATCTCGCGAGGCGTGTGGGTCACCGGTACACGTTCTCAGACGCGGCATCCGGCCGTAACCACCCGGTCGGTTGACGGGTGAAACGGGCGAATCGCCACTGTGCGCAACTGTCAACGTCACGGATTGCGTCGAACGTGGCGGGCCTGGGCATGGGCGGGACCGCCCGACCTTTAGCATGAGTCACGATCCCGAGCCCCGAACGCACAACCCTGGAGCAGCACGTGACAGCCCCGAAGCTGGCCCTCACCGAGGGTGACCTGAGCACCACCGCCGCGGACGCAGTCGTCGTGGGCACCCTGCAGGGTGCGGACGGTCTGGAGCTCGCCCCCGGTGCCGACGCTGTCGCCGCCGCGTTCGACGGCGCGCTGCTCGACGTGCTCGGCACCCTCCGCGCGTCCGGCAAGGTGGACGAGCTGGTGAAGGTCCCGACCTTCGGCCGGATCGCCGCCCCGCTCGTGCTGGCCGTCGGCCTCGGCAGGACCGCGGGCGAGGACCAGGTCCGCCGCGCGTCCGCCGTCGCCGCCCGCGCGCTCGCCGGCAAGAAGCGCGCGGTCAACACCCTCGCCGCCCTGCACGTCGGCGCGGCGGCCGAGGGCACGCTGCTCGGCGCCTACTCGTTCACCGAGTACAGGTCGGAGAAGGGCGAGGGCGCGGTCGCGAAGGTCGACCTGCACGCCGCCGGTTCCAAGGAGAACAAGGCCGCGCTGAAGGCCGCCGTCGCGATCTCGGAGTCCGTCGCCATCGCGCGCGACTTCGTGAACACGCCGCCGAACGACCTCTACCCCGGCTCGTTCGCCGACCGCGCCGCGAAGCTCGCCTCCGCCGCCGGCCTCGACGTCGAGGTGCTCGACGAGAAGGCGCTGAAGAAGCAGGGCTTCGGCGGCATCCTGGGCGTCGGCGGCGGCTCCGCGCGCCAGCCGCGCCTCGTGCGCATCTCCTACAAGGGCGCCAAGGCCACCAAGAAGGTCGCGCTCGTCGGCAAGGGCATCACGTTCGACACCGGCGGCATCTCGATCAAGCCCGCCGCGGGCATGGACGAGATGACCTCGGACATGGCCGGCGCCGCCGCGATCGTCGCCACCATGGTGCTGGCCTCGAAGCTCAAGTACCCGCTGGAGATCATCGCGTCGATCCCGATGGCGGAGAACATGCCGTCCGGCGACGCCTACCGCCCCGGCGACGTGCTGACCATGTACGGCGGCAAGACCGTCGAGGTGCTTAACACCGACGCCGAGGGCCGCCTGATCCTGTCCGACGCCATCGTGCGCGCGTGCGAGGACGGCCCGGACTACCTGATCGAGACCTCGACGCTGACCGGCGCGCAGGTCGTCGCGCTGGGCAAGCGCACCGCGGGCGTCATGGGCTCGGACGAGTTCCGCGACCGCGTCGCCGCCATCGGCACCGCCGTCGGCGAGTCGACGTGGCCGATGCCGCTGCCCGAGGAGCTGCGCGCGGACCTCGACTCGCGCCTCGCGGACCTCGCGAACGTGACCGGGCACCGCTGGGGCGGCATGCTCGCGGCGGGCCTGTTCCTGCGCGAGTTCGTGGCCGAGGGCGTGCAGTGGGCGCACATCGACATCGCGGGCCCCGCGTTCCACACCGGTGGCCCGTACGGATACACCTCGAAGGGCGGCACCGGCGTTCCGGTGCGGACCATCGCGGCCGTGCTGGCGGACATCGCCGCCAACGGCTGATTTTCGCTTCTTCCACACGGGCGGAGTTCCTTTCGGGGACTCCGCCCGTTCCATTTCCAACACGCATTTCCGCACCATTTTTCGGTCCTCCGATTTCGGATAGCCGCCGCGCACG
>NZ_DATLEC010000081.1:0-3198 GCF_035525475.1 Lentzea sp. | reverse complement strand
CCCACGTCCCGGTCAGTCTTTCGAGCTTCGACCGAACGGGAGTGGCCATGATCGAAGCAGTGCGGTTGCGCAAGCACTACGGCCGGACGAAGGCCGTCGACGACCTGTCGTTCACCGTCCGGCCGGGCCGCGTGACCGGGTTCCTCGGCCCGAACGGCGCCGGCAAGTCCACGACCATGCGGATGATCCTCGGCCTCGACACGCCCACCGGTGGCGACGTCAAGATCGACGGGAAGCACTACGCCGAGTTCAAGCAGCCGCTGCGCGAGGTCGGCGCGTTGCTCGACGCGAAGTGGGTGCACCCCAACCGGTCCGCGCGCTCGCACCTCAAGTGGCTCGCGGTCTCCAACAAGATCCCGGTCAGCCGCGTCCAGGAGGTGCTGGAGATCGTCGGCCTCACCGAGGTCGCGCACAAGAACGCCGGCGGGTTCTCGCTCGGCATGTCGCAGCGGCTCGGCATCGCGGGCGCGTTGCTCGGCGACCCCGGCGTGCTGCTGTTCGACGAGCCGGTCAACGGCCTCGACCCCGAGGGCATCCTCTGGATCCGGCAGTTCCTGCACCGGCTCGCGGACGAGGGCCGCACGGTGTTCGTGTCGAGCCACCTGCTCTCGGAGATGGCGCAGACCGCGCAGGACCTCATCGTGATCGGCAAGGGTCAGCTGATCGCGCAGACCTCCACCGAGCAGTTCATCGCCGACGCCACCCAGGACACCGTCCGGGTGCGGTCGCCGCACGCCGCGAAGCTGCGCGAGATCCTCGCGGCGCACGCGACGGTGACCGACGACTCGGTGAGCGGGAGCCTCGTGGTGCACGGCATCCCGGCCCAGCAGATCGGTGACCTCGCGGCGGAGAACCAGATCACGCTGCACGAGCTCAGCCCTCAGCGCGGGTCGCTGGAGGAGGCCTTCATGCAGCTCACCAAGGAGTCGGTGGAGTACCACGCTCACTGACGACCGTCTTCGGCCGCCGCGACCGGATGGCGGGCACCGCGATCAGCAGTGCCGTCATCACGGCGGTGCCGCCGGCGACGGCGGCGACGTACGGCAGCCGGTCCGCGATCACGTCGGCCGGCTGCGCGGAACGTTGGGCGGCGACAGCGGAAGTCGGTTGCGTGGCCGAGGGTGTCGGCGTCGGCAGCAACGGGTTCCGCTCCACGGGCGGCAGCTGAGCGGTGACCGCGGCCACCGGGTCGACCATCCCGAACCCGGTCGCGGCGTCACGGCCCGGTTCCGCCAGGTCCTTCGCGGTCCTGACCAACGCGTTGACGACGTCCTTGGCCGCCATCTCCGGGTGCTTCGCCCTGACCAGCGCGGCCACCCCCGCCACGATCGCCGACGCCGCGCTCGTGCCGTCCATCTCGGCGTACCCGCTGGAGTAGACGCTCACCGGCGCGGTCGTGACGATACCGACCGCCGGTGCCGCGAGCACGGTGTCCGCGCCGACGTTGGAGGACGTCCACGGCCGGCCGTCGCGGTTCGTGCCCGCGACCGCGACCACGCCGCCGATGTTGGCGGGCGCGGAGACCGCCCCGCCCTCGTTGCCGGTGGCGGCGACGAGGACGACGTCCTTCTCGATCGCGTAGTTCACGGCCTTGACCAGCGTCGGCGTCAGCGAGCTGGAGAACCCGAGCGACAGGTTGATGACCTTGGCGCCGTGGTCGGCCGCCCACCTGATGCTCTCGCCGACGACGTCGAGCGCGAACTGGTCCTTCTCGTCGGCGCTCGCGATCGGGAGGATCTTGGCGCCCGGAGCGATGCCGAGCGCGCCGCCGCCACGTCCGGTCGCGGCGATGATCCCGGCCATCCCCGTGCCGTGCCCGTCGGTGTCGGTGGTGCCGTCGGTGCCCTTCGACCTGCCGAAACCCGTGCCGGGCAGGACTCTTCCCGCCAGGTCCGGGTGCTGGGCGTCGACGCCGGAGTCGACCACCGCGACGATCACGCCGTCACCGCGTGCCTGTTCCTGCGCGGAGCGGACGTCGAGCGCGTCGAGGTGCCATTCCTGCTCCTCGATCGTCTGCGCGGCGAGCAGCAACGGCAGCGCGACGGCAAGGGCGGGCAGCAGTGGCACGTCACCTACATCGTGTTTCCAGCTCGTGGTGCAACGTGCCTGGCGTCACAGCCTGCGTAAGGGGGCTGTTAACAAACCGTGAAAACCGACTTTTCGGACATCATCCGCGTTTGGATTCGCGTTGAATCGGGCTATCCCCAGCCCGGAGGTGGCCCGTGGCGGTTCGTGTCGAAGCAATGCTCAGCCTCGAGTGGTCGGACGCGCTCGAGGTTCCCAATACGTTTGACCTGGCCAGCACGCCTGCGGACACTCGTGGTTCGTGGGTCAACAAGGCGGACGAGAAGCAGGTCCTCGCCGCGTACCGCTCGGTGAGAGCGGCTGGAAACGCACCGGCGCCGTGGTGGTTGCGCGCGCTGGACCGCGGAAAGCTCTCCTCGCGTGCCGAAGGTCACGCCCTCGAGGACGCGGTCACCGGACTGCTGTCCTCGCGCCCCGGCTGGGTCTTCGTGCCGTGGGCCGACTTCGGCGAGGTCGGCTACTGGGAGTTCGTGCCGTCGGAGAGCGGCGTGTACGGCCCGGCCGAACCGACCACCGTGCAGTTCACCGACCGGCACACCGGTTTCGTGGACCTGCTCCCGGCGCACCGGGGCCCCGGTCAGCGCCAAGCCCTCGAGTTCACCCCGGCCGAGCTGCGCGAGCAGATCGAGGACCTGGAGAACATCGCCTAGCGCACCACCTAGGCTGTACGCCCGTGACGTCCAGCCACCAGCGACCGCCGCACCACCGATCCGTCGTCAGCTACGTCCAACGCGGCGAACGGATGACCGTGGGGCAGCAGCGCGCATGGGACCGCCACTGGGAGCGCTTGGGCCAGGAGGTCAAGGCGCTCCCGGCCGGTCCCGTGCAGTTCACCGAGTGGTTCGGGCGCGAGGCGCCCCTCGTGCTGGAGATCGGCTCCGGGATGGGCGAGACGACCTCCCGGCTGGTCGCCGCCGCGCCCGACGTCAACTACGTGGCCGTAGAGGTCTACAATCCCGGCCTGGCGCAGCTCCTGCTGCGCGCCGAGGCGCTCGACGTGACCAACCTGCGGGTCCTGCGCGGTGACGCGGTCGACCTGCTCACCGAGCACGTCGAGCCCGGCGCGCTGGCCGAGGTGCGGATCTACTTCCCCGACCCGTGGCCCAAGAAGAA
>NZ_DATLEC010000076.1:0-44749 GCF_035525475.1 Lentzea sp. | reverse complement strand
GCCGCACTGGTCGTCTTCGCGGTGTTCTCCTGGTACCCCATCGTGCGCGGGGTGGTCCTGAGCTTCCAGCAGGTCAACTTCGTCACGAGCCCCGACTGGGTGGGCTGGGAGAACTTCGAGCGGCTCTTCGCGGACCCGCTGTTCGGGGTGGCGTGGCGCAACACGTTCTACTTCACGGTACTGGCGATGCTCATCGGGTTCGGCGTCCCGTTCCTGACAGCCGTGGTGCTCAACGAGATCCGGCACGCCAAGGGCTACTTCCGGCTGCTGGTCTACCTGCCGGTGATGCTGCCGCCGGTCGTCACTGCCCTGCTGTGGAAGTGGTTCTACGACCCGGGACCCGGCCTGTTCAACTCGGTCCTGCGAGGACTCGGGCTGCCGACGTCGCAGTGGCTCGACTCCAGCAGCACCAGCATGATCAGCCTGGTCCTCGTCATCACCTGGGCGAACATGGGCGCGGCCACGCTCATCTACCTGGCCGCGCTGCAGACCATCCCCGGTGAGCTGTACGAGGCCGCGGACCTGGACGGCGCCGGGATCCTCAGGAAGGTCTGGCACGTCACGATCCCGCAGACCAAGTTCGTGATCCTGATGCTCCTGCTGCTGCAGGTCGTCGCGACCATGCAGGTCTTCACCGAGCCGTTCATCATGACCGGCGGCGGACCGGAGGAGTCCACGGTCACCGTGCTGCTCCTGCTCTACCGGTACGCCTTCTACTACAACGACTTCGGCACCGCGAGCGCGCTGAGCCTCATCCTCTTCGCGGTGCTGGGCGTCTTCTCCTTCCTGTACCTCAAGCTCACCCGGAAGGCCGACGCATGAGGACTCTCACGAAGGGCAGCGGCCCGGCCTACTGGGTCGTCCTCACGGTCACGCTGGTCCTGTTCACGGCGGCGTTCCTGCTCCCGCTGGTCTGGGTGCTGCTCGGCGCGTTCAAGCCGCCGGCGGAACTGGCCCAGCAACCGCCGACGATCCTGCCGCGGACGTGGGAACCGGGCGCGTACGTCGACGCCTGGAACTACATGGACCTCGGCCGGTTCTTCCTCAACACGTTCGTCGTCGCCATCGGCGCGTGGGCCGTGCAGATGGCCGTGATCGTGCCCGCGGCGTACGCGCTGTCCAAGCTGCGGCCCTGGGGCGGCAACGTCGTCATGGGCCTGATGCTGGCCACGCTGATGCTGCCGTCAACGGCCGTGCTGGTGCCGGTCTACCTGACGCTGACCGACCTCGGCCTGCTCAACAACCCGGCGGGCATCTGGCTTCCCGCCGCGGCGAACGCGCTGAACGTCTACCTGCTCAAGCGGTTCTTCGACCAGATCCCCGAAGAGCTGCTGGAGGCGGCCAGGATCGACGGCGCGAACACCTGGACGACGCTCACGCGGATCGTCCTGCCCATCTCGCGGCCCATCCTCGCCGTCGTCTCGATCTTCGCGGTCGTGGCGGCCTGGAAGGACTTCATCTGGCCGCTGCTCGTGTTCCCCGACCCGGCGAAGCAGACGCTCAGCGTCGCGCTGCAACGCTTCGCCCCGGACACCCCGATCAACCTCCTGCTCGCGGGCCTCGTGCTGGCGAGCCTGCCGATGGTGGCGCTGTTCCTGGCGTTCCAGCGGCACATCCTCGCGGGGCTCACCGCGGGCGGCGTAAAAGGCTGAAAGGACTTCAGATGAGTTGGTGGCGCAACGCATCCATTTACCAGGTCTACCTGCGCAGCTTCGCTGACGGCAACGGTGACGGCATCGGCGACCTGGCCGGCCTCCGCGCCAAGCTCCAGCACATCGCGAACCTCGGCTTCGACGCGATCTGGCTGAACCCGTGGTACCCGAGCCCGCTCGCCGACGGCGGCTACGACGTGGCCGACTACCGCGACATCGAGCCCGTGTTCGGGGCGCTCGCCGACGCCGAGAAGCTCATCGCGGACGCGCACGGCCTGGGCATCCGGATCATCATCGACCTCGTCCCGAACCACTGCAGCGACCAGCACCCGTGGTTCAAGGACGGTCTGTGGGACCGCTTCCACATCCGCGACACCGAGGAGATCCCGAACGACTGGCAGTCGCGGTTCGGCGGCCCCGCGTGGAGCAAGCTCCCGGACGGCCGCTGGTACCTGCACCTCTACGCCGCCGAGCAGCCGGACTTCAACTGGGAGAACCCGGTCGTCCACGAGGAGTTCGAGGACATCCTGCGGTTCTGGCTCGACCGCGGCGTCGACGGGTTCCGCATCGACGTGGCGGACGGGCTGGTCAAGGACTTCGGCAAGCCCGACGTGGACCTGCCCTACTCCGACCAGGACGGCGTGCACGACATCTACCGCAGGTGGCGGCAGATCGTCGACTCCTACGACGGCGACCGCATCCTCGTCGGTGAGATGTGGCTGCCGGACCCGGTCCGGTTCGCCCGGTACCTGCGCCAGGACGAGATGCACAGCGCGTTCAACTTCGACTTCCTCTGCTGCCCCTGGAACGCCCAGGAGCTGCGCGGTGTCGTCGACAGCACGCTGGCGGCGCACGAACCCGTCGGCGCGCCACCGACCTGGGTGCTGTCCAACCACGACGTCACGAGGCACGTGACGCGCTACGGCCGCGAGAAGACGGGGTTCTCGTTCGCCGACAGGCAGCACGGCGCCCCGACCGACTTCGAGCTCGGCACGCGCAGGGCCCGCGCGGCGATCATGCTGACGGCGGCGCTGCCCGGTGGCGTGTACGTGTACCAGGGCGAGGAGCTGGGGCTCTGGGAGGTCGAGGACCTGCCGGACGAGCTGCGCGAGGACCCGGTGTGGCACCGCTCCGGCTTCACCGACCGGGGACGTGACGGCTGCCGCGTGCCGCTGCCCTGGTCCGCCGAGGACGGTCCGAGCTGGCTGCCCCAGCCGGAGAGCTGGCAGCAGTTCTCGGTCGAGGCCCAGACGGACGACCCCACCTCGATGCTCACGCTCTACCGCCAGGTGTTCGCGCAGCGGCGCGGGATCGAGGGCGACCTGGAGTGGCTCGACCTCGGTGAGGACGTGCTGGCGTTCAAGCGCGGCGACCTCACCTGCGTGGTGAACCTGTCCGGCGGGCCGGTCGACCTGCCGGGCGTGCCAACGTTGTCAAGCGTCCCGCTGGAGGACGGCAGGCTGCCCAGCGACGCTGCCGCCTGGTTGAGCTAGCACGCGCCCGGGGTACTGAGCGGTTGTGGTCGCACGGTGGCCACAACCGCTCAGTCGTTTCTGCCCACATGGGGGCAATACGGGCAGAACAGCACCGGAACTCGGGCATGCCCGCTCTGACCGAACTGCGTGAACGCGCCGTCACGGGGCGCGAACCGGGCAAAAATCGGGCAAGATTTCACTCTGTTGTGGTGCCGACCACAATGTTTCCAGGGTGTTTCATCTATGCACGGCCCGAACGGGCAACCCGAGAGCCGAGTGGGCAGGTGACATGCGAGCCGAAGAGCGCAAACGCCGCATCCTGGCCAGGGCCCGCGCCGATGGCCGCGTCGACGTGGTGGAGATGTCGCACGAACTGCGCGTCGCGCCCGAAACGGTCAGGCGGGACCTGCGCGTCCTCGACGAGCACGGCCTGGTGCGCCGCACGCACGGCGGTGCGATCCCGGTCGAGAGCGCCGGGTTCGAGACGGGCCTGAGGTTCCGGGCGGGGTCGCACGTGCCGGAGAAGCGCCGCATCGCGAAGGCCGCGGCCGAACGGCTCGACGACGCCGAGACCGTGTTCATCGACGAGGGCTACACGCCGCAGCTCGTCGCGGAGGCGCTGCCCACGACCAACCCGCTCACGATCATCACCGCGTCGCTGCCGACCGCGGCGGCGATGTCCGAGCACCCGTCGTGCACCGTCCTGCTGCTGGGCGGCCGGGTTCGCGGGCACACACTGGCCACTGTGGACCACTGGACGACGAGGATGCTCGGCGAGATGGTCATCGACCTCGCCTACATCGGAGCCAACGGCATCTCCCGCGAGCACGGGCTGACCACACCCGACCCGGCGGTCGGCGCGGTGAAGTCCCGGGCGCTCAGCGCGTCCCGGCGAAAGATCTTCGTCGGTACGCACACCAAGTTCGGCGTCTCCAGCTTCCACCGGTTCGCCGAGGTCTCCGATCTGGAGGCGGTAGTCACCGACAGCGGCCTCTCCGCCCACGAGGCCCACCGCTACACCCTTCTGGGCCCCAAGGTCATCCGAGCCTGAGATCCCTCACCATTCGGGCGTGATCCCCCTTCTTCACCGCGCCCGAAAACCCTTGAAAGGAACCGACGATGCCGTCGATTCGCACACCTCTCCGCGCATTCGGGGCCGCCACCGCCGTGTTGCTGCTCGCATCCGCTTGTTCGGGCGCCGGCGGCGGGGGTGGTGGTGAGAACTCGGTGAACGTCCTGATGGTGAACAACCCGCAGATGCAGGACCTGCAGAAGCTCACCGCGGACAACTTCACGAAGGACACGGGCATCAAGGTGAACTTCACCGTGCTGCCGGAGAACGACGTCCGCGACAAGATCAGCCAGGACTTCTCCAGCCAGGCCGGGCAGTACGACGTGGCGACGATCTCGAACTACGAGACGCCGATGTACGCCAAGAACGGCTGGCTCGCGCCGATGGACGACTTCGTCGCCAAGGACAGCGGGTTCGACCAGGCCGACATCCTGGAGCCCATCAAGCAGTCGCTGACCGCCGCCGACGGCAAGGTGTACGCGCAGCCGTTCTACGGCGAGTCGTCGTTCCTCATGTACCGCAAGGACATCTTCGAGGCCAAGGGCGTCTCGCTGCCCGACAAGCCGACCTGGCAGCAGGTCGCCGAGGCCGCCCAGAAGGTCGCGACGCCCGAGGTCCGCGGCATCTGCCTGCGCGGCCAGCCGGGCTGGGGCCAGGTCATGGCGCCGCTCACGACGGTCGTGAACACCTTCGGCGGCACGTGGTTCACCAAGGACTGGCAGGCGCAGGTCAACGCGCCGGAGTTCAAGGAGGCCACCAAGTTCTACGTCGACCTCGTCCGCAACTACGGCGAGGCGGGCGCCCCGCAGGCCGGGTTCGCCGAGTGCCTGAACAACATGACGCAGGGCAAGGTCGCGATGTGGTACGACGCCACGGTCGCCGCCGGTCTGCTGGAGGCCAACGACTCCCCGGTCAAGGGCAAGCTCGGCTTCACCCAGGCGCCGGTCGTGAAGACCGACAGCTCCGGCTGGCTCTACACGTGGGCGTTCGGCATCCAGAAGGCCTCGAAGAAGCAGGACAACGCCTGGAAGTTCATCTCGTGGGCGTCCGGCAAGGGCTACGAGGAGCTGGCCGGCAAGACCCTCGGCTGGTCGAAGGTCCCGGACGGCAAGCGCTCGTCGACCTACCAGCGCGCCGAGTACAAGCAGTCCTCCGGCACGTTCTCCGCGACGGCCGAGGCCGCGATCAAGGGCGCGAAGCCGCTGAACCCCGGTGTGCAGGAGCGCCCGGCGCCCGGCATCCAGTTCGTCGGCATCCCCGAGTTCACCGACCTGGGCACCCAGGTCTCGCAGCAGATCAGCTCGGCGATCGCGGGCGCGGTGACGGTGGACGACGCGCTGAACAACGGTCAGGGACTCGCCGAGAAGGTCGCCGCGAAGTACAAGGGGCAGTGACATGGCGGTGATCACGGCGGAGCGGCCGGTCGTGGACCGGCCGCCGCCCGTCCCGAAGAAGAACTACTCGAAGTGGGCGAGGCGGGGCCCGTTGCTGCCCGCGCTGATCTTCCTGATCATCGTGACGCAGCTGCCGTTCGTGGCGACGCTGGTCATCTCGTTCATGAGGTGGAACTCGCTGGACCCCGCCAACCGCGGGTTCGCCGGGTTCGACAACTACGTCAGCGTGTTCACCGACCCCGACCTGCGCTCCTCGGTCGTCAACACGATCGTGCTCACGGCGTCGGTCGTGATCATCAGCCTGATCCTCGGGCTGGGGCTCGCGTTGCTGCTGGACAAGAAGTTCGCGGGCCGCGGGTTCGTGCGCACGCTGCTGATCGCGCCGTTCCTCGTCGTCCCGGTCGCGGCGGCGCTGATCTGGAAGCACGTGCTCTACAACCCGGAGTACGGCCTGTTCAACGGGATCCTGAACTGGCTGGGCTTCGACGCCCAGCCGGACTGGATCAGCTCCATGCCGATGAGCGCCGTCGTGCTGTCGCTGGTGTGGCAGTGGACGCCGTTCATGATGCTGATCCTGCTGGCGGGGTTGCAGAGCAAGCCGATCGAACCGGTCGAGGCGGCCACGATCGACGGCGCGTCGTCGTTCCAGATCTTCCGGTACCTGACGTTCCCGCACCTGCGGCAGTACCTGGAGCTCGGCGGCCTGCTCGGCTCGATCTACGTCGTGCAGAACTTCGACGCGGTCTTCACGATCACGTCCGGTGGCCTGGGCACGGCGAACCTGCCGTACATGATCTACCAGACCTTCTACCAGGCGCACGAGTACGGCGAGGCGTCCGCGGCCGGTGTGATCGTGGTGGCGGGCTCGATGGTCATCGCCACGTTCGCGCTGCGCACGGTGTCCTCGTTGTTCAAGGAGGAGAAGCGATGAGCCGGATCTGGGGTGTGCTCGCCTGGTTCGCCGGCATCGTGTTCTTCGCGCCGGTGGCCTGGATGTTCCTGACGTCGCTGCACAGCGAGTCGGACGCGGCGACCAACCCGCCGTCCCTCCTGGCGCCGCTGACGCTCGACGGCTACGCGGAGTTCTTCGACGCGGGCGCGTGGCCTCCGTTGATCAACTCGTTCAGCGCCTCGATCGGGTCGACGATCATCGTGCTGCTGCTGGCGATCCCGGCAGCGTACGCGTTGTCGATCAAGCCGGTGGAGAAGTGGACGGACGTCCTGTTCTTCTTCCTGTCCACCAAGATGATGCCGGTGGTCGCGGCGCTGCTGCCGATCTACCTGATCGCGCAGTTCTCCGGGATGCTCGACAACATCTCGTTCCTCACGCTGCTGTACTGCTCGATGAACCTGCCGATCGCGGTGTGGCTCATGCGGTCGTTCCTGTCCGAGGTCCCCAAGGAGATCCTCGAGGCGGCCTCGATCGACGGAGCGGGGCTGGTCACGATCCTGCGCCGGGTGGTGGCGCCCATCGCGATGCCGGGCATCGCGGCGACGGCGTTGATCTGCTTCATCTTCAGCTGGAACGAGCTGCTCTTCGCACGGGTGCTCACCGGTGTCGTCGCCGGCACCGCCCCCGTGTACCTGACCGGGTTCGTCACGTCGCAGGGCCTCTTCCTGGCCAAGGTCTGCGCTGCGGCGGTCGTGGTCTCCCTACCGGTGCTGATCGCCGGGTTCGCCGCCCAGGACAAGCTGGTCCAGGGCCTCTCGTTGGGAGCAGTCAAGTGAAAGCAGCAGTGATCACCGGCGTCGGTTCCGTCGAAGTGACCACTGTGGACGATCCCAAGTGCGGTCCGCGCCAGGTGGTCGTCGACGTGGCGGCCTGCGGCCTGTGCGGCACCGACCTGCACATCCTGCAGGGCGAGTTCGCGCCCACGCTGCCGGTCGTGCCCGGCCACGAGTTCGCCGGCACGATCGTCGAGATCGGTTCGCAGGTCAACGAGGTCGAGGTCGGCGACCGCGTGGCCGTCGACCCGTCGCTCTACTGCCACGAGTGCCGGATGTGCCGCTCCGGCAAGAACAACCTCTGCGAGCGCTGGGCGGCCATCGGCGTCACGACGTCCGGTGGCGCGGCGGAGTACGCGGTGGCGCCCGTGGCCAACTGCGTGAAGCTGCCCGACCACGTGCGGACCGAGGACGCGGCGCTCATCGAGCCGCTGTCGTGCGCGGTCCGCGGGTACGACGTGCTGCGGTCGCAGATGGCGTCGCGAGTGCTGATCTACGGCTCGGGCACGATGGGTCTGATGATGCTGCAGCTGGGCAAGCTGACCGGCGCGTCGTCGATCGAGGTCGTGGACCTCAACCCCGACCGGCTGGAGACGGCCCGCCGGCTCGGCGTCACGGCCGTGGCGGCGTCGCCGGACGAGCTGGACCGGCCACAGGGCTGGGACGTCGTCATCGACGCCACCGGCAACGAGAAGGCCATCCAGGACGGGCTCGGCCGGGTCGCGAAGGGCGGCACGTTCCTCCAGTTCGGCGTCTCGGACTACTCGGCGCGGGTCACCATCGAGCCGTACAAGATCTACAACCAGGAGATCACCATCACCGGCTCGATGGCGGTGCTGCACTCGTTCGAACGGGCGGCGGACCTCTTCGCGACCGGAGTGCTCGACCCGGAGATCTTCATCAGCGACAGGCTGCCGCTGGACGACTACGCGGCGGCGTTGGACCAGTTCAAGGCCGGTAAGGGCCGCAAGATCCAGGTCCTGCCGTGAGCTGACCCGGTAGGAGTCACGGGCATTCGTGTATCCAGGCGAGTGCCCGCGACTCCTTCCAGACATGTCGAAGTCCGGGCAGAAAGTGGTACCGCCGTACTTTTCGCACATGTCCGACGAAGAGCTCCTCGCGTGGTACGCGGAGCTTCAGGCGCGGGCGATGAACCCGCAGCCTGGGGACGTCGATTTCGACCACGTCCACAAGCCGGCGCAACCGGTGTCCGTCAAGGACCTGCGTCACCGGATCATGACCTTCCAGGGCTGGCCGGGTGGCATCTCCACCCTCGACGACGGTTCGCCGTTCCACAACCTGTGGCACTGGCTCAGCGACTGATCCGGGGCGAGGTACTCCTCGCCCGGGTCATCGGCGCGGTGGTGGCCGCCTGTGTGCTCTTCGCCGTCGTGCACACAGCGGCCACCGGCGCCGTCTCGCATCCGCGGAACTGGCTGGTCGCCTTCGCCTGCACCCTGCTCGGGGTGCGGGTGATCGGCCACGTCCGCAGGTCGGCCGTTGGGTGGTTGCTGCTGGTCATGGGCGTGTTCGGCGGCATCGCCATCGCGGTCGCCGGCCAGGCGGCCGATCACCCGGCCCGCTGGGTCGAGGCGTGGGTCTGGTGGCCCACCTACGCGCTGTTGCCCGCCGTGGCACTGGTCTTCCCGAACGGCAGGCCGTTGAGCAACCGCTGGTGGATCGCCATCGGCGCGTCGTTGTCCAGCGCCGTGCTCGGGGCCGTGGGGATCGCGTGGGCGTCGTGGGACGACCCCGCCGACTACTGGCAGTCGAGCGGTGGCGGACTGGCCAAGACCCTGACCCTGGTCGCCGTGCTCGCGGCCGGGGTCTCGGTGATCGCGGCCGTCGTGTCGTTGTTCCTCCGCTGGCGACGAGCCGAAGGGGACGAACGCCGGTTGCTCGTGTGGGCGTTCGCGTTGCTGGCACTGGCCGTCGTGGCGACCGTGGTGGAGACGACGGACGGGCACGTCGCGTGGATCATCGGCGTGCTCGCGTTCCCCGCTGCCGCGGTGATCGCCATCGTGCGGTACGGGTTGTACGACATCAGCCTGCTGATCCACCGGTCGTTGCTCTACGGCTCGTTGACCGTCGTGCTGCTGCTCGTCTACCTCGGTGTGATGGTCGGCGCGGGCGAGTTGCTGACCAACGACGCCGAGGTCGTCGGCGTTGTCGCGGCGGGCCTGGTGTTCGCGCCGATCCGCAGCTGGGTGCAGCGCAAGCTCGACCGGTGGCTGTTCGGTGAGCGCGCCGATCCCCATGCCGCTTTGTCGACTTTGAGCGAGAAGCTCGAGCGGTCGCAGGACGTGCTGCCGACGGTGGCCCAGACCGTCGCCGAGTCGTTGAAGCTGCCGTACGTGGCGATTCGCGGCGGGGCGGTGCTCGCCGAGCACGGGCGCAGCCGCGGATGGCCGCAGCTGCGCTTTCCCATGACGTACCGGGGTTCCTCGGTCGGCGACCTCGTCGTCGAGCCGCGAGCGCCCGACGAGCGGTTGAGCGACCGCGAGCTGAGCCTGCTCGTGGACCTCGCCCGGTCCACCGCCCCGGCCGCGCAGTCGATCAAGCTGACCGCCGATCTGCAGCTCGCGCGTGAACGGCTCGTGCGTGCGCGCGAAGAAGAACGGCTGCGGTTGCGGCGCGACCTGCACGACGGCGTCGGACCGGCGTTGGTCGGCATCCGGTTGCAGCTCAGGGCGTTGCGCCGGCAGTTGGGTGACGTGCTGGACCCCGTACTGGGCGACGTCGACACCACGGCCGTCGAGGTACGTCGGCTCGTGGACGGTCTACGACCGCCGATCCTCGACCAGGGCCTGGCACTGGCCGTGCGCGACGAGGCGGCGCGGTTCAACGGCGAGCTGCGGGTCGAGGTGGAGGCCGAGCAGCTCGACGGCCTGTCCGCCGCCGTCGAGGTCGCGGCCTACCGGATCGTCGCGGAGGCGTTGACCAACACCGCACGGCACTCGGGCGCGTCGACATGCGTGATCACCGTCCGTACCGACGGCGACCTGGTCGTGGAGATCGTCGACGACGGCTGCGGCGTGGCGGCGGACTCGAAGCCGGGCGTCGGGCTCGACTCCATGCGAGAACGCTGCGCGGAGCTCGGTGGATCGTGCACAGTGGGACCCGCGGAACCGCGCGGCACACGAGTGGTGGCGCGAATCCCGTTGGAGGCCCAATGACGCGGGTTGTGATCGCGGACGACCACCCGGTGTTCCGGCGCGGCCTGAAGGCGTTGCTGGACGGCGAGGACGGCCTGGTGGTCGTCGGCGAGGCGGCGGACGGGCTGTCCGCCGTGGCTGTCGCTTCAGACCTGGAGCCGGACGTCGTCGTGATGGACCTGCACATGCCGGGCCTGGGCGGCGTCGAGGCGGCCAAGCGGATCCTGGAAGTGCTGCCGTCGGTGGGAGTCCTCGTGCTGACCATGCACGAGGACGACGAGCTGGTGTTCGCGGCGATGAAGGCCGGCGCCCGCGGCTACCTGGTCAAGACGACCGACGACGACGAGATCGTGCGCGCCGTGCAGGCGATAGGAGCCGGCGAGGCGATCTTCAGCGCCACCATCGCGCAACGCATGATGGGCTACTTCACCGCGATCTCGTCGTCGAAGGCCGTGGTGTTCCCGCAGCTCACCGACCGCGAGCGGGACGTGCTGGAGCTGATGGCGACCGGCATCGACAACGCCTCGATCGCTTCGAGGTTGAGCCTGTCGGGCAAGACCGTGCGAAACAGGGTGTCCGCGATCTTCTCGAAGCTCCAGGTGGCCGACCGCGCGCAGGCCATAGTGCGGGCGCGCGAGGCAGGCCTGGGAAGTCCCCGCTGATTCGGGACAGCGGTCACCTGTGCGCGGGACAGGTCCCCCACTTGGATCGGCGGTATCCGCCGAAGGGGGCCCGATGGACATCACCTGGGACGTTGCGCACGCGCGGCTCAGCCACGACCGCATGCTGCACATCGCCCGAGCGCTCATCTCGATGCGACCGGACGCCGTCACGCTCGGCGGTGGGGAGCCGCTGGGCGTGCCCGGCCTGTTCGAGATCGTCGACCTGTTCCGCGACGCCGGCATCGACATCGTCCTGCGCACGTCCGGCAAGTCGCTGCACCCGTCGATGGTGCGCACGCTCCTGGAGTCGTGCGCGCGCATCGAGGTGTGCGCGATGGCGTTCACCCACGCCATGCACGCGCTGCGCCTGCTCGACATCGGCTCCGCGAAGCTCGACCGGCACGCCCAGTTCGGGCTCGACGCCACCGGCATCCGGCGCGGGTTCGACCGGCTGGAGGAGTTCTGCGCGACCACGGCCTTCGAGCTGTCGCGGCTCGGCTTCATCGCGTTCAGCGACACGCTCGGCTCGGACCACGCGCAGTACCTGCAGTCGCTGGCGCCCCAGACGGTGCGGGTGACGGTGGAGACGGCGAACACGTCGGTGGTCAGAGCCATTTGAGGGTGCCGAGCGCGGCGGCCCCGACGGCCGCCGCGGTGATCGCGGCCGTGGCCGGCCACCCGAGCGAGCCGGCCGCCGCCGCGCCGAAACCCGTACCCAGGCTTCCGCCGACGAAGTAGACGAGCATGTACGCGCTGTTGAACCGCGCCGGTGCCGCCGGGTCGATGGCGAGGACGGTGCTCTGGTTCGCGACCTGGGCGGCGAACAGCCCGGCATCGAAGAGCACCAGACACCCGAGGGTGGCGACAGTGCTCGTGAGCGACCAGCCGATGACGACCGCGGCAGTGCCCGCCATGACCAGGCCCAGCAGGACGACCCGCCGGGCGCCGACGCGGTCGGTCCAGGCACCGGCGACCTGGGTGGCGAAGATGCCGGAGACACCGGCCAGCGCGTACAGCCCGATCCGCTCGGCGGAGTACGAGTACGGCGGCTGGGAGAGGACCACCGCGAGCCCGGACCACATGGCGCAGAACGCGAAGAACCACAACGCGCCGCGAGTGGCCGCGCCCCGGAGCACGGCGTGCCGGACGAACAGGCCGGGAAGGGAACGAAGGGTCTCGCCGTACCGGAGACCGGTCCCGCTCCGCGTCGTCGGCACCAGCACCAGGCACCCCGCCGCCACGAGCGCGCAGCCCGCCGCGAACACCAGGAGCATCGCGCGCCAGCCGATCTCGTCGGCCAGCCAGCCACCGGCGATCCGCCCGGCCAGGATGCCCGCCGAGATCCCGGCCGTCACGATGCCCAGGACCGTCGCGCGCCGGGCCGCGGGAGCGAGCCGGCCCGCCACCGAACTGAGACCGGCGCCCACCGCCGAGCACGCTCCGACCAGACCCGTCATGGCGCTCAGCACCACCACACTGCCGGCAACGGCACTCCCCGCGAGCACCACCGCCAGGGCTGCGAACTGCACGGCCAGCACACGTGCCGGAGGGAACCGGTCGACCAGCGGCACCAGAAGACCCAGGCCCGCCATGTACCCGGCAGGTCCGGCCGCGAGTGCCACCCCGACAGCGGTGATCTGCGAGCTCAACGACTCGGCCACGTCCGCCATCGCGGGCTGCAACGAGTACAGGGTGGCCGTTCCCAGCGCTGCCGCGAGTGCCATGAAGAACACGACGGGTCCACGAAGCTGGTTCGCGGTCAGCGCCTGCTCGGCTTGATCAGCGTTCACGCCGACCAGTGTCGGGAAGCACCGGCCCTCAGTGCTGGCGGGATTCCGACCTCACCGGCCACGGTCGTCAGAACGAGTTGGTCAGAGCCAGTTGATCAGGGCGCGCCAGGCAGTGGCGGAGAACGCGAGCACCTCAGGGCTCGCGTTCTTCGTGTCCCGGACGAGGGCGTCCTGGGCCAGCGACACCTCGACGCAGTCGCCCGATCCATTGGCCGTGCTGTAGCTGCTCTTACGCCAGATCCGTTCGGGGGCCATGGAAGTCCTCTCGCAGTCCGCTGACGTACTCCGCCAGCTTGCTCCGAGATTGTTCCGCATCCAAGGCCACGGCATCCAAGCGCTCGAACATCCTCCTGGCCCGCTTCACCGCCGCGTCGTCCTGAGCGAACACCTGCGCCATGTCGGTCTCCGTGAACACCACCGGCCGGGCCTTGTCGAACTCGTACAACGTGAACTTCGACTGCGGAACAGCACTTCTGACGTACGCGGGCACGATGCGGAGGGTGTGGGTCCTGAAGAGCAGTCGCAGGTACTGGTCTTGCATGACTCGGGCATCTCCCACCAGCATCTGCAAGGCGAGCTCGTGCACGTAGAACAGGCACTCCGGGCGGTACACCCGCTGCAGGATCGACTGCCGCTCGATGCGGGCCTCGACGAACGCATCGACGTCCTCCGGCGCCTCGATCCCACCCGCGGCGAGCAGGGCTCGGGCATAGCTTCGCGTCTGGAGGAGGCCCGGCAGGACGACGACCTCGTACGAGGTGATCGTGTGCGCCGTCGCCTCGGTCATCGCCAGGGTGCGCAGGTTGTCCGGCAGCTGCACACAGTAGGCGTCGAAGGCGTGGTGGTAGCGACTGCGGAACTCCTCCAGGTACTCGAGGTTCTTGCCGCACGTCGCCACGTACTGCACGAGGTCGACCTCGGTCGCGCGCACCTTGCCGTGTTCGATGTTCGACACCTTGCTCGGGTCCCAGCCGAGGTGAGCCGCCATCGCCCGACCGGTGAACGACGTCGACGATTCCCTCAACCGGCGCAGTTCGTCACCTAGATCCCGGCTGTACGCGGTGGATGCGATCGTGGTCATTCCTGCGAAGCTAGGGCTTGGGGACGCCCCACGCACCGGCTCGTTCGGGTGAAAACGGCGCTAAAAGACACCGCCCCGAGCTGCGAAAACGTCCTCGATGGGCTGCGCGGCGCCGAGGGCGAGCCGCAGCAGCACCCGCGCCTTGCGCGGGCACAACCACCCGGCCATCACCGCGCCGCGTGCGATCAGGTCCGACTCGGAGCCGGGGAAGCCGTAGGTGCTGCGGAACGTCGTCCCGGCCCCGGTCCGCGACGCGACCACCACCGGGAACCGGGCGCGCGAGATCGCCTCGGCCATGCCCGTCGACACGTGCCCGACACCGGAGGCCGCGACCACCACTCCCCCGGTGTTGAGCCAGTCGAGCAGGGAGCCGTCATCGTCCACAGTGGTCTCGATGAGCGGGACCGTTGGCGTGCCGAGGGGTCGCGGCAGCGCGGGAAGCTGGTGCGCGGGGTGGAAGTAGTGGGGCGCGCCCTCGATGACGAGTCCGAGCGGGCCGGGGAACGACTCGAAGGCGTTCGGGAGGCTGCTGTGCGCCTTGCGGACCCAGCGGGCGGCGTGGATCGAGTCGTTGAGCACCAGCAGCGCGCCTCGGCCGCGTGAGTTCGGGGCGCCGGCCACCGCGACGGCGGCGGCGAGGTTGGCCGGGCCGTCCGCGCCGGGGAGTCCTGGGTGCCGCATCGCGCCGGTGACGACGAGGGGTTCCTCGTGCGGCCACAGGCAGTCGAAGAAGTAGGCGGTTTCTTCCAGGGTGTCGGTGCCTTGGATGACCACGACGCCGGCCGCGCCCTGCGAGACCTGCTTGTCGGCCCAGTCGAAGGTCTCCAGCAGGGTGGTGAACGTCAGCGAGGCGCCGGGGATCGTGGCCAGGGTGGCGATCTCTCCCACCTCCAGGCCCTGGACGAGGTCTCGCGCGCCCAGGGTCGGTGACACCGCACCGGAGCCCGTCATCGTGATCGTGCCGCCGAGCGATGCCACCGCCACCTGTGAGCTCATGCCCTCACCTTAGGGTCACTGGCGCCAGTAGGTGATGTTGCGAAAACGGGCCTCCGCGCGGCCGCTGCCGTGGTGGTAGACGCCGTTCTTGAAATAGCGCGTCGCCGGGCCCTCGTCGGGGTGGGTGAGTTTCAGGGCGCCGTTGTAGTAGACCTTGACGGTGCCCGTGCCGCCCGCTACGGCGGTGTGTTCGACGCGGATCTTGAACCATTTGTTGTAAATGCCGGTCGCGATGACCTGGTTGCTGTCCTTGCGCAACGAGCCGCCGTTGACGTTGGCGACGTTGAGCATGACGTCGGTGGCTCGGGTGCCGTCCGGGCGGCTGCCGCGCAGGATCTGCACGACCGTCGGACCGCTCACGCCGGACGGGATGTAGATCTCGCCCTCCCAGGCGCGCTGGCCGCTCGAGTACTCGTGGTTGAAGCGCATTTCGGTGCGCGGATCCGTCGGGCTGCCTTCGGTGTGGGGCTGGTCGTAGTCGTAGACCCACATCGTGTGCACGCCGCCCTCGAACTTGTAGCGGCTGCTGAGGGCGAGGTTGTACGGCTTCTGGACGGTGTAGGTGTACGGCGCTGACGTCCACTGCGCGGACGGCGGCTGAGCGAGGGCATGAGCCGCCGGGGCCACGATCAGGGGTGCGGTCAGCGCGAGGGCGAGCACGGAGCGTCGTGTGTGGAGAGCAGGGGTTTCCACGGTGAATCCCTCCGACCTTCGATTAGTGGTCTGTACCACTTTGGGGGCACGGAGGCGGAGGGATCAACACTTTCCGGAAATACCGGGACGATGTTCAGAAGGGCGAACTTTTCACATTCTTGAACCCCTTCGACAACGGCTCAACGCCTCGTCTGGTACCTGGTCAGGACGATTCCACCGGAAAACGTCCTGGTCTCCACCAGGTCCAGGTTCACCCAGTTGTCCAGGGCCGTGAAGAACGGCTTGCCGCCGCCCACCAGGACGGGGGCGGTGACCAGCACGTACTCGTCGATCAACCCGGCCCGCATGGCCGCCGCGGCGAGCGTGGCGCCGACGACGTCCATGGGGCCGCCGTCCCCGGCTTTGAGCCGGGCGATCTCGGTGACCGCGTCTCCGGTGACCAGGCGGGTGTTCCAGTCGACCGTCCTGGTCGTCGACGAGAACACCACCTTCGGCATCTCACGCCAGCGGCGGGCGTACTCGGCGTGCGCCGGTGTGACACCGGGCCGCTGGTCGGCGGTCGGCCAGTGGGAGCTCATGCCCTCCCACACCCTGCGGCCGTACAGCGCGAGGCTCGTCGCCCCGACCCGGTCGGACCACCACTGGAACAGCTCGTCGCTCGGCACGCTCCAGCCGAGGTCGTCGCCCGGCGCGGCGACGTAGCCGTCCAAGCTCGTGTTCATGGCGTAGGACAGTGTCCGCATCGCGTCAGCCTCCCGTGTAGTCGGTGTTCGGCGTGAAGACCGGCGCGGCACGGGAAAATCATCGGTCAGATTCCGGCACGCAGCTCGTCGAAGGTCGGGAACTTCGTGGCGATGTCGCTGCCGGTGAAGTTGCCGATCCAGCCGTCGTCGTCGTGGAAGAACCGGATCGACACGTAGTCGGGTTCGGTGCCCATGTCGAACCAGTGCGTGGTGTTCGCCGGGACGCTCAGCAGGTCGCCCGCCGTGCAGAACACCGCGTAGACCTTGTCGCCGATGTGCAGGTAGAAAACGCCCGCGCCACGGGCGAAGTAGCGGTCCTCGTCGTCGTCGTGCGTGTGCTCGGCGAGGAACTTGGTGCGGAACTCGACGGCCTTCGCGCGGTACTCGTCGGTGTCGGCCGGGGCCATCTCCATCGCGTCGACGTAGGTGTAGCCCTCCGTCTCGCTGACGCGGGCGACGTCCTTCTCGTAGACCTGCAAGGCGTTCTCGGCGGTCACACCGTCCACGACGGACCACCGGTGGAAGCGCACGCCGTGCTCCTTGAGCTCGGTGGCGATCTCGTCCGGGTCCGTCGTGCGGACGAGGACCTCGTCGGGGCCGGAGTCCGGCCACACCGTCAGCAGCGTCATGCGTGCCTCCCCGTAAAGATGTCTCGCGTCTCCACCTTGAAGCGCAGCAGCCACTCCAGGCATTCCAGGCGGTGCCTCGCCTGCACCAGGTCGTCGCCCCACACGTACACGCCGTGCCGCGCCACGATCAGCGCGGGCGTCCGGGGATCGAAGCCCTTCTCGAAGGCGTCGCCCAGCTCGACCATGTCCTGCGAGTTGCGCACGACCGGGACGACGACCTCTTCGTGGTCGTAGCGGCCGAACCCCTTGAGCATTTCGAGGTCCTGCAACACCACGCCGTTCGGCCAGTGCTCGGCCGCCACGACCGGTGCCAGCGCGTGGACGTGCACGACGGCGCCTGCTCCGGCGACGCGCGCGATCCTGGCGTGCAGACCGGCTTCGGCGGACGGGACCTTGTCGCTGTCCACGGCGTTGCCGTCGGCGTCGATGACGACGCTGTCCTCAGCGGTGATCTCGCCCTTGTCGACTCCGCTGACCGTGACCGCGAGGCGGAGCGGATCCCGTTGCAGGACAACGGAGAGATTACCGCTCGTGCCGCGCATCCAGCCCATCTGCGCGTAGCGGACGCACTCGCGGGCGAGCTCCGCCGTCACGAGAGCTCCCAGACCGTCGGGTGGGGCGTGAAGTCGGCGTTGGCGTACGGCTCACCGGGGCGCGCGACGCCGACCGTCTTCCAGCCCGCCTCCTGCGCCGCGTGCAGCTCGGCGGGAACGTCGCTGTAGAACGTGATGTCGTCGCCCTGCAGCACCGAGGCGATCTTGTGGTACGACGCGGCCTCGCGCTTCGGGCCCGCGTTGACCGTGTCGAAGTGGTGCTCCAGCAACGGGGTCAGGTCTCCGTCGGTGGTGTGCCGGAAGAACGCGATCTGACCCGCGACCGAACCGCTGGAGAAGATCGCGAGCCTCACGCCGTCGTCGTGCCACTTGCGCAGCGCGGAGACGACGTCCGGGAAGAACTCCGCCACCAGGTCGCCCTGCGCGTAGCCCTGCTGCCAGATGAGGCCCTGCAACGTCTTGAGGGGCGTGACCTTCTGGTCGGCGTCCATCCAGTCGTGCAGTGCTTTGACGACGTCGTCGTGGCCCGACAGCTCCTTGATCTGCCTCACGGCGTCGGCGACCACCGGGTCGTCACCGTGCTGCTCGATCCACGGCCCGAGCCGCGGGCGGGCGTAGTCGTAGAGGACGACCAGCACCTGGTCCGTCGCGCTCAGCGTGCCCTCGATGTCGAGCACGACCCACTTGCTCACCGCTGTTCTCCCTCGTAGTACTTGTCCAGCTCCCCGGCGCGGAACACCCCTCGGTCCGTCACGACGTCCGTGACGAACCTCGGTGGCGTCACGTCGAACGCCGGGTACAGCCCTTTCACCCTCGGCGTGGCACTGGGCGTGCCGAGGACCTGCAGCACCTCGGCGCCGTCGCGGTACTCGATCTCCACGTGGTCCGTCGTGGGCGCCGCGTGGTCGGGTGCCTGCACCTGGGCGTGGAACGGTACGCCGAACGCGTGCGCGGCCACGGCCAGTCCCAGTGTGCCGACCTTGTTGATGACGTGCCCGTCCATGGTGACGCGATCGGCCGCCGTGACCAACGCGTCCACCGCCCCGCTTTGCAGCACTGCCGCGCCCATGCCGTCGGTGATGAGCGTGGTGTCGATGCCCATCTCGATCAACGTCTCGGCGGTGAGCCGGGCTCCCTGCAGGTAGGGGCGGGTCTCGGTGCAGAAGAACTTCAGCGTCTTGTTCTGGCGCTGGGCCGCCCTGACCGTCTCGGTCAGGTAGAGGTCGGCCCAGCAGTGGGTCATGATCGTGGCGTTGTCGTCGAGCAGGCTCGCCGTGTGCTCGCCCAGCGCCCGGCTCTTGGCGCGGTAGCGGCGGTCGCCCTCTTCGGCGCCGTTCAGGGCGTGCGTGACGTCCCGCGCCGCGTCCACGTGGTCGAGGACGACCTCGGTGGCCTTGCGCAGGGCGTTGTTGGTGCGCCTGGTGTTCTCGAGCAGCCTGGCGGTTCCCGCCAGTTCCGCGCGGGCCTCCTCGAACGGGAGGTGTTCGAGGGTGCGGGCCTTGAGCACCATGCCGTACAGCACCGCGAAGTACGGGCCGGAGGACTGGGTGACCATGTCCTCGATGGCCCGCGCGACGTCCTCGGCCGTCCGGCACAGCACCCAGTCGCGTTCGAACGGGAACCGGCGGCGGTCGAGGATCAGCACTCCGTCGTCGGTGAGCCTGACCGAGTCGGCGAGGACCGGCTGCATCAGCTGTACCCGGTGTGGGCGGGGCGGGCGCCGGTCAGGAAGTTCTCGCCGACCTCGCGCGCCTTGTAGACGACCGGGTCGTGCAACGTGAGCGTGCGGGCGTTGCGCCAGAAGCGGTCCACGCCGTACTTGGCGGCCGTTCCGCGCGCACCGACCTGCTCGAAGATGCGGCTGGTGACCTCGTTGACGAGCTTGGTGCTCACGACCTTGGCCTCGGAGATGGTGACCGCGACCTCGGCGCGCTGGGCGGGGGTCAGCTGGCGGCCGAGCTCGGTGGCCTCGTGGAGCTGCCGGGCGGCCTCGTCCGCGAGCAGCCCGGCGGCCCTGGTCTGCGACACCATCTCGCCGTACGCGACGACGATGTACGGATCGTCGGTGGCCGCTTCGACGCCGCTGACGAACCACGGCCGGGTCTTGGTGCGGGTGTAGTCGGCGGCTTCCGCGAGCGCGCCTTCGGCGATGGCCACGTAGAGCTGGGCGAGCACGAGCTGGAAGCCGATCGCGGCGAGGCTGAGGCGCGGGTCCTCGTTGGCGGGCTGCACGCCGAGGATCTCGGACACCTCGACGTTCTCGAAGCTGACGCCACCGGACGCCGTGAGGCGCTGACCGATGTTGTCCCAGTCGTCCAGGTAGGTGATTCCCGGGGCCTTGCCGTCGAGCAGGAACGTGAGCTTCTCGCCGTCGTCCGTGCGCGTGGCGCTGACGACGAGCCGGTCGGCCACGGCGGCGCCGGTGGCGAAGGTCTTGCGGCCGTTGAGCACGTAGCCGCCGCTGCCGGTGGGGCTGAGCTCGAGCGCGGCGTCGAGGGGGTTGCTCACGCCGGCCCAGAACTGGTCGCGCGCCCTGCCGAACGGGACGTCGAACAGGCCGCTGCGCCAGATCTGCAGGTAGTGGTACCCGAGGAGGTGCCCGGCGTTGGCGTCGGCGGCACCGACGATCCGGCCCACGCGCTGCTGGGCCGCCCAGTCGTCGACGTTGAGCAGACCGCTCTGCCGGAGCAGTTCCACCTCTTTGACGGGCGGCTGGTTGGCCCGGTCCCTGTCGGCCGCGTCGGACCTGAGCGTCGCCGCCACGTCGTGCGCGACGTCCAGCCAGTTCGTCATCCCCTGCTCCTCTCAGCGGTACCCGGTCCAACTTACTTCGTCACACCACCGGGCTAACCACGATGTGGGAGAGACCGTCCGCTGGCAGACTTTCCCGCGTGCCCCGCTCTGGCGGGGGAGCGACATCTAGGGAGCAATCGGTATGGCGCAAGGCATCGTCAAGTGGTTCAACGGCGAGAAGGGCTTCGGATTCATCGCGCAGGACGGCGGTGGCCCGGACGTCTTCGTGCACTACTCGCAGATCCAGGGCAACGGCTTCAAGTCGCTCGAGGAGCAGCAGCGAGTGGAGTTCGAGATCGGCCAGGGTCAGAAGGGACCGCAGGCGCAGGCCGTTCGCGCCATCTGATTGATCTTCCACGAGCCCGTCCGGTGTCGTCCCGGACGGGCTCTTCTCATGTCCAAGACCGGCTCTGAGCTGGGCTTCCCGAAATTGTCAGACCCGTCTGCCATCGTGATCACATCGCTCCACCGGAGACCACGATGATCGAAAGGCTGGGACTGCCGTGCGCGTTGTCGCATCGTTCGGCGTTGAACGCTCGGGTCGCTCTGTTCGCGCCGTGATGCCCACGACAGGTGGTGAGGTCCGGAGCACCCCGCCGGACCGGCGTCCTCGCCGGAGCCAGGCCGCGCGCCGTCCGGGAGAGATCTTCCCGGAGTGAGTGGCAACCGAAGGAGCCGCCTCGAATGCGACCGCGTTCACTCAGCTGCCTGCTCCACGAGGGAAGCCGAGTGACCTGAGCAACAGGTCGATCTCATGAGCGCGGGAGCTTCGCGTCGGCACCACCTCGCGGAGCCTGCTCAGGCTCGCTTCGAGCTTCGGCGTGACCTCCGAGGGGCCGGTGAAAGCCGTCAGCACTCGCAAGGTCTTGATCGCCCAGTACTGGTTGAACGCGCTTTGTTCACGAGCGAGCACGTCGATCACGGTGTCGACCTGTCCGGCATCGGGCTTCCTGTGGAGTCCCGCGTAGCCGGTCAGCCGGCGGTCAGGATCCTCGTCCCGCAACGCGATGCCCACGTCGAACGCCGGTGCTCGCCCGACAGCGACGATCATCGAGCCGAACAGCTGATCCATGAAGTCCGTTCGACTGTCCGAGCGCGGCAACTGTCGCAGACGTCGCATTTCACGAACCAGTTCGTCCAAATCTGGAGCATGTCCGGTCGGCTGGCCATCGTGCACCGAACTGCTCGACTGGGCGGCGCCCAGAGCGGCTTGAGCGACGCTGGAGGCGTCGTCGACGCCCGCCTTGCCTTCCGTCGCGACCTGCTCCACCCGCTCCTCAAGCTCGCGGTACTTCAACTTGAGCCCGCCGGGTAGTTCGAGGCTTTCCAACAGGCTGCCCAACCACGGCACCAGCGCAAGCCCCAGCAACAGAACGGTGGTGGAGTCGATCTTGGCGGACGGCCATGCAACGTGCACGGTCGCCGCGGCGATCGCAGCGCTGGAGATGACGTAGCCGAACCACCGAGGCCTGCTTCCCCTGCCGGCCACTTGTCCTCCTCGATCGACATGTGCAAGCGACCGGACATGTCCGTCGTTCGGTACTGAGCAGTCGTGAAAGGGAAGGAGAGCGTTATCGCACCTCGGCACGGAGCCGTGAACTTCACCCGCAAGGCCGAACAACAGCATTCGCAGACGAGCTCAGAGGGGCCCGCAGGAACGACGGCTGGAGTGAGTGGCAACCGAGGGAGTCGAACCCTGCGCGGCTTGTGAAGGCGGCGCTCAGAACCGGCCCGAACCCTTCGGCTGGGCGACGGCTGCCGTGGAGTTTTCCCGTCTACCCAGATGGAGCGGCTCGCGACACGCGGGATACCAGCACTGTTAAACGACCACTCGCTTGAAACTGTGTCATGTTTCACTCGGATGGATGACGCTGGTCACATGCGACGTCTCCCTGCCCTCGCAGCCCTGCTGCTCCTTCCCCTGGTGCCCGCCACCGCGAACGCGGCTCCGTCGGGCACGTACTACATCACCGGTGCCGGCACCGGCCTCAACGTCGCCCAGAGCGGCGGCGGACTGGCGCTGCACCGACCCCAAGGCAACGAGGACCACCAGCAATGGCGGCTGAGCGACGGGAAGTTCGAGAACACCGACTCGCCGGGCCAGTGCATCACCCGCCAGCTCACCATGGGTTCGTGCTCACAAGGGGATGCGGTTCACAGTCCCGTCCAGTTCGGTGATCAGTGGGAGTTCTTCAGCCTCGGCGGTGAGACGCGCTGGTACCTGACGCCGGTCGTCAACCGGACCGAGCCGATGCCGGCCGATCCCCGGCTCGACCAGATGACGTTCCTGACCGCCCACAACGCCTATGCGAACGGGGTGGACGGCGGGTTCGCGCCGCCGTTCGTCAACCTCGCCAAGAACCAGACGCGCGGCATCGTGCAGCAGCTGAACGATGGCGTGCGCGGGTTCATGCTGGACATCCACCAGACCGCGGACGGCGCGATCCTCTGCCACAACAGCTGCACGCTCGTGAGCAAGCCCGTGGCGCTCAACGTCGACGTCCAGCGGATCGTGGACTTCCTCGCGAACAACCGCGGCGAGATCGTCACGGTGTTCCTGGAGGACTACGTCGACGCGAACACACTGCGCGCCGAGTTGCGCAAGGTGCGAGGCCTGAACGACGTGCTCTACCGCGCAGAGGGCGTGCAGCAGAATGGGTGGCCGACGCGCAGCCAGTTGCAGAGCGGCAACAAGCGTCTGATCATCTTCACCGACCACGGCAAGGACGGGCGCGAGGACAGCGGCGTGCTGCACCAGAAGGACTGGACCGTCGAGAACTACTGGTCGATGGGATCGGGCCTGGGCAGTTCGGACTGGTCCTGCTACAGCCGATGGGATGAAAAACCACTCACGGCGACGGGCAGCTTCCAGCCTTTGTTCGTCATGAACCACTTCCGGGACGTCCCGATCACCGGCACGGCCACGTCGGACAACGGCAAGCTCGCGAACAGGGCCCAGCAGTTCTGCCAGCCCGCGGCGAGGAAGAAGCCGAACTTCCTGGCGGTTGATCTCTACCACTTGGGCAACGCCGCGCAAGCAGTCGGTCAGCTGAACTCGTACGTATATAGGCCGTAGCCCAAATGGTGGGAGTTGTACGCTCCGCGCATGGCCTCGATCCTGTTCACGCGCGGAGCGCCCTCTCTCGACATCATCGACCAGGAGGGTCTGCGCGAAGCGGCGCAGAAAGCCTTCACGGACGACCCCGGCGGCACGTTCGCGTACGGCACGAGCGTCGGTTACGTGCCGTTGCGCGCGTGGATCGCGGAACAGCACGGCGTCGAGCCGGAGCAGGTGCTCGTCACCAACGGGTCGATGCAGGCCGACGCGTTCCTGTTCGAACTGCTCGTGCAGCCGGGCGACGACGTGGTGGTCGAGGCGCCGACCTACGACCGCACGCTGCTGAACCTGCGCCAGCGCGGCGCGAAGATCCACGCGATCGAGCTGGAGACCGACGGCATCAACGTCGACGCGCTGGAGGAACTGCTGGAGAGCGGTGTGCGGCCGTCGCTCGCGCACATCATCCCGAACTTCCAGAACCCGGCCGGCTACACGCTGTCCGAGGCGAAGCGCGCGCGGCTGCTCGACCTCGCGGCCAAGTCCGACTTCGTGCTCTTCGAGGACGACCCGTACATCAAGGTGCGCTTCGAGGGCGAGGCGCTGCCGACGATGCTCTCGCAGGACTCGAACGAGAAGGTCGTCTACGCGTCGTCGTTCTCGAAGACCATGGCGCCCGGCATCCGCTGCGGCTACCTGGTCGGTCCGAAGGCGATCATCAAGAAGATCCAGGACATCGCGACCACCACGTACATCTCGCCGAACATGGTGGCGCAGTCGATCGTGAACTCGTACTGCCGTTCGGGCCGTATCGACGAGTCGGTCGTGAACGTCCAGAAGGCGTTGCGCGCGCGCAGGGACGCTCTCGTCGCGGCGTTGCAGCGTGAACTGCCCGAGGCCGTCTTCACGGCGCCGCAGGGCGGCTACTTCATGTGGGTCGAGCTGCCGGGCGTGTCGATCGAGAAGCTCGCCCCGGCCGCCAAGGAGCACGGCGTCGAGTTCGTGAAGGGCTCCGACTTCCTGCTGGAGGGCGGCGACAACGAGCTGCGCCTCGCGTTCTCGGGCGTCACGCCGGAGCAGATCGACGAGGGCGTCACCCGCCTCGCGGCGGCCGTCCGCTCACTTTCCTGATCTGCGCTTCCAGGTGTTCCGGCAGCTCACGACGCTGCCGGAGCGCTTGGCGCAGCCGGGGTAGCGCCGCGCGGAACGCCCGCGGGTCCTTCAGCGACGCCGCCAGGGCGCTGCCCACCGGCCGTCGCATCCACGACGCCAGCACGGCGTTGCGCCGCTCGACGATCTCCCCGTCCGGTGCCCGCGAGGCCGCCGGGTGGTGGTGCGCCACCACGTCCTCGACGTAGCAGAGCGCCCACCCCGCCGCCGCGAGGTCCCACGACAGCAACGTCTCCTCGCCGCGGAAGAACAGCACCGGGCTGAACCCGCCCACCTCCAGGAACGCCTGCCGCCGCGCGATCGCCGAGCAGGCCATGAACCCGAGCACCGCCGGCCCGGCGACTCCCTCGCCCAACGGGCTGTGGCGCAGCAGCGGCGTGATCGGATCCGGTGTCTCCGACGGCCCCACCAGCGTGCGTGCGGCGATCAGCGCCAGGTCCGGGTGTTCGTCGAAGATCGGCTCCGCTCGTTCGAGCGCGTCGGGCGCCCACCACGAGTCGTCGTCGCTGAAGGCCACGAACGGTGTCCGCGCCGCCTGCACGCCGAGGTTGCGTCCCACCGCACCTCGGTTCACCGCCGACTCCAGCAGCAAGACGTACGGGAACTCCTTGCGCACACGGGAAACCGTGTCGTCAGTGGACGCGTTGTCGACCAGGATCACGGGCACCGCGAGCTCGCTGAGGTGCGTCAGCGTGCGCATCAGGCTGTCCGCGCGGTTCTGCGTGGCGATGACGACGGTGGTCCGGGCCATGTCAGTCGTCTACCCCGCCCTGAGCCATCGACACTCTGTCAGTAGATGACGAAAAATCTGGCAGTAACTGTCATCGTGCGGTACGTTGACGACGTGGAAACACTCACCACACGTGCCGCGAAGGACCTGCGCACCCGCCTCGCCATCCAGGAGGCGGCCATCGCGCTGTGCCTGGACCAGGGCTTCGCCGCCACGTCGACGAAGGCGATCGCCGACCGCGCGGGCGTCTCCGAACGCACGCTCTTCCGCACGTTCGGGACCAAGGCCGCGATCTTCTGGTACGACGCGTTCCTCAGCCGGATCGTCCGCGCACTCGCCCCGGACCCGGACCCCGTCGCGGCGCTGGTGAAAGCCGTCCGCACGGCCATCGACACGATCACGCCGGAGCAGTGGGCGCTGGAGCTGGGCCGTCGTGCCGTGATCGTCCGGGAGCCGGACCTCATCGCCACCGGCACCCAGGAGCTGAACACCGGCGCGGCACGGATCGCCGCGATCCTCACGCCACCGCTCGCCTCCCCCGCGCAGGCCTTCGACCTGGTGCTCTTCGCGCGGTTCGCGGTGGCGGGCTTCGGCGTCGTCCCGATCCACGCGGACACCACCCCCGCCGACTGGGGTGCACAACTGGAACGGGTGGTGCACAAAGCCGCCCACGGCGCGTTGGAACGGTCATGAAGCTCCCGAACCTGATCACCGACCCGAACACGCTGGCGGGGCTCAGCCACGACGAGGCGGAGTGGGCGCCGGCGGGCACGCCGTTCGCCGCGTTCCGCCCGCAGTCCACCGAGGACGTTCAGCGGGCCGTGAAGGTCTGTGCCGAGAACAACGTCCCGATCGTGCCGAGGGGCGCGGGCACCGGGCTGTCCGGCGGCGCGAACGCCGTCGACGGCTGCCTGGTCCTCGACCTCAGCAGGATGAACCGGATCATCGAGATCGACGAGGAGAACCTGCTCGCCGTCGTGCAGCCGGGCGTCGTGAACGACGACCTGAAGAAAGCCGTTGCCGCGCTTGGGCTGTGGTACCCGCCGGATCCCGCGAGCTCGCCGTGGTCGACGATCGGCGGCAACGTCTCCACGAACGCGGGCGGCCTCTGCTGCCTCAAGTACGGGGTGACGCGCGACTACGTGCTGGGCCTGGAAGTCGTGATGGGCGGTCCCGTCGAGTACGGCACCGCGGTCAGGCTCGGCAGGCGCACCACCAAGGGCGTCGCGGGCTACGACCTGACGAGCCTGCTCGTCGGGTCCGAGGGCACGCTCGGCGTCGTCACGGAGATCACCCTGCGCCTGCGGCCGGCCCCGCGTCCCTCCACCACCGTCGTCGGCGCCTTCTCCAGCCTCGTCGCCGCAGGTCAGGCCGTCGCGCTGAGCACCAGCCGCGGTCTGCAGCCCGCCGCGCTGGAGCTGATCGACCGCGCGTGCCTGCAGGCCGTCGAGGACTGGAAGCACCTGGGAATCGAGCCGGACACCGAGGCGATGCTGCTGGCCCGCGCCGAGACGTCCGAGGACGCCGACGGCCTGGCCGCGGCCTTCACCGACGCGGGCGCCGCCTGGACCGAACGCTCGACGGACTCGACCGAGGCCGAAGCCCTCTTCGCGGCCCGCCGCCTGACCTACCCCGCCCTGGAACGCCTGGGCCCGCTGCTCACCGAGGACGTGTGCGTCCCGCGCTCCGCCGTCCCCGCGATGCTCGCCCGCATCGAGGAGACCGGTGCACGTCACGGAGTGCAAATTGCCACCATCGCCCACGCGGGCGACGGCAACTTGCACCCGTTGCTGATCACCCCGCCCGGCGACGACAACGCGCGCATCGCCGCCCAGGCGGCGTTCGACGACATCATCGACCAGGCCCTGGAGCTGGGCGGCACCGTCACCGGCGAACACGGCGTGGGCCTGCTCAAGCAGGACGGCATGATCCGCGAACTCGGCCCCGACGCGCACGCCGTGCAGCAGTCGATCAAGCACACCCTCGACCCCCTCAACCTGTTCAACCCGGGCAAGGCTTAAGGAGTCCGCGCATGCGCGTACCGGTAGACGGCGGCGACCTGGCCGTCGAGGTCCACGAAGGCGGCACCGCACCCGTGCTGGCCATCCACGGCGTCAGCGGCAGCCGCAAGCTGTGGAACTGGGTGGCGGCGCACGACATCACCCTCGTCACGCCGGACCTGCGCGGCCGCGGCGACAGCCACGAGCTGCCCGGCGGCTCCATCAGGCAACACGCCGACGACATGCTGCGCGTACTGGACGCGCTCGAACTGCCTTCGGCGACGGTGACCGGCATGTCCATGGGCGGTTACGTAGCCGTGGACCTGGCCGTGCGCTATCCGGACCGAGTGCGCGCGCTCGTACTGGTGGACGGCGGCCTCCCCATGCCCGCCCACGCTCAACTGTCCGAGGAAACCCTCACAGCAGCGATCGCCCCGCAGCTGGCGGCCCGCCAACGCACGTGGACCGTCGACGAGTACCTCACCGTGCACGCCACACTGAACCCGCTGGTCGACATCACGGACCCGCTGACCCGCGAGTACTACGCCCACGACCTGACGCCGGACGGCCACCTGAGACTGCCGGCCGAGACCCTGGTGGCCGACACCCGTGACGTCATCTTCGGCACCTCGCGCTGGCAGGAGCTGACCGTGCCGACGTGGTTCCTGCACGCCGAGTGGAGCACCGGCCCCGACTCGCCTCCCGCCTACACGGCCGGCCAGGCGCGGGCCTTCGCGGCGGAGCTCCCCGTGCTGCACGAGCCGGTGCTGATCAACGGGGTCGACCACGGCGGCACCGTGATGACCGCGGCGGGCGCGGCCGTGACGGCGGAGGTGCTGGCCGAGGCCTGAGCACTGCACCACACCTCGTGGACCTCAGCGCACCCGCGAGATAATGTGTACACCAATGATTAGTACACCAAGCATTCCGGAGAACCCGCTCGAACTCGAGCGGCAGGTCTGCTTCGCCCTGGCCGTGGCCTCCCGCACGGTCATCGCGGTCTACCGGCCCATCCTGGAGCCGCTCAACCTCACCCACCCGCAGTACCTGGTGATGCTGGCTCTCTGGGAACGGTCGCCGCGCACGGTGAAGGACCTGAGCGCCGTCCTGCAGCTCGACCCCGGCACGCTCAGCCCGCTGCTCAAGCGGCTGGAGGCGGTCGGGTACGTCGAGCGTCAGCGGGACAAGGCGGACGAACGCGCGTTGGCGCTGACGCTGACCGAGAAGGGTCAGGAGCTCAGGCGGGAAGCGTTGAAGATCCCCTTCAAGGTCGTGGAGCAGCTGGACATGACGTTCGAGGAACTCGCACAGCTGAACCAGGTGCTGCACAAGGTGATCGCGAAGGCGACGCGGTGAACCCCGCGCTGAAGGTCTGGTACTACGCGGGCGGCCGGCTCCCGCAGAAGTACGGGGAGTTCGTCTACGCCGACGTGACCGGGCCGAAGTGGTTGCTGCGGTTCACCGTCCGCAGTCTGGTGCAGGTCACGCCGCTCACCACCGCCATCACGCTGGCTCTCGTGTTCGGGCTCGGATCGCCGTGGCCGCTGGCGATCGCGTGCGGTGGGCTCGGTTTTATCGTGGGGCTGTACTTCGCGCTGTCCTACGCACCCGAAAGTGTGGACTATCGACTGACGAAATACGGGTATCCAAGAGGTTCCGCGACGGAAGGTCGCCGCGAACGAAACGCCGTGCGGGACCGCGAACGACAAGCGAAGTACGACTCCGTCTGGCGGCAGCCCGAAGGGTAGGCATCTCATGGCCTTGGTGAGCAGGCAGTTCCAGTTCACGAGGCCGCAGGTGCTCACCCTCACGGCAGGCGTGCTGCAGCTCGCGTTCGGGTGGCTCGACCTGTTCGGGCTGGATCCGAACTACCGCGTCATCCAGATCACCATCGGGGTGCTGGGCATCGTGATGGCGTGGCAGCTCCGTCACGCGCGGATGTACGGGCTGTTCCTGTTCCTGGCGTTCGGCACGCTGGCCCTGACGATCGACGACATCACCACCGAGGGTTTCCTCGAGGTCCGCACGGCGTTGATCGGGCTCGTCATCACGCTGGCCAAGGCGGCAAAGGCAGATCGGAAGTAGGCGCGGCGGCGACCGAGAGCAGCGAGGTCAGCGTCGCGTAGCCCTCCCCCAGCAACGCCGCGTCGGTGCCGGGGGCCGGCTTGTCCTCCGAGTAGACGTGGACCAGCTCGACCTCGTTCTCGCCCACGTCGTCCACGCGGCTCTGCACCGCGCCGAACCGCGCCAGCTCCGCCCAGCGCAGGCCTCGCACGTCGGCGGTGTTCGGCACGTTCAACGAGAGCACGGTCGCGGCGGGCATGTCGAGCAGCATCGGCAGGACGGCGCGCACGGCCTCGCCTGCCTTGTCCCACACCGGTTCGGGCTCGTCGAGGCCCACGTCGAGCGACACCGCCATCGACGTGACGTCGTTGAGGTGGGCCGTCAGCGCCGCGCCGACGGTGCCGGAGTGCAGGACAGCGCGGCCCACGTTCGCGCCCAGGTTCACCCCGGACAGCACGAGGTCCGGCTTGCCGCCGAAGCCTCCGCGGCAGGCGATCAGCGAGATCAGGCCCGGATGTGCCGCGACGGCGTAGGCCTCGGCGTCCAGGCCGGGCAACGAGCGGCGTTCGCTGACCACGCGACCGGTGTCGCCGACCGCCGCCACCGACGCGCTCGTGCCGCTGGCCTGCACCGAAGGCGCCGCGACGACCACGTCGAGTCCGTGGTCCACGGCGGCCATGGCCAGGGTCAGCAGGCCGGGAGAGTCGATTCCGTCGTCGTTCGTGATCAGCGCGCGCATCCGCTCATTCCTCGATCGGCTCCAGTTCCACGCGTGTGCTCAGCTCGCGCACGGCTTCTCCTCCACCACTGCCGAGGCCGTGCCGCGTCACGTTCACCGCGCCCGCCGCCGCGCCGAGCTTCACCGCGTCCTCCAACGACATACCCAGCGCGAGGCCCGCTGAAATCCCCGCGGTCATGGAGTCGCCGGCGCCACGCGTGTCGACGGGCTCCAGCCTGGGCATCCGCACGAGGTAGAGCTGGTCTTCCAGCAGCGCCAACGCCGGATCATCGGCGCGTGACACGACCACGCCGTGCACGCACGACTCGGCGAGTTCCCTGGCCTTCTGGATGAGCTTGGACAGGTCTTCCTCGCCCAGTTCCTCGTGCGAGACCTTCACGACGTGCGGACCGCCGCGCACGGCCTCGGCGAGACGCTCGCCGGCCAGGTCCACGATCACGCGGCAGCCGTTGTTGGTCAGGTCCGACGTGAGGCGGAAGTACGTGTCGTGCGGCAGCACGCGGTCGTCGGAAGGACCGCTGAGCACGGCCGTGCCCGCGCGGATGCCTTCCAGCAACGCCGATTCGTACACGTCGTCGAGCTCGTGCCGGGACAACGCGTCCGGCAGCATCTCGACCATCTCGGAACGGCTGCCGTCACGGCGATCGTGCACGTAGGCGCCGTTGCGCGCGGCGACATCCCGTGCGCGCAGGTCGACGTTTTCGCCTCCTAACAGCGTCTTGAGCACATGGCCTGTCTCGCCGCCGAACGTCGCGCACACAACGGCTTCGACGCCCAACGCGGCGATCATCCTGGACTGCCAGAAACCCTGGCCTCCGGCGTGCAGGTGCACGTCGGGTTCTCCATCGAGGTCCTCGACGGTCACGGTCAGCTGGGGGGACGGGGCAAATACGGCAACTCGGGCATCCACGACATCCTGGTACCCAAAGGGGGCGGGCGATATTCGCCCGCCTCCTCCGAGGTCATGCGCCGGAACCTCCGGTCGGGTCCTCCCCGTCCTGCGGTGGTGGCGCGTCGCCGGGACCCATCTTCTCGTCGGCACGCCACTCACCCGGTTCCGTCAGGTCGCGGTACTCGTCCACTTCCTGCGGCGTGGGGTCCACGCCCGCCTCTTCTGCGAACTCCTCGGCAACCTCTGGATCAGTCATGCCGGGCGAGTACCCGCGAAAACGCTCAGCAGACGCCGTCGTCGCGCCAGACGCCCCACTGACCGGTGGTTCCGGGCTCCTCACCCTGCGTCCACCACTTCGCGGTCCACCTGTGGCCGTTGTGCGAGACCGCGGTGCCGCCGTTGTAGACCTTCGAGCGCTCCCAGGCCGGCTGCGCGCACGGAACCGGCTGCTGGCCGCCCGTGTCCCACGGGACCTGCGGGGACCGGTAGAAGTTGATGCCCATGGTCGTCCAGCGCGGGGCCTGGTTGCCCAGGCGCACCTTGAACTGGTCCCAGTTGTGCGTCGACCACGGCGACCAGCCGAGCTCGGCGTGCCCGGCGAGCCTCGGGAACGCCATGTACTCGACGTCGCGCGAGGTGACCAGCGTTTCCGTCCACAGTGGAGCCTCGACGCCGAGCACCGACGACTCCGCGACACCGCTCAGGTGCGTGCCGGGGTTCCAGTCGTAGGCGTCCTGCACCTCGATGAGACCGGCCCACGACAGGCCCAGCGGGGTGCTCGCGTTGTACTTCTGGTCGAGGTACGCCTTGTTCGCGGGCGACATGATGACCTTGTTGCCACGCGCCGCCGCTGCCTGCACCACCGCGTTCGACGTCGTGGTGCCCCAGTACTGCGGGACGGTCGTGGTGTCGGTCGTGGTCTTCACGAACTCGTGCCAGCCGAGCGCCGTCTTGCCGTACTTCTTCACGATCGGCAGCACGCGGCTCATGAACGTCTGGTAGTCGGCCTCGGAGGTCGAGTGCGCCTCGTCGCCGCCGATGTGGAAGTACGGGCCGGGCGTGAGCGCCGCGATCTCGCGCACCACGTCGTCGACGAACTGGTAGGTGATCTCCTTGCTCACGCACAGCGAGGAGTAGCCGACCTCGATGTCCGTGCGCAGCGGCGGGGCCTGGCCGTCGCAGTTCAGCTCCGCGTACGAGGCGAGCGCGGCGTTGGTGTGGCCGGGCAGGTCGATCTCGGGGATCACCGTGATCTTGCGAGCGGCCGCGTACCGCACGATCTCGCTGTACTGCGCCTTGGTGAAGTAGCCGCCGGGACCGCCGCCGACCTGCGTGCTGCCGCCGTACGTCGTGAGGCGCGGCCAGCTGTCGACCGCGATCCGCCACCCCTGGTCGTCGCTCAGGTGCAGGTGGAAGTAGTTGATCTTGTACAGCGCCAGCTGGTCGATGTAGCGCTTCACCGACGCGACCGGGTGGAAGTGGCGTGCCACGTCGAGCATCGACGCGCGGTAGGAGAACCGCGGGTGGTCGACGATCACCGCGCCCGGCACCTTCCACGGGCCCGGTTGCACGGTCGTGCTCTCGACGGCCGCGGGCAGCAGCTGCCGCAACGTCTGCACGCCCGCGAACAGGCCTTCCGAGGTGGTGGCGCGCAGCACGACGGCGTTCGGGGCCACGTCGAGCTGGTAACCCTGCTGACCGACCTGGGCCGGCGCCCCCGAGAGCAGCAGCGAGATGCCGTCGGCCGGTGCCGCGCCGGCGTCGGACACCGGCAGCGCGTACCCCGTCGACGGCCTCAGCACGCCCGCCAGGAAGTTCCCGACGTCCCGTGCGGCCGGGGCGGTGTAGATCTTGGTGCCGGTCGTCAGGGTGTGCGTGACGCCGGATCTGGCCTGGACCGAGACCGGTACCGGGACCAGGCTCCGCAGCGGTTCCGCGGCCTGCGACTGCGCGCTCACGGAGAGCGCGGCGGTCACGGAGACGACCACGGCGAGAACCCGAGTTCTCACGGCTCCTCCTTCACGAGTCGGGGGCGGCGACCCGAGGACCAGCGTGGCCACCTCCCCGTGTGCCGTCAATGGTCTGGGCCAATTCGAACGCGGCTTTCCGTGCGGCGCGGCGCAGCGTCCTGAGCAGCACGGGCCCGGTCACCGCGACGAGGAGCGCCGTGGTCACCGCGCGTCCGAGGTCCCAGCCGAGCGACGTCGCGAGGGTGAACGCTGCCAGCTTCACGAGGTTCGCGCCCGCCGAGGCGTCCGGGTCGAAGCTCACCGACGTACCCTCACCGACCGACCGACCGACCGACCGGCCGGCCGGATCGCGGCGCCGAGCGCGGAGAGCACGCCGAGCATCGCGATCGCCTTGGAGTCCATGCCTTGTCGCTCAGCTCCGACAGCACCAGCGGCAACAACAACGCGAACGTCCACGGCGCGTCGCCAGCCCGATCACCCCGGAGACCGCCAGGACGACCGCGGACCTGCGCCGGATCGCGATCACAGGGCCGCCTCGACGTCGGCGACCGTCAGCCACGGGCCGAGGACCTTGCCGACCTGCGGCGCGAAGATCGGCGACGACGTCACGACCTCGCGCGTCGGCTCGTCGAGCAGCAGCACGTCCGGGGCGCCGGTGAGCATGACCGCGAGCACGAGCGCGAGCCGCTGCCCTTCGGCCAGGTCACGCGGGTGCGCGTCCTGGGGAACGGTCGCCAGGCCGTCCAGCAGCTTCCGGCACGTTCGAGCTCGTCCTCGACGTTGTCGGCGACGAAGCCCGCGACCGGGTCCTGGCCGACGAACCCCACCACGTCGGCCAGTTCGCGGGGCGGGAACTCCGCCGTGTCGCGGCCGTCGACCAGCACGCGTCCGGCGAGCGTGCCGCCGCTGAAGTGCGGGACGAGACCGTTGACCGCGCAGGAACGTCGACTTGCCGGACCCGGTACGGCCGACGACCAGGCACAGCTCGCCTTCGGGCGTGGCACGGCGTCGACGACCCCGAGGTCGCGGAAGCCCTGGAGGGACTGAGCTTCACCGATCGGCGCAACCTCGACGCCAAGGGGATCGCGGCGGTGGCGCGGTTCACCGGTGCCGTGATCCCCGAGGACGACGTCCTCGACGCGATCGAGGAGCTGCGTCAGTAGACGGGCAGTTCCAGGGAGTTCACGATCTCGGCGAACTCCGGGATCGGCGCGCCACCGCTCTCCTGGTTGCGCAGCGCCATGTCCTGGTTGGCCGTCACGTACGGCCGCAGGACTTCCTCGTAGCGCTCGAACGCGGTCGTCGGGTCCTTCGCCAGCTCGCCGGCGAGCACGTACGCGCCGACCAGCGCCATGCTGGTTCCCTGGCCGGACAACGGGGATCCGCAGTAGCCCGCGTCGCCGAGCAGCACGACGTTGCCGCGCGACCAGCTGTCCATGCGGATCTGGCTCATCGAGTCGAAGTGGAAGTCCGGCGCCTCCCACATGTGCTTCAGCGCGGTCGGCCACACCCAGCCGGCGCCCTCGAACCTCTCGGCCAGCAGGCGGCGCTGCGCCTCGACGTCGCGGTGGTCGAACGAGGTCACGCCGTTGAAGCCCATGTACACACGGCATTCCGCGTTCGCGCGGGCGCTCATGATGCCGCCGCCGACGACCTCGCCCTGCTGGAACGTCTGCCAGTGGTCCAGGCCCAGGAAGTTCGGGGCGGTGAAGACGGCGAGGTTCGTGCCGAGGTGCTGGATGAACTCCTCCTCCGGCCCGAACACCAGCCTGCGGACGTTGGAGTGCAGGCCGTCCGCGCCGACGACCACGTCGAAGTCGCGCGGCGCGGCCTTCTCGAAGGTGACCCGCGTGCCGTCGATCGACGTGATGGTGTCGTCGAACAGGTACTCCACGCCCTCGGCGGCGTCGAAGAGCATCTGGGCGAGGTCGTCGCGCAGCAGCTCCACGTCGGGGCTGGCCAGGTCGCCGCCGCTGATGGTGTGCGTGGTGGACCTGAACAGCTCGTTGCCGTCGGCGTCGACCACGTTCATGCCGCGCATGTTCGTGCTGAACGACCTCAGCCTCTCGCCGAGGCCCATGCGCTCGACGACCTCCAGGGCCGGGCCGCGCACGTCGATGGCCTGGCCGCCGGGCCGCAGACCGCGTGCCCGCTCCACCACCGTGACGGCGAAACCGTAATGGCGCAGCCAGTACGCGAGTGCGGGGCCGCCGATGCTGGCGCCGGAGATCAGGACGTTCTTCATGGTGCTCCCCCTGTGGGCCGGTGTTGCCCACAAGGTGCCGACCGGCGCTGACCGTCCACTGACCGTCGGCGGTCAGGGTCTGACAGCGACCCCCGCGAACGGGACCTCGTTGATCTCCGGGTTGGCCGCGAAGTCGCCCTCGCCGTCGGGCCGCCACGACGGGCAGCCGACGAGACCGGGCTCCACCAGGTCGAACCCGTCGAAGAACGCCATCACCTCGTCGTGCGTGCGCGGGAACGCCTGGTTGGCGGTGCTCTTGACGTTGTAGGCCTGCACGGCCTCGTCCATGCCCTCGGGCTTGGCCTCGGCCGACGCGTGCGACAGCGCCAGGAAGCTGCCCGGTGCCAGGCGGTCGCGGTACCGGCCGACGATGGCGGCCGGGTCCCACTCGTCCGGCACGAAGTGCAGCACCAGCAACATGAACAGGCCGACCGGCTGGTCGAAATCGAGGAGCTCGCGCGTCCGGCCGGCGTTGAAGATCGCGTCCAGGTCGCGCAGGTCCGCCTGCACCACGGCCGTGTCGCCGTTGCCGGCGAGGATCATCTCGCTGTGCGCGACCGCCACGTCGTCCTTGTCGACGTAGACGACCCGGCAGCCGGGCACCTCGGCCTGCACGATCTCGTGCAGGTTGCCCACCGTCGGGATGCCGGAGCCGATGTCGAGGAACTGCCGCACGCCCTGCTCGACCATGTGCAGCGCGGCCCTGCGCAGGAACGACCGGTTCAGCCGCGCGGCGTCGCGGACGCCGGGCATGATCCGCAGGATCTTCTCGCCCAGCGCGCGGTCGGAGGCGAAGTTGTGACCGCCACCGAGCCAGTAGTCGTACACCCGTGCCGGTGACGGCACCGTCGTGTCCACACCGGGCGGAACCCAACCGAGGTCGCTGCTCACCGGCTGAGCGTATCCGTGTGCACCAGTCCGACCGAACGGTCGAGCATCCGATCGTGTGTATCTGCTCGCCACCACTGGCGCGAGGTCCTAGGTTGTGCGGGGTCGCACGAGAGGGTGATGTGATGCCGAGCGTCACGACGGTGCCGGGCCGATGGCCTCTCATCGGACACACCGTGACCATGCTCAGGAATCCTGTCGAGTTCCTGTCGTCGTTGTCCACCAGGGGTGACGTGGTGAAGGTCTTCCTCGGGCCTCTGCCGGTGCACCTGGTCACGACACCGGAGCTCGCGCTCAAGCTGCTGGCGTCGGACAAGTTCGACAAGGGCATCGTGTTCGACAAGATGCGCCCGCTGTTCGGCAACGGGCTCGCCACGTCGAACGGCGCGTTCAACCAGCGGCAACGGCGGATGGTGCTGCCCGCCTTCCACCGCACCAGGGTCGCGGCCTACGCGGAGGCCGTGATCACGTCGCTCGCCACCGAACTGCGCGACTCGTGGCACGACGGCCGGCGCTTGCGGTTCGACGCGGTGATGCAGGACTTCGTGATGACCGTCGCCGGTCGCACGCTGTTCTCCGCCGAGCTCGGACCCGAGGTGCTGGCCGAGATCAAGCGCTCCGTCCCGATCATGCTCGAGCGCGTGCTGGTGCGCGCGTTCTCGCCGTCGTTCGTGGAGAAGCTGCCGCTCAGGGCGAACCGCGAGTTCGACGAGGCCGCCGCCCGGCTGCGCGCGATCATCCCGGAAGTCGTCGTCGGGGCTCGCAAGGAGGGCGCCGACCACGGCGACCTGCTCTCGGCACTGCTCGCCGCGCGTGACGCGGACACCGGCGAGGCGATGACCGACGAGCAGGTCCACGACGAGGTGGTCACGATCCTCACCACCGGCGCCGAGACGACGGCGGTGGCGCTGGCGTGGTTCTTCCACGAAGTCGGCACACGACCCGCTGTGCGCCAACGGTTCCACGACGAGGTCGACGCCGTGCTGGGCGACCGGCCCGCGACGTTCGGGGACGTGGCGAAGCTCGAGTACACCGGCCGGGTCATCAACGAGGTGCTGCGGCGCACCCCGCCGATCATCCTGATGCGCCGGGCCCGCGAGGACGTCGAGATCGGCGGCGTGCTCGTGAAGAAGGGCTCCGAGATCGCGGTGTCCCAGCACACCCTGCACCGCGACCCGCGGTGGTTCCCCGATCCCGACGGGTTCGACCCCGACCGGTGGGAGCCCTCGAAGGCGGCGGACCTGCCCAAGGGCGCGTTCATCCCGTTCGGCGCCGGTTCGCGGTTCTGCCCGGGACACCTCCTCGCCCACACGGAGATCGCGATCGCCGCCGCGACGATCGCCACCCGGTGGGACCTCGTCCCCGTTGCGGGACAACGCGTCCACGCCCAGGTGAAGGCGACCATGCAGCCGAACCAGCTGCCGATGACCGCCCAGAGCAGAAAGCGCTCAGCGTGAAACTGTTCCCCGTTCTCGCCGCTGTGCTGGCGATGACGTCCCTGACGCCCGCTGCCCACGCCGCCGGCGCCGACTGTTCGGTCACGACGGTGCCGGTGTCCGGCCCCAGCGGTGCCGCGACGATCTCCGGCCAGCTCTGCAAGCCGGCGGGCACGAACCCGCGGTCGGTCCAGCTGCTGGTGCACGGCGGCACGTACAACCGGGCCTACTGGGACCTGCCGGGCGTGCCGGAGTCCTACTCCTACCAGCGGAACATGGCTCGCGAGGGCCGCGCCACGTTCGCCGTCGACAGGCTCGGCGCCGGCGCCTCGACGCGTCCGCCGAGCCTGCCGCTGCTGATCTCCGCCGAGGCCCGGTCGATGCACGAGGTCGTGCAGCACCTGCGCGCCGGACGTGTCGGCGGCACCGCGTACGAGAAGGTCGTCATCGTCGGGCACTCCGTCGGGTCGGGCATCGTGGCCGCCGAGGCCGCGACCTACCACGACGTCGACGGCGTGGTGCTGTCCGGCATGACGCACATGCCGGCCGTCCCGGTGCTCGCACTCGGTGCGGCGCTGGGACTTCAGCCGGTGTTCCTCGACAACCTGCTCGCGAAGCTCGGCAGCGACCCGCTCTACTTCACGACGCGGCCGGGTGCGCGGGCCGGGTTGTTCTACGCCCTGGACGACGCCGAGCAGCTCGTGGTGAACGCCGACGAGCTGACCAAGGACCAGGTCTCCGTGCCGGGCATGGGAACCGTGGCGGTGTTCGGCATCGTGCTGCCCACGACGTACGGCATCGACGTGCCGGTGTTCCAGGCCGTGGGCTCCCAGGACGCGCTGTTCTGCGGGCTGCTGGCGTTGCGCGACTGTTCGAGCGCTTCGAGCCTGCGGGCCCAGGAAGCCCTGTACTACCGGCCGGAAGCGCAGCTGCAGACGTACGTGCTGCCCGGTGCAGGGCACTCCCTCGCCCTGCACCGCAACGCGGAGGACTACCGCGACGCCACCCGCTCGTGGCTCAGCTCGAAGCTCGGGATGTGAGCCGGGAGGCGGACGTGCCGAGGCCGGAGGGGCCCCGGTGGAAGACCGGGAACGCTCCGATCTCGTCGTAGCGGCTCGTCTGCTCGTGCCAGTGGATGATCCCGGCGATCCAGTCCTTCAGCTCGTCGGCGTACCTCGTCAGCCCCGCGCGGGCGCCGGCGTTCAGCGAGAGGTCGTCGAACATCCTCGGCAGGTCGATCTCCACCGACCTGACGAACTGGTCCAGGCGCGCGTTCATCAACGCGTAGGCGATCTCGAACGCGCGCGCCTGGGGCACCCCGAGGAAGTTCTCGACGACGCGCACGATGTTGTGCACTTCGCCTTCGTACTGGATCTCCTTCAGGTATGAGAAGACGTCGTTGAGCATCGTGCAGTAGTCCATGGCCGAGCGTTCCATGCTCTGCACGACCCGCGTCTGCCACAGTTGGGGCGGCACCGTCGCGGAATGCGAAAGCCGGCTGAGTGACGTCGTCATCTCGGAACCGAACGTGCTGCGGCGCATCTCCACGTAGTCGACCGGGTCCGGAATGCGGTTGTGGTGCATGTTGACCACCTCCCACACCCAGCTGTCGAGCATCGCGTCGACGGTCTCCCGGAACGTCGAGCGGAACGAGGGCGTCATCGGCGCCGCGGTCCGCTGCCACAGGTCGGCCAGCGAGCGCTCGGTCGCGTTGGCGGGGACGACGGTCTGCACGAGGTCGAGCGGCATGCAGGCCTTGAGCCGCGCGGTCTGGGCCTTCACGCCGGCGAGGTCGCGCGTCCTGCCGTACAAGAGCGGGTAGACGTCGTCACCGTACGTGCCCCAGGTGAGCCAGCAGCCGGACAGGAACAGCTCCTGCGACGTCGCGTCCGGGTCGATGCCCGCCGAGCACAGCGGGAAGTCGAAGCCGCGGAGCTTGTGCTCGTCCCACACGCCCTCGCCGGTGAACCCCTGCTCGACGGCCCAGTGGGCGACCTCGTCCCTGGCCTGGTCGAGGTGCGGGCTCAGCGCCAGCGGGAACGGGACGTCGAACGACGGGAGCACGTACGGCTGGACGACCTTCGGCGTGCTGGTGAACTGGCTCAGCCGCTGCGGCATCGTCCTGGCGTACGAGCCGAGGATGCTCGCGGCGGACATGCCGAGCGGCACGCCCTTGTTCATGTACCGCGACGACCGCAGGTGCCACTCGTGGCCGCCCGCCTGCCAGTCCTGCAGGCCCTTCACGTACCCCAGGACGGCCGCGCGGCCCGCGAGGTCGACGGCGTGCTCGTCGAGCAGGACCGGGACCTCGGTGAGGGCCGTGTGCTCGAACTGGTGCAGGCGGGACGTCAGCAGGTCGTTGACGGCCTCGGCGGCCTCCTGGGTGGGCAGGCCGAGGAACTTCTCGAACACGAGCACGCCGTTGGACAGCTCGCCCTCGTCGAGGACCTCCCGCTCGTAGGAGAACAGGTCGTTGCGCAGGTGCACGGCGTCGCTGAAGGTGTCGCGCAGCACCTTGACGGGCCGCGTGTGGGCGATGTGCGCGGGCACCTCGAGCCCGACGGCGTGCTCGACCAGGTTCGCGCTCCACGGCGCGCCACCGACCTTGCGCCGCATCTCGACGTACTCGATCGGGTTGGAGAGCCGCTTGCTGCTGATGTTGTGCAGTTCCCACATCGACTCTTCGAGCAGGTGCTCGGTGTTGGCGGCGAACCGTTCGCGCCAGTCGCGCGAGTGGCTCCCGACCGTGCGGCTCCAGAGGTCGGCGAGGCCCTTCTCGACGGGGTTCTCCGGCGTCGCGGTGATGACGCCGTTGACCGGCATGAACAGCGGCAACCGGTCGAGGTAGGCCTGTGCGCCCGAGATGTCGGGGCTGCGCTTGTAGAGCTCGACGAAGTGGTCGTCGAAGTAGAAGACCCAGACGTACCAGTCGGTGATCAGGTCGAGCGTCTCCCCGTCGCAGTCGGGGTGGGTGTAGGCGCAGAGCAACGCGTAGTCGTGCGACTCGAGGTCCTCGCCCGTCCAGATCACGGTCCCGTGCTGCGGCACGTCCACCATGTCCATCTCACGCGCCCACGCCCGCGTGTGGACGCGTGCGCGTTCGAGGTTGGGGTTCAGCCTGGCCGGGTGGGGCGTGTAGAACTCCGGCAGCTGGAACGGCTGCAATGGGACCTCCGAGCGTTGGGCGTGACGCGGTGAACGCAACCAGCCCGGCGCTCGGAGACGCCAGGGGTGGGACCGTGATCCACACGGGGGTGGACGAGTGTCACCCGTTCAGCCCGTCCCGTCCCGCCCGACGAGCACTCAGCGCACGAGTGGCCGCGCGCTCAGCTTCACCGCAACGGGAACCGCGGTTCGACGATCTCCTCGCCGCCGGCGCGGGCGGTCCCACGAGCGCCTGTTTCGCGCACTGCTCGCACCGGGCTCGCGAAAGGAGTTCCAGCACCCCGAACCGGTGGCCGGGCGAGTTCTCCGTCACCCCGTGTGATCGCGGTGGGGACGACGTGGGGACGGCCTGTCCCACCCTCGGTGGCACCACCACCGAGGGGAGCCGGGGATGCGCACGACCAGGGACAGACTCGTCCAGTTCGGGGCCTTCGCGTTGGTCGCGGCGGCCTTCACGGCGCTGGTGCTGCTGGCGTTGTGGCTCTAGCCAGGATCCGCTTCGCCACGGCCACCGCCCTGGGCTGACGCAGGCGCTCGGCGGCCTCGACCGCCTCCTCGCCGTAGCGGACGGCGGTGCCGCGGTCGCCGAGCGCCGAGTACAGGCGGCACAGCATGCCCAGCACCCGGTCGCCCGCCCACCGCCGCTGCCAGCGGGTGACCGAGTCCAGGCACCACTCGCCGTACCGGACGGCCTCGGCCAGATCGCCCTCGATCTCGGCGCGGACGGCCAGCGCGGACGAGAAGCCCAGCTCGCCGTACTCGTCCTCGACGGCTTTCATGGTCTGGAGGATCTCGTCGTCGTCGGCGGCACCCGCACCGGCCCGGTACAGCTCGACCGCCGTGCGTGCCATCTCCAGGGCCTTGTCCGGCATGCCGAGCTCGAGTGCGGTGTGCGCGAAGTCCGTCCGCGCGAACGACTCCCCGCGCCAGTCGCCCGACTCGTGGTAGTTCCGGATCGCCCGTTCGAGGTCGGCGAGGCATTCGTCGTCGTCGAACAGGTTGTAGTGCACGAAACTGATGTCCTGCAACGTCGCCGCCGCTCGCGCCACGTCGTCGTGGGTCTCGTACAGGGACAGGGCCTCCTCGATGTGCGCCATGGCTTGGTCGTTCTCGCCCCGCAACGCGTGCACGACGCCGAGGTGGTGCAGGGCGTCCGCCTCCCCCGTCGCCGCCCCCGCGCTGCGCATCAGGGTCAGGCCGCGCCGGAAGTAGGTCTCCGCCTTGTCCATCTCGTTGCGCTTGCGCGCGATGATGCCGAGCAGCCCGAGCACGGACGCCTCCCCGCGCACGTCCCGGATCTGCCGCATCAGCTCCAGCGCCTCGTGCAGGTGCTTGGCCGGCGTCGTGTCGGAGCGGAACATGTAGGCCGATCCCAGTCCCTTCAACGCCTCCGCACGCGCCTTCAGGTCCCCGAGCTGGTGAGTGGCGGCGAGCGCGACGTTCTGCAGCTCGATCCGGTCGCGACCGTGCCCGCGCTGTCGCAGGAAGTGGGACATGCTGTGCGGTAGTTGCCAGGCGTGCTGGTAGTGGCGGTTGTAGGCGGCGAGGTAGACCGCCGCCTTGAGGTTCAGGCGTTCGGCGTCCATCCACGCCAAAGCCTGCCGTGAGTTCGTGAGCGGCGGCGGGTCGAACGGCAGGTACCGCACGGCCGAGACGAGCCGCGGACCTCCCGGCGCCATCCGGAACTCCGCCGTGCTCGCCACGTGCAGGTAGAAGTCGAGGATGCGCAGCACCGCCTCCTCCCGCTCCTCCGGCTCGACGCTGGCCTTCGCGTGGTCGGCCAGCAGGTCGTGGAAGCGGTAGCGACCGTTCTCCTTCTGCTGCACCAGGTGCACGTCGAGCAGCTCGTCCAGCAGGCGTTCGGCCACCGCACGCGTCGAGCCGATCACCGCCGCGGCGAGGTGGGCGTCCCAGTCCTCACCGGTGTGCAGCCCGAGCCGCCGGAACAGCTTCTGCTGGGCGGCCGTGAGCTGCCGGTAGGACAACGCGAACGCCCCCACGACGCTGCGTTCGCCCGCGATCAGCTCGGTGAGCCGGTGTTCGGTGAGCCGGCGGATGACGTCCTGCGCGGACCACGCCGGTCTCGTGCGCCACCGGGCGCCGACGATCCGCACGGCCAGCGGCAGGTACCCGCAGAGCCGGACGATCTCCCGGCGGTCCTCGACGTCCTCGTCGCGGCGGACGATGCTCGCGAGCAGGTCCAGCGAGTCCTCTTCGGACAGGACGTCGAGCGACACCGTGTGCGCGGCGTCCAAATCCACGAGCCTGCGCCGGGACGTGACGAGCACCAGACCGGTGCCGGGCAGCAACGGCCGGACCTGCGCGGCGCTGCCCGCGTTGTCGAGCACCACGAGCGCCTTGCGGTGGGCCATCTCCGCCCGCCACCGCGCGGCGCGGGCGTCCAGGCCGTCCGGGATGTCCTGAGCCGGCACGCCGAGCGCGGTCAGCAACGCCAGCAGGGCGTCCGACGGGGTGCGCGGCTCGACGCCGGCGGTGTAGGAGTGCAGGTCGACGAAGAGCTGGGCGTCCGGGAAGCGAGAGGCCAGCCGATGAGCGGCCCGGACGGCGAGGGTCGTCTTGCCGATGCCCGCCATGCCGTCGATCGCGGTGATCGCCACGCACCCGGACGGCACGGCGGCGAGGATCTCGTCCAGATCCTCGATGCGGCCGGCGAAGTCGGCGATGTCGCCGGGCAGGTCGTTGCGGGCCTTCGGTCTGTTGTCGGCCGTGAGCACCTGCTGGTGGGCCTTCTGCAGGTCCTTGCCGGGGTCGAGGCCGAGCTCGTCGGCGAGCCTGCGGCGGATGTCGTCGTAGGCCTGCAGCGCCTCGGTCTGGCGGTCGCACCGGTGCAGCGCCACGACCAGCTGCGCCCACATCCGTTCCCTGGTGGGGTGCCGGCGGGTGAGCGACCGCAGCTCCGGGACGAGCTGCTCGTGCCCGCCCTCCCGCAGATCACCGTCGATCCGCGCTTCCAGCGCGACAAGGTACTTCTCGGTCAACGCGGGCACGTGATCCCGTTCGAGCGCGTCGCTCCCGATGTCCGCGAACGGCCGCCCACGCCACAACCGCAACGCCTCACGCGGCGGCAACTGGTCGAACCGGTGGACGTCAACCTCATCGGCCCGCACGTCCAACACGTACCCACCAGGCTTGGTCAGCACCAGATCCGGCAGACCGAGATCCTCCCGCAACCGCCCGACCGCGGTCTGCAGCGCGTTGCGCGACCCACCGGCCAACTCGACGAGCTCGTCAACTCCGACCACCTGCCCAGGCCGCAACAACAACGCGGCGAGCACCACCCGCCGCTTGCCGGGCGGGACGTGGACGCGGCGCCCGTCGAGCACCACGTCCAACGGCCCGAGCAGGCCGAACGACCTCACGCCCACTGGTTCCAGTGCACGACCTCGTCGAACGGCACCCGCTTGCGAGTCCGCGGCGACGCCCCTTCGGAGATGCCACTCTCGTCCGGATGCCCGATCGCGATGATCCCGATGGGCGAGTAGATGTCCGGCACCCCGAACTCCGCGCGCAACGCGGGCCACTCGTCCCTGTTGGTCCCGAAGAAGACCGCGCCGAGCCCCTCGTCCACCACCGTCTGCAGGATCAACAACGAGGCCATCCCGGTGTCGATGTCCCAGTAAGGCACGGGCCAGTGGTCCTCACTGCGATCCGTCCACCCCTTGTCGGCCTGCGCGTACCGGTCGAGGTACACGTCCTTGGCCGAGAACGGGATGACGACGACCGGCGCCTTCTTGGCGTCCTCCCCGCCCCACCACTCGAACTTCTCGGTGAGCCGCCGCAACGCCTCCCCCTGCAACACCAGAAAACCCTGCCCCTGCGAAAACCCGGCGGACGGCCCCCGCACAGCGTTGCGCATGATCCGCTGAACACTCTCGTCGCTGACCGGCTCGTCGGTGAACTTGCGCACCATGCGCCGACGGCGAACGACGTCCTGGAACTCCACGTCAACCTCCCCAGATGTGATCCCGACCGTAGCAGCGCCGAAGACCTTCCACCGGG
>NZ_DATLEC010000057.1:0-11328 GCF_035525475.1 Lentzea sp. | reverse complement strand
GGCTTCGAGCGGGCGGCTGTCCGGGCGGTGTGCGAGCCACGCCTCGCTCCACACCCGGCTGATCACGTCACTCAGGTCCGGGCTGAACGACATGAGCCGGCAGGCGTCGAGTGCCGGGTGCCCCCACACGGCGTCGGACCAGTCGATGACCACACCGCTGCTGCGCCAGTTGCCGGGGTGGAAGTCGCCGTGCACCAGCGTTTCCGGCAGCCCGAACGACGGCATCGGCACTGCGGACGACGGCAGCCGCGATTCGCCCGCCAGCGCGTTCTGCACGGCGACCCAGCGCGGCACGATCCGTTCGACCTGGTCTGGCGTGACGTCCCAGCAGTCCTCGCCCGGAACCTCGGCGAGCAGCACGCGGCGCGGCGCGGCGGCGATCACCTCGGGCACCAGCGCCGGGTCGTGGGCGGCGACCATCGCGATCACGTCGCCCTCGTCGGCGAAGAACGGCGGGACGGCCTTCAGCCACGCCGTGCCGTTCGAGGTGGTCAACCGGTGGACGCTCGACAGGTTCCAGGTTTTGACCTGGGTCGCGGGGCCGGTGCGGTCGACGTGGGTGTCGGCCCACGCGACCAGCTCGGCCGGTCCGCCTGGTCGCGCCCAGGGCAGGCGGAACTCCGCGTCCGCCCGGGGTTCGTCGGCGGGGTGCAACTTGGTGCGGTCGGGTTCGCCGTGCGCCTCGACGTGGTAGGTGACGAGTCCGCCGGCGGAGCGTTCACCGCCCTCGGCCCCGACCAGTCTGAGCACGCTCGTCGGCACACCCAGCAGCTGCTCCAGCGCGCGGTTGACGGGTTCGGCCTCCGGCCACCACCGGCTGTCCACCGCGATGGCGTCCGTGCGGCCCGCGAACCCGCTGGGCGCGCTGACCAGGGCGATGATCGACCGTTCCGTCACGTGACCATCATCGCGGCGCGCTCAACCGGATTTCAGTCCTCGAAGTCGCCGCTGGCCCGGCGGACCTTCGCGAGCAGGTCGGTGAGCTGCTCGGTCTGCCGGTCGGTGAGGCCCTTCAGGCCCAGGTTGACCTCGACGACCGCCGCGGTGGCGCTCTCACGGCGCTGCAGGCCCGCGTCGGTGATCTCGACCAGCGTCGTGCGCCGGTCGGTCGGGTGCGGGGTGCGGCGGACCAGGCCGTCGGTCTCCAGCCGGTCGACGATGTTCGTGACGCTCGTGGGGTGCAGCTGCAGGCGCTCACCCATGACCCGCATCGGCAGCGCGCCCTTGCGGGAGAAGTACAGCAGCACCAACGCCTCGAAGCGCGCGAACGTGAGACCGTGCGGCTTGAGGGCTGCGTCCACGGCGGACTGGATGATTTGCTGGACACGCATGACGCTCGTGACGGCGGCCATCGACGTGGAGGAACCCACACGGTCGTCCCACAGCTCGGCCGCGCGGGCGATCGGGTCGAACGGCAGCGGTGTCATGGGCACCGAAGCTACCAGTCAGTACAACCGCGGGATCACCAGGAGGCACGTGTGCTTGTCGCGTTCAGCGTCGCTCCGTCCGGTTCGGACTCGTCGGGAAGCGTCGCCCAGGCCGTGGCCGAGGCGGTGCGGGTCGTGCGGGAGTCCGGCCTGCCCAACGAGACCAACGCGATGTTCACGTTGGTCGAGGGGGAGTGGGACGAGGTGATGGCCGTCGTGAAGAAGGCGACCGAGGCCGTGCAGGCCGCCGCCCCGCGGGTCTCGCTCGTGCTCAAGGCGGACATCCGGCCCGGCCACACCGGGCAGCTCAAGGCCAAGGTCGACCGGATCGAGGAGCACCTCGCCTGATCTTCCCCGGCCTGATCTTCCCGGCCTGGTCTTCCCCGGATGGCCGAACGCTTTACGCCGCCCCGGTGAGCGAGCCCGTGCGGCGTCGTCGTCTGGGTTAGCGTGTCGGGCGTGGACGCGAGACAACTGTGGTTGCGGTTCGAGCCGTATCACGACGTCACGTACTTCACGCCCGAGTCCCGCGCGGCGACCGACGCGCTGGGCTGCAAGGGCGGTTGGATGGGGTACTTCGGCATGCGCGCCGCACCGCTCGGGGCAGCGTCGCCGGAGCTCGTGACGGCGGTGTTCTACAACTTCGCCCCACGGATGGTGGCGCGCGCTCTGCCCGACGCGTGGGCGGTGGCGTCTCCGGAGGAGTTCCTCAAGGCACGCCTTGAGGGCGTTGACGGGGCGTTGCGTCGTTTGCTGGGGTCCGTCGACACGCCCGAGATCGCCGAGGCGGCTGAGTTGGGGCGTGAGGCAGCGTTGGCGGCGCCGTTGGGTGGACGGCCGTTGGCCGCTGCGAACCGTGCGTTGCCATGGCCCGACGAGCCTCATCTGGCGTTGTGGCACGCCTGCACGATCTTGCGCGAGGCCCGCGGTGATGGCCATGTGGCTGCTCTCGTGGCTCACGACGTGGGGCCGTGCCAAGCGCTTGCGCTCTACGCGCGTGAGCATTCCCTCGATCCGGCATACATGCGCACCGCGCGTGGTTGGACTTTGGAGGAGTGGGAAGACTGCGACCTGCCCGGAGACCTCTCCGCGGTGGAGAACGCGACCGATTCGGCCGCGCTCGCGCCGTGGGAGGCTTTGGGAACCGATCGCACGTCGCGGTTCATCGAACTGATGACACCGCTTGCTCTACGCATCGCTTCGGGCAACGAGGCGATGCGCGTCAACCCGATGGCCCTGGACCCGGTCCGGGAACTAGCCGTGCCAGGATGGAACACGTGACAAGGCCTGATCCTCGCAAGACCGCCGCACTGTCCGCCGCGCTCTCGGGCGCCGTCGATCTCGGTGCCCTGAAGGCCCGCGCCGACGCGTCTCGGCAGGCGGCTGCCGCCCCCGCTGCTTCTGCTGCTCCCGCTGCTGGTGCCTCCGACAACGGTTCTGCGCCGTGGATCGTGGACGTCACCGAGGCCTCGTTCCAGGCCGTCGTCGAGCAGTCCCTGCAGGTGCCCGTCGTCGTGCTGCTCGGCGCCTCGTACTCGCCGGAGTCGCAGGCGCTCGCGGCCACGCTGACGCGCTTCGCCACCGGGTCCGGTGGGTCCTGGATCCTCGCCCGCGTCGATCTGGAGCAGGCGCCTCGGATCGGGCAGGCGTTCGGGGTGCAGTCGGTGCCCACCACCGTTGCCGTTGCCGCTGGTCAGCCCATTGATGCTTTTGCCGGCGCCATTGCCGATGCTGAGTTGTCGGCGTGGATTGCTCGGTTGCTGGACGCTTTGCGTGAGCGGTTGCCGGGGATCCGGGCTGGGGAGGCTCGGGCCACCGGTGGCGTCGCTGAGGAAGAGGTTCTCGAGGATCCTCGGATCGTTGCTGCTGAGGAGGCTTTTGAGGCTGGTGACTACGTTGCCGCTCAGGGGTTCTACTCGCAGATTCTTGCCTCTGAGCCTGGCCATGAGCTGGCCAGGGAAGGGCTCGCCCAGGCTCGGTTCGCCGAGCGGGCCGAGGCTGTTGATCCTGCTGTGATCGCCAAGGCCGATGCTGCTCCTGATGATCTCGAGGCTCAGTTGGCTGCTGCTGATGCCGAGGTTGCCGGGCAGCGGGTTGAGGATGCTTTTGCTCGGTTGGTCGGGGTGGTTCGGCGGGTTTACGGGGATGATCGGGATCGGGTTCGGCAGCATTTGATCTCGTTGTTCGAGTTGTTCCCGGCTGATGATCCTCGGGTTGCTTCTGCTCGCCGTGCGTTGGCTTCTGCTTTGTACTGATCTTCGGGTTTACTGCTGGTGGGGCTCCGCCCCGGACCCCGCCAGCTGATCAAGGACCACCCCACCAGGCGGCTTTGTGACAAGCGTGCCCTGGTGCTCGCCTTCGGCTTCGTTCGCTGGCTATGGTCGCCTTCGTTCCAAGAGGACTGTGTCTCGCCAGGTGCCGTGTTGCTGGGCGATTCGTTCTCTCAGGCCCACCGTTCTGAAGCCTGCCTTGTGGTGCAGTGCGATGCTTGCCCTGTTCTCCGGGAAGATCACTGCTTGCAGGGTCCAGAGGCCTGCCTCGTCCGCTGCTCCCACCTGGTGGTGCAGAAGGGTTTTGCCCACGCCCTTGCCCTGGTGGGCGTCGGAGACGTAGATCGACGTCTCGGCCACTCCCGCGTAGCACTCGCGGGGCGATACCGGGGTGGCTGCTGCCCAGCCTGCCGTCTTGTTGTCGACCTCTGCTATCCAGCGGTGGTCTTGCAGCCACTTGGATTCCAGGGTTCTGCGGGACGGGACTTCTGTTTCGAAGGTGGCGTTGCCCGCCGCTATGCCCTCGCCGTAGATGCGGCGGACTTCTGGCCAGTCGTCCGCTGTCATCTCGCGGATGGTCACGCCAGGGGCCGGGGTCAGGGTGCTTCCCGTGGTCAGGGCGCCCATCACCGCGTCCGCCGCGTGGGGGAGGCCTGTGCAGCAGGCCTGGTTGACCGTGACGAGGGTGGTCGTGCCTTCTCGTTGGACGTGCACGAAGCCGACTTCCGCCAGTTTGCGGACGTGGTGGGAGCAGGTGGACTGGCTCACGCCCAGCAGGGTGGTCAGCTCGCCTACCGTCACGGGGGTTCTCGACTGCGCCACGTGGTGTAGGAGGCGGACTCTGGTCGGGTCGGACAGGCTTGCGAACCACGAGGCGTACTTCGCGGCTTCATCGGTCAGCACCTGGCGAGTATCGGTCGGCCTCGATCCTCGGATCAAACCGAGTACTTCTTGACGCAGAAGGAGAGGCCTCGGTAGAAGCCGTCGCTGAAGGCTTCCACCCGTGCGAAGCCTGAGGGGACTGCTTTGCCGTTCACGTCTGACGCGATGAGGCTGTCGTCTGCCAGTAGTTCTGCCACTGCCTCGTCCAGGTCGCCAGGGGAGAGGCGGAGGCCCGCTGCCGCGTTCGGGCGGTTGGTCAGGCCTGCCCAGGCTCCTGTCAGGCAGGCCGTGCGCTGGCCTGCGGCGTCGTCGTCCAGTTTGAAGCCCGTCGCGTGCTGGATGGAGAGGGAGAAGCGGGAGGCGACCACGGCGAAGGCCGCGAAGTCGCCGATTCCGCCCTTCGTGCCCTTCTTCGGGGGTGTGCCGATCTTCACCAGGGACGGGAGGTCCAGCTGGAGCTGGTTCACCGCCGGGCAGTAGGAGGCCGGCGAGGTGGTCTGGGCGTCGGCGCAGGGTTTGATGCCGCTCCTGTCGAAGGCCGGGAAGACCGCGCCGCTCGACTTGTAGGCGTCGCGGAGGGACTCCTCCAGGGCCTTGAGGTACTTCTCCTCGCTCACCTTGGCGTTGCCGCGGCCCTGGCCCTCGTCGGTGTCGGTGAGGTCGAAGGGGCGTTCGGTGATGCGCTTGTTGATCTCGGCCTCGTTCATCTCGGCGCAGCGGACCGCGCCTCGGGTGAAGCCGAACTGGAAGGCCGAGACGCGGTCGAACGCGCTGCCGTGGGCGCCCTGCTTCTCGAACGAGGTGCCTGCGGAGTCGCGGATGAAGAACATGGTCTGCAGGACCTGGTTGAGGCCCTCGCCGGTGGAGAGCTCGAAGTGCCTCGACTTGTTCTCGGCGATCCAGCGCATGTAGACGCCGGTGTAGCAGTCGGCCTGCTGCTCCTTGACGATCGACGGGGTGTTGGGGCCGATGTTCGACGCCTGGCCCAGCTTGTACTGGACGGCGTGACCCATCTCGTGGGCGAGGACCGTCACCACGGCCATCGGGCCGAAGGAGTCCTTGAGCATCGGGAGCAGCTCGCCGCGGTCCCACGTGATGCTGTCGTCGAGGGCGCAGTAGAAGGCGTTGGCGACGCCGGTGGTGTTGAGCTTGCAGACCTCGACGCCCTTGCCGTTGGAGTCGTAGGAGATGAAGCGCTTCACCGGTTCGAAGGTCTTGCTGATGAACGACTTCGGGAACTCCATCTTCCAGAAGTCCTGCACGTCGGCGAGGGTGTTGATGGCCAGGCGGTCCATCTCCCCGCCGTCGCCGTTCTCCACGGACAGGTCCGCGTCCGGCACGCCCTGCTTGGTACCGGACGGGCCGTTCGAGATGTCGAGGCCCGCGACCTTCGCAGGGTCGGGGCGCTCGCCCTTCGGGTCGCCCTCGACCACGGAAGAGCAGGCGGTCAGTGCTGCGGCCGCGACCACAGCGACGGCGATTCGTCCCATCCCCATGGCTCGGAACACTACTAAGTGCTCTTCGCGGGCCTGTCGCAAGGACCTGCGGCCAAACGTGAAAACTGCTCACCCCCAGGGGTGATTTCAAGACTGCGCGGGCTCGTTTTCGTTGTCTCACCGATTGTTCGGGCGCACAGTCCGTCTCACGCAGGCCTTCAGTGTGGAAGGAGTTTGGCGGTATGGGTAGAACGCGCTGGGCAAGGTTCGCCGGGGTCGTCGGCATCGGGGCGGTGGGTGCGAGTGCCCTCCTGTTCGGCATGTCCCAGGGAGCGCTGGCCGCCTCGTTCGCGGTGTCCGGCACCAACTTCAAGGTCTCCGCCGACAGCTTGACGGGCCAGGGATTCGTCCAGTTCGGTGGCGTGGACGCGGGTGCGGGACAGGTGCACGTCGTCGCGGTCAGCGGCTTCAAGTCGGCGACGCTCAACAAGTTCTGCCAGTCGGTGTTCGTCGCCAACATGCCGATCGTCGGCGACATCACGATGCGCATCACCGCGGACGGCGTGGGCGGCATGTCGGCCGACAACCTGGTCGTCAACCTCACCGACCTCTCGGGCGACCTGACCCTGGGCAACCCGGAGATCGGCGTCGACGCGAACAAGGTGACCAAGGGACCGGACAACCTGCGAGGGCTGCCGGGCTCGTTCGGCCTGCAGGCCGACTCGGCGAACATCACCGGGCTCAAGCAGACCGCCTGGGCCACCACGGCCCAGACCATCAGGTTCAAGGGCATGAACCTGACCATTCGCCAGGGGAAGCAAGAGTGCTTCTGAGGGCCTGGCGAGGCTTCACGGCGTGGCGACGTGGCCGGCCCTTCTGGGCCGGCCTGTTCGTGGCCGCGGGCGCGTTCATCATCCTGTTCCCGCCGTTCGTCGGCGTGAAGCTCGGCGACATGGTCATCTCGATCAAGACCATCGGCGGCACGTCCGCGCTGCTGATCGGCGCGTTGCTGGCGATCTGCGCGGTGTCGCTGTGGGTGCAGCCCAAGTTCCGGCTCGCGGCGGGGATCGTCACGGTGCTGCTGTCGCTGGTCGCGCTCGTCGTGACCAACCTCGGCGGCTTCCTGGCCGGCACCCTGCTCAGCCTGCTCGGCGGCGCGCTCGCCGTCGCGTGGACAGACGAGCCCAAGCAGCCGAAGAAGGCGAAGCGCCGCGACGACGACGCCGAAGACGCCGAGCCGGACACGACCCAGAGGGTTCAACCCACATGATGCGCACCCAGCCGCTGGCCGCGGTCGCGATGGTCGCGGTCCTGGCGCTGCAACCGCCGTCGAGCTCCGAGCCGCCGCCGTCGTCGTCGGCCTCACCGGCGCCGACCAGTTCGGAACCGCCGCCGGCCAGTTCGACCGGCACCACCACGACCACCCCGCCGCCGGTGTCGTCCTCCGTGCCGACCCCGCCGCCCAGCACGGAACCACCCGCATCGACGACGCCGGCACCCCCGCCACCGGTCCCTGCCCCGGTGGCGGCGGGCGGGCGGGAGTGGACCCTGACCGCGTCACGGCTGGAGCTGGGAGGCCTGAACTACGTCGGCGTCGCGGAAGCCCTGGTGAGCGGCAAGCTCATCAAGGTCCTGAAGTTCACCGCGGGCGACATGAAGATCAAGGACCTGGTGCAGACCGCCGAGATCTCGCCGGGCCGGAAACTCGTCACCGCGGCACGCCCAGGCAGCACGTCCACGGTGTCGCCGGGGCGGATCGAGCTGTTCACGGTGCAGCTCAAGGGCAACCTGGACATCCTCGGCATCAAGATCCCGGTGGACTACACGGCAGCCAGCCCACCGCCGCTGAACGTGCCGTTCGCGGCGTTCACCGACGTCACGGTGCGCAACACGGACCTGATCGGCGGCACGCTGACCATCCCGGGCGCGCGGATCTACGTCGTGTCGGACCAGGCCCCGGCCGAACGGCGCTGACCCGCCGGACCGCGCGAGGTCAGAGCCCGCACTTCTTCGGGCCCTCGAACACGCCCTCCCGGAACTTCGCCACCCGCTGGAACCCCGGGTCGACCGCGTTGCCGCCCTTCGCGTCACGGGCCGCGTAGTCGTAGCGCAGCAGCACGGTCACGGCCTCGTCGAAGTCGCCCGGCGAGAGCCCGAAGCCGTCCTGGCGCTGGAACACCGCGCCCGTGTACGCGCCGGCCAGGCACAGGGCGGCGGCGGAGGCGTCCTCGCCCTCCGTCGGCTTGCCCAGCGCGGCCAGCTCGGCCATCGCGTACCTGGTCGCGATCAGCGTGCCGGTCGCGTAGTCGCCCATGTCCTTGTGCAGGGTCGGGAGGTCTTCCTTGGTGTCGATCTTGATCGTCTTGTCGGACGGGCAGTACGCGACGGGGCCCTGGTCGCCGGAGCAGTCGGGTTCGGTCTGCGCCGCCTCGGCGCGCGGGGAGGGCCAGGTCTTGCCCGCGGCCGTCGCCAGGCCCTTGAAGTAGCCGTCGAGGTCGGGCGTCACGGACTCCAGCATCTCCGAGAACGGCAGGTTGCCGCCGTTGGCGCGGTCGCGGACGTTGGTGAACGCGCGCTGCGTGAACTTGCGGTTCTCGACGCTCATCGCCGCGCAGAACTTCGCGCTCTGCTCGTAGCCGTCCTGGAACGCCGCCACGCGGTCGAACGCGCTGCCGTGCGCCTGCTCGTCCTCCGGCGAGGTGCCGACCGGGTCGCGGAACGTGATCAGCGCGCCCAGCGCCTTGTCCAGGGCGTCCGCGCCGATGTCGAGGCGCTGCGACTTGCCGTCGGCCACGTTGCGCACGAACGCGCCCGCGAAGCAGTCGGCCTGGGCCTCGGTGAGGATCGTCGGGTACTTCTCCGGCTCGCGGCGCTCGGCCTCCGGCGTGATGCCCATGCGGTTCTGCACCGCGTGGCCGATCTCGTGCGCCAGCACCACGACCACCGCGGCCTCGCCGAAGCGCTCCCGCAGCACGGGCAGCAGCGACGCGCGGTCCCAGGCGATCGCGTCGGCGGCGGGGCAGTAGAAGGCATTGCCCTCCACGTCCGCGGCCTTCTGCGTGCACGGCGGCGGCTTGGCGGTCGCGTCCGCCGTGTCGACCGAGAAGTAACCGCCGGTCAGCGGCTTCCACGGCTTGTTGAACGTCTTCTGGAACGAGTCCTTCCAGAACTCGTCGATGTCCGTGAGCGCGGTGGCGGCCAGCTTGTCGATCGGGCCGTTGTCCGTGCCGCGCACCTGGATGGTCTCGGTGGAGGCTTCCTTCTTCACCACCTTGGCGGCACGCGGGCGCCCCGGTATCTCAGCGGTGCAGCCCACCGCGAGCAGGGCGGTGGCGACGATCAGCGCGATGCTCCGGTGCCGCATGAACCCATTGTGCCTGCCGCTCGGCGCGAAGGGTGTCCTACTCGTCGAAGTCAGGCGCATACCAATGCCAACGTGCGGCGAGCTGATCAGGTTCACCGGCCGCGGTCACCCGCGGGCCGGGGTGGCGCCGACCTGCGCCGGCACCACCCCGCACGCGTCAGTCGGCCTCGCCCAGCACCCCGGGAACCTCCGGGACCAGCCACAGCACGCCGGACGGCGGCAGCTGCAGCAGCGCCGAGTACGGCCGCCCGTGCCACGGCTTCGCCTCCGCCTCGACGCCCCCGAGGTTGCCCACCCCGGAACCGCCGTAGTACGACGCGTCCGTGTTCACGAGCTCCTTCCACCGGCCCTCCGCCGGCAGCCCGACCCGGTAGTCGTGGTGCGGCGACCCGGAGAAGTTCGCGACGCACACCAGCGTCGAGCCGTCCTCACCGACCCGCAGGAACGACAGCACGTTGCCACCGGAGTCGTTCGCGTCGATCCACTGGAAACCCTCGGGCGTGACGTCGTGCGAGAACAACGCCGCCGCCGTCTTGTACACCGAGTTCAGGTCGCGCATCAGGTTCTGGATGCCCTGGTGCAGCGGGTCCTCGTCGATCAGGTGCCAGTCGAGCGACCGCGACTCCGACCACTCCTGGCGCTGCCCGAACTCGCCGCCCATGAACAGCAGCTGCTTGCCGGGGTGCGCCCACATGAACGCGAGCAGCGACCGCACGCCCGCGGCCTTGTTCCAGTCGTCACCCGGCATCCGCGTCCACAGCGAGCCCTTGCCGTGCACCACCTCGTCGTGCGAGAGCGGCAGCACGAAGTTCTCGCTCCACGCGTAGACCAGCGAGAACGTCATCTCGTTGTGGTGGAACGAGCGGTGCACCGGCTCACGCGACAGGTAGTGCAGCGTGTCGTGCATCCAGCCCATGTTCCACTTGAAGCCGAACCCGAGCCCGCCCAGGTGCGTCGGCCGCGTGACACCCGGCCACGCCGTCGACTCCTCGGCGATCATCACGATGCCGGGATGCCTCTTGTAGACGGTCGCGTTCAGCTCCTGCAGGAACCGCACCGCCTCGAGGTTCTCCCGGCCACCGAACTCGTTCGGCAGCCACTGGTCGGCAGGCCGCGAGTAGTCGAGGTAGAGCATCGACGCGACGGCGTCCACGCGCAGGCCGTCGAGGTGGAACTCCTCGATCCAGTACAGCGCGTTGGCGACGAGGAAGTTGCGGACCTCGTTGCGCCCGAAGTCGAAGACGTACGTGCCCCAGTCGAGCTGCTCACCGCGGCGCGGGTCGGCGTGCTCGTACAGCGGCGTGCCGTCGAACTTCGCGAGCGCCCAGGCGTCCTTCGGGAAGTGCGCGGGCACCCAGTCGACCAGCACGCCGATGCCGCGCTGGTGGAGATGGTCGACGAACCAGCGGAAGTCGTCCGGGTTGCCCATCCGCGAGGTCGTCGCGAAGAAGCCCGTCACCTGGTAGCCCCACGAGCCGCCGAACGGGTGCTCCATGACCGGGAGCAGCTGCACGTGCGTGAATCCGTTCGCGATGACGTAGTCGGCGAGCAGCGGCGCGATCTCGCGGAAGGTCAGCGAGCGATCGCCGTCCTCGGGGACGCGGCGCCACGAGCCGAGGTGCACCTCGTAGATGGAAAGCGGACGGCGCAGCGGATCGGCTTCCACGCGCGCCTTCATCCACTTTGCATCGCCCCACTCGTGTTTCGACTCGAAGACGATCGACGCGGTGCCGGGCGGCACCTCGGAATAGCGCGCGTACGGGTCGGCCTTCACCACGACGTGGCCGCTCGCCGTGCGGATCTCCCACTTGTAGAGCGCCCCCGCCTTCACGTCGGGGATGAAGAGCTCCCAGATGCCGGACGAGCCCAGCGAGCGCATCGGGTTGAGCCGCCCGTCCCAGCCGTTGAAGCTGCCGACGACGCTCACGCTGCGCGCGTTCGGCGCCCAG
>NZ_DATLEC010000021.1:0-10359 GCF_035525475.1 Lentzea sp. | reverse complement strand
TGCCGTCGCCTGGCACCCGGAGCAGCTGTTCTTCGCGGTCGCGGGCGAGGACGGCTTGGTGACGGTGAATTCGATGAAGCGCACGCTGTGCACGTTCCGCGGCCGAAAGCGCTTCACATCACTCGCCTGGCAACCACGCTGTGATCTGCTGGCCGTCGGCTGTGCGGATTCGACGATCCTGCTGCTTCGAATGACCCACGAACTGACAGTGGCCGGGGAGTTGCGTGGGCATTCGGACAGCATCAACGCCATCGCGTGGTCACCGACCGGTGACCATCTCCTGACTACGTCCGAGGACCACACGGCCAGGGTGTGGGACCCGTGGACCGGTGACCAACTCACCGTGTTGATCGGTCACACAGGACCGGTCAACGCGGCGCTGTGGTCGTCGGAGGTGGAAGTGGTCACCGGTTCGACGGATCACACGGTGCGGCACTGGAACGTGTCTGACGGGTTCGTCCGGCCCATGTCAGGAATGGCGGCCAACCACGACGTAGCCGTCCTCATCGCGGAGGCACGGCGCAGGCTCAGGTGATGCCGTGGCCAGCCAGCGCTTCCAGCAGCACCGGCTCACGGCGTCCGACCGGAGCAGTGGAGATGTGCGCGAACCGCAGCCCCGCCTCGACCGCGGCGCCGTCCGACACCGGGTCGTCGCCGACGTGAAGACACTCGGACGGCTCGACGTCCAGCCGCGCGCAGGCGGCCTCGAACGCGCGGGCCGAGGGCTTGGAGAAGCCGATCTCGTAGGACAGCGAGAACGCGTCCACCGACAACGACTCGCGGGCGAACACCGGGCGGATGTCCCACGAGATGTTGCTCAGCACGCCGACCTTCAGCGGCCGCACCCGTGCCAGGGCCGCGGCCGTGTCGGAGTACGGCAGCCAGAACGCCGGGTTGTGCAGGCGCTGGAACACCTCGTCGGTCAGCGGGACCCCTGCCAGCCGGAACAGGGTCCAGTGGGCCGAGCGGTTCGCCAACGCCGTCAGGTCGCGTGCGGCCCACACGGCGCGTTCGGCGGCGTTCATCCGTGCGATGTACGGCGCGGGCGCGCGCAGCACCGCGAGGTGTTGGGGTGACAGCCATCGATAGGTGGGACGCCCGAACAGGGTGCCTGCGAAGTCGAAGACGACAGCCTTGATCACGACACCATGATGCGCAGACCACCCGACGTTCCCGCACGGGTGAGCAGCGTCACGCCGGCGAACCCGAAGGGCACCCACCCCGCCTCGAACTGGGAGCGCATCGAGAACCCGCGGCGGACGTGCCGCTCGAACGAGTGCGTGCGCACGAGGCGACGGCGGGCGATCTGGCCGTCGAGGGCCTGGGCCGCCGAGGCGTCCAGCCACAGGAAGTGGCGGGAACGCCCCGACAGGACGCCGGCGAGCACCAGCATGAACCGCGTGCCGGGCCTGGTGGACGGCTCGTGCACGACCAGCAGGCCCGAGCAGAACAGCGCCGCCCAGAACACGCGCAACCTGTGCGTGAGGTGCACGAACACGCGCCAGTACTTGTACGGCAGCGGCACGCGCGGTTCGAGCCACGAGCGCACCTGGTCGGAGTCGAGCACGGTGACCGGTTCGTCCGCGTCCAGGCGGGTGAGCAGCGTCGTCTTGCCCGCGCCGGGAATCCCGGCGAGGACGACGAGTGAGCGCGGCTTCACCCGGACGGTCGCGATCTGCGTGTTCAACACGGCGGTCATGTCCTAGAAGACGTCTTGACCTTCCCTCCCGTTCAGTGTGGCGCGAAATCAGACAAAATGCACTGCTTCTAACGCCAGACGGCGGCGCGGTACGTGCCGTCGGAGAAGTTCGCGACGCCGATGACCTGCCCGACCTCGCTCAGGCCCGTCACGTTGTGACGTGTGGCACCGGACACCGCCGGCAGCAACGTCCGCGTGCCCGCCATGGTCCAGGTCGCGGCCGACGTGCCGGCGGTGCCCGCTACGACGCCGGAGTTGTTCACCTCGCGCGCGCTGGAAGGCGCCGTGGCCAGCACCTCCGTGTCGCCTTCGACGAGGTCCCACCGGACCGCCTGCGACGAGAGGTCGCCGACCGCGAACCCGTTGTCGTTGATGTCGAACGGCCGTGCGCCGGCTCCCAGCTGGGTGCGGGTGTTGTCGCGCAGCCACAGCACGCCGTTCCCCCCGGCGGTGCCGGCCGCGTCGGCGAGCTGGTTGGTACCGAGCAGGACTCCCGCGCCGAGCACCGTCCGCACGCCGGAGGGGTTCCAGCGGACCACGTCGTTGCCGGAGGTGCCGACGACCCAGTTGCCGTTGGTCACGTGCTGCCCGCTGCCCGCGCCCAGGACCGTCGCCTCACCGATCGAGTTCCACAGCACGGCCTGGCTCACGCCGTTGATCGTCGCGGTGCCCGTGACGCTGCCGCCGTCGCTGATGTCGTTCGCGACGGAGCTCGTCGCGCCCGGCACCGTCAGCCGCACCAGTGCGCCGGACGGGTTCCACTTCACCGCCTGGGCTTGTCCTGCCGAGATCACGGCGTACCCGACGACAACGTTGTCAGGGCTGATCGCCGCCGCCCACGAGCCGGAACCGAGGTCCGGAAGCTCGCGGATGCCGTCGAACCGGTCCCAGCGCACGGCGTGCTGGGAGGTGCCCGATCCGTAGGAGACGCCGGCGATCGTGCCGGAGTCGTTGATGTCGGCCGCGATGCTGCGGAGATCACCCGGCAGGGTGCCGAGGTCCTCCGCGGCGAGCGGTGCCGCGTGCGCGGTGGCCGGGATGACCAGAGCCGCCGTGACGGCGGCGACCAGTGCGGTTCTCAACGTTCTTCCTCCCCAGTCAGAACAGCGAGAACCCGACCCTGCCCGGACCGCGCGGAGGTTGTCCAGGAAGCTGTCTCGTTGTCAGAACCGGGGATCAACCGGCGGTGTCACCGCGCGGAGCCTCCCCCGGCCCCACCGATGATCACCGCCGGCCTTGCCCGTCCGGGAGGTGGTCCACCCCTCGAGGACGCTTCCCGGACACCACGAAGACTGCCGGGTTCCGCGTCCGGGCAGGAGCGTGAGCACCCGGAGAGGTTGTGCGTAGTGCTACTCAACCTCTACTCGGCCGCGTCGAGCACGGCCCGTTCGATCCGCTTCCGGTCGAGCTTCGCGCACGCGATGCTGAACGAGTCGACGACCGTCGCGCCCAATGTCGACACACGCGCCCATTGGACGTCCACGCCGCACTGCTCCAACGCGCCGGCGACGCGGTGCAACAGTCCGATCCGGTCCGCGGCACGCAGCTCCAGCACCACCGCGCCGGTTGCCTCGTCGTCGAACCACAGCACCTTCGCGGGCGGCGGGTCGAGCGGCGGGCCACCGTAGTCGCGTTCCTTCGCGGCGAGCTTGTCCGCCAACGGCAACGAGCCGTCGATCGCCCTGGACAGCTGTTCTCGCAGCAGCGACGCGTCCGGAAGCGACCCGAACCGCGGCGACACCGTGAACGCGTCCACCGTCGCACCGCCGTGCGAGCGCAACGTCGCCGCGTGCACCTCCAGCGAGTTCAGCGCGAGCACACCAGCCGCTTTGGACAGCACGCCGGGACGGTCCGGCGCGAGCACCGTCACGACCGCCGCGTGGTCCTGCTTCTCCAGCAGCACCTCCGGCTTTCCCGACGCCGCGACGCGTTCGGCCATCTCGGCGTGCGCGGGGTCGAGCGGTTCCGGCTCGGGCAGCGCCTCCCCCGCCATCGCCTTGCGGCAGCGGCCGACCAGGTCGGCCATCAGCGCGGCCTTCCAGTCCGTCCACACGCCCGGTCCCGTCGCGAGGGAGTCCGACTCGGCCAGCGCGTACAGCAACTCGAGCAGCACCGCGTCGCCGCCGAGCGTCTCGGCCACCCGGTGCACGGTCGCCTCGTCCTCGACGTCACGCCGGGTCGCGGTGTGCGGCAGCAGCAGGTGGTGCCGGACCATCGCGGACAGCGTCTCGACGTCCTGCGGCCACAACCCGATCCGCTCACCGATCTGCGTCGCCAGCGCGGCGCCGACCTCGGAGTGGTCCTGCTGCCGGCCCTTGCCGATGTCGTGGATCAACGCGCCCAGCAGCAACAGGTCCGGTCGCGACACCGTGGTCGCGAGACGGGCCGCGTGCGCGACCGTCTGCACCAGGTGCCGGTCGACCGTCCACATGTGCGCGGCGTCGCGTGGCGGCAGGTCCCGCACCGCACCCCACTCGGGGAACAGCCGGCCCCACAGACCCGTGCGGTCCAACGCTTCCACGACGTCCACGAGCCCGCCGCCGCTGCCCAGCAACGCCAGCAGCTCCTCGCGGGCCTCGCGCGGCCACGGCTGGCGCAGCTCCGGCGCCGAGTCCGCGAGCCGGGTCAGCGTTCCGGACGCGATCGGGTGCTTGCTGCGTGCAGCCGCCGTCGCGACACGCAACAACAACGCCGGATCACGACTGGGAATCGCGTCACGAGCGAGGGAAACCTCGGTTCCGTGCAGCACAACGCCTTCGTCCAACGGCCTGCGCTGCGGTTGTCCTCTCAGGAACGCGCCGAGCCCACGTTTCGGTGCGGCGGCACGAGCCGTGCGCATTGCCACGTCGAACGCGTACACGACCGTGCGTGCGGCAGAGGAAAGCGAACGGGCCAAAGCGAAGCGGTCGGCCAGCCCGAGGGCGGAGGCCACCTCGTCACCGTCCTGCGCCCGCAGCACGTCACGGGGTTTCCGCGCCACCCGGCGGAGTTCCGTGCGCACGTCCAGGAGGAGCTTGCGGGCCTCGGCGACGTCGGCGGACGGCCGGTCCACCACCTGCGCGACGGACAGCGCGTCGAGGATCGTGATGTCCCGCAACCCGCCGCGGCCGTGCTTCAGGTCGGGTTCGACGCGGTGGGCGATCTCGCCGCTGCGGCCCCAGCGCTTCTGCGAGGACTCGGAGATCTCGTCCAGGCGGTTGCGCACGTTGCCGCGCCACGCCTGCCGCGCGCCGTCGGCGAGCTTCTGGGTGACCTCCGCGTCACCGGCGATGTGCCGGATGTCCAGCAGTCCCAGCGCGGTCCGCAGGTCACCGGCGGCGACCCGCAGGGCCTCCCCGACCGTGCGGACGGAGTGGTCGAGACCGATGCCGGAGTTCCACAGCGGGTACCAGAGCTTCTCGGCGATCGCGTCGACGTTCTTGACACCGTTGTGCACCAGGACCAGGTCGAGGTCGGAGTAGGGCACGAGTTCGCGCCGCCCCAGCCCGCCGACCGCCACGAGCGCGACACCCGGTCCGGATGCCCCCGCTCCCCCCGCGTGTTTGGTCAACCAGAACTCGTGCAGGTCCACGAGTGCCTCGCGCAGAGGTTCGGCGGCCAAGCGACGACGACCCGGCACGAGCAGCCTTTCGCGTGCCCGCACCAGGTCGTCAGCCGTGACGACGGCCGTTTCGTTGTTCTCCACGGGCCGTCTCCCCAAGATTTGCCACAGTTGTTAGAGCGCGTCCGTTCCGCGTTCGCCCGTGCGCACACGAACGACCGTCTCGACCGGCGTGACCCAGACCTTCCCGTCGCCGATCTTGCCGGTGCGGGCGGCCTCGACCACCGCTTCCAGCACCTTGTCGACGGCGGCGTCGTCGATGACGACCTCGATCTTGATCTTGGGCACGAAGTCCACCGAGTACTCGGCGCCGCGGTAGACCTCGGTGTGGCCCTTCTGGCGGCCGTAGCCCTGCACCTCGCTGACGGTCATGCCGAGCACCCCGAGCTGTTCGAGGGCGCCCTTCACGTCGTCGAGAGTGAACGGCTTGATGATCGCGGTGACCAGCTTCATGACTTGTTGCTCCCCTCGAGAACCGCGGACGCACCCGCGGCCACGCTCGGCTTGCCGGTGCCCCGCGCGCTGGTGAGGCTGCCGTACTCGTAGGCGCGCTCAGCGTGCTCGGCTTCGTCGATGCTCGCGACCTCGGCCTCCTCCGACGCGCGGAACCCGACGGTGAGCTTCACCAGGTAACCGAGGGCGAGGCTCAGCACGAACGAGTAGCCCAGCACCGCGAACGCGCCGACGGCCTGGCGCCACAGCTGGTCGAAGCCACCGCCGTAGAAGAGGCCGTTGACCTTGGCGGGCGCCGCCTCGCTGGCGAAGAGACCGATCAGGATCGTGCCGGACAGACCACCGACGAGGTGCACGCCGACGACGTCGAGCGAGTCGTCGAAGCCGAAGCGGTACTTGAGCGACACGGCCAGGGCGCAGAGGGCGCCGGTGATCGCGCCGATCGCGAGGGCGCCGATCGGGGTGACGGCGGAACAGGCGGGCGTGATGGCGACCAGACCGGCGATGACACCCGACGCGGCGCCGAGCGTGGTGGCCTTGCCGTCGCGGATGCGCTCCGTCAGCAGCCAGCCGAGCATCGCGGCGCAGGTGGCGACGAGCGTGTTGATGAACGTGACACCCGCGGTGCCGTTCGCGCCCAGGGCCGAACCGGCGTTGAACCCGAACCAGCCGAACCACAGCAGACCGGCGCCGAGCACGACCAGCGGCAGGCTGTGCGGCTTCATCGGCTCCTTCGGCCAGCCGACGCGCTTGCCGAGGACGATGGCCAGGGCGAGACCCGCGGCACCGGCGTTGATGTGCACCGCCGTGCCACCGGCGAAGTCGATCGCGAGGAGCTTGTTGGCGATCCAGCCGCCGGGGTCGACGACGTTGCCGGCCTCGTCCTTGCCGTCGAAGTCGAAGACCCAGTGGGCGACCGGGAAGTAGACGATCGTGGCCCACAGACCGGCGAACAGCAGCCACGGGCCGAAGCGGGCGCGGTCGGCGATGGCACCGGAGATCAGCGCGACCGTGATGATCGCGAACATGGCCTGGAACGCCACGAACACCGTGCTCGGGATCTTGCCGAACAACGAGTCGGCGCCCAGGAGCCCGTCAAGGCCGAAGAACTCGAACGGCTTGCCCAGCAGGCCCGCGCCGACGTCCGCGCCGAATGCCGTCGAGTACCCGAACAGCACCCACAGGACACCCACCACGGCCATCGCGCCCAGGCTCATCATCATCATGTTGAGCACGCTCTTCGAACGGACCATGCCCCCGTAGAAGAAGGCGAGGCCCGGCGTCATCAGCAGCACCAAGGCGGCGCTGGTGAGCACCCAGGCGGTGTCCCCTGTATCCACTTCGACCTCCACTGCACGTCGGTTGCAGGGAGCATCGGGATGTCCTGTTTCACGAACCCGCGTGCAACGTTTCGCGGAGGTGAACTGTCGGGTGGAGGTTGTTACGTCCGCGTTTCACGGGGTTCACGGGCCCGCTTCGGCGACCTCACAGCACCCGGCCGGTCACCCGAAGTAGCCGGAGGACGTCGCCCGAAACGGTGAGCTGACACGACGGTGCCCCCGGCGTGAGCACCGGGGGCACAGTGACGAACCGGTCCTAGCCTGCGAGCGAGAACGGCCCCGCCGGGACCTTCGGCTTCGCGGACATGACCGAGGCGTCGGCCGGCGGCTCGACCGCGGCGCACGAGGTGCCGTTGCGCGGCAGCTTCAGCGACACGAGGTACTCGTTGTTGATCTTCAGCGTGCACTCGCTGCGGTCGTACACGCCGTGGCCCCAGCCTTCGTAGGTGACGAAGACGGTGGTGTCACGGGACTGCCTGTGCGCGTTGACCGCCCACTCGTAGACCGTCGCCGGGTCGTGCTTGGCGTTGGTCAGCAGGATCTTCGGCGCGTTCTTGATCTTCAGCGGATGCTGCGGGTTCGTGGCCTTCGGGAACCCGACGCAGCCCATCATGGCGCCGTGACCGATCGACGAACCGCGGGTGTTCGGCGCGACGCGGTTCTCCATGGCGTTGAGCGCCCGGTACTCGCTGTACGAGCCGACGCGCAGGTTGTAGTCGTTGCAGAAGACGCCCGCGAACGGGTTCTCGAACGTCTCACCGGCCGCGAACGCCTTGGCGCCCACCGGCGCGCCCTGGACGAGCGAGGCGACCCAGTCGGCGAACGGCTTGAAGGCGGGGCCGTAACCCATGCCCACGACGTTGCCGCCGAGGTTCTCCGCCGTGATGACGCGGCCGGTCTCGTCCTTCAGCTCGCCGCGGTCGGCCTTGGCGAGCAGGTCCTTCCAGATCGCCCGCAGGTCCTTGCCGTAGAACGGCGAGGAGGGCGTCCGGTCGCTCCACTTGACCCACTCGTCGAACATGTCGTCCGCGCCGCGCGCCTCGGTCTCGAGGAACTTCCACGTGCCGAGGCTGTGGTCCATGTTCGAGTCGATGATCATGGCGCGGATGTTCTTGCCGTACTGCTCCGCGTAGTGCTGGCCCATGATCGTGCCGTACGAGATGCCGTAGTAGTTGATCTTCTTCTCGCCCAGCGCCCTGCGGATGGAGTCGATGTCGCTCGCGACTTCCCTCGTCGAGGCGTGGTCGAAGATCGGCCCGGACTGCTCGCGGCAGTCCGCGCGCAGCTCCTTGTTGAACGCGACCAGCTGGTCGAACTCGGCCTCGCTCTTCGGGTACTCGGACGGCTGGCGCTGCAGCACCTCGGCCGAGCACTTGATCGGCTGGCTGCGCGCGACACCGCGCGGGTCGAACCCGATGATGTCGAACTTGTCGGAGATCTCCTTGCTGAAGTAGTTCTCCGCGTACATGCCGAAGTCGACGCCCGACCCGCCCGGTCCACCGGGGTTGATCACCATCGCGCCGATGCGCTGGGCCGGGTCGGTCGCCTTGCGGCGCGACACGGCCAGCTGGAACTTCTCGCCGTTCGGCCTGGCGTAGTCCACCGGCAGTTCGAGGAAGCCGCAGTCGACCGTCGGCACCTCTTCACACGGCTTCCAGTCGACCGCGCCGACCTTGAGCTCCGGCTGCCCTTCCGGAGCCGCGACAGCGACCTGGCTCACACCTAGTACCAATGCAGAACTCGCGATCGCGGCGCCTAAGACGCGCACCATCGGTTGCATGGATTTCCTCCCTAGATCCCCGATCTTGCGGGAGGAACGCTTCCACCGATCGTGTGACGCGGACAACCGTCGTGGGTATGGATGAGAATCAGCCTGTGGTCGTACAACCACAGTCAGTTAGTCGTTTTGGCCCACACTTCGCGCAGGTGTGCTAGGCCGTCACTCGTAGCTGTGCCGATGATCCGGAGGCGTGCCATTCCGCCGTCCGGGTAGATGTCGAGCCGGACGGCCGTCGCCTCCACCGCGTCCACGACGAACCGGTGCCGCGTGTCGGGCTGCAGCCGGGTGCGCGGGAGCAGGTCGAACCACGTGTCGGCGTCCCGGCGTTCGTCGCAGGCGCTGACGGACGCCCAGCCCGGCGCGTTGCCCTTGAAGTGGCTGGTGTCGAGCTCGACGAGGTTCACGACACCCGGCGCGGCGAGCCGCAGCGACACCCAGTCGTTGCCGTCGTCACGCCGGCGCGCGGTCTCCCAGCCCTCGCCCATGAGCGTGGCCTGACCGGGGGCGATGAGGTTGTTGGGCGAGCTGTAGAACATGTTGCTGCAGCCGGTGACGACCGCGCCGTTCTCCAGCGCGGCGAGGTCGATCCCGGGCACGAGCAGCCGCGGGTCCGCGAGCGGTTCGCCGTGCACGCGCAACCGGGCGACGCCGCCGTCCGGGTCGATGGTGAGGCGTACGTGCGTGACGCGGCGCCCCTCTCGTACGTCGAAGAAGTGCTTCTCGTCGCCCTTCAACGCGGAGCGTTCGACCAGCGGGAACCACTCGGTGATCTCGTCGGCGCCCGGATAGCCGTCGACCTGCGCGCCCTCCACCCAGCAGAACGGCGGGAAGTTGCCCTTGAAGAACGCCGTGTCGACGACGACCCCGCGCACCACACCGGGCATGCCGAGCCTGACCACGGCCTGGTCGACACCCGGTTCACGGCGGCGGCGCGTCTCCCAGCCGTCGTAGACCTGGCCTTTGTGGCCGAAGGTGTAGGTCCGGTAGACCGGCTCGGCGGGTTTGATCAGGTTCTCCCGCTCGGCGAACAGCTCGTCGTTCGCCCACACCACACCACCGCCGGCCGCGCGCGAGGCGAGATCGGGCAGCCGGGTCCACTCCGTCATACTTCTCCTCTGCGTAGCAGCTTGCCCTGCGTCTGACTGGTTTCCTTGCCACGCAACCACGTCTGCCGCACGACGCCGTGCAGCGAACGACCGTGGTAGGGCGTGACGGGGTTGCGGTGGTGGAGCTTGTCCTTGTCCACCACGAAGGTCTCGTCCGGCGCGAACACCACGAAGTCCGCGTCCTTGCCGACCTCGATGGCGCCCTTGGTCTCCAGCCCGACCTGGCGGGCCGGGTGCGCCGCCATCCAGCGGACGACGTCGGTGAGCTGGAAGCCGCGTTCCCGCGCGCCCGTCCACACCGCGGGCAGGCCGAGCTGCAGTGACGCGATGCCGCCCCACGCCGTGGCGAAGTCGCCCTGCTTGAGCTCCACCGTGCTCGG
>NZ_DATLEC010000017.1:0-18188 GCF_035525475.1 Lentzea sp. | reverse complement strand
CGTGCATCGAGGCGGCCACCGGGTCCACCACGAACGGGCCCACGTCGACCCGGTCCAGCACCTCGGCGACCGCCTCGATGATCGCCGCCGACGCCAGCATCCCGGTCTTGGCGGCGTTCACCCCGATGTCGGTGGCCACCGCCTCGATCTGCGCGGCCACCACCCCGGCGGGGATCTCGGTGTACCCGGTGACGCCCAGCGAGGTCTGCACGGTGACCGCGGTGACCGCCGTCATCCCGTGCACCCCGCACGCGAACAGCGCCCGCAGGTCGGCCTGCAGGCCCGCACCACCGCCGGAGTCGGACCCGGCGAGGGTGAGGACCCTGGGCGGGGTGGGCGCCACTACTCGACCACCGGCAGGTAGACCTTGCCGCCGCGGTCGCCGAACTCGTGCGACTTCTCCGACATGCCCGCCTCGATCGCCTCCACCGTGGACAGCCCGCGCTCCTCCGCGTACCGCCGCACGTCCTGGGTGATCTTCATCGAGCAGAACTTCGGCCCGCACATCGAGCAGAAGTGCGCCGTCTTCGCCGGCTCCGCGGGCAGCGTCTCGTCGTGGAACGACCTCGCGGTGTCCGGGTCCAGCGAGAGGTTGAACTGGTCCTCCCACCGGAACTCGAACCGCGCCCTCGACAGCGCGTCGTCCCAGTCCTGCGCGCCCGGGTGCCCCTTGGCCAGGTCGGCCGAGTGCGCCGCGATCTTGTACGTGATCACGCCGGTCTTCACGTCGTCCCGGTTCGGCAGGCCCAGGTGCTCCTTCGGCGTCACGTAGCACAGCATCGCCGTGCCCAGCCAGCCGATCTGCGCCGCGCCGATCGCGGACGTGATGTGGTCGTAGGCCGGCGCGATGTCCGTGGCCAGCGGGCCGAGGGTGTAGAACGGCGCCTCGCCGCACCACTCCTCCTCCAGTCGGACGTTCTCGGCGATCTTGTGCATCGGCACGTGGCCGGGGCCCTCGATCATGACCTGGACGTCCTTGGCGCGCGCGATGTGGGTGAGCTCGCCCAGCGTCCTGAGCTCGGCGAACTGCGCCTCGTCGTTGGCGTCCGCGATGGAGCCGGGCCGCAGCCCGTCGCCCAGCGAGAACGTCACGTCGTAGGTGCGCAGGATGTCGCAGAGCTCCTCGAAGTGCGTGTAGAGGAAGCTCTCCCTGTGGTGCGCGAGGCACCACGCGGCCATGATCGACCCACCGCGCGAGACGATGCCCGTGACGCGCTTCGCGGTGAGCGGCACGTACCGCAGCAGCACGCCCGCGTGCACGGTCATGTAGTCGACGCCCTGCTCGCACTGCTCGATCACGGTGTCGCGGTAGACCTCCCACGACAACGCCGCCGGGTCGCCGTTGACCTTCTCCAGGGCCTGGTAGATCGGCACGGTGCCGATGGGGACGGGGGAGTTGCGCAGGATCCACTCGCGCGTCTCGTGGATCCTCTTGCCGGTGGAGAGGTCCATGATCGTGTCGGCGCCCCAGCGGGCCGCCCACACCATCTTCTCGACCTCGTCCTCGATCGACGACGACACGGCGGAGTTGCCGATGTTGGCGTTGATCTTCACGAGGAACTTCTTGCCGATGATCATCGGCTCGGCCTCGGGGTGCCTGCGGTTCAACGGGATGACCGCGCGCCCGATGGCCACCTCGTCGCGCACGAACTCCGCGTCGAGGTTCTCCCGCGTCGCGATGTAGCGCATCTCCGGGGTGATGATCCCGGCCTTCGCGTACGCGAGCTGGCTGACAGCTCCGTTGATCGGTTCCCGTGCCGCGATCCACCCGGACCTGATGTCCGGGAGTCCACTGTGGACGTCGATGGTCGCGTTGTCGTCGGTATACGGACCGGAAGTGTCGTAGAGATCGACATGCTCGCCGTTGGTCAGCTCCACCCTGCGGTAGGGCACCCTGATGTCCGGGGACACCTCGCGGTACACCTTGCGCGAGCCCGAGATCGGGCCGGTGGTCACACTGGGCTCGACCGAACGGTCGTCAAGTGCCGTCACGACATTCCTCCCTACGCCGGCATTACCCGGTCAGGTTCAGGCGGTCGGTGACACCGGTCATGAGACCAGTCACCCTCTCAGCCCGCTCAGGCGCGAGCTCCCGCGTTCTTGTTGAGTTGTCGAGACCCGACCATAGTCAGAGCGCGCCGCAGCTGCCAAGGGCGGGGTTTGGCCCTAATGTTCTCCCTCGTGGCGGATCATCAGCCGTTCCCGCCCGGCGCGCGTCGCGGTCAACGTCCCGCCGTGGTCTCGGCATGCCCTTCGTGCGGTGAGCTGGCAGGACGCGGCTACCCCGACTGCGGCTTCTGCGCCGAGCTGCTCGACCAGTTCTGGCTCGCCGACTGGGAGGCGCTGCGGACGTCGTCGCAGCTCGCCGACCGGGAGCTGGCCGAGCTGGTGACCTCCTCCGACGTCGGCCAGTACCCGTGGACGTGCGTCGACTGGGCGATGACGCTGCTGGCGTGCTCCCGCTGCGGCGCGGAGCTCGGCACCGGGCCCGTCGAGTGCGTGCGGTGCGCCGTGACGGAGGAGCGCAGGTGGAGCTGGGACCACTCGGCCCACCCGAACACGATGAGCGCGAACGAGCACCTGCTCCGGGTCGCCCGCGCCGCCCTGCGCGCACCCCACCGGCGCCGTCCGGCCGTGGTGCAGGCCTGGCAGCTGGTGCTGCCGTTCCTGATCGCCGGTGAGGTGATCGAGTTCGGCCGGCTGGACCGGATCCGCGCGCACGTGCTGGCCGGCGGCTACGGGACGATGGCCGCCTGCCACACCCTGGACGAGCTGGCCGGGTTGCCCGAGCTGTTCTGGCGCCGGGGCGACACGATCTCAACGCGGGTCGAGTACCAGCCTGACTCCGAGCGCCAGCAGCACGCAGCCCGACAGCTTCTCGAGAGCCGGGCGGACCCGCGGGCGGCTGAGCCAGCCCCGGATCGTGTGCAGGACCGCCACGATGAGCAGGTACCAGAGCGTGTCGATGACGACCCAGCCGAGGGCGAGGAAGAGCAGAACCCCCTTGCCGGCCTCCCCGGCAGGCACGAACTGCGGTAGGAACGAGATCGCGAACACGCCGAGCTTCGGGTTGGCCAGGTTCACGACCAGGCCGCTGCGGAACGCGTGGCCGGCGGGCGGTGGCGCGCTGGTGGGCAGGCTCTTGCTGATCAGGGCCTTCACGCCGAGGTAGATCAGGAAGACGGCGCCGCCGATCCGCAGCGCGTGGTAGGCGATCTCGGACGCCGTGAGCAGCACGCTCACGCCCAGCGCCGTCGCGATCGCCCAGCACGCGACACCGGTCTCCATGCCGAACACCGTCGCCAGCGCGGCCTTCCGCCCGTGCACCGACTGTCGCAGGACCATGGCCGTGCCAGGTCCGGGCGACAGTGCGATGAGGAACGAGGCCGCGACGAAGGCGACGACGGTGTCGAGTGGCATGCCCTGAATGGTGGCTCAGGGGCGCAACTTTTTTCTTGACCTGGAGTGCGCTCCAGGATGTTCGGTGGACCCATGACTGATCTGGGGAAGTTGGGGTTCGGCACGTGGGCGATGGGCGGACCGTTCTGGGACGGTGCGCAGGCGGCGGGCTGGGGGCCGAGTGACGACGCGGAGTCGGTGAAGGCGTTGCGACGTGGCTTCGACCTGGGCGTCCGGTTGTTCGACACGGCCGACGTCTACGGGTGCGGGCACGCGGAGACGCTCGTGGGGCAAGCGTTTGCGGACGTGCGTGACCAGGTGGTGATCGCCACCAAGTGGGGCAACACGTTCGATGCCGCCAGCCGGCAGATGACCGGGTCGGACGCTTCTGTCCCGTACCTGCGCCGCGCGGTCGAGGCGTCGTTGCGGCGGTTGGGGACGGACTGGATCGACGTGCAGCAGCTGCACCTCGGCGGCCTCCCGGTGGAGCTGGCCGAGCCGTTGCGAGAAGCCTGCGAGGAGCTCGTGGCGGAGGGGAAGATCCGTTCGTACGGCTGGAGCACCGACGACGCGGAGCGGGCGGCGTTCTTCGGTGCGGGGGAGCACTGCACGGTCGTGCAGGCGGAGCTGAACGTGCTGGTCGACAACCCGGAGATCCGGGCGTTGGACCTCGACGTCCTGTGCCGGGGTCCGCTCGCGATGGGACTGCTGGCGCGGGAGTCGTTCGACGGGCAGCTCGGGGACGACGACGTGCGCGGCAAGGTGCCCGCGTGGATGAGGTTCTTCCGGGACGGACGGCCGGTGCCGGAGTTCGTCGCCGCCAGGGAGTCGGTGCGCGACGTGCTGACGTCGGGTGGGCGGACGCTGGCGCAGGGGGCGCTGGCCTGGCTGTGGGCGCGTTCTCCCCGGCTGGTGCCGATCCCGGGCGTCCGGACGGTGGCGCAGGCCGAGGAGAACGCGGGCGCGCTGGCGTTCGGGCCGTTGTCGGCCGACGAGTTGGAGCAGGTGGAGTCGGTGCTGAGGGGCTAGTCCTCGTCGTCGCCGAAGTTCGCGGGGTCGGCCGGGTCCCAGGAGAGGTCCGGCTGGTTCCAGTCGTTGTCGCGCAGCATCCGCTTCGACTCCTTCCTGTACCGGCCGATGAGGCGGTCGAGGTACGTGAAGCCGTTGAGGTGGTCGGTCTCGTGCTGCAGGCAACGCGCGAAGAAGCCGGTGCCCTCGACCTCGAACGGTTGCCCGTCGAGGTCGAGGCCGGTCACCTTCGCCCAACGGGCGCGTCCGGTCGGGTACGCCTCGCCGGGCACGCTCAGGCAGCCCTCGAAGTCGTCGTCCGGGTCCGGCATGGTCTCCGGGATCTCGGAGGTCTCCAGCACCGGGTTGCAGATCACGCCGCGGAACTGGTTGCCGTCGTCGTCCGGGCAGTCGTACACGAAGACGCGCAGGTCGATGCCGATCTGGTTGGCCGCGAGGCCGACTCCGCGAGCCGCCGCCATCGTCTCGAACATGTCGTCGACGAGCGCCTTCAGCCCGGTGTCGAACTCGGTGACCTCGCGCGCCGGGTTGTGGAGCACGGGGTCGCCAACGATGCGGATGCGGTGCACGGCCATGGGCAAACTTTAAGCGAGCCGAAACTGTCGGTGTCGCGCGGTAGGTTGGAACGATCACGTGATTGAATTGCCCGCACCCGAGATGGTGTGGCGACCGTGGGGAGCCAGATGGATCACACCGAGACGCTCACCTCCGCTGACGGCTTGACCAGCCGTGACCGCACGATGCTCGCGTTCGAGCGTCAGTGGTGGAAGTACTCGGGATCCAAGGAACAGGCCATCAGGGAACTGTTCGACATGTCCGCCACCCGCTATTACCAGCTGCTGAACGGCCTGATCGAGTCGGAAGCCGCGATGGCGGCCGACCCGATGCTGGTCAAGCGGCTGCGGGGAGTGCGGACAGGCCGCCAAAGGGTGCGCGCACGCGCCAGGAGCACCGAGGACCGATGACCTCCCCCGAGTCCGCAAGCCCGTCCCGCCCGGCCAAAGCAGCCGGCTTCGCCCTGCTCGGCGTCGCCGCCGTGGCGTTGGTGATCGGCGTCATCAGCCTGTTCGGCGGAGGGTCCGACTCCCCGCCGTCGGCTGAGGGATCGTCCACGACACCCCCGCCGGCGACGACGACGTCCGCCTCCGAGCCTTCTTCCGCCGCGCCCACGACACCGTCGTCGGCGCCGCCGTCCACGACCAGCGCCCCGACGTCCGCGCCGACAGCACCCAGCTCGTCCGCCGCCGTGCCGCCTCCGCCCGTCACCCAGGCGGGTGTCACCAAGGAGCCGGTCAGGGTCTACAACAACTCGACGATCACCGGCCTCGCGAGCAAGGCCTCCGACGAGGTCAGGGCCAACGGCTGGAACGTCGCCGAGACCGGTAACTACTCGCAGGGCACGATCCCGACCACGACCGTGTACTACCGCCCCGGCACGGCGGAGGAGGCGTCGGCCAAGGAGCTCGCGGCCGTGCTGCGCGCTCGGGTCGAGCCCCGGTTCAACGGCATCGAGTCGTCGGCACCCGGGATCATCCTGATCGTGACCAACGACTACCAGGGCGCGGCGAAGAGCAAGTAGGCCCGGCGGTCGGCGCGGCGCCGTTGCCTGCGGCGCCGCGACCTCGTGCCGTCCGCGCGGGTGCGCGCGGCCAGAGCCGTGCAGGCGACGGCGCCGTGGACCACGGCGTCGTCACCTCCTGCCCTCAGCGCCCCGCCGCGTACGCCGCCAGCGAGGCGAGCTGGGCGTGGTTGAGCGACGGGCGCACGACTTCGCGGGCCTTCGCCAGGTGGGCCTGCGTGACCTCGGCCGCGTCCAGCGACTCGCGCATCGCGGTCAGCGCCGCCTCGCGCACCAGGCCCGCGCAGTCCGCCGCCGAGTACATGTCCAGCTCACCGGCCAGCGCGGCCAGGTCCACGTCGCCGGACAGCGGCGTGTTGCGCGAGGCGGCCTTGAGGATCTCCGTGCGCGCGTCGGCGTCCGGCGGCGGCACGTAGACGAGGCGTTCCAGCCTGCCCGGCCGCAGCAGGGCCGGGTCGATCAGCTCCGGGCGGTTCGTCGCGGCGATCACCACGACGTCCCGCATCGGCTCCACGCCGTCGAGCTCGGTCAGCAGCGCGGCCACCACCCGGTCCGCCACGCCCGCGTCGGACGACTGGCCGCGGCGCGGGGCCAGTGCGTCGACCTCGTCGAGGAAGACCAGGGCGGGGGCCGCGTCCGAGGCGCGGCGGAAGAGCTCGCGGACCGCCCGTTCCGACTCGCCCACGAACTTGTCCATCAGCTCGGCGCCCTTGACCGTCAGGACGTTCAGCTGGCCGGAGCCCGCCAGCGCGCGGACCAGGAACGTCTTGCCGCATCCCGGCGGACCGTAGAGCAGCACGCCGCGTGGCGGGTCCACGCCCAGCCGGGCGAACGAGTCCGGGTAGCGCAACGGCCAGAGGGCCGCCTCGGTCAGCGACTGCTTGACCTCTTTCATGTCGCCGACGTCGTCCAGGGTCAGGCCACCCGTCTGGACCGTGTCGGAAGCCGACATCGAGATCGGCCGCACGGTGTTCAGCGCGCCCAGCAGATCCTCTTGTCCCACACGGGGTTCCGCCGCCTCGCGCTGCCGCAGCGCCGCCCGGACAGCAGCCTCGCGCCGGAGCGCGCACAGGTCAGCCGCGACGAACCCCGGTGCGCGGGCGGCCACCTCGCCGAAGTCCACATCGGACTCCAGCGGAACGTCGCGCAGCAGCACGCGCAGCAGCTCGGTCCGCCCGGCCGCGTCCGGCAGCGGAAGCGTCAGCTCGCGGTCCACCAGGTCCGGCGCGCGCAGCCGTGCGTCCACCGACTCGGCACGAGCCGAGGTGACCACCAGGGCGAGGTTGGGGCGCGACACAGCGGTGCGCAGGATGTCGAGCACGACGGTCGCGACCGGCGGCGGCGCGGTGGGCAGCAGCGAGTCGATGTCGGTGAGCAGCAGCACGGTGGGCCGCTCGGGCACTCCGGAGATCGCGTCACCCAGCTGCTTGGCCATCGCGCCCGGCTCCAGCACGGCGATGCTCGGCGCGGCCAGCTCGACGACGTCCGCGCCCACAGCCCTGGCCACGGCCCTGACGAGCGTCGCCTTGCCGACCCCCTCCGGCCCGCTGACCATGGCGGCGAGGCGGGCGGAGGCACCCAGCCTCGTCAGCAGCTCGGGCTGCCGGAACATCAGCTCCAGCCACTCGGTCAGGCGCTTGGCCTGCTCGCGTTGCCCCACGAGGTCCGCGACGGGCAACGCCTCGTGCTTCTCCTGCACCACCACGGGCGTCACCTCGGCGGCCGGCGCCGAGGCCGAACGCCACCCCACGACGCTGGACGGCCGCACGGCCACCGGTCCCGCGGGATCGGTGGAGGTGATGGTGATCAGCTCGTTCGTCCACGTCATGCCGATGGCGTTGGACAGCTTCCGCCGCGTCTCGGACACGTTCGCGCCGGGCGGCGGAGCGAGGTCCTGCGGCAGCAACGACACGTTGTCGCCCACCGTGAGCACCTTGCCGGTCAACGCCATGCGCACGTGGTCCGGCGTCAACGCGGTGGTGGCCAGCCGAGAGCCCGCGACGGTGATCGAACGGGCGGCCGCGACCTCGACCGGTGCCACGACGATCTCGGAGCCCTCGACGACGCCGAGGTTCGTGAGCGTGACGTCGTCGACCAGCACCACGCCAGGCGGCTGCTCACCGGCGGCGGCGAGGGCGGCACTGACGCGGGCGCCGGTGAGCTTCACGGCGTCCCAGGCGCGCAGGCCCAGGGCGTCGAGCACCTCGGGGTGGAGGCGGACGACACCGCGCCGGGTGTCCAGTGCGGACGGGGACAGGCGAGCCGTCAGCGTGATCACGACGACGACTCTAGTTGCTCACGGCGAAACGCGAGGTCTACCTGGGCGGAGTCTTCCTGGCCAGCCGTGCCGGTGTTCTCACGGAGGAACAGGCCGTTCGCACCTGACGTCACGGCCGGTGCCGGGGTCGCTTCAGAATGGTGAACTGGACGAGTTGGGACGTAGCCGGGTGATGCTGTGCATGCGTCAGGCGTGGGGGTGCCGGTGAGGTACGTGATCGCTTCTGCCACTGCTTCCAAGCTGGCCGTGATGGCGGACCGGCTCGGGAGCGCGGCCGAGTTCCGGATCGGAAGTGTCGCCGAGACCTGGCACGGCTGTTCCGCGATGGTGCTGTGGTGGCCGTTCGCCTACGAACGGCACGGCGGAACTCCGGAAGCCGGAATCGCGAAGGTTCTGCTGAACGTGCGCGACGACGCTCCGGAGCTCGTGCTGGCCACCCCGCCGGGACCTGGCCTCACCACCGGCCTCGATCCGGTGGAAGCCGATCGTGAGGCGTTCGCCTGCGCTGTTCTCGGTGCTTGCATCGGCGCGTACCGGAAAGAACTACCCGGCCAGGAGAACTCCACCGTTCTCATCCACCTGGAGGCCGCTGCTCTCGACCGGGGAGACGTGGAAGCCACGGCGTCGGGGATTGCTCGGGTTCTGAGGGAAGAAAACCGCGGGCCGGACACGATGAACGTGTCCGGCCCGCGGTCCGAGCAACCAACGAATCAGGGCTTCGACTGCCGCCGCAGCCCGAGCTGACGCCAAGACCGGCGCCGGTTCCCGGCCGTGGGAGCCGCACCTTCCGCCGCAGCGGCGGTAGATGGATCACGCCGAGGGCGACGCACAGCCCGAATGGCAGCACCGGCCACACGACCGCGCAATGGCTGACGCAGGCCGAGACGACGAGCAGCCACCCCGTGCGCCCGCTTGATCGCGCGACGCTCCACGCCCGTGACGGTCCACGCCTCGGGGTGCTTGGACAGCCACATGTATCGCCGCACCGAGTAGGGCAGGTGCGCCAGGTACACGACCATCGCGATGATCAAAGCCACCAGCGGGTACGTGATGACGGCGGCGGCGAGCAGGCCGACGACGACCAGCAGCGGCGCGACCGCGCGCGGCGGCACCTTCACGGTCTTCACCGACAGGGTCGGGATCCGCGACACGAGCAGGATCGCGACCACGACCGTCCAGGCGCCGACGACGTAGGGCGAGTTCCACCAGCCGTCGGTGCGGACCTGCTCCTCGATGATCAGGGGGAGCAGCAGCAGCAACCCGCCCGCGGGAGCCGGGACGCCGACGAAGAACTCCTTCGCGAACGGCGGTTGTTCCTTCTCCAGCAGCGTGTTGAAGCGGGCCAGGCGGACCACCATGCAGACCGCGTAGATCAGCGCGATGACCCAGCCGGCGCGGTTGCCCTCGAACTTCCAGAGGTAGATCGCGAGGGCGGGCGCGACGCCGAACGAGATGGCGTCGGCCAGCGAGTCCAGCTCCGCGCCCATCTTCGACGTCGCGTCCAGCAGGCGGGCGATGCGGCCGTCCAGGCCGTCGAACACGGCCGCTGCCGCGATCGAGGCGATGGCCGCGCCCCACATGCCGACGTTCGCGAAGTGCACCGCGGACAGGCCGGCGCACATCGCCAGGACCGTGATCGCGTTCGGCAGCAGGCGAACGCCGGGCCCGCTGGGCGCCATCAGGCTTCCGGAAGTTCGGCGAGAACGGTCTCCCCGCCGATCGTGCGCTGGCCGGCCTCGACCAGGACGCGGCTGCCGCGCGGCACGTAGAGGTCCACGCGCGAGCCGAAGCGGATCAGGCCGTAGGTCTGCCCGGCGGCGACCTTCTCGCCCTCGGCGACCTCGCACACGATGCGGCGCGCGACCAGGCCGGCGATCTGCACGACCACCAGGTCGTGACCGGTGAGAGTGCGCAGCCAGACGGTGTTGCGCTCGTTCTCCTCGGACGCCTTGTCGAGGTCGGCCGACAGGAACTTGCCGGGGTGGTACGAGACCTGGACGACCTCGCCGTCCGCGGGCACGCGCTGCACGTGCACGTCGAAGACCGAGAGGAACACGCTGACGCGCGTCATCGGCTGGGAGCCCAGACCGAGCTCGGCGGGCGGGACGGCGTCGACCACGTGCGAGACGGTGCCGTCGGCCGGGGCCACGGCGATGTTCGGACGGGTCGGCGTCACACGCCTCGGCTCGCGGAAGAACCACGCCACCCACGCCGTGACCAGGCCGAGGACGACGCCGAGCCGCTTGAAGCGCAGCCGGACGAGGAGGGTCGCGATCGCCGCACCGGCGACGAACGGGCGCCCTGCCGGGTGCATCGGCGGCACCATGCCGCGCGCGAGTTCGAGGAAGTGGGAGACGGGCTTCTCGCTGCTCATCGTGTCTGTGAGTTCCGTAGCTTCGGTGGGTTGTCGGGCGGCATCACGCTACGGCAACACGCCGAACCGCCCATAAGGACTGCCGGAAAGACAAGTGGCCGGTCGGCCCGTGCATCCCCCGACGAACGCACGCGCCGACCGGCGCCTGCTACTAGTGTAATCCCCGTCACATGGCCTGAACAACGTCGTTGGGTGAGCGTTCCGTCACACTCCGTCCACGCCGATCGCGCGCAGCCGCAGCCGCAGCTCGGGCACGCGGTTGGCGTCTCGCACCGCCGGGGCGACCAGATCGTCCGGGTAGACCGCAGCTCCGTCGCGCAGGCGCAGCGCGAACATGCCGCCCCAGTTGAGTTCCAGCGTCGCGCGGTCGGCCGAGACGAGCTGGTGGGCGACCGCGCAGGCCAGCAGTTCCGTCACGGTCTCGACGGCCGCCTCGTGGACCTGCCCTGGAGTCAGCGAGGCGTCCACCGGCGCCCCGGTCAGCTTGAGCAGATCACCCCGCTCCAGCGCCGCCAGCACGTCGGTCAGCCTCTCACCGACCTTGCTCACCCTGCCCGCGTGCCGCAGCGCCTCCGCGTAGCGCCGCACCTGCGCGGCACCGCTGAGCCCGACGAGCTCCTCCCACGTCGCGAACGGTCCCTCGACGCCCATGAGCGTCGACACCGCCTCCCGCGGGACGCCGGAGAGCAGCGTCCAGCCCGGCCGTTCGTCGATGGGGACGTCGTCGCTGCTCAGCGAGGCCATCGCGGCCACCCGCTCGCGGACCGGCGGATGGCTGTCGAACACCGACGCCGGTTCGCGCTCGGCCAGCACGCGCTCCAGGTCGCGCAGGTCGTGCACGCGCCGGGGGTGGCCGAGGTAGGAGCGGAAACCGTCGAGCAACGGCGGCGTGCGCCCGGCCATGACCGCCAGCGACACGTAGTGCGCGAGGTAGTCGCCCCACGCCTCGCCCACCGGTCCGATGCGCAGCAACGCCCGCCGTGCCGCGTCACGGCCTGCCGCGGCGACGGCCATCTCGTCGGCGAACCGCTCGTGGTCGCGGCTTTCCGACGCCGCGACCAGCGCGTAGAGGTGGGCCCACGCGCTGAGCAGGCCGAACACCCGGTCCTCGCGCATCGACAGCTCCAGTGCGAGCTTCGCCCGGTAGGTCATCGACGCCAGCCGGGTGTGGCCGCCGCCGTAGTGGCCGAACTCGTGGGCCAGCACCGACCGCAGCTCGCCGACGCTCAGCCCCGCCACCAGCGGCAGGCCGAGCTCCAGGTAGCGCTCGCCACGGCGTTCCCAGACGCTCGCGTTCGCGCCGTCGACGAGCCGGATGTCGTCCGGGCCGCGGGTGCCCGCGAGGCGCGCCAGCTCGTCGACGTGCCGCCACAGTTGGGGGTGGTTCTCGCGGGACATCGCGAACCCGCTCGGCTCCGGCCGCGCGAAGAGCGCCCGCACCGTCGCCCACAGCGCCGGTCCGCCCAGCGCCACGGCGACGACGAGCATCCAGGCTCCGCTTTCGGCGTCGCCGACCGAGAACCGCCAGACCGCGAGCGCCGTCAGGCCGCCCGCCAGCGCCACCGCGAGCACGAAGAAGCCCGCCAGCACCACCAGCGCCAGTACCGCTCTCATCCCTCTGCCCCCGGACGGCCGTCCCTACTGCAGGTATCTCACGGTGACCTCGGCTCCCGCGGCCAGTTCCGTGACGTCCTCCGGCACCTCGATCAGGCAGTTCGACAGCGCGAGCGCCGACAGCAGGTGCGACCCCGGCCCGCCCACCGGCGTCACGACCTGGCCGGACGACGGGTCGTACAGACCGCGCCGGAACTGCGTCCTCCCCGCGGGGGACGTCAGCGGAGCCGACACGGTCGCGCGGACGGTCGTCCGTTCGACCTGCGTGTGGCCCATCGACCTGAGCAGCGCCGGCCGCACGAACACCTCGAACGACACCTGCGCGCTCACCGGGTTGCCCGGCAGCGTCAGCACCGGCAGGCCCTCGTACCGGCCGGAACCCTGCGGACCGCCTGGCTGCATCGCGACCTTGGTGAACGTCACGTCGTGGCTCGCGAGTGCGTCCTTGACCACCTCGTACGCGCCCGCGCTGACCCCGCCGGACGTCACGATCACGTCCACCGAGCCGAGGTAGGGCCTGAGGGCGTCGTGGAACGCGTCCACGTCGTCCGGCACGAACCGCAGCTGCACGGCGACGGCCCCCGCGTCCCGCACGGCGGAGGCGAGCATCATGCCGTTCGACTCGTAGATCTGCCCCGGCCGCAACGGCTGTCCCGGCTCGACCAGCTCGGAGCCCGTCGACAGGACCAGCACGCGCGGCCGGCGGCGCACCGGCAGCTCGGCGAGCCCGAGCGCGGAGGCGAGACCGAGGGTGGACGGGCGCAGCACGGTGCCCGCGACCAGCACCGGGTCGCCTTCACCCACGTCGTCGCCGGCGGTGCGGATGTTCGCGCCGGCCTCGACGGCCCGGTTGACGGTCACGGTCTCCGTGCCGGCGTCGGTCCACTCGACCTGGACCACCGCGTCCGCGCCGGGCGGCACCGGGGCGCCCGTCATGATCCGCTGCACCGTGCCGGGCTCCAGCGGGTTCAGCTCCACGCGGCCCGCCGGGATGTCGTCGGCGACCGGGAGCCGGACCGGGAGCCCACCGGCCAGGTCGGCGGCGCGCACCGCGTACCCGTCCATCGCGGAGTTGTCGAACGGCGGCAGGGAGAGCGGCGCGATGACGTCGGCGGCGAGCACGAGCCCGAGGCACTCCTCGAGCGGCAGCCACAGCACGGGCATCAGCCCGACGAGCTCCGCGACGCGTTGGCGGTGTTCGGCGACAGAGGTGGGGGACACGACTGCATACTGCCAACGTCGCGCCGGTCGTGACGATCGATTGCGCAGTTCTTCACCGGAGGTGTTGTTCGTGCAGGTCCGGACCAGGCACACACCGACGTTCGGCGTGGCGAGACTCGTGCTCGCGCCCGGCGAGATGGTGCTGGTCGACCCCATGACCATCGCGGCCACCAGCTACGGGCTCGCGGTCGAGGTGAAGGGCGCGGGAGCGAAGGCCGTGGCGCTGTGCACGGCGGGCGTGGAGGGCGGCTGGATCGACGCGGCGCCCGTGCTGCCCGGCGACCTGCACCTCGTCGAGCTCGACGGCAAGCACGGCTGGTGCGTCTCCCGGTACGGCTGGGTCGCGTCCGGCAGCACCGTGGCGATGAACCCCGAGTCGGCGCTCATGAAGGCGCTCTTCGGCGGCGCCGAGGGCTTCCTGAACCACGCGCACGGCCAGGGCACCGTCGTGCTGGCCTGCTGCGGCGCTCTCGACCTCGTGACGCTGGCGACCGGGGAGGCCGTGACCATCAGCAGCGATCACGTCGTGGCGTTCGCGGACACCCTGCAATGCAGGCTCCGCCCGTCGGTGCCCGATGGCGCGCAATCCATTCACACCGGCGAGGGCCTGGTGTTCGACTTCGCCGGTCCCGGTGCCGTCATCACCCAGACGCGCGGACCCCGCCGGCTCACCACCTGGTTGCGCGCCAACGGAGTCAGCTCGCGTTCATGACTCCGTAAGGAGGTATCCGCGTGACTTTTCTTCTTTTAGCGTTGCGTTCTGCCTGCGTGATCTGAAGGAGGACGCCTTGGCTCTCGGTACCGTCAAGTGGTTCAACTCCGAAAAGGGATACGGCTTCATCGCAACCGACGGAGGGCCCGACGTGTTCGTGCACTACTCGGCGATCCAGATGGAAGGCTTCCGGACCCTCTCCGAGGGTGACCGCGTGGAGTTCGAGGTGCAGGCGGGCCGGGACGGGCGCAGCCAGGCGTCGGACGTCCGGCGGGCCGGGTAGGGCCACTTCGATCACAGCTTGGACCGACCAGGGGCACGGGGATCTCGGCGGGCGTTAGGCTGCCTCGCGTGTCTGAGGACCTGAGCGGACGGCGGATCGCCCACTACCGGATCGACGGCGTGCTCGGCCGCGGTGGGATGAGCGTGACCTACCGGGCCACGGACGTGAGGCTCGGCCGCAAGGTCGCGCTCAAGGTCATCGGTGAGCACCTGGCGCCCGACGCGGAGTTCCGCGAGCGGTTCGTCGACGAGGCGCGCAACACCTCCGCCATCGACCACGCGAACATCGTGCCGCTGTACGACTTCGACGAGGTCGACGGCCTGCTGTACATCGCCATGCGGCTCGTGGACGGCCAGGACCTGGCCGGTCACATCAAGGAGGGGCCGCTCACCCCCGCGCGCACGCTGACGCTGCTCGCCCAGGTGGCGGAGGCGCTCGACATGCTGCACGGCAAGGGGCTCGTGCACCTCGACGTGAAACCGGCGAACGTGCTGGTCACCACCAAGGAGGGCGTGCGCGAGCACGTCTACGTCGCCGACTTCGGCCTGACCCGCCGCGGCGCCACCGGCCACCGCACCCGTACGGGTGATTTCCTCGGCTCGCCGACCTACGCGGCGCCGGAACACCTGCGCGGCGAGCCCGTCGACGGCCGCACCGACCAGTACGCGCTGGCCTGCATGCTGTTCGCCTGCCTGTCCGGCCGCCCGCCGTTCCAGGGCGGCGTGCAGGAGGTCATCGCGGGCCACCTCGGCCAGACCGTTCCGGCGTTGTCGCAGCTCGTGGCGTTGCCGCCGGCGATCGACGAGGTGATCCGCAAGGGCACCTCGAAGGACCCGTCGCAGCGGTACGCGAGCTGCGCCGACCTGATCGCCGCCGCCCGCGTCGCCCTCTCCGGGGTCGCGCTCGGCTCGGCTCCCGCTCCACTGGGGCCGCAGTCCGGCTCGGTCCCCGCCCAGTCGCCGGTGTCGGGGCCGATGCAGCAGCAGAACCCGTACCAGGTCGGCTACCAGCAGCAACCGCTGTCCGACCCGGTCCGCCTGCGCCCGCCGAACCAGGTGGGCGTGAGCGCGTTCACGTCGGGACGCAAGGAACGGCCCGCGTGGTTCGCGCCGGTCATCGCGGCCGCGGTGGCGATCGTGGTGATCGTCATCGTGGTGATCATCCTGTCACCCGGCGACGAACCCGCACGTCAGCCCAAGACGAACTCCTCTCCGACGCTGAACATCGGCGACGAGGGCTCGACCTCGCGCAAGCCGCTGCCCACCTCCGTGCCGGTGCGCACGTCACGCTGAGAGTCGCCTGAGTGCGCTTGCACTCGACCGTGCCGAGTGCTAAACACGAACTAGCACTCGGCACAGTCGAGTGCCAAAGCAGTGAGGCTGGGACGGTGAGGCCCTCCGGGGTCGTCCGTCGCGGGCACCAACCTGGCCACTGCACCGTGTTCCGCTGTGGGCGTGTGCCCGCAGTGGCCCAGAATCCACAAAGGCGGAGGAACACACCGCAATGGCCAAGATGATTGCGTTCGATGAGGAAGCCCGTCGCGGACTCGAGCGCGGGATGAACATCCTCGCTGACGCCGTCAAGGTGACGCTCGGCCCGAAGGGCCGCAACGTCGTGCTCGAGAAGAAGTGGGGCGCGCCGACCATCACCAACGATGGTGTCTCCATCGCGAAGGAGATCGAGCTCGAAGACCCGTGGGAGAAGATCGGGGCCGAGCTCGTCAAGGAGGTCGCGAAGAAGACCGACGACGTCGCGGGTGACGGCACCACCACCGCGACCGTGCTCGCCCAGGCTCTGGTCCGCGAGGGCCTGCGCAACGTGGCGGCGGGCGCCAACCCGCTGGGCCTCAAGCGCGGCATCGAGCAGGCCGTCGAGGCGATCGCCGAGCAGCTCCTGAAGGCCGCCAAGGAGATCGAGACGAAGGAGCAGATCGCTGCTACCGCGTCCATCTCCGCCGCTGACTCCACGATCGGCGAGCTCATCGCCGAGGCGATGGACAAGGTCGGCAAGGAAGGCGTCATCACCGTCGAGGAGAGCAACACCCTGGGGCTCGAGCTCGAGCTCACCGAGGGCATGCGCTTCGACAAGGGCTACATCTCCGGTTACTTCGTGACCGACCCCGAGCGCCAGGAAGCGGTCCTCGAGGACCCGTACATCCTGCTGTTCGGCTCCAAGATCTCCACGGTCAAGGACCTGCTCCCGCTCCTGGAGAAGGTCATGCAGGGCGGCAAGCCGCTGCTGATCATCTCCGAGGACGTCGAGGGCGAGGCCCTGGCGACCCTGGTCGTCAACAAGATCCGTGGCACCTTCAAGTCCGTCGCCGTCAAGGCGCCCGGCTTCGGTGACCGCCGCAAGGCCATCCTCCAGGACATCGCCACCCTCACCGGTGGCCAGGTCATCACCGAGGACGTCGGCCTGAAGCTGGAGAACGCCGACATCTCGCTGCTGGGCAAGGCCCGCAAGGTCGTCGTCACCAAGGACGAGACGACCATCGTCGAGGGTGCCGGTGACGCCGACCAGATCCAGGGTCGCGTCAACCAGATCCGCGCCGAGATCGAGAAGTCGGACTCCGACTACGACCGCGAGAAGCTCCAGGAGCGCCTCGCCAAGCTCGCCGGTGGCGTCGCCGTCATCAAGGCGGGCGCGGCCACCGAGGTCGAGCTCAAGGAGCGCAAGCACCGCATCGAAGACGCGGTCCGCAACGCCAAGGCCGCCGTCGAGGAGGGCATCGTCGCCGGTGGTGGCGTCGCGCTGCTCCAGGCCGCCGAGGCCGCCTTCGCGGGCCTGAAGCTCACGGGCGACGAGGCCACTGGCGCGAACATCGTCAAGGTCGCCGTCGAGGCTCCGCTGAAGCAGATCGCCATCAACGCCGGCCTCGAAGGCGGCGTCGTGGTCGAGCGCGTCAAGTCCCTCCCCGCGGGTGAGGGCCTGGACGCCGCGACCGGCGAGTACAAGGACCTGATCGCCGCGGGCATCATCGACCCGGCCAAGGTCACGCGCTCCGCGCTGCAGAACGCCGCGTCCATCGCCGCGCTGTTCCTGACGACCGAGGCGGTCGTCGCGGACAAGCCGGAGAAGAACGCCGCTCCCGCCGCTCCGGACGCCGGCGGCATGGACTTCTGAGTCCGTCCGCTCCGCTCCACCTCCGAAAGGCCCGGTTCGCTTCGGCGAGCCGGGCCTTTCGGCTGTTCTGGGGGCGCTCGGGGTGCGCCGGGCGCGGGTTCAGGAGCGGGCCGGGGCGTGCCAGGGGCGGGCTGGAGTCGGGCCTGGGGCAGGTAGGCGCGTGTCGGGGCGAGCCAGGCGCGTGCGGCTCGGCTTGCGTGCGTTGGTCGTGTCCCAGCACGGCTCGTCAGGCCTGTCCTGGTCATCGCTCGAGAACGCCCTACGGTCGGTCCGCACGACGAGCCCGACACCCTGATCGAAGTCGCCGTGGCGAATCCCGAACGAGTGGGTGCCCTGCTGTTCCTCAGCCCGGAGTCCTGGGAACCGCCCGCGGAAGGAACACCTCGACCGGGGTGTACGCCACCCGTGGCGAGCAATCCGCTGCGAAATCGCCGACGTTGTACATCGACACGGACACGAGGACGCCATTCCCGGCGAATGCGGCAATCCCGATCGATCGCATTTTCGCGGCACTGGAGGAATTCCACCAGACAGGTGAGCGCCCGACTTGCGTGGACCTTGCCGGGATCGGGCGGG
>NZ_DATLEC010000010.1:0-23644 GCF_035525475.1 Lentzea sp. | reverse complement strand
AGCTCGACCGGTGTCGCGGTGCGCTCGCGCGGGATCACCGTGTCGTCGCCCATCGTCGGCCCGCCGGTGTAGGCGGGCGTGAGCTGCACGTACCGGTCGCTGACCACGCTCGGCGAGACCACGACTGCCTGGGCGTTCTGCGGGACCCGCACCGAGCGGTCGAGGCTGAAGACGACCCGCACGGTCTTGCCGTCGGGCACGACCTCGTCGATCGTGCCGACCTTCACGCCGAGCACCCGGACGTCACCGCCGGGGTAGACGCCGACGGCCGCGGCGAAGTGCGCGGTCACCTTGCGCTCGTTCATGCCCGAGAAGATCCACCACAGCGCCGCGGTCGCGACCAGCGCGAGCACGCAGGCCATGGCGATCCCGCGGCCCAGCTTCGTGTTCACGGCCGTTGTCATCGCTGCACCCCCGGTGGCAGGCAGCCTTCCTCGTTGAACCCGACGCCGCCGAGGTTCACCGAGGGCGGCAGGAGGCCGCAGATGTAGGTGTCGAACCAGCGCCCGTTGCCCAGGGTGTTCGCGAACACCCGGTAGAACGGCGCCATCAGCGCGAGGCTGCGGTCGAGGTTCTCCTGGTTGCGCGCGAGGATCGTGGTGACCCTGCCGAGCTGCTCCAGGGCCGGTTTGAGCTGGTCCTGGTTGTCCTGCACCAGGCCGCTGAGCTCCCTGGCCAGGTCGCGGGTGCCGGTCAGCAGCGCGCTGATCGCCTCGCGGCGCTTGCGCAGCTCGCCGAGCAGCAGGTTGCCGTCGGAGAGGAGCTTCTCGAACTCGGCGTTGCGGTCGGCGAGGGTCTTGGTGAGCTGCCGGGTGTTGTCCAGCAGCTTCGCCAGCTGCTCGTCGCGCGAGGAGATCGTCTTCGACAACGCGGACAGGCCGTCCAACGCGCCGCGGACGTGCTCCGGCGAGTTCTTGAAGGTGTCGGACAGCACCGTGAAGCTGTCCGCGAGCTGCTTGGTGTCGATCTGGCCGACGGTCGTCGCGAGCCCGTTGAACGCCTCGTTCACGTCGTACGGCGCGAGCGTGCGTTCCTTCGGGATCGGGTCGCCGGGCGAGAGCGGCTGGCTGCCCTGCGGGTCCAGCGCCACGAACTTCTGGCCCAGCAACGTCTTGATGCGGATCATCGCGGTCGTGCGGTCGCCCACCCAGGCGTCCTTGACCTTGAACGTCACGCGCACGCGGTCGCCGTTCAGCTTGACCTTGGTGACCTTGCCGACCTTCACGCCGGCGACGCGGACCTCGTTGCCCGGCACCAGTCCCGCGGCCTCGCTGAAGTCCGCGGCGTAGCTCGTGCCGCCACCGACGATCGGCAGGTCGTCCGAGTAGAACGCGGCCAGCAGCAGCAGGGCGATCAACGTCAGGCTGATCGCGCCGGTCCTGATCGGGTTGGAGGTCTTCATCGGCGGCACCTCTGCTGTGTGACCGGCAACGCCGTGATCGGGATCGGGTCGTTGATGACCGGCGGCACGGCGATCTGGCCGCTGGCCTCGCACAGGTAGAAGTTGAACCACGAGCCGTAGGTCGCGGTCCGCGTGATCGTCTCCAGCTTGGTCGGCAGCCGCTGGAGCATGCCGTCGACCAGCGCCTCGCTGTCGCCCAGCGTCTTCGAGACGATGCCGAGCTGCGCGATGTCGTTCTTCAACGGCGCGCGGCCCTGCTCCAGCAGCCCCGACGTGGCGTTCGTGAGGTCTCCGAGCGCGGTGATCGCGTCACCGATCGGCTGGCGGTCCTGCGCGAGCCCGGAGACCAGCGTCTGCAGGGTGACCACGAGGTTGTCGAAGTCCTGGTCGCGCGAGTTCACGGTGTCGAGCGCGGTGTTGAGGTTGTCGACGACCTCGCCGATCACCTTGTCCTTGCTCGCCAGCGTGCTGGTCAGCGACGCCGTGTGCTGCAGCAGGCTGTCGATGGTGCTGCCTTCTCCCTGCAGCACCTGGATGATCTCGAACGACAGCTTGTTCACGTCCTCCGGCGACAGCGCCTGGAAGAGCGGCTTGAAGCCGTTGAACAGCACGGTGAGGTCGAGCGCGGGCTTGGTGCGGTCCAGCGGGATCGTGCCGCCCTCGGGCAGCACGGCCTTGGTGTCACCGGTGCCGGACTCCAGCGCGATGTACCGCTGTCCCACCAGGTTGCGGTACTTGATCGTCGCGGTCACCGCCTCCGGCAGCTTGCGGTCGCCGTCGATGGAGAACTCCACCTCGGCGGTCTTGCGGTCCACGACCTTGATCCCGTCGACCTGCCCGACGCGGACACCGGCGATGCGGACGTCGTCGCCCTCGTTCAGGGCGGTGACGTCGGTGAACCGGGCCTTGTAGTCCGTGGCGCCGGCCAGGTTCACGTTGGCGATCGTCACCGCGAGCAGCGAGGTCGCGAGGATCGTGACCACCGCGAAGGTGATCAGCTTGAGCAGCGGTGCGAGCACGCCTTTCACCTGACCGTCACCTCCGTTCCGCGGACCAGCGGTCCCAGCAGCAGGCTCGACCAGCCGGGCATGTCCTGCGGGTCGACGCCGACGCGCGGACCGAAGAGAGCCGCGATCAACCGGGCCTCCTCAGGGGAGTTGGCGAGGTTGACGGCGTCCTGCGCGGACGACGGGATGGTGGCGCCGGGCGGGATGAGCCCGTCGCTGGCGGAGCGGGCGGGCGGCGGCGAGCTGGAGCCGTCCTTCACGGGGCCGTCCGGCGGGTACTGCGGGAACGGGTCCGGCCGCGGGACCAGGTCGTAGCAGCGGGCACCGCGCTTGTCGGAGTACTCGGGCTCGTCGAGGTTCGGCTTGTACTTGCCGCGGTTCTGCGTGATCTCCAGCGTGATGTGCAGGCCGGGCTCGTTGGTGCCCTGGCCGAACGCCTTGCTGATGATCGGCTCGAACTCCGCGAGTCCCTTGATCAGGCAGGGGTACTCGGGCGCGTACTTGGCGAGCAGCTCGAGCGTCGGGCGGCCGGTGTCGGCGAGCGAGATGATGTTGTTCTTGTTGACCGCGACGAAGCTGGTGAGGTCCTGCGACGTCGTGGTCAGCGTCCCGTACAGCGACAGCAGGTTGTCGCGCTGCTCGACGACGGTCTTGGTCGTCGTGGTCATGTCGTCGAGCGCCTGCAGCAGGTCCGGCGCGGCGTCCGAGTAGACGTTCGCGACGTCCGCGAGCCTGGAGATGTTCTCCTTCAACGCGGGCAGCTGCGGGTTGAGCTCGCCGAGGTAGGAGCCGAGCGACACGAGCGTCTCGCCGAGCGGCTTGCCCCGTCCGTCGAGCGCCTGCGACAGCGCCGTCAACGTGGTGGCGAGCTTCTCCGGCTGGATCGCCTGCAACACCGGCATCAGGTTGTCCAGCACGCGCTCCAGCTCGATCGCGCTGCTGGTGCGGTCCTGCTCGATGACCGCGCCCTCGGTGATCGCCGCGTCCTTGCGCTGCGGCAGCACGAGGTTCACGTACCGCTCGCCGAACAACGTCTTGGGCAGCAGGCGCGCGCTGACGTTGGCCGGGATCTGCTCGACCTTGTCCGGCAGCAGCGCGAGCTCCAGCTCGGCGCCCTCACCGCTGGTGCGCACGGCCTTCACCGATCCCACGATCAGCCCGCGCACCTTGACGTCGCTCGCGGTCTGCAGCTGGTTGCCGATGTGGTCGGTCTTGAGCGTGACCTTCACGTAGTCGCTGAAGGCGTCCTTGTACAGCGCCACCGTGAGCGACAGGAACATGGCGATCGCGAGGAGGAAGGCGATGCCCAGCGCACGTTTCCTCATCCGGCGATCCTCACCGTCGTCGTGGCGCCCCAGATCGCGAGGCTCAGGAAGAAGTCGAGCAGCGCCGTCGTGACGATCGCGGTCCGCACCGCCCGCCCGACCGCCACACCGACGCCCGCGGGACCGCCGGACGCCCGGTAGCCGTAGTAGCAGTGGGTCATGATGATCACGATCGCGAACACCAGCACCTTGCCGAACGACCAGAGCACGTCGATCGGGGGTAGGAACAGGTTGAAGTAGTGGTCGTAGGTGCCGGCCGACTGCCCGTAGAACTCCACGGTGATCGTGCGAGCGGCCAGATAGCTGGTCAGCAGGCCGATCACGTACAGCGGGATGATCGCGACGAACCCGGCGATGATCCGCGTGGTGACGAGGAACGGCAGGCTGGGGATGCCCATGACCTCCAGCGCGTCGATCTCCTCGGAGATCCTCATGGCGCCCAGCTGAGCCGTGAAGCCGGACCCCACCGTCGCGGAGAGCGCCAGTCCGGCGACCAGCGGCGCGATTTCACGGGTGTTGAAGTACGCGGACACGAAGCCGGCGAACGCCGACGTGCCGATCTGGTTCAGCGCCGTGAAGCCCTGAAGACCCACGACGGTGCCCGTGAAGACGGACAGCCCGACCATCACGCCGATCGTGCCGCCGATGACCGCGAGCGCGCCGCTGCCGAAGCTGACCTCGGCCAGCAGCCGCAACGTCTCCTTGGAGTACCGCTTGAGCGCACGGGGGGTCCAGGCCAGCGCCTTGAGGTAGAACGACAGCTGGTCGCCGAAACCGTCCAGGGTGGACAGCACCTTGTTCGCCATCAGCTCCCCTTCGCGGGCACGACCTGGAGGTAGATCGTGGTGAGGACGAAGTTGACGAAGAACAGCAGCAGGAACGTGATGACCACGGCCTGGTTCACCGCGTCACCGACTCCCTTGGGCCCACCGGCGGGGTTGAGCCCCCGGTACGCGGCCACGATGCCCGCGATGAACCCGAAGATCAGGGCCTTGAGCTCGCTGATCCACAGGTCGGGCAGCTGCGCCAGCGCGCTGAAGCTCGCGAGGTAGGCGCCGGGCGTGCCGTCCTGCATGATCACGTTGAAGAAGTAGCCGCCCAGCACGCCGACGACGCTCACCATGCCGTTGAGCAGCACGGACACCAGCATCGCGGCAAGAACCCGCGGCACCACGAGCCGATGGATCGGCGACACACCGAGCACTTCCATCGCGTCGATCTCTTCCCGGATCTTCCGGGAACCGAGATCCGCGCAGATGGCCGAGCCACCGGCTCCGGCGATCAGCAGCGCCGTCACGATCGGACTGGCCTGCTGGATGATCGCGAGGACGCTGGCGGCACCCGTGAACGACTGCGCACCGATCTGCCGCGTCAGCGATCCGAGCTGCAACGCGATGACCGCACCGAACGGGATCGACACCAGCGCCGTCGGCAGCACCGTCACGCTGACGATGAACCAGCTCTGCTGGATGAACTCGCGGAGCTGGAACGGCCGCCGGAACGACGTCCGCACGACGTCGATCCCGAGCTGGCACAGCTTCCCGGTCTCCCGCAGCGCACCGGCGCCGGGAAAGGTCGTGGGCGCGCTCACAGCACACCACCCCGCCGCGGCCGAGGACTCGGCGCAGGAGCCGCGACCGGCACCCCGACGTGCACCCCGTACCGCATCTGCTCCTCGGGCGTCAGGCTGGCGATGATCCCCTGCTGCGCCTCGTCGGGCAGCTGGTGGATGATCGACATGACCCGGTCCTTGCGCCGGCGAACCGCATCCCGGTAGGGCAACCCTGGCGTCGGCTCCAGCTGCGGCACCACACCGCGCATGTCCTCGTCAGGCGACCCGTCCGAGTGCCCGGCGTCCGCATGGGCCTGCTCGGCGGCCATGGTGGCCTGGTCCTTCTCCTCGGACATGCCGATGGGCCCGAGCCGCCGCCCGTTGAGGAACTGCTCGACAACGGGCTCGTCACTGGTCAGCAACACCTCACGGGGCCCGAACATGACGAGCTCGCGCCGGAACAGCATGCCGAGGTTGTCCGGCACGGTCCGCGCGATGTTGATGTTGTGCGTGACGATCAGGATGGTCGCGTCGATCTGGGCGTTGAGGTCGATCAGCAACTGGCTCAGATAGGCCGTGCGAACGGGATCAAGCCCCGAGTCCGGCTCATCACACAAGATGATCTCGGGATCGAGCACCAGCGCCCTGGCCAGCCCGGCCCGCTTGCGCATACCGCCGGAGATCTCACCGGGAAGCTTCTTCTCGGCGCCGACGAGACCGACCATCTCCATCTTCTCGAGGACGATGCGCCGAACCTCGGCCTCGGTCTTACGGGTGTGCTCCCGCAGGGGAAACGCGATGTTGTCGTACAGGTTCATCGACCCGAACAACGCACCGTCCTGGAACAGCACCCCGAACATCTTCCGGATCTCGTAGAGCCGATGCTCAGAACACCGCACGAGGTCCGTGCCGTTGATGACGATCTTGCCCTGCTCCGGCTTGAGCAACCCGACCAACGACTTCAGGAACACGCTCTTGCCGGTACCGGACGGCCCGAGCATCACGCTGACCTCACCCGGCGGCAACGTGAGCGTGACGTCCTGCCAGATGGTCTGCTTGCCGAAGGACTTGGTCAGACCCTCGACGACCACCTCGACACCCATCCACGCACCTCCGCACACGCCCGGACACCGTGGCGATCGGCGTCACACTGGGGCAACGAGTTCGTTCGCGGCAGGTTACTCACCAGTTGGGCTAACGCCGGTTGCGTTCAGATAACGGCACGCTGCGTGACCTCGCAAAACGGTCGCAAACCCCTGGACCACCGCCTGACGAGCACCACTTTCGAGACTGATGTGACTCCGAACACGTCAGCGGCGAAGCAGGTGCGAAACAACAAAAACGGGCGTGCACCCCGTTGAGGGTGCACGCCCGTTCAGGCACTGCAAGGCAGAACGCCAGCCCCCGAAGGGGCGAGGATCACTTGACGGTGATCTTGGCGCCGGCAGCCTCGAGCTTCTCCTTGGCGGCGTCGGCGACGTCCTTCGCCACGCCCTCGAGGATCGCCTTCGGAGCGGACTCGACGAGCTCCTTGGCCTCCTTCAGGCCGAGGCCCGAGACGACCTCGCGGACGACCTTGATGACCTGGATCTTCTTGTCGCCGGCGGACTCGAGGACGACGTTGAAGTCCGTCTGCTCCTCGGCCTCGTCGGCAGCGGAGGCCGCGGGGCCGGCAGCGGCGACGGCGACGGGCGCCGCGGCGGTGACCTCGAAGGTCTCCTCGAACTGCTTCACGAACTCCGACAGCTCGAGGAGGGTCATCTCCTTGAACGCGTCGAGCAGCTCTTCGGTGCTGAGCTTCGCCATGATCGGCGGTCCTTTCTAATTTCCCGCGCGAAAGCGTCGGGTGTGTCTTCGGGTGATCAGCTTTCGGCGGGAGCGTCGGCTTCGGCGGCGGGAGCCGCGGCGGCCTTCTTCTCCTGCAGGGCAGCAGCCAGGCGAGCGACCTGGGAAGCCGGGGCGTTGAACAGACCCGCGGCCTTGGCCAGGTTGCCCTTCATCGCGCCCGCGAGCTTCGCGAGCAGCACCTCACGGCTCTCGAGGTCCGCGATGGCGGTGACCTCGTCGACCGAGAGCGGGCGGCCATCCATGTAGCCGCCCTTGATGACCAGGGCCTTGTTGTCCTTCGCGAAGTCGCGGATCGCCTTGGCGGCGTCGACGGGCTCGCCCTCGACGAACGCGATGGCGGTCGGACCGGACATGAGGGCCTCGAGGCCTTCGATGCCGGCGTCCGCAGCGGCCAGCTTGACCAGCGTGTTCTTCGCGACGGTGTACTTGGTGCCCGCGCCGAGAGCGCGACGCAGCGTCGTGAGCTGCGCCATGGAGAGGCCACGGTACTCGGTGACAACCGCTGCCGAGCTGGTGCGGAACTGGTCCGCGAGCTCAGCGACCGCCGTAACCTTGCTGGGCTTCGCCATGATCGCCTCCTCTCTGGGCTGGGTTAGACCACCAGCGGTGAGAAGGTCCCGAAACAACAGAAACGCCCACGCGCACAAGCAGCACGGGGCGTCACAAGAACTGGGCCTCGTCCTCCCTGCGCGGGCCGCCCGTGTTGCAACGGGGCCTTCGTTCTCCTCGCGGAGAAAACCAGCGGTCTTCGGTAGAACCACTAAAAGAGTAGCCGACTGTGTAGCGGCCATCCAAATCGGCATGATGTGACCTGTGACCGACGAGCCCGGCAAGGACCTCGCGCCCCGCCAGCCGCAGCCGCCGCAGCCGCCCGCCCCGCAGGTGGACCCGGAGCAGCTGCGGCAGTTCCAGGAGTTCCAGCGGTTCCAGGAGTACCAGCGCTACCAGGAGGCGACGGGCCAGGCGCCCCAGCCGTTCCGGCCGCAGGGCAAGCGCTGGTGGCTGGTCGTGCTGGGCAGCCGCATCTTCTGGCGCGCGCTGTTCTTCCTCCTCGTCGTCTTCTCGGCGATGTGGGCCTACAACCACTTCTTCAGCACCGAGGACCCCGGCGACATCGCCCAGGACAGCGGCGGCGTCACCGGCCCGGCCCAGGGCCTCTCCGCACCCGCCGGCCTGCAGGGCACCGTCGGCATGTTCTACAAGCACGTGTCGTTCGCCGACACGACCCGCGCCTGCACGTTGTTCCTGCGCGACGACACCCGCCAGAAGTTCGCGAACGCCTACGGCGCAAGCGATTGCGCCGCAGCCGTGACAACGCTGAAGACCCAGGTGACCAGCGTTGACAAGTACCAGCAGGTCATGTTCCCGCCGGACATGCTGAAGACCCCGGCCTCCACCAGGGTCACCATCGACTCCTGCGCCCTGACCGTCGAGGGCGGCCCGCGCCTGGGCCTGTTCGTAGTCGAGAAGGTGAACGCGGGCTGGGTCATCACCGACTGGTCGCCCAGCACCTGTGGTTGACCGGCATCCCTGCTAGCCGCGCGCACCCCGTTGTGACACAACACCGAACGACTCGACGACACGGGCGAGGCTCTCCCCGCCGCGCCCCTGGCCGACCTGCACGTCGACCAGCTCCTTGAAGGACTCGAGCGCGGCGAAGGGCACGCCCTGCGCCTCGGTCGCCCGGATGAGCATCGCCAGCCCGGTCTGGTTCATCGCCAGGCTCGACTCCCCGGCGGCGAAGTCCCCGCGGTCGATCTCCCCGGCGAAGGTGACCAGCGCCGGCTGGAGGTCCGTCAGCCACGACAACATCCTCGGCGTGAGCTCACCGACCTCGATGCCACCGGCCCGCGCCAGCGCGGCACCGTGAAGAAAGCCGCCGAGCAGCCCGTACATCCCGGCCAGGATCGCCACGTCGTACCCGGAGGCGAGCCCGGCGTCCTCCCCCAGGTACGTGACCTTCCCCAGCGAAGCCAACGACTTCCGCCACCGCTCGTGCACCGCCGAGGAACCGCTGTAGTTGATGGACGACTCGGCGGTCCCGATCGTCTGCGGCACCGCGTACACCGCCCCGTGCAGGTACTCCGCCCCGTTCTCCGCAGCCCAGCGAGCCATCTCCCGAGCTTCCTCGGGCGTGCCGGAAGTGAGGTTGACCAACGCCCGCCCCCGCACGTCCACCCCACGCAAAACCTCCTGTGCCGCAAGGTGATCCAGTAAAACGACAACCACGAGATCAGCGCCAGAGAGCGCCTCCCCCACACCGGACGCCACACTCGCCCCGGCCTCCGCAAGCCCCGCAGCCCTCGCCGCAGACCGGTTCCAGACCGTCGTGGGATATCCGTTCACCAAGAACGTCCCAGCCACCGCACGCCCGAGATTCCCCAGCCCCAGCACGGTGATCGCTTCAGATGTCATGCCCTCAGCGTCACCAAAGCCGATCACCCCCACCAGTGACCGGAATGACCCCTTTCACCAAATTCCTGCCATAGGCTGACCCCATGAGCGCTGGCCCCGTCGCCCTGATCGTCCCCAGCGACTTCGGCGTCGCGGACCTCTACGAACTGGGCATCCCGGCGGCCGTCTTCGGCACACCCCAACCCGACCTGGCCGACCCCTGGTACGAGTTGTGGTTGTGCGGCACAGGACCCCGCACGAGCACCACAACGCCAGGCTTCACCTTGCACAGCACCCACACCATGGACGACATCGTCAACGCCGGCACCGTAATCGTGTCGTGGGTGCCGGACGAGGTCATCGAGGACAACGCACCAGTCCCACCAGACCTGGTCGCAGCACTGCGCAAAGCCCACGCCAACGGCGCGAGAATCGTCTCGTCCTGCGTAGGCGCCTACGCCCTGGCAGAAGCAGGCCTGTTGGACGGCAGAAGAGCCACCGCGCACTGGATGCACACAGCGCTACTGGCCGAGCGCTACCCAAAGGTGAAAATCGACGACTCGATGCTCTACGTGGACGAGGGCGACGTCCTGACCAGTGCGGGCATGTCCGCGGCCCTGGACCTCTGCCTGCACCTGGTCCGCAAAGACCTGGGCGCCCACGTGGCAAACCAACTGGCCCGCAGAATGGTGGTCCCTGGCCACCGCCCGGGCCACCTGGGCCAGTACGTGGACCTCTCGATCCCCACCACCGACGAACAGGGCCTCACCCCGGTGCTGGACTGGGCCAGAGCCCGCCTGGACGAACCGTTGACGATCGAGATCCTGGCCCGCAAAGCAGCCATGAGCCCGCGAACGTTCTACCGAAGACTCCAAGCCACCACAGGCACAACACCACTGCGGTGGCTGCTGAACGAACGCATCACCAGAGCCCAGGCCCTGCTGGAGTCGACCACCCTGCCGGTGGAGAAGATCGCGGCGCTGAGCGGCATCGGCACGGCGAACAACCTCCGCCACCACTTCCTGAGACAGGTGGGCACAACCCCGAGCGACTACCGACGAACCTTCTCCACCTGACAAACCACCACCCAGCACACCGCGGGGCACACCCGAAACCGCGATGCGAAGCGAGCCCGGCAGCCCTATGAACCGGCTGGGAAGCGGTGCACCCCAACTGCTGGAACCGCAACCAGCGCAAGCAAACCGGCCCGTCCCAACGCAAAAGGCCCCCGGCACAAGCCGGAGGCCTTTCTCAGCTAACCAGGCGGACCGAAGAGGCTCAGGCCTCGTCACCCAGCAGGTTGCGGGTGCGGTTCGGGTCAACCGGGATGCCAGGGCCCATCGTCGTGGAGACGGTGACCTTCTTGACGTACCGGCCCTTGGCCGCGGACGGCTTCGCGCGCAGAACCTCGTCCAGAGCAGCGGCGTAGTTCTCGACCAGCTTTTCGGAGTCGAACGACACCTTGCCGATGACGAAGTGCAGGTTGGCCTGCTTGTCGACGCGGAAGTTGATCTTTCCGCCCTTGATGTCGTTGACGGCCTTGGTGACCTCGGGGGTCACGGTGCCGGTCTTCGGGTTCGGCATCAGGCCACGCGGGCCCAGGATGCGGGCGATGCGACCGACCTTGGCCATCTGGTCGGGGGTGGCGATCGCGGCGTCGAAGTCGAGCCAGCCACCCTGGATGCGCTCGATCAGGTCCTCGGAGCCGACGGCGTCCGCACCGGCGGCCTCGGCCTCTGCGGCCTTGTCACCGGTCGCGAAGACGATCACGCGGGCGGTCTTGCCCGTACCGTGCGGCAGGTTCACGGTGCCGCGGACCATCTGGTCGGCCTTGCGAGGGTCGACGCCGAGGCGAATCGCGACCTCGACGGTCGAGTCCAGCTTCACCTTGGACGTTTCCTTGGCGAGCTTGGCGGCCTCCAGCGGCGAGTACAGCCGCTCCCGGTCCACCAGCTCGGCGGCGGCCTTGTAGGCCTTGCTGCGCTTCATGAAATCTGTTCCTTACCGTGGATCAGTTCGTGGTGAATGAGCCGCGCTCGGCTCTCCCACGCTTGCTCAGAAGAGGGTGTGGTCAGCCTTCGACCGTGATGCCCATGGAACGGGCGGTGCCGGCGATGATCTTCGCGGCCTGGTCGATGTCGTTCGCGTTCAGGTCGACCATCTTGGTCTGCGCGATCTGACGCACCTGCTCCATGGTCACCTTGGCGACCTTGAGGCGGTGGGGCTCGCCCGATCCCTTGTCGACACCGGCAGCGGCGAGGATGAGCCTCGCGGCGGGCGGGGTCTTCAGCTTGAAGTCGAACGAGCGGTCTTCGTACACGGAGATCTCGACCGGCACGACCTGACCGCGCTGCGACTCGGTCGCGGCGTTGTAGGCCTTGCAGAACTCCATGATGTTGACGCCGTGCTGACCCAGCGCGGGACCAACGGGAGGCGCCGGGTTGGCGGCACCAGCCTTGATCTGCAGCTTGATGATCGCTGACAGCTTCTTCTTCTTGGGTGGCATTGTCCGTACTTCCTGTTATTGCGGTGTCCGCGCGCGGCCCTGCCAGCCGCAGCGTGGCCGATCGGTCCCCTCGGTAAAGGGGACCGCTCAGATCTTGGAGACCTGGCTGAACGACAGCTCGACCGGCGTCTCCCGGCCGAAGATCGACACCAGGACCTTCAGCTTCTGGCCGTCCGCGTTGACCTCGCTGATCGTCGCGGGCAGCGTGGCGAACGGTCCGTCCATGACGGTGACCGACTCGCCGACCTCGAAGTCGACCTCGATGGTCGGCTTCGACGCGGTCGCAGAAGCGGCCTTCTTGCCCTCGGCGGGCTTCTGCTCACCCTGCGGGAGCAGGAACTTCAGCACCTCGTCGATGGTGAGCGGCGAGGGCTTCGAGGTGGCTCCGACGAACCCGGTCACGCCCGGCGTGTTGCGGACGGCGCTCCAGGACGCGTCGGTGAGCTCCATGCGGACCAGGATGTAGCCGGGCAGCACCTTGCGCTGCACCAGCTTGCGCTGGCCGTTCTTGATCTCGGTGACCTCTTCGGTCGGCACCTCGACCTGGAAGATGTAGTCCTCCATGTCGAGCGTGTGGATACGAGTCTCGAGGTTCGCCTTGACCTTGTTCTCGTAGCCGGCGTAGGAGTGCACGACGTACCAGTCGCCGGGCGCGTGGCGCAGGGCCTGACGCAGCTCTTCGGCGGGGTCGGCGATCTCCTCGTCGATCGGGGTCTCGTCGATCGCCAGGACGTCGTCGTCTTCCACGGCGGCGGTCTCGTCGGACTCGTCGTCGGAGGAGTCCGCGGCGTCGACGTCTCGAGAGTCCACAGCCTCCGACTCGACCGTCTCGTCGGCCGCGGTGTCCTCGGACACCTCGTCGTCGATGAGGTCGGTCTTCTCCTGGGCGTCAACGCCGTTGTCGGAGCTCACTGTGGATCTCGCTTCCTGGTTGCAGCGGCAGCTGTCCGGCTCAGCCGAACAACTCGAAAACAGCCGCGCCGAAGCCGAGGTCGAGAGCCCACACCAGCGCAACCATGAAGACCACGAACACCAGCACGACGCCGGTGTAGGTGACGAGCTGCTTGCGCGTCGGCCAGATCACCTTGCGGAGTTCGCCGATGACCTCGCGGATGTAGCGGAAGAACCGCCCGATCAGCGAGGGACGCTTCTCCTGCCCTTCACGGGTCTTGGTCGGGCGACCCTTCTTCGCGTCCTCGTCCGAGGAGTCGGACTTGGCGACGCTCTTCTTCGACTCAGCGCTGCTGCCGTCCTTGCGGGCGGCCGGGCGAGAGGAGGCACGACGTTCACGTCGCGCCGCAGCAGTGGACGGCCGGACAGCGCCTTCGCGCTCCTCCGGCTGGTCCTGCTCGCGGCCCTCGCTCATGCCGTGCCTCCACTCCACCCATGACGCGCTTCGACAGCAGGGGCGACAGGACTTGAACCTGCAACCTGCGGTTTTGGAGACCGCTGCTCTGCCAGTTGAGCTACACCCCTTTGAGACCCCGAAACGAGATCCCCTGGCCAAGCAGGAAGTGTACGGGAGCCTGTCCCGTCCATTCCAACCAGACCGCTCAAGCACTTGCCGAGCGGCCTGTCGCACAGCCTACCCACACGGATGGCGAGAAGACGAATCAGGGTCGTGCAACTGACGCGCCCTCGGGTGCCGAACATCTCGTGAGCACCGCAAACACCACCGGATCGAGTGATCCGGTGGTGTTGTTGATCACATCATCAGCCGACGCGCACGCGTGCGAACGCGCCCGTCAACACCGACTTGCCGTCAAAAGCCGCGTTGATGTTGACCTTCACAGTTCCGTCCTCGAAGTCCTTGGTGACCTTCGCGGTGACCTCGACCAGCGCGCCTTCGTCGTCGTTGGGCACCGCCACGGGCCGGCCGAAGCGGCATCCGTACTCGACGATGGCGCCGGGGTCGCCGATCCACTCCGCGACGATCCGCGAGGCCACGGCCATGGTGAGCATGCCGTGCGCGATGACGTCCGGCAGGCCGACTTCCTTCGCGGTCTGCTCGTTCCAGTGGATGGGGTTGAAGTCCAGCGAGGCACCCGCGTAGCGCACCAGGTCGGCGCGCGTGAGGCGCACGGACAGCGCCGGCAGCTCGGTTCCCACGGCAGCGTTCGTCACGCGTCCTCCCCCCTCACGACGAGCATCGACTTGGCGGTGGCGACGGGCTCGCCGTCGACCGTGCTGATCTCGGTCCGCACGGTCACCATGTCGTTGCCCATGCGGGACGTGATGGCGTCGATGTGCGCCACGCTGACGAGCTGGTCGCCCGCGGTGATGGGCCGGTGGTGCGTGAAGTTCTGGTCGCCGTGCACGACGCGGCTGTAGTCGAGCTTCAGCTCGGGGTCGAACATGACCGTCTCGTTGGTCTTCATCGACACGACGATCGCGAACGTCGGCGGGGCGATGACGTCCCTGTGCCCCAACGCCTTCGCCGCGTCGGCGTCGCGGTAGGCCGGGCTGGTCGCGCCGATCGCGTCGGCGAACTCGCGGATCTTCTCGCGGCTCACGTCGTACGGCTGCGACGGCGGGTAACTGCGTCCGGTGAAACTGGGGTCGAGAGGCACCGAAGGAGCCTATATGCGACGAGGCCCGTCCCACGCGTGGGACGGGCCTCGGTCGAAAGCTGCTACGCGCTCAGCGGGTTTCCTTGTGCGAGCGGTGCGTCTTGCAGTTCGGGCAGAACTTCTTCATCTCCAGGCGGTCCGGGTCGTTGCGCCGGTTCTTCCTGGTGATGTAGTTCCGGTGCTTGCACTCCTCGCACGCGAGGGTGATCTTGGGGCGTACGTCGGTTGCAGCCACGGTCCTTGCCTTCCTGAGAGCACACGTGCCCCGACCTCGAGATGAGGCGTCCGGTACGGGCTTACCGCCCGGCGGGGTCGGGCAACGAGGTTGCTGCCCGGGGGTGTGGAGGCTGGGCCCCCGAAATCATGCGGAGCGAGGCAGGTCGGCGCTTTCCGCCGACGCACCCCACCCAACTCGCGTAGCGGTGGCCGGACTTGAACCGGCGACACAGCGATTATGAGCCGCTTGCTCTACCAACTGAGCTACACCGCTTTACACAACTACAGCCGCAGCGCTCAGCACTGCGGCCAGTAGTGGAGCCCCTTTACGGAATCGAACCGTAGACCTTCTCCTTACCATGGAGACGCTCTGCCGACTGAGCTAAAGGGGCTTGCTCTTTCGTTCTTGCCGAGCGAGGAGAACTCTACAACACGGGTCCACCAAGAACGAAATCCGGGGGTCCCCCTAGTGGACCAAGGTGAGCACCGTCTCATCCCGAGCACCCCTGACCTGCACCGTTCGTGCCCGCAGCCAGGCCTCGAAGCGATCTTCGGACAGCGGCCTGGAGATCAGGTACCCCTGCGCCACGTCGCAGCCCATCCCGACCAGCTGGTCGCGCGCGGCGTCGTCCTCGACGCCCTCGGCGACGACGACCAGGCCGAGCGAGTGCCCGAGCTCCACGATCGACCGGACCACGGCCATGTCGCCGAGGTCCGTGCCCATCCCGAGCACGAACGACTTGTCGATCTTGACCTCGTCGACCGGCAGCTGGCGCAGGTACGCGAGTGACGAGTAGCCCGTGCCGAAGTCGTCAACCGCCAGCACGACACCGATCGCGTGCAGGCGCCGCAGCACCGGCAGGGCGCGCTCGGGATCGGCCATGACGCCCGACTCGGTGAGCTCGAAGGTCAGCAGCCCGGACGGCACGTCGTGGCGCTCCAGAGCGGCCGCCACGCGGTTCGGGAAGTCCTCGTCGCCCAGCGTCCGCACGGACAGGTTCACCGCGATGGACATGCGCAGCCCGCGGTCGAGCCAGCGCCGCACGCGCTCCAGGGCCCTGTCCATCACGAAGTCCGTCAGCACGTCCACGAGACCGGTGGCCTCGACGGCCGGCACGAACTCGTCCGGGTCGACGCGGCCGAACTCCGGGTGCGTCCAGCGCACCAACGCCTCCGCGCCCACGACCTGACGTGACGGCAGGGCGACCTTCGGCTGGTAGTGCACCGAGATCTGCCCGGTCTCGACGGCCTGGCGGAACTGCGTCACGAGCTGGAAGCGGCGCAGGAAGAGGTGTCCCATCGAAGGCGCGTAGGCCTTCACGGGCGTGCCCTCGGTCGTGGCGCGCACGGCGACGTCGGCGCGCTGCAGCAGCACGTCCGGGTCCGGGTCCTCGGTCTCGGAGTCCGCCTTCGACGCGTAGCCGACGACGGCGGAGGCCTCGACGGTGAGCCGGTCGACGGGGTACGGCACGGAGAGCCCGGCGCGCAGGCGTTCGGCGATCTCGTGCGCCGCGCCGGACCGCGAGTCGTCGAGGAACGCGGCGAACGCGCCACCCTCCAGCCTCGCCAGCGGGACGTCGGCTCCGAGCGCGTCGCGCAGACGGCGCCCGGCCGCGACGACCATCCGATTGCCCCAGGCCTGGCCCAGCGCGTCGGAGACCGTCGACAGGATGTCGAGGTCGATGCGCAGCACCACTCCCCTCCGGGAGTCGCGCAACGGCTCGGCGCACGCCTCGCGCAGGCCCGCGCGGTTCAGCAGGCCGGTCAGCGGGTCGTGGTAGGCGTCGTGGCGCAGCCGGGCCAGCAGGCGCCGGTTGTCGACGGCCGTCGCGAGGTGCGAGGCCAGCGTGCGGAGCAGCTGGATGTCGGCCTTGCCGAAGCCGCGCCAGCGGGAGAGCCGGTCGTGGGCCTCGACGGCGCCGAGCAGCTGGGTCGCGCCGCGCAACGGGACGACCAGCGCCTCCTGCGCGTCACGGCGCAGCAGGGCCTCGGTGACGTCCTCGGTGGCGTCGGCGACGCGGTAGTAGCGGACGTGCGTGCCCGGCAGCTGCAGGACCGGGTCCTCGCGCACGGCACGGGGGTCCGTCGCGGTCATCTCGTCGGGCAGCGGTTCGCCGGCGACGAGGGTGATCATGGCTTCCTGCGGGTCGGTGCGCAGGCGCAGCACGACCCTGTTGGCGTTGAGCTGCTCGCGGATGCGTTCGGCGATCTGCTGCCACTCGTCCTCTTCGACGCCCGTGGTGAGGTCGTCGTCGGGCTGGCGCGGGCCGGTGCCGTGCTGGCCCGACCTCGCGACGCGGAGGCTGACCTCGCTCAACGCCTCCAGGTCGCGCTGTTCGCGCAGCAGGCCGGAGTAGGCGAGGTAGGTGGCCACGATGCCCGCGAGCACCAGGAGGATGAGGACGCCGCCCCACTCGGTGGTGGAGACGATCTGGTAGCCGACGAGGCCGATCGAGGTGTTCAGCAGCGCCACGACCAGCGTCTGGAGCACGAGACGAAGGCTGTTGCCGACGCGCATCGACTTGCCCATGAGCCGCAGCGCGCAGAGGCCCAGGACGCTCGCGAGCATCGGCACGGTGATCGTTCCGACGAAGGCGCCCGCCCAGAACGGCCCGCCGGCGCCGATCATCCGGTTCACGGCCTCCGCGGCGGCGAACGCCACGGAGATCTCCATGAACATGAGGCCCGCGTTGTAGACGGCGCGGTCGAGGATCCGCCTGCCGAGCAACGTGCCCACGCCCGCGACCACGTGGGCGGCGAGCACGATCTCGAACGGGGCCACCAGCAGACCCAGGACCAGCGGGATCTCGGTGAAGGAGATCGTCCACGCGACGCCGCTGCGGACGTCGACGTTGATCGCGAGCTGCTCGGCCAGCAGGAAGCCGACGACGAGCAGCGGGCCGATCCAGAAGAGTGAGGTGTTCTCCTTCTCCGGGAGCCAGGCCGCGACCATGCCCGCGCAGACGACGCCGGCCACCAGGAGGGTGACGGCGAACGCGCTGAACGCGCGGTTGGTCGACTTGGCCGACCAGGCGGCCGAGTCCGACACGGGGGCCGACGCTCGGTCGGACATCCAGCCTCCTCGTCGGCCTGGGTATGGGGGGACCTCTAGGCGTGACTGAGGGGTCCCGCACTTCGCGATCAGGACCCCTCCAGAGGCATCAATGTACCCCGCTCGGGGTACAAAATGGCAGGTCGAGCACCCTTGGTGACGTCGATTCATCCAGACGTGGCTAGGCGTTGAGGCGCCCGTGGAGCACGGTCACGGCCTGCCCCGAGAGCCGCACGCGATCTTGGGCGAGGGTCGCCCGCACGAACCCGCCGCGCGGCGACGCCTGCTCCGCCAGCAGGTCAGCGCGGTGGAGCCGGGGCACCCAATAGGACGCCAGCGTGCAGTGGGCCGAACCGGTGACGGGATCTTCCGGGACACCGGCAGCCGGGTAGAAACAGCGGCTCACGATGTCCGCCTCGCCGTCGCCGACCGCCGTCACGATCACTCCGCGTGATGGAAACTGTGTCAGTCCTTGGACATCTGGTCGCAGGGAACGGACCTCCTCCGCGCTCGCCAACTCGATCAGGAAGTCGAACCGTCCGCGACTCACGGACTTGATCGTCGCATGTGGCAGCGCTTCCGCTAGTCCGATTGGCGGGTCAGTCAACTCTGGGGGGTCCGCCGGGAAGTCCATGTGGACCCACCCGTCGTCGTTGGTGCATGTGAGGACGCCGCTACGCGTGGTGAACTCCTGCCTGCCGCCCAGCACATGAGCGGTGGCGAGCGTGGCGTGTCCGCACAGGTCGACCTCGACCTCCGGCGTGAACCAGCGCAGGTGGTTGTCGGGCGTGACGAAGGCCGTCTCGGCGTGCTTCATCTCGGCGGCGACGTGCCGCATCCAGGCGTCGTCGCGCGGCTCGGTCAGGAGCACGACCCCGGCGGGGTTGCCCGCGAAGGGCCGGTCGGTGAACGAATCCACGACGTAGATCTCCACAACCAGACCCTGCCATGCTCAGATGGAGCGTGACCGAGATCTTTTCCCGCACCGAGGCAGATCCGGATTCGCTGGCGGCGACCTGGGGGCCGCTGCGCACGCACAGGCTGGCCTGGCAGCCGGGCTGCGACCTGCCGGCGTTGCTCGACGAGTGGGAGACGCGGCTGACGGGCCTCGACGACCCGGACACCGCGGCGATCGTGACGGTGCCGTCCCACGAGGCCGCCTGCACGCTGCCGTTGATCCACCACGGCTTCGCCCCTCTCACCGTGATCGCCGAGCGCCTCGCCGGGACGTCCGCGCCGACGCGGCCGGCCGGGGTGGGCATCAGGGCGGCGACGCGTGCCGACCTCGACGTGGTGGTCGAGCTGAACATGCACACGGTCCGGTACGACTCGGCGTTCGGGATGGTGACCGAACGCCCGAACACAGCGGAACACCTGCGGACCGCGCTCGCCGAGGTGCTCGGCCGCGATCACGAGGCGATGTGGCTCGCGGTCCGCGGTGACACGCCCGTCGGCATGATCTACGTCGACCTTCCGCAGGACGCGGGCTGGGTGGAACGGTTCGCGTCGGCGCGGCCGTTCGCGTACCTGGGGCACCTCGGCGTTCGGCCGGATGCGCGCGGCACGGGGGCTGGCAGCGCTCTCACGGCACACGCGCACGACGTGCTGGACCGCGCCGGCGTGGCGTCGACGCTGCTCCACCACGCGTTGCCGAACCCGCGCTCGACGCCGTTCTGGTACTCGCACGGATACCGTCCGAGGTGGACGGTGTGGGCGCGCCGACCGGCACTGCGCTCGTCCACCGGCGTGTCTGCGCTGCTCGAACGGACCAATGAGACATGATCTACCCGTTCACACAAGCGAAGAACTCGAACGACACCGTACTTGTGGAACGAATCCGGCCTCTATTTCGACAAAGGGGTACAGGGATTCGAACACCACCGGGGGTCGAGATGGAGCTCAGCGGAAGAGCGAGATCGATGCTGCGGGCCGTCGCCGCAGGACGAGCCGAGGTGACCGGCGGCATCGAACCCGAGCTCTACGTCGACGGACTGCCCTGCTGCGACCAGATGGCGACGCACGACCTGGTGCACGCGGGACTGCTGCGCCCCGCGCGGCCCACGAGTTTCGGCCGGCGGGTCTGCGCCGAGCTGACCGAAGACGGCCGCGCGGCACTCGCCGCGAGCTGACTGCGCGCGCCCACGATGATCGAACATTTGTTCGACATGGGGTATGCTGCGCGCTGAGGCCGGCACGCAAGAGAGAGGAAGCTCTTGCGCGCCGGTCTCTTCCTGAAACGCGCCTGTCCTGAATGCGTCTGTCCTACGCGGACACCTTCTGCTGCGAGCCGACGTTGAGCCGGTTCCAGGTGTTGATCGCGCAGATCGCCAGCATCAGCCCCGCCAGCTCCTGTTCGCTCCAGTGCTTCGCGGCCTCGTCCCACACCGCGTCGCTGACGTGCACGTGCGTCATCTCCTCGGCGAGCGCGAACGCCGCCTTCTCCGCGTCGGAGTAGTACGGAACGTCCCGCCAGCCGGCGACGGCGTAGACCCGCTCGTCCGCCACCTTCGCCTCGCGCAACAGCTTGGTGTGGTAGTCGATGCAGGCGCCGCAGCCGTTCATGATGCTGACCCGCAGGCAGATCAGCTCCACGAGGTCCTTGTCGACGCCCGTCGTCGACGCGGCCGCCGACAGGTCCAGCATCGCCTTCATCGCGCCGGGCACCGACATGATCGGGTTGGTGATCCTCATCTTCGTTCTCCTGTCTCGTCTTGTACCCGGTCGACCCGAGGGGCGGCGGATGTGTGACAGGAAGCCAGAAGATTTTTCCTACGCGCTGAGCCCCTGGCCGAGACCGCCGTCGACGGCGAGCTCCGCGCCGGTGGTGAAGGTGGCCTCGAACGCCAGGAACAGCACGGCGTTCGCCACTTCGTCCATCGTGCCGTGGCGCTTGAGCGGGGTGATGCGGTCGCCTTCCTCCTTGAACTGCTCGAGCACCTCCTGCGGCACGCCCGTGACGCCCATCGACGGCGTGTCGATGAAGCCGGGGCTGACCACGTTGACCCGGATGTCCCGCGGCGCCAGCTCCGCCGCGAGACCGCGCGCGAACGCCCTGACCGCGGCCTTCGCGCCCGCGTAGACGCTCAGGCCGGGCGAGCCGAGGACGGTGGCGACGCTCGTGGTGAAGACGATCGCCCCGCCGTCCCTGATCAGCGGCGCCAGGTGCTGCGCGGTGAAGAACGCGCCCTTGGTGTTCACGTCGAACGTGCGGTCGTAGTCGGCCTCGGTGGCCGCGTCGAACGGCGTGAGGGTGGAGAAACCGACGTTGACGAACAACAGGTCGATGTCCCCGAGCCGTTGTGAGACTTCGGTCTTGAGCCTGGCGATGTCGCCGAGGCTCGCCGCGTCGGAGGCGACGGCGTGCGCTTTGAGGCCCTCGGCCTTGTCGGTCGTGCGACCGGTCAGCAGCACCTCGACACCGTTCTCGACCAGCAGTTCCACCGTCGCGCGGCCCATGCCGTGCGTGCCGCCGGTGACGACGGCCTTCTTGCCCAGGTACTTCACTTCCGGATCTCCTCGATGACGCTCGCGATGCTGTGCGCGCCGTGGCCGTTGCGCTGGGCGCGTTCGAACAGGTCGTGCAGAGCCTGCGGAAGGGTGGTGTCGAGGCCTTGTTCGACGCCGGCATCGGTGAGCATGCGCAGCCCGGACACGTTGATGTCCAGGGCGGACACGTCGGTCTCGTAGCTCCCGCTCTGCACCTCCTCCCCCATCTCGGGCAGGAGGGTGGTCACGACGGCGAGCCAGTCGGTGATGAGCGGCGTGAACTGCCGCGGCGTGACGCCCGCGCTGCCGACGAGCGCGAGTGCCTGCAGGTAACCGCCGAACGCCGACCACATGACACCGAGCAGGGCCAGGTCGTAGAGCGCGGCCAGACCCGCGTCCTCGCCGACGAAGACCGGCTCGCCGAACGCTCGCAGGACGTGGTGGTTCTCGCTGCCGCTGAACAGGATCCGCGCCTGCGCCGTGCCGATCTGCTGCGGCACGGCCATGATCACACCGTCGACGTACTCGACGCCGTTGTCCTCCGCCCACCGCGCGGTGGCACGGGCCTCCTCCGGAGTGCCGGACGTCAGGTTGACGAGAATCTTGATGTCCCTGGTGAGCAACGGTTTCTGAACGTCGTAAGTGGACAGACACGTGACGACGACGTCGCTCCGGAACGCCTCTTCCGGCGTAGCCGCCTTGGTGGTGCCGACCGGCGCAGGCTTGTCCGTCCGGTTCCACACGGTCACTTCGAAGCCCTCTTCGACGAGGGCGGTGGCGAGCGCGCTGCCCATCCGGCCGAGGCCGAGCACGCTCACGGTTTTCTTGATCCCCATGCCGGCAATGCTCGTTCCGACGCTGTTCGCACGACAAGTACCTACTATTTTGTCAGGTACCCACTTTTCGGTAAGGATCCTGGATGAAGCCACGGCAGTACTCGTGCGGCCTGGACGCGGCAATCGACGTGATCGGCGGACGCTGGAAGGCACTCGTCCTGTGGGCCCTGCACCACGGCCCGATGCGCACCGGCGAGCTGCGGCGGTCGTTGTCGGGCATCAGCGAGAAGATGCTGATCCAGGTGCTGCGCGAGATGGAGGCGGACGAAATCGTGCATCGTGAGGTGTTCCACGAGGTACCACCGCGCGTCGAGTACTCGCTGACCCCACTGGGCGCCAGGCTGAACGAGGCGCTGTTACCCCTGGGAGACTGGGGCGAGGACAACATGCGCACGATCGCGCGCCGCCGCGGCGTCGAACCGGCGCCCCACCACTGACCTATCGCTCGAGATAGACGACAGTCGCGTCGTCGGAAATCTTCTCGCGAGGCCAATCAACGGCCTTGACATCTTCCTTTTCGACCGCGCGCATTCTGCGAATGAGGTCGTCGGGCCCGTTCGCCGTCATCAGTTCGAGCGCCTGAGGCCAACCGAAGAGGCCGAACAGGTCAACAGCCCGCGCGGCACCGTCGGTGAGAAGCGCGACGCGCCGAACGTCCGGCAACGGCACCTCACCCGTCAACGCGTGCTCGACGTCAGCAGGCTTCGCCCCAGCCGTCCGATTGGTCACCGTGTCACTCACGACGCGCAACTCGCCCTTGGTGTCGACCACGACGGTGGCATCCCCGAGCACGAGGTACCGCAGCACGTCGTCCGTGATCTGCACGAGCGCGACCGCCACGCTGGGCGAGTCGGGGTGGTCGAGGTCGCAGGTGCCATCGTGCAGCTCAGCGGCTTGCGCGATGGCCTGTCGCAGCGCCGCGGCCGGCTCGAGGTGAGCGACGCGCAGGATCTCCGCGGAGAGCTGGTCGGCGAACCACCCGACCCCGTGCCCGCACCCGGTCTCGGGCTTCGCCGTCACGCCGTCGAGCACGGCGAGCAGGTTCGGCCCCACGAGCGCGCGGTCCTCACTCGGCGCCGTCGTCCGGCCGGCCTCGGTAGCCATCTGCGTGCGCACTGGGATCTCCCTCGGCTGCGAACGACGATGGGCCCCTGACCTGTCCGGTCAAAGGCCCATCGATCCTGCGTGGCGGGTAGAGGATTCGAACCTCTGTAGCTTTCGCGACGGATTTACAGACTCGCGTAAGCACCCACCCTGACCTGCGACGTAACCTATACCGAGTTCAACTTCGGTACGCATCCGGTATGGCTCTGCACCGAAGTGGGCTGGAAAGTCTCAGCGGCTCGGGTTCTGCATCCGCCCAACTACGACCTCTCCTCGCTGCGGACGCTCGCGGACGCGTGAACGTTGCCCTGGGCTGCGTTCGCGAACGACAGGTTCCGCCTTGACT
>NZ_DATLEC010000265.1:0-152605 GCF_035525475.1 Lentzea sp. | reverse complement strand
GTCGGGCCAGCCGTCCTGGACGAACCTGTTCCAGGAGCCGCTCCCCTCCCAGCGGACGTCCTCGGAGAGCTGACCGAACGCCTGGCCCTCGCGGCGACCTGCCTGTGCGGCGCGCAAGCGCGAAAACACTTGCGCACCCCTTGCCGCGGTTGCCGCGATGATCACCCATCTGAACAGATCGGGGGTTCCGTTCACCACAGGTGAGTGCTGACGCACCGCCCGAACGGAGAATCCCGCCTTCATCTCCGGTCGCACGCACGGCGAATCCGCGACGACCTGCGAACCTGGCTCCTGACCTGCTGCGCCGGCACTTCCCGCGGACCAGCCCGGACGGCCTCGTGCGGCCGGGCCTCACGGTCACCTGGCGCGGTACTTCCCGCCGGACGACGGCCCGCCGCTGCACCTCGCGGCGCGCACCCCACCGGCTCGGGCGTCCGCCGGGCAGCGCATCAGCCTCGCGCTCTGGGACCCGGCCTCGCCCCTCGCCGGAGCGGGCGGCCATCCCCATCCCCGGCCGGACCAGCGCTTCCGCCTGGGCCTGCACCGCCACCTGTGGGACGCGCGCAGGACCGGTGAGCTGCGGGAGCGGTCCGGAGCGGCGCACTGGTCCACGGGCGGCGATCCCGGGCTGCGAGACGGCCACGCCGCCCACCGGTGGGCGGCTGAAGCCGCGCTGGTGCTCGAAGCAGAAGGACGTGTGCGGCCCAAGGCCGCATCGCCCACGGCCCGCGCCCGTACCGACGTCGTCGTCGCCCTGACCGACGGCCAAACGCCCTGGCCCGAGACGAGGCCGGCGTGCCGGACGGTGGTGGGCCTGTTCCCGCGAGAGCGCCGCTCCGGCGAGGACGATCCCGGCTACGTCCCGGACGCACCACCCGAGTGGGCACGTGTGGTGACCATCGGCCGACCATTTTCGAAACTGTTTCGATAGGTTTTGCGGGTTTTCGAAACATTCCATTCGCCGCATTCGAATCGAATGGACCCTTGATCGGCCGCACTGTCCCGTTCAATACTGGCAACGTCTCCATTCACACGGCGCACGGCCACGGCGCAGGCCACACGCCCTGAACAGATGAATGAACGTCCCTGCCAACCCCATTCACCCGCGATTGTGCGGGTGCTCCTCAGAAAGCGCCGAAAAATGACGCTGACACTGAAGTCAGTAGCACGAGCCGGACTCGTGTCCTCCCTGGTGGCAGCCACTGTGGGCGCCGCGGTCTTCGCGACCACGACGCCCGCCAGCGGAGCGGCCTCCACCCTCGCGGCGGCAGCCCAGCAGAGCGGCCGCTACTTCGGCACCGCGGTCGCCGCGAACAAGCTCGGCGACTCGACCTACGTCGGAATCCTGAACAGGGAGTTCGACATGGTCACGGCCGAGAACGAGATGAAGATGGACGCGACCGAGCCGAACCAGAACCAGTTCAGCTACGGCAACGGCGACCGGATCGTGAACCACGCGCGCAACCAGGGCAAACGTGTGCGCGGGCACGCGCTGGCGTGGCACCAGCAGCAACCCGGCTGGATGCAGAACATGTCCGGCAGCTCGTTGCGCAACGCGATGCTGAACCACATCACCCAGGTCGCCACCTACTACCGCGGCAAGATCTACGCCTGGGACGTGGTGAACGAGGCCTACGCCGACGGCAGCGGCGGCGGCCGTCGCGACTCGAACCTGCAGCGCACCGGCAACGACTGGATCGAGGCCGCGTTCCGCGCCGCCCGTGCGGCCGACCCGAACGCGAAGCTCTGCTACAACGACTACAACACCGACAACTGGTCGCACGCGAAGACGCAGGGCGTCTACCGGATGGTGCAGGACTTCAAGTCCCGCGGCGTCCCGATCGACTGCGTGGGCTTCCAGGCGCACTTCAACAGCGGCAACCCGGTGCCGTCCAACTACCACACGACCCTGCAGAACTTCGCCGCCCTGGGCGTCGACGTCCAGATCACCGAGCTGGACATCGAGGGCTCCGGCAGCTCGCAGGCCCAGCAGTACCAGGGCGTCACGCAGGCTTGTCTCTCCGTGGCGCGGTGCACCGGCATCACCGTGTGGGGCATCCGCGACAGCGACTCGTGGCGCGCCTCCGGCACCCCGCTGCTGTTCGACAACAGCGGCAACAAGAAGGCCGCCTACACCTCCGTCCTCGGCGTCCTGAACGGCGGGTCGACCACCACGCCGCCGACCTCGACCACGACGACCACGTCCAACCCCGGCGGCGGGGGCTGCACGGCGACGTACTCCGAGGGCGAGAAGTGGAACGACCGCTTCAACGGCAACGTCACCGTCTCGGGCACCGACAACTGGATCGTGACGGTCACGGTGAGCTCGCCCCAGCGGATCATCGCCACCTGGAACACGACTGCCTCGTGGGACTCGGCGAACGTGATGACCGCACGTCCGAACGGCAGCGGCAACACGTTCGGCTTCACTGTCCAGCACGGCGGCAACTGGAACTGGCCCAGCGTGTCCTGCCGGGTCGGCTGATCGTCTGATCACCTGACGGGAGGGCCTCACCCGAGGCCCTCCCGTTCCCGTCAGAGCACGCCGTCCGGCCGGCGTCCGGCCTGGAGAGCGTCGACCTGCTCGGCGGTGAACGGCGGGTCGAGCAGGTCGGCGCGCACGGCGTGGCAACGGAACATGTCCGCGATGTAGTGCATCCGGCCGAGCAGGTCCGCCCAGTCGCGGGCGGCCGTGCCGGCCACGCTGTCCGGCGTGGGATCGACGATCCGCAGCAGCTCCAGCAGTTCGGGGTCGGCCAGCTCGGTGAGCAGCGGCGGGAACGTCGCCGGCAGGTCGGTGCTCAGGTCGAGCACCTCACCGCCCGGCAGCGACAGCGTCATCAGGTGCCGGGTCACCGCCTCGCGGACCACCCTGCGCGCCTGGTCCGCCAGCTGTTCCGAGGCGATGCGCACCGCGGCGCGCCTGCCGAGCACGGTCAGCAGCACCAGCCGCAACCACCTCACCACCCGGTTGCCCGGCAGGAGCAGGTCGAACAGGCGTTGCTCGAGCTCGCGCGGGTCGACCACCGGCGCCTCCAGCGCGCCGGCGATCTCCGGTTGCAACCGGGTCTGCTCGTGCAGCCCCACCTCGATGTTCGCCAGGAACAGCAGTTCGGCGCGCCGCTTCTCGTCGCGCGTGGTCATCGCCCGGTGGTATCGGGCGAAGGCCTGCCGCAGGTAGCGCTGCCCCTCCGGCGGCTCACCGGGCCGCAACGCGTCGCAGAACTCCCTGATCCGCCCGTCCCGGCCGGTGGACACCTCGCCGAACTCCGCCAGGAAGCGGGCGAACTCGCGCGCGATCTCCTCGAACACCTTGAGGTTGCCCCGTGCCGCCGCGGCACTGACGTCGTCGAGCCGCGCGGTCGCCACCACCGCCTGGCGCACGACCGAGTGGGCGTGGTCCAGGGTCTGCCGCGGAACGGCCCGCCGCACACCGCGCACCACCAGGTCCACCCCGGCGGCCACCTCGGGCGAGGACTTCAGCAGGCGCTCCACCGCGCGCACCAGGTCCTCCTGCCGGATCGTCTGCCCCACCTGCTTGGACGCCCACACCGCGAAGGTGCACCAGTTGGCGGCGCCGCCGGTGCGCGCGGCCAGCGCTCGGGCCAGCCGGTGGTAGCAGTGGGTGATCCGCAGGTTGCGCACGACGATGTCGGCGTGCGCCGCGATCTCCTCGACCTCGCCGACCACGGGAGGGACTCCCCCGCCGGGCTCGCGCACCTCCGCGTCGGTTCGACTCATGAAGCTGACCTTTCTCTCCTGCGTCACACCCTGAGGTCGTCGGCGGGGCGGCGAACGTAACGCCCGGCGGTGGGCGCGCGGCCAGGTCGCCGTATGCCCGATCGACCACTGGTCCTTTCGGCCGCACACCCCTGCGGCGGAAGATCGAATTTCGCGGCCGAGCCATCCCCGGAGCCGTGCCGCGCGTCTCCACCTCACGGGGGCCGCGCCGAAGCGGCCCACTGACACTGGGGTTCTCCTTTGCGTGCACTGATGATCGGCGCGGCAGTCGCTCTGGCCGCGGCACTGGCGCCGAGTACCGCTCACGCGGCGCCGCCGTCCAACGACGACTTCGCCGACGCCACGACGATCGCCTCGCTGCCCTTCTCGTCCACTCTGGACACGCGCGAGGCCACGGCGGCGGACGACCCGTCGCACTGCTGGTGGGGCACCAGCAGCGTCTGGTTCCGCTACACCGCGCCCGCCGACGGTTTCGTCCGGATGAAGACCGACCGGCCGGACGACGAGAAGCCCGCCATCTCCGCCTTCACGGGGGATCGCGGTGCGTTGACGTGGACGCCCGGCGCGTGCCAGCCCCCGCACGGCGGCGGCTCGAACACGTTCGCGGTGAAGGCGGGCACCACCTACCACTTCCTGCTGCAGGACACCGTGTTCGCCGGGCCTGTCAAGTTCGACCTGGAGTCCGTGCCCAGGGTCGCCAACGACGACTTCGCGGCAGCCGCGGACATCTCCCTGGGCACCGACGTCGCCGGTGAGACCGGTGCCGCCACGGCCGAGGCCGGCGAGGTGACGAGCTGCGACAGGTACCACAACCGTTCGGTGTGGTACCGCTACACCGCCGACCGCACGGGGATCCTCGCGGCGAACGTCACCCAGCGCAACAACAGCGCGGCCGTGGCGGTCTTCCGCGGCAACACACTCGGTGCGTTGTCCGAACTGGACTGCATGCAGAGCAACCACGCCCCGGCGATCTTCGCCACCACTCCCGGTGAGACCTACTACGTCCGGGTCGCGAGCAGCGACTACGGCTCGGCGCCGCTGACGTTGCGGCTGGAGGACGCGCCGCAGATCAAGCCCACCACGACGTACGTCCTCCCGGCGCAGCCCGGTGTCTTCGACGAGGTCCGGTTCGGCATCGACCCGGGCGACCCGGCCGGTCGCTGGCTCGCGGGCGGCGAGGTCCGCTTCGGCGACGGCACGTCCGCCACGATCCCGGCCGTGCCCGGCACGGCGGACGTCTCGCACAGGTACGCCGCCGACGGCGAGTACGAGGTCACGATCAGCGGGTACACGGCGGACGGCCGTTCCGGCACCACCACGCAGACGCTGAAGGTCGAGACGCACGACGTGACCGTGTCGAACGTCGTCGCACCGGCCAGCGCGAAGGTCGGCGAGACCGCGACCGTCGAGGCGTCGGTCAGCAACACCCGGTACTCCGAGAACACCGTCGTGGAGCTGTTGCGGCGCAAGCGGGACGGCTACTGGACGATCGTCGGCACCGTGAACCAGCACGTGGCCAAGGACAGCACCGCGATCGTGCCGTTCACGTACACCTACACCGCGGACGACGCGGCCCTCGGCAAGGCGACGCTCAAGGCGCGGGTGCGCCTGGCCGGCCGCGAGGACAACAACCCCGCCGACAACGAGCGCGTCGTCGAGACGACCGTCGCGGCCGGGTAGCGGGTCCTCCTCCGAACCGTCCGGGCAGCGCCGAGGAGGGCGCTGCCCGGACGGGCTGGTCTCACCCGCCGACGTGCCGTGCCAGCAGGCCGAGCGCCCGTCCGAGAACGGGTGAGTCGTCGTCGGCCCGCACCGCGGCCACGAGGTCGATGCCCCGCCTCCCCACGAGCGGGCGGTAGACGGTGCCCGGCACACCGAGTTCCGCGACGGGCTCCGGCACCACGGCCACACCCAGCCCCGCGGCCACGAACGTGACCAAAGTGGACGTTTCCGCCACCTCGTGCCGGACGCGGGCCTCGAACCCCGCCGAGCGGCACAGGTCCGTGACGATCCCGTGCATGACGGAACGGCCGCGGGACGCGTGCACGACCAGGTCCTCGTCACGCAGGTCCTCGATCTTCACCCGCTTGCGCCGCGCGAGCCGGTGGTCCTCGGGCAGCGCCACGATGAACCGGTCGCGGCGCACCGTCCGCACCCGCACCGCCGGGTGCTCGACCGGCGGGCGCAGGAGTGCGAGGTCGACGCGGCGGGCGAGCAACGACTCCAGCTGGTCCGGTGCCAGCATCTCGCCGCGGAACACGAAGTCCACGGCCGGCAGCTCCTCCCGCAGGGCCCTGGCGAACGCGGGCAGCAGGCTGTAGGTGGCGGAGCCGACGCAGCCCACCACCAGGCGGCCCTGCAATCCCTCGGCCACGCGCCGCGCCTCCGACGCCGCGTCGTCCACGGCGGCGAGCACGGTCCGGGCGCGTTCCAGGTAGACGGTCCCGGCGTCGGTGAGCTCGACCTTGCGGGTCGTGCGGTGCAGCAGCGTCACCCCGAGCTCGGCCTCCAGCTGCTGGATCTGCTGGGACAGCGGCGGTTGCGCCATGTGCAGGCGCTCGGCGGCACGCCCGAAGTGCCGTTCCTCGGCGACCGCGACGAAGTAGCGCAGGTGACGGAGTTCCACCCATTGATATTCGCAGAGTCTCAGTCACCATGAAACGAGTATTTCCGGATATGGCCGCGCGGGCCTAGCGTCGAGGGCATGACCGACGTCGTGATCTGCGAACCCCTCCGGACCCCGGTCGGCCGGTTCGGCGGGGCGCTGGCCCCGGTGAGCGCCACCGGCCTCGCCACCGCCGTCCTCACGGAGCTGGTGCGCCGCACAGGACTGCGGGAGGGCGACGTCGACGATGTCGTGCTCGGCCAGGGGTACGCCAACGGCGAGTCGCCCGCGATAGGCCGGATCGCCGCGCTCGACGCGGGCCTCGGCACGGGCGTGCCCGGCCTCCAGGTCGACCGGCGCTGCGGCTCCGGGCTGCAGGCCGTGCTCTACGCGGCGGGCCAGGTGGCGACCGGTGCGGCGAGCGTCGTCGTAGCAGGCGGCGTGGAGTCGATGTCGCAGGTCGAGCACTACGCGCTGGGACTGCGCACCGGTGTCCGCAGCGGCGGCGTCCAGCTCGCCGACCGCCTCGACCGGGCGCGCGAGACGGCGGGCGGCCGCTTCCACCCGGTGCCCGGCGGCATGATCGAGACGGCCGAGAACCTCCGCCGCGAGTACGGCATCTCCCGCACCGAGCAGGACGAGCTCGCGGTGCGGTCCCAGCAGCGGTGGGGTGCCGCGAACGCGGCGGGCCGGTTCGCCGACGAGCTCGTGCCGGTCACCGTTCCCGGCCGTCGCGGCAAGCCCGACCTCGTCGTGGACCGCGACGAGCACCCGCGTCCTGACACCACGCTCGAGGACCTGGCGGCGTTGCGGCCGGTCAGGCTGAAGCTCGACCCCGAGTCCACGGTCACGGCGGGCAACGCCAGCGGTCAGAACGACGGCGCCGCGATGTGCGTGGTCACCACGCGCGCCGAGGCCGAGAAACGCGGGCTGCGTCCCGTTCTCGCCCTCAGGTCGTGGGCCGTCGCGGGCGTCGGGCCGGAGGTCATGGGCATCGGGCCCGTGCCCGCCACCGCCACCGCACTGGACCGGGCAGGTCTCACGCTCGACGACATGGACGTGATCGAGCTCAACGAGGCGTTCGCCGCCCAGGTGCTCGCGTGCCTGCGCGAGTGGAAGCTCGACCCGGCCGACGACAGGCTCAACCCCAACGGTTCCGGTATCTCCCTCGGTCACCCGGTCGGCGCGACCGGGGCGCGGATCCTCGCGACGCTGGCGCACGAGATGCGCCGCCGCGGCAGCCGCTACGGCCTGGAGACGATGTGCATCGGCGGCGGCCAGGGCCTCGCCGCGATCTTCGAGGCGGTGCGCTGATGGGCGTCGACAAGGTGGCCGGCAGCGCGGCGGAGGCCGTGGCGGGCATCCGGTCCGGCACGAGCGTCGCGGTCGGCGGGTTCGGGCTGGCGGGCATCCCCTGGTTCCTCATCGAGGCGGTGCTGGAGCAGGGCGCCGACGACCTCACGATCGTCTCGAACAACTGCGGCGTCGACGGCGCCGGTCTCGGCCTGCTGCTCGAACACCGCCGCATCAGCCGGGTGATCGCGTCCTACGTCGGTGAGAACAAGGAGTTCGCCCGCCAGTACCTCTCCGGCGAGCTGACCGTCGAGCTCACCCCGCAGGGGACGCTCGCGGAACGGCTGCGGGCGGGCGGTTCCGGTGTCGGGGCGTTCTTCACGCCCACCGGGGTCGGCACTCTCGTGTCCGAAGGCGGCCTTCCGTGGCGGTACAACCCGGACGGCACGGTCGCGCTCTCCTCACCTCCCAAGGAGGTCCGCACCTTCCACGGCAGGGAGATGGTGCTGGAGGAGTCGATCGTCACCGACGTGGCGCTCGTCCGCGCCGCCGTCGCCGACCGGGCCGGCAACTGCGTCTTCCACGCCGCCGCACGCAACTTCAACCCGGCCGTCGCGATGGCAGGGAAGTTCACCGTCGTCGAGGCGGAGCGCGTGGTCGAGACCGGCGAGATCGACCCCGACCACGTCCACCTGCCCGGCGTGTTCGTGCAGAGCGTCGTCGCGCTCACCCCGGAGCAGGCCGCCCGCAAGGACATCGAGAAGCGCACCACCCGCGCCCGCCAGGAGGCGAACTGACATGCCCTGGACCCGTGACCAGATGGCCGCCCGCGCCGCGCTCGAGCTGCGCGACGGCGAGTACGTCAACCTCGGCATCGGCCTGCCCACGCTCATCCCGGACCACCTGCCCGCGGACTCGACGGTGACGCTGCACGCGGAGAACGGCATCCTGGGCGTCGGCCCGTTCCCCTACGACGACGAGGTCGACCCCGACCTGATCAACGCGGGCAAGCAGACCGTCAGCGTCCTGCCAGGCGCGTCGTTCTTCGACTCCCCCACCAGCTTCGCGATGATCCGCGGCGGCCACATCGACACCGCGGTCCTCGGCGGCATGCAGGTCTCCGCGCACGGCGACCTCGCCAACTGGATGGTGCCCGGCGCGATGGTCAAGGGCATGGGCGGCGCGATGGACCTCGTGAGCGGCGCCCGCCGGGTCATCGTCCTGATGGACCACGTCTCCCGCTCCGGCGACCCGAAGCTGGTCGGCACCTGCACCCTGCCGCTCACCGGACGTGGCGTGGTGTCGCGCGTCATCACCGACCTGGCCGTGCTGGACGTGGCCGGCGGAACCTTCGAGCTCGTGGAGCTGGCTCCCGGCACGTCGTACGAGGAGGTCGCGGACAGGACCGCGGCACCGCTGGTGGACCTCAGCCGGACAGCGGCGGGCTGATCACACCCGGCCGACCGGCAGCGGTGTGTGCGTCGGCGAGGCCCGGAACGCCTGGATCACGAGCGCGGCGAAGCGCCGGGACGCGGCGGCGCGGGTGGCGGGTGAGGTGGCGTGGATGCCGCCGTGGGCCGTGAGCACCAGGACGAGGTCGTCCAGCACGAAGTCCGGCCGCAGCTGCCCGGACTTCTGCGCCCGCCTGGCCAGCTTCGCGGCCGACCTGAGGGTCCTCTCCCGGCGTCCGGCGAAGTCCGCGGCGTGCGGGAAGTTCGCGGTGAACGCCGCGGTGAAGCCGCGGTCACGGGCGTGCAGCTCGCAGATCTTCTCGATGACGGTGCAGAAGCCCTGCCACGGGTCGGGGTCCGCGAGCCCCTCGGCCACGATGGTCTCGCACGCCCGCATCTGGTCGCCGAACGCCTCGGTCGCCAGGAGCTCCTTGGTCGGGAAGTGGCGGTAGAGGGTCGCGGGCCCGACGCCGGCGCGGCGGGCCACCTCCCGCATCGGCGCGGTCAGGCCCTCCGCGGCGAACACCTCGCGTGCCGCTTCGAGGATGTGCTCGCGGTTGTAGCGGGCGTCGGACCGCACGGTCTGAGTCACATTGCCGGCCATGCTCTCACTTTAGCGAAACGGACGGGTGCGTCCGTTAGCTTCGGATGACATGAGAGCTGTTGCGGTGCAAGCGTTCGGCGGGCCCGAGGGCATGGCGTTGGTCGATCTCCCGGCCCCGGTCCCCGGACGTGGCCAGGTGGTGATCGCCGTCGAGGCGATCGGGGTGGGCGGTCTCGACGTCCTGATCCGACGCGGCGACCTCGCGTCCTACGGCTACCGGGAGGGGTACGTCCTCGGTGGTGAGGTCGCGGGCGTCGTGCGGGCGGTGGGCGACGGCGTGGACCCGTCCTGGACGGGACGACGCGTGTGGGCGCCGACCGGCGGCGGTGGCTACGCGGAGCAGGCGGTCGCCCCGGCCGGGGAGATCGTCGCGCTGCCGGAGGACCTGCCGGCGGCCGACGCGGTGGCGCTGGGCAGCGCCGGGGTGGTGGCGCACTTCGGCCTCGCCCACGCCCGCTTCGCGCCCGGTGAATCCGTGCTGGTCCGGGGTGCGTCCGGCAGCCTGGGAATCATGACGGTCCAGCTCGCGGCGCTGGGTGGTGCGAACGCGGTGGCGGTCACCACGTCCTCGGCCGCGCGCGGCGAGCGCCTGCGCTCACTGGGTGCCACCGCCGTGCTGGACCGCTCCGGCTCCTCGGGCAGCTACGACGTCATCATCGACGTCGTGGCGGGCGAGGACCTGCCGTCGTTCTTCGACAGGCTCAACCCCAACGGGCGCATGGTCGTGGTCGGCGCCGTCGGGGGCCAGCCACCGGCCGACGTCGGCACGCCCATGATGGCGGCGTTCCGGAAGTCCTTGTCCTTCGCGGTCTTCAGCGCGGCCTCCGTGCCCGAACCGGACAAGCACGCGGTGCGGACCGAGCAGTTCGCCGCCGCCGTCCGCGGTGAGCTGCGCGCGGTGGTGCACGGGCAGCTGCCGTTGGAGGAAGCCGTGCTCGCGCACCACGAGATGGACGCGGGTGAGGTCTTCGGCCGGATCGTGCTGGCTCCCTAACGCCCGAGCGCTCCCGCGAGCCGGCGTGTGCGGCTTTGGGTCGCGGCGTCGAGGTCGTGGTGCCCGGTGAGCACGACCTCGGTGGCGCCCGCCTCGACGTACTGGCGCACGCCCTTCGCCACGGTGTCCTCGTCGCCGATCAACGCGACCTCCACCGGGTCCTCGGTGCCGTTGAGCGCGAGAACACGCCGGTAGGACTCGAACTGCCGGTAGAAGGCGAGCCCTTCCGCCATCGTGCGGCGTGCCTCCGGATCGGTGGTGACGGCGGCGGGGACCACCGCGACGATCCGCGGAGCCGGCCGTCCCGCTTCGGCAGCGGCGGCGGTGATGGCCGGGATGATGTGCTCCGCCAGCACCTTCGGGCCGGCCAGGAGGGGCACTGTCCCGTCCGCGAGCTCGCCGGCGACCCGCAACGCCTTCGGCGCCATCGCGGCGACGAGGACCGGTGTCGGCTTCGCACCGCGGACGTGCGTCCGCAGCATGGGTCCGGCGGTCTCCAGCTCGCCCCTGTTCTCCGTCGAGTCACCGCGGACCAGGGGCACCAGGGCCGTGAGGAACTCGCGCAACCGGGCCACCGGCCGTTCCCAGGGGACGCCGAACGCGGCCTCGACGATCGGCCGCACGCCGAGCGCGACCGCGAGGTGGAACCGCCCGTCCAACGCCGCCTGGGTGGTCTGGGCCTGGCTCGACACCAGCAACGGGTGGCGGCCGAACACCGGCACCGCCGACACTCCCACCTCGATGCCCGGCACCCGTGAGCCGACCAGCCCGGCCAGCCCGATCGCGTCGTAGTCCAGCCGCTGCCCCATCCACACCGAGCCGACGCCGGCTTCCGCGGCCTCGGCGGCCTCCTCCACCACGGCCTCGACCAGGTTGTCCCCCGCCGTGCCCGCCAGCGTGACGCCGTACCGCACGGCCCGCGAAGTGATCGACATGCCTCCATCACACCGCCCGGCAGGGCTTCCCGGTCACGCTGATGCCCGCCGACCGGCTTTCCGATGCCTCCTGAGCATCAGCTGGTTCAGGCGCTTGCCCGTGTCGGGGCAGTGCACGGCAGTGACGGCGAGGAACGCGTCCAGCGGCGGCGACTCGTCCGCCGTGCGGAACGCCATCGTGAGGTCGGGCAGGCGCAGCGGTGGTTCCACCTCGACCATCACCGTCTCCGGACGGGTCAGGCGCCGCGTGCTCGACGGCAGCAGCCCCACCCCCATGCCGCAGGCGGCCAGCCCGATCACCGTGTGCACGTCGCGGGCGTGGGTGACGTTCGTCGTGCCGTCGAGCAACGGGGCCAGCACCCGCCGCGTCGCCGGCTCGTCGTCCGCGGGCGCGGCGATGAGGGCCTGGCAGCGCACCTGGTCGAGCGACACCGCAGCCTGGCCCGCGAACGGATGCGCGCGGTGGCACACGACGATGAGGTGGTCACCGGCGACGGGCACGGCGGTCAGCCGCTCGGCGCCCTCCCCCGTCGGCGCGCCACGGCTGATCGCCAGGTCGATGTCTCCCGCCACCAACGCCGCGCCGCTCTGCGCCGTCGAGAGCTCGCGGCACTCCAGCCGCACCCCGGGATGCGACGACCGGAACCGCGCCAGCAGCGACGGCAGCAGTTCCACGAGCGCCTCACCGACGAACCCGAGCCGCAACGTCCCGCTCTGCCCCCGCGCCGCGCGGCGCGCCTCGGTCGCCCCTGCCTCGACCTGCTCCAGCACCCGCCGGGCGTGGGCGGTGTAGACCTCACCGGCGGCCGTCGGCACCACTCCGCGGGCCGTCCGTTCGAACAGGAGGGTGCCCAGTTCCTGTTCCAGCGCAGCGACCTGCCGTGACAGCGACGGCTGGGTCATGCCCAGTGCTTGGGCCGCACGCCGGAAGTGCCGGTGGTCCGCCACCGCCACCACGTACCGCAGTTGCCGCAACTCCATGCTTCGAGTCAAGCACCTCGATGCTCCCGAGGCATCGGAAACGACGCCGCGGGCGTGGCGACCGGTGTGGTCGCCACGCCCGCGGCGGGAGCGGAACCTCAGTGCCTGCCCCAGTTCGGGACGTCGTAGCCGTTCATCGTCACCTCGAACTGGTCGTACTTCGCCATCAGCGTCAGCAGCTCGTCCTCTGTGGGCTTGTTGCCGTCCGCGTACATCTCGGCGAGACCCCGGAAGTACTCCTCGCGGTTGAGCGCGGGCGTGAAGATGATGAGCATCGTGGCCTGGTCCTTGTACGGGTTGTGGAACCCGTGCGAGACCCCCATCGGCACGTTCACGTAGGTGCCGGGCGGCGCGGCGAACGACTTGCCGTCGAGGTGGAGCTCCACCATGCCGCTCAGGACGTAGAACGCTTCCAGCTGCTCGTTGTGGACGTGCGGCGAGGCGCCGGGTGCCCCCGGAGCCATCCGGTGCTCGTAGAGGCCGAGCCGGCCGTCCGTCTCGCTGCCCCGCGCTTTGAAGGTGGTGTGCGTGGTGGTGCCGATCTGCACCGACTCGCCCTCGCCGGGAAGCAGGATGTTGGACACTTGCGTCATGTCTGGTCACTCCTCGTTGATGGCTGCGTGCGTCTCGCCGCTGTGAGTCGCCGTGTCTTCCTGGTTGAACCACGAGAGGTACCGCTCGCCCGTGTCCGGGAAGACGGTGACCAAGTTCTTGCCCGCGTACTGCGGCCGTGCGGAGAGCACGCGGCAGGCGTGCGCCGCGGCACCGGAGGAGACGCCGACGAGCAGTCCCGCGGTGCGGGCGAGCTCGCGCGCCGTGCTGTAGGCGTCCTCGTTGGACACCGTCAGGACCTCGTCGATCAGGCCGACGTCGGTCGTCGGCGCCACGAAACCGCCGTTGAGGCCGGGGATGCGGTGCAGGCCGCCCCAGCCCTGGCTGAGCACGGGCGACCCCTCCGGCTCCACCGCGACCACGCGGACCGCGGGGTTGCGCTCCTTCAGGTACTTCGCGGTGCCGCTGAGCGTGCCGCCGGTGCCGACGCCGCAGACGAAGACGTCGACCTCGCCGTCGGTGTCGTTCCAGATCTCCGGTCCGGTGGTGGCGTAGTGCGCCGCCACGTTGTCGGGGTTCTCGTGCTGGCAGGCGAACCACGACCCCGGACGCTCGCGGTAGATCTCCTCGGCCTTGGCGATCGCCGCGACGTACCCCTCCTGGTAGGGCGTCATCACGATCTCCGCGCCGAACGCGCGCAGCAGCTGGATGCGTTCACTGGTGGCGCTGTCCGGCAGGACGATCACGCACCGGTACCCGCGGGCGGCCGCGATCGCCGCCATCGAGATCCCCGTGTTGCCGGACGTCGCCTCGACGATGGTGCCCGAACCCCTGGTGAGCTGACCGCGCTCCTCCGCGCCGTTGATCATGTAGAGCGCGGCGCGGTCCTTCACGCTGGACAGCGGGTTGGCCATCTCCAGCTTGGCGTAGAGGTGCGCGGTGGTGACGCCGAGATCGAGCCTGACTGTGGGTGTTCCGCCGATCAGGTCCACGAGCGACTGGGCAGGCGGTCGTTTGGTGAGGGGCTGACTGACTCGGGTCTCCACGAGCCCTCCGATCTGCTTCGGTTGTCACCAGCTGGGGAACACGGCCGCACCCTTGTGCCTCTGTCCCGCGACGACGACGGACTGGCGGGGGCGGGCCGCCTTCGCCACGCCGCGGGTCGACCTCACGTTCGGGATGGAGAACGGCGCCAGGACGCGCGAGTCCGCGGGCACGTCGCGGATGACGAGTGCCTGGGCGCCCACCACGGAGTCGTGGCCGACGGTGATCGGGCCGAGCAGCGTCGCGTTGGCCCCGACCACCACCCGGTCACCGAGCTTCGGGTGGCGGCGCGAGCCCTCGGGCCGCTGGTTGTCGTGCCACCACCCGACGGCGCCGAGCGTCACCTGGTGGAAGATCGTGACGTCGTCGCCGATCACGACCGTCTCGCCGATCACGACGCCCGCGCCGTGGTCGATGAAGAAACCGCGGCCGATCGTCGCACCGGGGTGGATCTCGATGCCGCCGGTCAGCAGCCGGGCGACGACCATGACCAGGCGGGCGCTGCGCCGGTGTCCCCGCAGGTGCAACCAGTGCGACGCGCGGTGGCCCCAGATCGCGATGACCGTCGGGTGCAGCAGTGCCTCGCTGCGCGACAGGATCGACGGGTCGCGGTCCATGACCATGTCCAGGTCGGCGGTGAGCACGCGGAACAGCGCCCTGGCGTTCACCGGACGGCTCCCGCGTTCTCGAGCTTGTTCTTGCGCAGCTGCCCGAGCCTGTTCTCCGCGTAGGCCACGCCGACGAGCACGACCAGGCCACCGGCCAGGAGGTTCCACGTGACGTGCTCACCGAGGAACAGCACGCTGATGAGCACCGCGAACACCGGCACCACGTAGTTGACCGCCGAAGCCGTCGTGGCGCCGACGTCACCGATGAGGCGGAAGTAGAGCACGTAGGCCAGGCCCGTGCTGAGCAGGCCGAGCAGCACGATGCTGAACGTCACCGAGCCGGTGAGGTGCGGCACGCGCCAGTCGAGGAACGGCGTCACGACCGCCTGCAGCACCGCCGCCGACACCAGCTGCGACGCGGCCAGCGCGAGCGGGGCCAGGCCGAGCGGCGAGAGGTACTTGCGGACGTACACGAAGCCGATCGCGTAGCTGACCGCGGCGCCGAAGCAGGCCAGTCGTCCGCTGAGCGACCCGAGCGACTCGTGCCAGGGGCCGACCAGCAGCACCACGCCGATGAAGCCGAGCCCCAGGCCGATCGCCTTGCGCGGGGTCGCCCGCTCGGTCGGCAGTGCGGCCGTGGCCAGCGCCAGCGTCAGCAGCGGTGAGGCGCCGATGAGGACGCCCGCGATGCCCGCGCCGGTGGTCTTCTCGCCGTACGACAGCAGCAGGAACGGGACCACGTTCCCGAACAGACCGGCGGCGGCGATGTGACCCCAGACCACGGCGGTCCGCGGCAGCCTGACCTTGCGGACGGCCGCGATCGACAGCAGGACGGCCGCGCCCAGAACGAGTCTGGTGAGCACGAGCTGCCCCGGTGTCAGACCTTCGAGGGACACCTTGATGAAGGTGAAGCTGCTTCCCCACAGCAGCGCGAGCAGCAGGAAGCGCGCGACGGATGCCTTGTCCATTGCTTCTCGATTCGGGTCATCTGTCAGTAGTCCACGAAGTTCACCATCCGTGACTAGTGGCGCGGTCGAGCCGCGACTCCGTTCCTGGTAGAGCGCGGCACAGGGCATGTCGAACGAGACCGAACGGACAGCGTTGTCCGTAGCTGTGCGTCAGATTCGGCTCAGGACAGCACCGCGTTCAGGCCGCTCGCCTGCGTGCGCCAGTCCACCTGGTTGGGGCTGCCGCCGGCCCAGCGCTGGCCGATCCGGTTCAGCGCGTCGCGGTCGGCCGACCAGACCGAGTCGGACTGCCGGCGGGCGAACTGCTGGTAGGCGGTGGAGCCGGTGGCCTTGGCCAGGTCGTTCAGGTAGCGCAGGAAGATGCCCTTGAACTGCTTCTGGTTGTCGTCGCAGGAGCTCGTGCCGACGTCGCAGGACTCGGTGAGCACGCCGTTGCGGGTGAGCACGGCGCTGGTGACGGCGGAGTCCGCGAGACGGCGCGCGGTGTCGAGGTACCGGGTGTCACCGGTCGCGCGCCAGACCTCGACGAAACCGCCGATGCCCAGCCCCTGGTTGTAGGTCCACACCGTCTGGCCGTTGTTGCGGCAGTCGCCGGTGAGACCGTCGTTGACCAGTCCGGACGCGCCGATCAGGCCGCTGCCCAGGTACCAGTCGGCGGCGGTGCGGGCGCGCTGCAGCCACACCGCGTCGCCGGGGGTGCGGCGGTGGATCGACGCGGTCAGCCTCAGGTACTGGCCGTTCGTCACGGCGTTCTTGTAGGTGCGCTCGCGGTTCCACCACACCCCGCCGCCGCACGTGCGGGTGTCCCAGTACTGGTGCACGTAGGTCGCGATGGTGGTGGCCATGGCGAGGTAGCGCTGGTCGCCGGTGCGGTCGTAGGCGGCCACCCAGGCGAGACCCCACCACGCGCTGTCGTCGATCGAGCGGCTGACGAAGTCTCCCTCGATCGGGTCCGTGCCGCGCTGTCCCGCCGCGAACGTGCCGCGGTTGACGTCGAACGTCCGCGCGATCACCCAGTCGTACTCGCGGATCCCGGAGTCCATGACCGCGGTGAGCGTCGTCGCCGAGTTCCACCAGCTCGTCGGCCACCAGGCCGTGGAGGGGTCGTAGGAGTACAACAGGGCGTCCGCGGCCGCACGTGCCCTGCTCGGCACGGGCCGTGCCCACGCCGTGCAGCTGCCCTCCTGGTGGCCCGCTTCCCTGCCGCACGCGCGCACAGCTCCGCCGTAGTGGCGTCCGCGCGGGTCACGGGTGGCGAACAGGGTGGTGCGCGTGGACGTCGCCCCGGCGGGAGTCGCGGTGCGGCCGAGCGACGAACCGCCCGGCCAGCTCGCGCCGCCGTCCCACGAGCGGTCGAGCCAGACCTCGTCGCCCGCGCCGCCCGCCTCGATGGTGGCCCACGCCATGGCGTTCAGGTCGGTGTGCAGGCGGATCGTGCGGCCGTACAGCGTCGTCGGCGGCACCGGCTGCGCGTCGCCGTTGGCCTGTCCCGCACCGGTCCGGTCGCACAGCACGTCGCACACGGTCGGGTAGATCCAGTCCGTGCAGGTCACGGTGGCGCCATCACCGCACGCGCGAATCAGGCCGCGCTGGTGGCGGACGGGGTCGGTCACGTTGTACATCAGCGTCCTGGTGCCGGTCCACGAACCGGGGACGCTCGCCCTGCCGAGCAAGCCCTCCCAGCTCGCGCCGCCGTCCCACGACCGGTCCAGCCACACCGAGTCGCCGGTGACGCCGTTGTCGATGCTGCCCCATGCCGTCGCGGTCGGACACGTGCAGCACCAGCCGCCGGCCGTTGACCTGCTTCTCCGGCACGGGGAACGTCTCCTGCCGCGCCCGCGACGGGTCGAGCGTGTCGCAGGAGAGCACGCACACCACCTCGGCCACGACGACCGACGAACTGGGAGGAGGCGCGGAGGGCACCGCCAGCGCCACCAGGAAGGCCACGAGAAGGTTCAGCACGCCGACCACCCCCGCGTTCGTGGGAACGCTCTCATGGTCTTGAACCCGGCACACGCAGGTCAACGGCGTGACCGGTTCATGTCCCGGACAGGATTTCGTGCGCCGGTCGCGTTCGGCCTCACGTGCTCCGTCACGACGGCCGTGGTCTACTTCCGCGGTGACAGCGGCCCGGCCGCGGGCGGCCTGAAAAAGTCGCCGAGATTTTTTCGTTATTGCCGTGCACCTGGGACATCTCCTGGTCAGAGAACCCCGGACCGGCAAGTGAGGTGGGCATGGCGGCAGTGCGGGAACCCGGCGTCGCGACGGTGGTGGCCGCGCGCGACGGCGACCAGCGTGCGCTCGACGACCTGGTGAGCGGCTACCTGCCCCTCGTCTACAACATCGTGGGGCACGCGCTCGGCGGGCACGCGGACACCGACGACGTGGTCCAGGAGACCATGCTGCGGGCGGTGCACGGGTTGTCGTCGCTACGCGATCCCGCCGGGTTCCGGTCGTGGCTCGTCGTGATCGCGATGAACCAGATCCGGCTGCGCCACCGCGAACGCCAGCGCGTGCCCGTCACCGGTCCCGTGCTGGAGGACATCGCCGACCCCGGCGCGGACTTCGTCGACCTCACGATCATGCGGTTGCAGCTGTCCGGGCAGCGCCGCGAGGTCGTGGCGGCCACCCGCTGGCTCAGCGCGGACGAGCGCGAGCTGCTGTCGCTGTGGTGGCTGGAGGCGGCAGGGCGGCTGACCCGCACGGAGGTCGCCGACGCGCTCGAACTGACACCTCAGCACACCGCCGTGCGCGTGCAGCGGGTCAAGGCCCAGCTCGACGCCGCACGCATCGTCGTGCGGGCGTTGGAGCGCACGCCGCGCTGTCCCGCGCTGGCCGAGGTCGTCGCCGACTGGGACGGCGACCCGAGCCCGTTGTGGCGCAAGCGGATCGCCCGGCACAGCCGCGACTGCGCCCGGTGCGAGCGGTGCGCGAGCGACCTCGCGTCCGTCGAGGGCCTCATCGCCCGGCTGCCGCTGGTGCCGCTGCCCGCCGCGTTCACGTTCGACCCGTCCGCGCTCACCGGCGCGCACGTGACGTTCTCCCACGCCCCGGTGGACCCCGTCACCAGCGGCAAGCTCAGCCTGCTGATGAAGGGCGCGCTGGTGAAACCGCTGGCCGCCGCGGCCGCCGCGGTGGTGGCCGCCGGCATCGTGGTCGCCGTCCTGCCCTCGCGCGAGGAGCAGCCGGTCGCGCAGACGATCACGACCACGACCGAGAGCACGGCGACGACCACACCGCCCACCAGCTCGTCGTCCGTCCCGACCACGACTCCGCCGTCGTCGACGGCCGTGGCCGCCCCGCCCCCGCCGCCCGCGCCCGTGACCCGGATCGCGGCCTCGGCGAAGAAGGGCGTCAGCACCTGGAACTTCGACGGTGTCGGCAAGGCGCTCACCGACGTCCGCGCGGGCTGGTACTACAACTGGGCCGTGCACCCCGACGGCATCGCCACGCCGCCGAACGTCGAGTTCGTGCCGATGATCTGGGGCGCGAAGTTCACCGACGACGCCACGCTCACCCGCGCGAAGGCGAACGGCAAGGTGCTGCTGGGGTTCAACGAGCCGGACTTCCCCGACCAGGCCAACATGACGCCGGAACAGGCGCTCGACCTGTGGCCGAAGCTGGCGGCGACCGGGTTGCGGCTCGGGAGCCCCGCCGTAGCGCACAGCGGCGACAAGCCGGGCGGCTGGCTCGACAGGTTCATGACCGGTGCGGCGCAACGAGGTCTGCGCGTCGACTTCATCGCGGTGCACTGGTACGGCTCGGACTTCAGCGCGGCGGCCGTCGGCCACCTGAAGAACTACCTCGACGCGGTGCACCAGAAGTACGGCAAACCGGTGTGGCTCACCGAGTACTCGCTCATCGACTTCTCGGGCGGCTCGGCGCGCTACCCGTCGCAGGCCGAGCTCGCGGCGTTCGCCCGCGGCTCCAGCGCGATGATGGAGAGCCTGCCGTACCTCGAGCGCTACGCGTGGTTCGCGCTGCCCGCCGACAAGCCGGGCACCGGCCTGTACTCCCCCGGCGGCACCCCCAACCAGGCCGGCCAGGCCTACCGCGACGCGGGCTGAGTCCGCGCCGCTCCCGTTCCGCACCACCCCTGTGTCAGTTCACCCTGCTCGGAAGGAACTTTCGATGACCCACGCCCCCACCCCCTCGCGGTTGCGGAGGCGCGTCCTGATCGCGGTCCTCGCCGTGGCCGGCGTCGCGGCGTCCGCGGTGACCGCGAACGCGATGTTCTTCACGCCTCCCAAGGCTCCGCCGGTCGCGTCCTCGACGACCACGACCGCGACCACGACCACCTCGACGCGGGCGCAGACGGCCGATCCCACGACCGCCGCTCCCCAGCCCGCTGACACGTCGGCCGCCGCCCCGGCGACCACCAAGGCCGCCGTGGCCCTGCCGCCGCAGGAGCCGATCCCGGCGAACGCCGTGCGCGTCGCGGAGTTCGTCGCCGAGTGCCCGTTCACGCACCGCCTGCCGGACGACCCGATCGTGCTGCCGAACCTCCCCGGCGCGTCGCACTCGCACAGCTTCTTCGGCAACGTCTCCACGAACGCCCACACGACCGTCGAGACCCTCGACAAGGCCACCAGCACGTGCAACCCCAAGCAGGACCTCTCGTCGTACTGGGTGCCCACGCTGCTGGCCGACGGCCAGCCCGTCGAACCGACCGGTACGACGTTCTACTACCTCGGTGAGGGCGTGCGCGACGACGTGACCGCGCGCATCCAGCCGCTGCCGCACGGGCTGCGCATCGTCGCGGGCAACGCCAAGGCCACCGCGCCGGACGGCAGCACGCAGTCGCGCTGGTCGTGCCTGCACGCCGGGCACGTCGGCGCCTCCAAGGACTTCGTGAACTGCCCGGCGGGCACGATGCTGGAGTCCTACCTGGACTTCCCGCAGTGCTGGAACGGCAAGGACCTCGACTCGGCCGACCACAAGAGCCACATGTCCTACCCGGTCGCGGGCGACTGCCCGTCGACGCACCCCGTGCCGGTGCCGAAGCTGCGCCAGGTCCTGCGCTACCCGGTCAGCGGCGACCCGGCGAGGTTCAAGCTGTCGTCCGGACCCGGCTTCACGATGCACGGCGACTTCTTCAACGCCTGGCCAGAGGCCGAGATGGCGCAGCGCGTCCGCGACTGCATCAACCGGATCGTCAAGTGCGGACCGAACGGCCGCCCTTAAGTGAGGGCACTCGTACTCGCGGTGGTCCTGGTGGTGGCGGGATGCAGCGCCCAGGCCGCACAGGAAACCTCCAGGACCGCCGCGACCCCACCCGAACTGTCGGCCACGGACCTCGCGTTCGTGGACCTGGTGATCCCCCAGAACACCTCGACGCTCGACGCGCTCGCACTGGCGAAGTCCGGTTCGCCGCTGCGACCGGTGGCCGACCGGGTCACCGCCACCTACCGGGCTGAGCTCGCACAGCTCCGCGAGGTGCTCGCGAAGACGGGCCGGCAGGAGTCCGGGCAGCACGAGGGCCACGACATGCCCGGCATGATCACGGCCGCCGAGCTGGCGTCGATCGAGCACGCTCCTGACGTCGACGAGCAGCTCAGGGCGTTGTTGCGCATCCAGTTCGAGGAAGCGCGCACCGTGGCTCGCGCCGAGCTCTCGTCCGGCCGGCACAGGCCGGTGGTCGAGCTGGGCGCGAGCGTCGACCGCACGCGAGCCGAGTTCCTGGCGCTCCTCGGAACGCCGTAACGGGCCCAGCCGGGTCGTGGTCGAGAATCGTGGTGTGTCCACTGCGAACAACCTCGACCACGCCCGGCTGCTCGTGTCCGGGAGCACCGGGAACGCGGTCACCGACCTGGTGGTCCCGGCACTCCTGCTGCGCGCGCCCGGTGCGTCGTGGTCGCAGCTCGTCCACGTCTACGTGCCGCAAGGCCCCACTGTCGCCTTCAGCGGCCGCGACCTCCGCTCCCCCGGCATCGCCGCCGCCACCGAGGTGGCGCACGCGGCGGGGTTCACGACCGTCGTGCGGTCGCCGGGCGGGCGGATGGTCGCCTACGACAGCGGCGCCGTCGTGATCGACCACCTCGACCGCACCACCGGCATCCGCCACGCGGGCAGCGCGACCTTCGCCGCCAACGCCGAGAGCCACGTGCGGGTCCTGCGCGGACTCGGTGACGTCGACGCCCGCGTCGGCGAGGTGGACGGCGAGTACTGCCCCGGCGAGTACAGCATCAACGTCGGTGGCGTCGCGAAGGTCGTGGGCTCGGCGCAACGCGTCACCGCCACCGGCTCCCTCTTCAGCACGGTGGTGCAGGTCGTCGTGTCGGACCGGGTGCGGGCCGTCCTGGAGGACGTGTCGGACGCGCTCGGCTACGACCTGCGCCGGAGCTCGATCGCGGGCCTGGCGGATTACGCGCCCACGCTCACCGCCGACGAGGTCGCCGAAGCGTTCGCATCGGACTACCGCACCCGGCTCGGCATGACGAACGGCGAGCTGCCGCCCGAGGTCGTCGCACACGCATCGACCGCCGATGGAACGTCACCGTTCCACGTGGACGATTGGACGCGCGCGAACCCCACTACCCTCTCGGCATGAGTTCGCTTTTACGAGAGCGGTTGCGTTCCTTCCGGGAAAAGGCTGCGGCGCAAGGATTTCCCACCGATGCAATTGAGCGGTGGGCGGCTGTCGCCCGTCCCTGCCTCAGGCTGGAGAGGAAGGGAGACGGGTCGGTGGTGGGCCGGTTCGGCGGTCCGCTGCTGCTCCCCGCCGACGTTCCCGACCCCGCACACCCCTTCGTCGCCTCCCTCGACCTCGCGGCGTTGCCCGCCGGGGAGGCGGATCTGCCCCTGCCCTCCGACGGCCACCTGCTGCTGTTCGCCTTTCCCGAGGAGGACAACTGGTACGGCCGCGTCGGCAGCGCCGTGTACGTCCCGGCGGGAACGCCTGTGGGGGAGCGGGACAAGCACTGCTCGTGGTGGTCCACTGTGGACGAGTACCGGGAGAAGATCGAGGACTTCCCGCAGGGCGAGCTGCGGGCGACTCCGGACGTGACGCTGCCCGGTTACGCCGACGAGGAGTACTACGAGGAGGAGTACGCCCACCTGTGGGAACCGGGATGGCCCCCGTACTCCGCCGAGCTGCTCGAACTCGTGCGCGACCTCGTGGAGAAGGAGGCCGGCTGGGGATCGATGCAGGTCGGCGGTTACGCCTCCGAGGAAGGGATCGGCTCGGACGACCCGCTCGAGAGCGTCGTCCACGCCGCCCGTGCGGCCCTGGAGAAGGGCAAGGTCGACGGACCGGTGTCCCCCGACCTGTCGGACTGGGTCCTCCTCGCCGACTGGCACACCGACATCGACGGCTGGGAGGGCGCCACCGTCCACTGGGGAATCCAGCGCGACGACCTCGTGGCGCACCGCTTCGACCGCGTCTTCGTCACGAGGTACTGGAACCCGTAGACCCGCTCAGGGCCGGCGGCCGCGGAAGGTGCGGCGCAGGTCGTCCACCCACGCCCCGGGGTTCTCCCAGGGGATGAAGTGGCCGCCGTGCTCGTGCGCGTTGACGTTGACGTGGTTGAACCAGCGGGCCTGCGGACCCGCCTTGAACGCCTGGACGCGCTCGTCGGCGGTGTGGATGCCGGGCGGGTTCTCGTAGGTGACGAAGGTGATGCCGACCGGCGCTTCCACGACCGGAGTGCGGTCGTGGGCGGGCGTCCACGGGTAGCGGTTGGCGTTGGCGTAATAGCGCATCGACGTGGCGATGGAGTTGTTCACCCAGTAGATCGTGGCGTGGGTGAGCAGGTCGTCCTTGGTGAAGACGGACTCGACATCGCCGCCGTTGTCGCTCCAGGCGTTCCAGCGTTCGAGCAGCCAGGCGAGCAGGCCCGCGGGCGAGTCGCTCAGGCCGTGGGCCAGCGTGGCGCCGTCGATCATGTGCACGGCGAGGTGGGACGCCCAGCGGCGGTCCTGGTCGATGATGCGGGCGCGGATCTCGGCCGGCTGGTCGTCGGTCAGGGGGCGGTTGCGGGCGAAGTCCCACGCGCGGGGGCCGGTGAAGAAGTCGAGCGGCAGCCCCGAGCCGATGTGGACGCCGTACAGCGAGCCGGCGTACTTGTGGCCGAGCTGGCTGGTGACGACCCCGCCGATGTCGCATCCCCCGGCGGCATACCGCTCGTAGCCGAGCGTCCCGGTCATCAGGGTGTGCCAGAGGTCGGCGACCTTCCAGAAGTTGACGTCCGGGAAGCCGGTGAGCGGGCCGGGGAAGCCGAAGCCGGGCAGCGACGGCACGATCACGTCGAACGCGTCGGCCGGGTCGCCGCCGAACGCGGCCGGGTCCGCCAGCGGGCCGATCACCTTCGACCAGTGCCAGAACGTCCACGGCCAGCCGTGGGTCAGGACCAGCGGGATCGGGTTCGGGCCGCGGCCGGGCTTGCGCAGGAAGTGCACGGGGATCCCGGCGACGCTCACCTGGTAGTGCTCGTAGGCGTTGATGGCCGCTTCGGCCTTGCGCCAGTCGTAGCCGTCGCGCCAGTAGGTGACCAGCTCGCCCAGATAACCGGCGGGGACACCGTACGACCAGTCCTCGTTCCCCTCGTCCAGCGGTGCACGGGTCTGCGCCAGGCGGGCGCGCAGGTCGTCGAGAACCTCGTCGGAGACGTGGATGGGGCTGGGCTCAAGGGCTTGCGGGTCGGACAAGGCGTGGTCCCTCACTGGGCGGCGAATGCCTTTTCGACAGTACAGATCACCCGAGTGGTCCCGTCGATCGCACTCACGGTGTCCGCGAAACGCGGCACCGCACCACAAGAGGTGGTTTACGCACCGTGAGCCGCCTGTGCGCCCAGGACCGGGTACTTCGGAGCAGCGCTCCTGGATTTCGCCGGCGAGGAGGAACGATGTTCGAGCGGATCACCGCCGCAGTGAGATCCCTTCTGCTGACAGCGCTCCTCTTCGCCGACTTCACGCCGCCGCTCGACCTGATGTGGGACGTCATCCCCCTGGGGCGCTCGCACTCCTTCTGGTTGCACCTCAACAGCACTCCGGTGTCCGACGCCACCATCGCCCAGGAGGCCCGACGGCGGGCCCACGTCGTGCTCAACGCCTGGGAGGGCGACCTCCTGCGCAAGCTCAAGGACGCCAACCCCGCGGTGAAGGTGTACGTCTACAAGGACCTGTCCTCGACGCGTTCCTACGCCTGCAAGAAGGGAAAGGACGACGACCACCTGCCCACCGGGCTCGGGTACTGCGAGGTCCGCGCGAAGAACCCCGAATGGTTCCTCCGCGACAAACGCGGAGAAGAGCTGCTCTACTCCGGTTACGAGGGCCATTGGCAGATGGACGTCGGGCATCCCGAGTACCGGAAGGCATGGGTCAAGCGGGTCGTGGCGAACGTGAAGGCGGCCGGGTTCGACGGGGTCTTCCTGGACAACGCCCTCTTCACCTGCGACGCCTACCACCGGGGCGTCTGCCCGGCGAAGTACCCGGACGACAAGGTGTTCCAGGAGGCCTACGAGGGCATGCTCGCCGAGATCAAGCGCGCGTTCTTCGCGGCGGGCCTGCTCTCCGTAGCGAACCTCGCCAACGCCCGCCTGCAGCCGGGCGGGTGGGAGGCCTACATCGCCCACGTCGACGGCGGGTTCGACGAGTGGTGGCTCGCGTTCTCGAGCGACAAGCTCCTCGAGGACCACGAGCAGGGCTGGCGTAAGCAGGTCGCCCAGGTCGCCGTGAACGAGGCGAGCGGCAAGATGACCTGGGTGCAGCCGCACTTCGACGTGGGCGACGAGAAGGCCTTCCGGTACGCGTTCGCGAGCATGTTCATGACCACCAGCGGACACGCGTCGATCTCCGAGATCGCCAAGACCGACGGCTACGGGGACCCGACGCCGTGGCACCCCGAGTACGACTGGTACCTGGGCCTTCCCGCCGGCCTCTACCGCACGGTCGCGGACAAGGTCTACCGCAGGGACTTCACCTGCGGCGTGGCGCTGGTCAACGCCAACCCCACCGGCAGCCGCGAGGTCGCGATCCCGCTCTACCGCACCTACTCCGACCACGACGGCAAGCAGGTCACGTCGGTGAGCCTGCCCGGCACGACCGGTGTGGTGCTGCGCGCGGGCTGCTGACAACCCGCCTACCGGCCAGCACCCCCGATGGCGATGCAAAGCGAGCCGGTGCAGCCCGTGCTTTGCGACTGGGGCTTGACTTTGGGTGTGATGCCCATAGCGGTCAGCGCCTTCTTCCTCCACCAGCACCGCCGCCGCTCGCCTCGTGCCTGTTCCGCCGGGAGCCGCGCCGATGAGCGGCCTAGGCAAGGGATGTAGGCACGTTGTGCCGACGCGGTCCGCCTGTGACGAGACCAGGATCGAGCCGATCGTCTCAGCACAGGAAGTGGGATCAAGGCATGTCCACAGCAGTCGCGTCGCGGACGGCGAGCAAGCGCTGGTGGTGGTTCGGGTGGGGGCTCGTCGCCGTGCCCGCGGGCATCGCGCTCATCACCGGTCCGTGGCAGTTCGTGCCGAAGCTGCGGGTGCGCTACCCGACGCCGCACCGGGTGACGGGCAGGATCTACCTGGTCTCGGTCGTCGCCGCCTCTCTCGCGGCCGTCTACTCGTCGATCGTCACGAAGAGCGGGTTCGCGTTGCAGGTCGCGTTCGTCGTGCTGATCGTCGCGTGGCTGTTCACGGCGGCGAAGGCCTACCGCACGATCACGCGGGGCGAGGTGCGGCTGCACCGGATCTGGATGATCCGCGAGCCGACGCCCCGCGCTCGCGTCGATGATCAGCATCGAGCTCTGGGACGTCGACACCCACTTCGCCATCGCCGACTGGCTCGTGAAGGCGGGCCGCGAGTCGGGCTCACCGTTGCTGCTGCGGCTCGCCTTCGCCCAGAAGGCCATGTCCGCGGTCCTGGCCGGCGACCTGGGCGAAGCGCTCACCGCCACCGCCGAGGAGGAGGCGATCGCGGGCGCGCTGGGCGAACCCCCGCTGCTGCACCACCGCCTGCTGCTGGCCGCCATGCGAGGTCACCGCGAGGAGGCCCTGGAACTCCTCCGAGCGGGCGCGGCACCCGGCGGCCACGTGGCCAACCCGCACTGGGCGGAATCCTTGCTGCACAACGGCCTGGCCGACCACTCCGCCGCCCGTGCCGCGACGGAGCACGGCGACCTCTTCCTCACCGGAGCGGCCCTGCCCGAGCTGGTCGAGGCCGCCGTCAAGTGCCACGAACCCGCCGAGGCCGCACGAGCGCTGGAAGAGCTGACCGACCGCACGCAGGCCGCGGCACCGCGCTCGGCCACGGTGTCACGGCGTACGCCCGAGGCCTCGTGACCGGTGCCGAGGACGACTACCGCGAAGCCGTCGAGTGCCTCGCGGACGGGCCGCTGCGCCCGTACCAGGGCCGGGCACACCTGCTCTACGGGGAATGGTTGCGGCGCAAGGGACGCGGGAAGGACTGCCTGCGGGAACTGCGGACGGCCCACTCGCTGCTGTCGGCCGCCGGGGCGGAGGCGTCGCCGGTCGTGCCGCCGACGAGCTGCGCGCCGCGGGGCAGCGGGTCGAGCGCCGGTCCACGCCGGCCGCCCACGAGCAGCTCACGACGCAGCAGGTGGCCGTCGCGCGGCTGGTGGCGGCGGGGCCACGTCGAACGAGGTCGCCACCGAGCTGTTCATCAGCAAGCGCACGGTCGACGCGCACCTGCGGGAGATCTTCCGCGAGCTCGGTGTGACGTCGCGGCGGCAGCTCAGGGACCACCCGGTCTGAAAGGCGCCTGACCAGCGGCGACGGGAATTGTCGTACCCCGTTGCTACGGTCCTCGCAGCTGATCAACACGAGGGGGAACCGTGGCTGTTGCTGCCACCACGTACCTGGAGCTGTCGGAAACCGGCGGTAGTGCGCACAAGTTCTACGAGGTGGTCGTCGACGGCACGACGGTCACCATCACGTTCGGCCGCATCGGCGAACGGGGCTCGACGCGCACGTCGACGTTCGCGGACGTGGCCAAGGCGGTGACGGCCGCCGAGAAGAAGATCGGCGAGAAGGTCCGCAAGGGCTACGCCCCCGCGGTGAAGGGTCAGCGTCAGCGGCGTCCGATCACGCGCCGCGAGATCACGAGCGTCCGGTCGAGCGCGCGGCAGGCTCCCGTGCTGTGGCGGTTCCACTCGGGCGCGCCCGCGTTCGGCATCTTCATCGGCGAGGACGAGGCGTGGGTCGGCAACCAGCGCGGTGACGTCTTCACCCTCGCGCACGACGGCCAGGTCACCGGGCGCTACGGGCTGCCGGACGGCGTGAAGTGCATCGTCGCCGACGACTTCTGGATCTACGCGGGCTGCGACGACGGCCGCGTGTACGACCTGGGCGGCAAGGTCCCGCGGGTCGCGTACGAGATCGCGAGCGACGTCGACATCTACTGGCTCGACATCGACGACGGCGTGCTGGGCGTCTCCGACCGGCAGGGCGGCATCACGATCGTCGACCACGAGGACGAGTTCCAGTGGTCGCGCCGCAGCGGCGGCGACAGCGCGTGGATGGTGCGGTGTGCGCCGGAAGGCGTGTTCCACGGGCATTCGCGCGGCGTCACGCACTACGCGGCACGCACCGGTGAGCCCGTGTGGCACGCCGAGACCACGGGTTCGGTGCTGTTCGGCTGGCAGGAACCGTCCGAGGTGTTCGCGGGCACGAGCCGCGGCTGGGTGCACCGGCTCTCGCGCGCCGACGGCGCCGAGACGGGCCGTTACCGTTGCGACGCGGCGGTTTTCTCCTGCGCCACCTCGCCGGACGGCGGGTACGTGTTCGCGGGCGACAACCACTCGTCGGTGTACTGCTTCGCCGCCGACGGCACGCGCCTGTGGAAGCTCGGCACGGGCTGCGGTTCCGCGTATTCCATGCAGTACCGCGACGAACGCCTCTACATCGTGACGACCGACGGCTCGCTGGCGTGCATCGACGCGAGCCCTGCCGCCATCCACGCCGCCGAGCAGGGCGACCTGCCGCGGCGCAACGACATCAAGGCCGACCACTGGCAGCGCGTCGAGGCCACCACCGAGGTCGAGACCGTCGTCGCGAGCGCGGTGCCGGCCGGCGGTGTCGTCGTGGAGTGCGTGCAGGAGAGCGGCGGCCGTCTGCGCGTGCACGTGGTCTCCGAGGGCTACGACCGCGCTCGCGCCGTGCAGTTCCCGAAGGACATCCGCGTGCCCGGCGCCCGGTACCTGGTGACGGAGATCCACACCTCGGCGAGCGGCGGCTTCTACCGGGCCAGGGGCGAGATCAAGCGCCTTCTCTGATGTTAGGCAGGAAACACGTGTCATCGTCGCCGGTTCGGGGCACCCCACCAGTGATTGTCGCGCCTGAAGTTCAGGTGTCGGGGAAGGACAACATGGGTGCCGATGACAAGCTTGACGCCAAGGCCGACCAGCTCAAGGGCAAGGTCAAGGAAGGCGTCGGCGACGCGACGGACGACCACGGCCTGCAGGCCGAGGGCGCCGCGGACCAGGGCAAGGGTCACCTGAAGGAAGCCGCCGAGAAGGTCAAGGACGCTTTCAAGAAGGACTGACCACCACGCGAAAGAGGCCCGCACTCCGGTGCGGGCCTCTTTCGCGTGTCAGCAAGGTGCGGACCCCTTTCGCGTGTCAGCAACCCGTTTCGTACTTCGCACAACCAGGGCCCCGCACCGAAGTGCGGGACCCTGCTCGCCATCGACAGTCCTCTGTGGACGTCAGGACGCGGCGGTCTCCTCGGAGCGGTCCGCGTTGTCGACGTCCAGCATCGTCAGCAACGGTTCGACCTTGCCTCCCCGGAACGCACGGCGCTGACGGTCCGCACCTCCGCCTTCCCGGTCCAGCAACCGCAGACCGCGTTGTACCGCGGGCAGATCGCCATTGGCCTCGAACACCGGCGTCAGCCGCCGCACCAGGTCGTCCAGCTGGTCGCGCACCGGCCGGGGCTCACCGGCCAGCACGTCGAGGACGTTGCCGTGCAGGCCTTCGTTGGCCGCGCTCCAACACGCCTGGCGCAACGTCTCCTGCGGAACAGGTTCGGCCTCGACACCGCGTCCGACGTCGACGACCGCCTGGGCCACCAGGGCGCGGACGAGTGCCGCGAGCAGCACCGCGTCGTCCACGGTCGCCGCGACGTCCGACACCCGCACCTCGACGGTCGGCAGCTCCGTGGCCGGCCGGACGTCCCAGTACACCATCGCCCTGTCCAGCGCGGTGCCCGCCTTGATCATGGTGTCGCAGACTTCCTCGTAGTGCTCCCACGAGGTGAAGACCGGCGGCGGACCGGAGACCGGCCACCGCGACCACACCGTGGAGCGCCAGCTCGCGAACCCGGTGTCCTCTCCGCCGGAGAACGGCGAGTTCGCCGTCACGGCGGCCAGCACTGGCAGGTACGGCCGCACGTGGTTGCACACCTGCACGGCGGTCTCCCGGTCGGGCACGGCGACGTGGACGTGGCATCCACAGATCAGCTGCTGCTCGGCCAGCGCGCCGAACTCGCGGGCGATCCGCTGGTACCGCAGGCTGTCCGTGACCTCACCGGTCGCCTCGCCCAGCGGTGGGGCTCCCACGGCGACGGCCCGGCAGCCCACCGCTCGGGCGGCCTGTGCCACCAACCGGCGCGTCTGCAACAACTCGGTCCGGGCTTGCTCCACGTCGCGGCAGATCGACGTGTTGATCTCGACCTGCGCCCCGGTCAGCTCGTGCTCCAGTTCGAGCCCGAGCTGGTCACGCGCGACCGCCACGACCTTGTCCGCCAGGTTCACCGGCGCGCTGGTGACCGGGTCCACCAGGAGGAACTCCTCCTCCACACCGACAGTAGGCCCCCACACGTCCTTCGGAGGCGTCATCTCCACGTCTCACCATCCTGCTCAAGGCGCTCATGCGCGCCGCGGGGGAATCGGGATCGCCGAATACCCCTCCACCGCAGGAGGAAAACGCCGTTCGCTCCCAGGCCTGGTCAGGGCCGGGGCGACCCGGTCACGCCACTCCGCCTCCGACCGCCGCGATCTCTCTTCGGACGGGTCGCGGCGGTGCACCGCGGACACATCGCCATCACCGGTGTGTCCGCGGTGCCCTGCAACCACACCGCGTCGACCCACAGCACGCCGGGCAACCTTCCGAGCCGCGCACGGCTCAACGGCACGCCGCACAGCGTCTGGTTCTGGCCGGGCCACCAGGCGTGGACGTCACCGGACGGCCAACGCTCGCCCTCGTCGTCCCGCCAACTGCTCGACGCGGCCACGGCCGGTGTGGGAGCCACCGCTCAGCCTCCCCTGTTGTCCACGGCGGAGCTGAGCATCGCGGCGGCTTCCTCCAGCTCACGGTCGGTGACCGGCCAGCCGCCGACCCGTTCCAGCAGCTCGTCCTTCGTCACCACGGTCACAGCGCCGCGCATGGCGTCGGTGGCGAGCTCGTCGCGGCCGGCCACCACGTAGCTGCCCACGATGTGCACCAGCGTCGCCTCCGGCCGGGTCGACTGGAGCAGCTGTTTCAGGTCTTCCACGGGGATCGGCATGGCGATCAGCCGTCGTCGCCGTAGCGGCCACCGCCGTCGAGGCCCGCGCCCGGTCCCGAGTCCGGGTCACTCGGCGGCCTCTTCGACGCCTCTTCCTCGGTCGGGGTCAGCGGTGCGCCTGAGCTCTCCTCCGCCGCGCCGCGTTCCACGCCCTCGTGCTCGGGTCCGGTCACAGCGAACCTCCTGTCCTCGGTCTGAGTGACTCCGGCATACCCCGCGCCACGCCGCCGAACCGTCACAGGGTCAGCGTGTCGCCGCGTGCCACCACCCGGACGTCCAGACCGGGGGCGCGCCGGGAGATCTCGGCGGTGAAGTCGGACAGCGGTGACTTCATGACCCCGTACTCCTCGTAGTGCACGGGAACGGTGGTGCGCGGGGAGAGCAGTTCCATCAGGTCGGTGCCCTGCTTGCCGTCCATGGTGAGCAGCACGCCGAGCACCTTGGTGCCGCCGAGGTGCAGCACGGCGAGGTCGATGCCGTCGAAGCGTTCCCGGATCTCGCGCAACGAGGGGTGCACGAGCGTGTCGCCGCTGAGGTAGACGCGGAACGGGAGCGCGCCCGCCGCCTCCCGGTACTCGAGCATGGTGCCCATGACGGGAGGCAGCAGGCGGCCCACCGGCCCCAGCGCGTGCCTGCCCGGCAGCGAGGTGATCGTCAGCTTCGCCGCACCGCGGCTCAGCGCGACGGTCTCCCACGTCCGCAGCGGCGCGGTCTCGGTGAATCCCCTGCGGGACAACCGCTTCGCCGCGTGCGGCGTGGTGAACACGGGCAGGTCGCGGGCCAGCTCACGGCTCGCCACCCGGTCGAAGTGGTCGCCGTGCAGGTGGGACAGCACGACGGCGTCCAGCTCTGGCAGGTCACCGATCCCGATCGCGGGATCGGTGAGCCTGCGGGACACCACGCCCTGACCGATGTGCGTCCACTGTCCTCTGTGGAGGAAGTTGGGATCGGTCAGGAGCGTGAACGGCCCGAGCCGGAGCACCGTCGTGGCGTTGCCCACGAAGTGCAGCGAACCGGTCACTGCCCGGACAGGCGCTGCCCGGACTCGCGGGCGTGCCCGCCGACGTCCTGCGCCGCTTCCTTCGCGTGCCCGGCCGCGGTCTGCGCGGCGTCGGCGGCCACCTGCTTGACCTCACCCGCCGCCTCGCTCACCGTGGACTGCACGTCCTCCTTGAGGTGCCGCGCGGACTCGGTCAGCGCCTCCTTGGCCGGGTCGACCACGTCGCTGAGGCTGTCGGAGAGCTGCTGCACCGCCTGCTGCTCGGCGTCCGTGCGCGGCAGGAGTGCCGCCACCAGAAGACCGCCGCCGAACGCGATCAGGCCGGCCGCGAGCGGGCTGCCCTGCGTCTGCTGCGCCACCCGGCGCGGTGCCTCCTGGACGGTCTGCTGCACGGCGTGCGCCGCCTGCTCGGCCTTCTCGGCGACGGTGTTGCCGGCGTCCTGTCCCTGTTCGCGCACGGCCGTAGTGGCCTGCGTGGCGGTTCCCATCACTCGCTCCCTCATCGACACCAGCCCCTGACGGACCCCGCGGACGCGCCGCTGCGCGATGGCGCGCGGGCTCGTGTGGTCGACCAGCCGGTTGGCGTCGGCTCGCAGCTCGGCGCGCGTCACTTCGATGTCGCGCTTTATTTGGTCGGGTGTTTCGCCCATTCCGCGTCCTCCTTCAGGGTTTGGACGGTGCGTTCCGGTGTCGGGTTGACGGTGCGCAGGCGTGCGCGGCCATTGGTGTACAGAACCGCTCCCGCGATGCCCCACAACGCCGCGACGATGAGCGCGGCCCAGCCCAGCGGCATGACGGCGCCCAGTGCGAACACCAGAGCCAGGCTCAGCAGCACCGTGGTCAGGTAGCCGGCGAACCCGGCGGCGGCGAGCATTCCCGTCGCCTTGCCCGCCTTCGTGGCCTCCTGGCGGATCTCGGCCTTCGCGAGCTCCAGCTCCTGCCGCATCAGCTTGGACAGGTCACCGGTGAGATCGCTGACGAGGTCGCCCAGGGACTCCGCGGTGGTGTCCGTGCGCAACGGCGGCACCTCAGGGTTCGACATGCGGCACCCCCGCCGGCGGCACGGCCGGCGCCGCACTCGGCGTCAGCGGTGCGCCGTAGTCCGGCGTCGTGACGTAGTCCGGCTTCGTGTAGGTGGGCGTGGCGGCGGGACGTTCGGCCGCCACCGGCACCACGTCGGCGCCCTGCGGCCGCTGTCCGCCCTGCGCCTGTCCCTGGCTCCCGCCGGTCGCGCTCTTCGCCACCCTGCCGACCAGGAAGCCGGCGACGGCGGCGCCCAGCAGGAACATGCCGGGCTTGCGCCGGGCGTAGTCCCGCGCGGAGTCCAGCAGTCCCTGCGCACCGCGTTCGTCGAGGAACCTCGCCGCCTGCCTGCTCGTGTCGGCGACACCCTGGATCGCGCCCGCCGACAGCGAGTCCGGCGATGCGCCGCGGGCCATCTCACCCAGCTCGTCGGCGATGCGGCCGAGCTGCTTCGATACCCGCGTCGCCTGCTGCTCCGCCTCCGACGCGACGCGTTCCCGCACGTCACCGACGACGCGACGGGCCTGGCCGGCGGTCTCGTGGGTCACCTGCGCCGCCTGGTCCCTGACGGTGCTGCCGACCTGTCCGGCAGCTTCCATGGCGTGCTGGGCGACCTCGGAGCCCTCGTCCCGGGCCGCCGCGGGCATTCCACCCATCTGGTTTTCGGTCACGGCTGACTCCTCAGCTCATTGTCATTACTTACCTGGCAGTCGAGCTACCCGCCGAGAGGCCCCGCAAACGACCCGGCCGAAAACTTCTCGCCAACGGCTGTCGTTCATCCGGATGGGCGTTTTTCGACAGGTGTCACAACGGATTCGCGGGGTAAGCCAGGCGGCTGCGCACGAAGCCGGTCGCGTGCCCCGCGCCGTGGATGACATGCCCGCGTAAGCGCAGTCGCGCCGGGTAACCGGGGCCATGAACGTTCACGGGGTGTTGCAAGCGGTCGAAGAGCTTCGCGCGGTGGACCGGCCGGCGGAGTCCGCGGCGAGGGTGGTGCGGCGGGCACTGAGGTCCCCACGGGTCGACCGCGCGGTACGGGGTTCGTGGCTGGGGCATCCGCTGCACCCGTTGATGGTCACCGTGCCCATCGGGGCGTGGGCGTCGGCGGCCGTGCTCGACGCACGCCCCGGTGACGAGGACGCGGCCCGCCGGCTCGTCGCGCTGGGCCTGCTTGCGTCCGTGCCGACGGTCCTGCTGGGACTCGCCGACTACAGCGGCCTCGATCGGCGGCAGCGCAGGGTCGGCGCGGTGCACGCCGTGGCGAACGCCGCCGCTGTGACCTGTTTCGCCGCGTCCTACGCGCTGCGGCGCCGGGGAAGGCACACCGCTGGGAAGGTGCTCGGACTGGCCGGATTGACGGCCGTGGGCATAGGTGGCGCCCTCGGTGGCCACCTGTCCTACGCCCAGGGCGGCGGTGTGCACCGCTGGCAAACGTGACAGTGGTTTCTGTTTGAGCACATCCGTCGGGGCTACTCCGGATCGCTGACGAACGGAGTAGAGGATGACGACCAGTGCCGTCGAAGGACTGCGGGCACTCGCACGGGAGCACGTCGCCGTCGCGGCGTTCACGATCCCCCGCCTGCTGCGCCACCGGGTGTGGCGCGACGCGGACCCGATGGAGGGCGCGGGCCTCGGCGTGGTGCTGGTGCCCGGCTTCGGGGCCGGCGACTTCAGCCTGACTTTCGCCACCACGTGGTTGCGCGACAGGGGTTACGTGCCCGCCGGCGCGGGCGTCGGGTTCACCGTGGGCTGCACCACGGAGCTGGTCGACCGCATCGAACGACGGGTCGAGGAACACGCCGAGGCCACCGGCGGCCCGGTCGTGCTGCTGGGCCAGAGCCGGGGCGGCGGACTCGCCCGCCTCGCCGCCGCACGCCGCCCGGACCTGGTGTCCGGCGTGGTGATGCTCGGCAGCCCCGTGCTCGACCCGGCGGGCGCCCACCCCCACGTGATGCTCGCGGCCAAGGCGCTGGCCCGGCTGTCGTCGATCGGCTTCCCCGGCCTCATGGACCCGGACTGCCTCGACGGCACCTGCTACGAGGACAACATCAGGTCGATCACCGCACCGCTGCCCGACGGCGTCGAGGCGCTGTCGGTGTACTCGAAGTCGGACGGCATCGTGCCGTGGGAGCTGTGCCTCGACCCGTCTGCCGAGTGCGTGGAGGTGCACAGCACCCACACCGGCATGGGCCTCGACCCCGACGTCTTCCTGGCCATGCGACCGCGCCTGGCCGACTGGGCCGCGCGCCGCTACGACCTGCGCCGCACCGGATGAACGACCTCGCCAGAACGGCCGGGGAGGTCTTCGGCTGGACCGAGCTGCGCGACGAGCAGCTCGTCGCGCAGCGGCACCTCCTCGACGGCCGCGACGTGCTCGTCGTCATGCCGACCGGCGCCGGGAAATCCGCGATCTACCAGGTCCCCGCGATCCTGCTCGACGGCCAGACCATCGTGGTCTCGCCCCTGATCGCGCTGGCGGCCCCGGCTCGGAGCGGGTGAACGCGCTGGTTCCCGGTCAGGAGAGGATGGCGCCCCGCGGCGACGGCACGAACGCGGCGAAGTCGCGGTTGTCCACGGTGACGTCCGGGCGCAGCAGCCCGTCGGCCCAGCTGACCACCGCCGCCGGGGCGGGCCGCGGGTTTCCGCCCTGCCGGACCAGCTCCACCAGGTCGCCGAGACGGTCCTCGACCGCCACCGACCAGCCGGTCAGCTCGTTCCACAGCAGTGCCACGTCGTGGTCGGGGAACTCGGGCAGCCGCCCGTCCAGCGCCACGTACGCCGCCGCGCGCGGCTGGGTCTCGACGAACGAGCTGTCGCCGAGCAGTCCGAGACCCGCGACGACCTCGCGGACGTACTGCCGCGTGCGGCGGTCCACCGAGTCGTCGAAGTCGATGTCGAAGTCGATGTCGAGATCACCGGGCATTCCGAGTTCCATGCCTGCTGTGCCTCCGTCGGCCGAACACACTGTTGGTGCGCCGGTCGGATACCCCTGCGGGGTGTGGTCAAACCTGGTCAGGACGGCCTGACGCGCAGGCCGCGGACGGTCAGGACGGTCGACTCGGGCGCCTCGGCCAGGACGAAGCCGATCTCGTCGTCGGCCGCCACGAGGTCGCCGCCGGGTTCCGCGGTCCACCGCACGTCCCCTGGCGCGGTCAGCCGGACCTCGGCGCCGGGCTGCGCGACCGACGCGCCGAGCGGCACGGTCAGGTCCTTCCCCGCCGGTCGGGAATCGCCCGCCTGCTCCAGCACGACGGTGCCGCCGTCCTCCTGCCCTCCGGCGTCCGGCAGGTCCGCGACCAGCCGCAACCCCGTCACGTGCACGGAGTCGCCCTCCCGTTCGACACGGCATTCGCCCTCGAAGTCGAGCACCATCGTCTTGGACCGGAGCGTCACCTCGGTCCGTTCGGCTCGGGCCTTGCCCGCAGTGTCGGCCATGCGGTCTGCCTACCCGCGGCCCGGTGGGCGGAAACGCCGGTCCGGGTACTGTTCGCCCCGTGACGACGCTTCCGCGTCTCCTCGGCCGCGAAGCGAGATCCAGTGCCTCGACGGCCTGGTGGCCGAGGCGCGGGAGGGTCGCGGAAGCGCTCTGGTCCAACCGCCCTGACCGTGCGCGTCCGTGCGGTTCGTGTCGTCACGCCACCACCTTCGCGACGGACGGGCGCCCTTCGCGTCGGCAGACGTTACGTAGATCGCCGGCTTGCGTAGAACAGAGTGCGCACGCCCACGGTGACCCAGGCGAGCACCAGGCCGCCGTACAGCCCGGCCGCGACGCCGGTGAACATCGACGACGGAACCCGCGCGGCGAGCGCGCTCGTGCCGGTCACCAGCGTGCCGAGCGGGAAGACGAAGCTCCACCACGTCAGCGCGAACGGCAGCCCGCGCCGGGCGGTCCGCACGGTCACGGCCGCCGCGAGCACCGCCCACAGCAGGGCGAATCCCCAGGTGGCGGTGCCGTAGAGGACTCCGAACGCGGCCTGCCCCGGCAGCACGGGCACGCCGGCGAGCAGGCAGGCGGCGGTGATCGACTGCCCCAGCGGCCCGAGCACGATCCACAGCGTCGGCACGGTGGACGCGGCCCCAGGGCCGTGCCGCACGAGCCGCTGCCAGATCTGCGGGACGATCACCAGCGTCGCGAAGAGGCTGACGCCGAACAACGCGTAGCACCCCAGCACCATCGCCTGCCGCGCCGATCCGTCCAGGTGCTGGGCGAGCAACGCCCCGGACGCGGCGGAGACCATCGGCGGCACCACGGGCATCAGCCAGCCGCCGAACGCGCGTTCACCGCTGCCGATCATCCGCAGCGGCACCAGAACCGACGTCGCCAGGCCGAGCAGCGTGCCGAGCGTCCACAGTGTCCAGTCGACGGCGAGCGCGGCGTGCGGGCCGATCCAGTCGGAGCCGAGCAGCAACGTCCCGGTGCCGACCGTCATCAACGCCATCGGTGGCGCGCCCCAGAACTGGGCCATCACGGGGTCCGCGACCTGAGCGCGCACCGTCGCCCACGTCCAGCTCCGGAGCGCCGCGACCACGAGGACGACCAGCAGCGCGGCGGCGAACACCCAGACGACTGTCGCGACCGCGTGCAGGCCGGGCATCGAGGCCCCGGCGGTGGCGACGATCCCGGTGCCCATCACGGACGCGAAGAGGTTCGGGCCGAAAGGCGCCGCTCGTCGCACCTCGGGGGCACGGTGTGGGTGAGGTGCGAGAGCGGTCACGACATGACAATCCTCGCTCCCCGCGTGGTCCGGTAGGCGTCGATCACCGATGAACGCATAGGCTGCCCCTATGCCTCTGCCGTCCAGGGTCACCGACCTGACCAGCTTCGACCTGCTGCTGAGCGTGGCGGAGCTGGGCAGCATCGGCCGCGCGGCGAAGGCCCACGGCATGTCCCAGCCCAGCGCCAGCGAACGGCTGCGCACCCTCGAAGCCCGCGTCGGCGTGGCGTTGCTCGACCGCACCCCGCGCGGCGCCCGCCTCACCACGGCGGGTCAGCTGGTGGCCGGGTGGGCGGCCCCGGTGCTCGCGCGGGCCGCCGACCTCGACGCGGGCATCACCAGCCTGCGCGCCGACCGGCAGGGCCAGCTCACGATCGCCGCGAGCCTCACCGTCGCCGAGTACCTGCTGCCGACGTGGCTCATCGCGATGCGCTCGGTCAGCCCGGACACCGCGACCGTGCTGACGGCGGGCAACTCCGTGCACGTCGCCGAGCAGGTCCTCGCCGGGAAGGCCGACCTGGGGTTCATCGAGAACACCGACGTGCCGGTGGGCCTGACCGGTCGGGTCGTGGCGCACGACGAGCTGGTGCTCGTGGTCGCGCCCGGCCACCCCTGGGCACGACGGCGCCGCGTCACCGCCGCCCAGGCCGCCGCCACCCCACTGGTCAGCAGGGAGCCCGGCTCGGGCACCCGACAGGCCTGGGAGCACGCGCTCCGCATCGCGGGGGTGGCGGAGTCCGCCGGCCCGTTGCTGGAGATGTCCTCGACGACGGCCATCAGGGCGGCCGCGACCGGGGGCATCGGCCCGGCCGTGCTCAGCGTGCACGCGGTGGCCGCCGACCTCGCGACCCGAGCGCTCGTGCGGGTCGAGGTGAGCGACCTGGACCTGCACCGGGCGTTGCGCGCGGTGTGGCCCGCCGGCCGGACACCCCGGGGCCCCGCCTCCGACCTGCTGACCATCGCGACGCGTAGTCTCACCACCCGTGCCGACCGGCGGTAGTAAACAGGTTCGCGCCGCGCGCAAGCGCAAGAAGCGCATGGCCGGCGTCGCCCACGACCTCACCGACGCGCAGTGGGAGGCGCTCAAGACGTCGTGGGGCGGTTGCGCCTACTGCGGTGCGGCCGCCGGTTCGCTGCAGAAGGACTGCGTGCAGGCCCTCTCCCGCGGCGGCAGGTACACGCTCGGCAACGTCGTGCCCGCGTGCGGGTCGTGCAACGCCAGCAAGTGCAACGCCGAGGTGACGGGCTGGCTGCGGCGCAAGAAGCTGGACGAACGCTCGTTCCTGGTGCGGCACTACGAGATCTCGGCCGAGCTGACGACCCGGTTCGCGCCCTAAGCGGCGTTGCGGACCGCGTTGTAGCTCTGGAAGAGCCCCTTCCACGCCTTCCCGCACCGGGCGTCGAGCTGCCCATCGCTGCTCACCCCACCCGCCGCGAACCACGGCTCGCACGGCGTGATCTCGGCCAGTTGGCGGCGGACGTCGGCGATGGCGGCCTGACCGGCGGGCGCGAGCTTCGAGGACTGCTTCTCGGCCTCGTCGATCACGCCCGTCACGTCCGGCAGCACGTGGACGCAGTTGTCGGCCGGGGCGACGGGTTCACCGCGCAGACGGGCCATGCAGTCGGTGAGCAGCACACCGATGGCGTCGAGCCTGGGTTGCAGATCCGGCAGACCCGCGGCCGACGGCGAGGGTGCGGCCGGGGTGATGGTGGGCAGCGATGTCGTCGACGTGCCGCATCCGGCCAGCAGCAAAGCCAGCGCGATGGCGGAGTAGCGCATGCCCGGCAGCCTAGCGAGACGCGAAGGCCGCCAGAGCCCAGGTGCTCTGGCGGCCTTGGCTTTCACCCGATCAGGTCAGGCGTTGATGTAGGAGCGCACGCCTTCCGGGAACCCGAGCACGGCCGTGTCGCGGACGTCCTCGTCGACGATCGCGGACTTGCCCTTGCAGCCCGGCTCGGACCAGATCTTCACGGCGCCGTCCGGGGACAGCGACTGGAATCCGCCGCGCAGGTCGGCGCACTGGGCGGAGGGCCTGACACTGGTGGCGAAGTTGTCACCGCTGAAGTCGTCGAAGTTCTTGCCGCTGAAGAAGGTCACGGAGGTCGCGGGCTTCGCACCGGTCGCGGGCGGGGCGGGCCGGGGAGCCGGCGCCTCGGCGGGCGCGACGGCGCGCTTGCCCTCGGGGTTGATCACGAACCACTTGTTGCCGACGTTCTGGCCCTTGATGTCGCCCGCCTTCTCGTCCTTGGAGAAGAGGTAGATCGGGCGGCCGCCGATGGTCACCTGGGTCTGGCCGTCCTGGCGCTTGACGAAGCCGATGTTCTCGCGCTTGATGCCGGGGAAGAACAGCTTGGTGCCCTTGGTGACCGTGATGGCGGGCCACGTCTTGGCGCAGTCACCGTTGCAGTTGGACACACCGCCGTTCACCGGGTCGTCGCTGAACCAGTAGACGCTGCGACCGTTTCCGTTCACCACGGCGGGTTCCAGGCCACCGGCGTTCGCGACGCGGAGCTCAACCCACTTCTGCTTCACCTCGACCGGCGCGGTCGCCGGTGCGCGGTCACCACTGTTCTTGTCGGCCTTGTTGGAGCTGGCCGATCCGCGCAGGAAGTCCACTTCGGACTCGCCAGTGGGAGCCTGCGCCTGCTTTTCCTGGGCCGGACCCGAAACCGGTGAGGCCGAACCGGACTGCGCGGCACCCTGGCCGCAGGCCGTCAATGCGACGACACCGACCGCGAAAAGGGCAGCAACGATCCCGACTTGCTTGCGACGCATGGGGTTTCTCACTCCTGATTGGACTTTCGTCAACCTGTTCACCCCTGTCACGTACGCCCTCTCGAAACGGTTCACCCGAGTTCGATCTGAGAGCGCGATCACATCGCGCCGAGGCGTCGCGCGGTACCGTGGAAGGCGTGAGCATCAGCCTGAGCAGCGACTTCGCCACCGCCGTCCCGGAGATGGCGGTCCCGTGGGAGGCCGTCCCGGTCGCGGAACCGGAACTCCTCGTCCTCAACGAGCCGCTCGCGCACGAGCTCGGCCTCGACCCGGCCTGGCTGAAAGCCGACGGGCTGCCCCTCCTCGTGGGCAACGCCGCACCCGGCGTGGCGCAGGCCTACGCGGGCCACCAGTTCGGCGGCTACTCCCCCAGGCTCGGCGACGGCCGCGCCCTGCTGCTGGGCGAGCTGACCGACGCCGGGGGCCGGCTGCGCGACCTGCACCTCAAGGGGTCGGGCCGCACCCCGTTCGCCCGCGGCGGCGACGGCCTGGCGGCGATCGGCCCGATGCTGCGCGAGTACGTCGTCAGCGAGGCCATGCACGCCCTCGGCGTCCCGACGACCCGGGCGCTGTCCGTCGTGGCCACCGGCGCCGTCGTCCAGCGCGACGAGCCGCTGGCCGGAGCGGTGCTGGCGCGCGTCGCCGCGTCGCACCTGCGAGTCGGCAGCTTCCAGTACGCCCGCAACACCGGCGATCTCGACCTGCTGCGCCGCCTCGCCGACCACGCCATCGCCCGCCACCACCCCGGCAGCACCTACCTGGAGCTGTTCGAGCACGTGGTGGCGGCCCAGGCGTCCCTGGTCGCGCGGTGGATGCTCGTCGGGTTCATCCACGGCGTGATGAACACGGACAACATGACGATCTCCGGCGAGACGATCGACTACGGCCCGTGCGCGTTCATGGAGGCCTACGACCCGACGACGAAGTACAGCTCCATCGACCACCGCGGCCGGTACGCCTACGGCAACCAGCCGATCGTCGCCGAGTGGAACCTCGCCCGCCTCGCCGAGGCCCTGCTGCCGTTGTTCGACGAGGACGAGGACAAGGCGGTCGCGCAGGCCACGGAGACGCTCGGCACGTTCCCCGAGCGGTTCGAACGGGCCTGGATCGGCGGCATGGGCGTCAAGCTGGGCATCTCCGGCGACGTGAAGCCGCTGCTCAAGGACCTGCTCGCGCTCATGCAGGAGAACCACGTCGACTTCACGTCGTTCTTCCACCTCCTCTCCGCCGCGGCCCGCGGCGACGCCGAACCCGCCCGCTCGCTGTTCCTCGACCTCGCCGGCATCGACGCCTGGATCGCACGCTGGCGGGAGCAAGACCCGGACGCCGACGCGATGGACCGCGTCAACCCGGTCTACATCCCCCGCAACCATCTGGTCGAAGAGGCTCTGGCAGCCGGAGCCGACGGCGACCTCGGCCCGCTGCACCTCCTGCTGGAAGCGGTTACCCGGCCGTACGGCGTGCGTCCGGGTCTGGAACACTTCTCGGCTCCTGCGCCGCAGGACTTCAGCGCCACCTACCGGACCTTCTGCGGGACTTGATGAAACTGCAGCCCATCGGGCACGTCGAATCTTCTTTGCTGGACCGCGCCTCCGCCCCCGAGCAGGGCGACGAGGGCGCGCCGGACGCCTGGCTCGTCTTCGCCCCCGAGTACGCGCGGGCGATGCGCGAACTGGCCGCGGGCAACGACGTCCTCGTGCTCACCTGGCTCGACCGCGCGGACCGCTCCGTGCTGGCCGTGCACCCGCGCGGCGACCAGGACAAGGCGGAGACAGGGGTGTTCTCGACCCGCTCACCGGACCGGCCGAACCCCGTCGGGCTGCACCGCGTCACGATCCTCGGCGTGGACGGGCTGAAGGTGCGGGTCGCGCACCTCGAGGCCCTCGACGGGACGCCGATCATCGACGTGAAGCCGGTGCTGGGCACGGAACGCTGACCCTGTCGGCCGAGGCCGCCTCCGACGCCACGCCACCCGCCGACCCCAGGCCGGCGTCGGCCTACCGCGGGTCCCGCGGACACCCGCCGTCCACGTCCAGCCCGGCCACCAGGTCGGCGCGGAACGGCAGCTCCCCGCACAACAGCCGCGGCGTCGAGGTCGTGTCGGTGTTCCCCTGCAGCACCAGCACGGCCTTGTTCGACGGCAGCCGGGTGCTCGCGCTGAACCCGATCGTCCCGGTGGCGCCCTGGATCGCGTTGTCCGGCCGGATGCTGCCGATGCCGGCGAGCAGCCCCTCCCGCACCCGCGCGCCGGGGTCGGTGCGGCGCACCTGCCGCACTCCCTCGGCCAGCACCTGCATCGCGTCGTAGGCGGCGGCCGAGCGGCCGTCGCCCAGCGTCTGGCAGGTCTTGCGGAACACGTCGAGGTACACCTTGTAGAACGGCACCTTCGCGCAGTCGGTCCACGCGGCGGGGCTCGCGAACGACAGGTAGTCCAGGCGCACGTTGGGGAACTGCGCCATCGTGCCCTCGAGGATGAACCGCGTCGACGAGTCGCTCGCGAGCACCGGCGGTGTGTTGCCCTGGCACCTGCTGTTCATGCCGCGCAGGAACTCCGCCAGGTACTGCGCGCGGCCCGCGTAGAACACCGCGTATCCCGGCCTTGACGAAGTAGGGCACGCACCCTGGCCCAGCGAGGCTGGCGCCAGGCCCTCGTCGTCGCTCGCGACACGGTACGACTTGTACTGGCTGACCGTGATCCCGCGCTCGGTGAACGAGAGGCGCGCGTCCTCGGCCAGGTTCTGGCTGTAGCGGTCGGACGGGTCCCCGGAGTGGAAGATCGCCACGTCGGACACGCCGAGCCTGCTCTGCGCGTAGTAGGCGGCCACCCGCGCCTCGCGCAGGTTGTTGGGGCCCACCTGGTAGTAGTACTCGTTGACGCCCGCCATGTCGTCGGCGGACGTCAGCGTGCCGATCACCGGCAAAGCGTTGCTGCCCAGCCGTTTCACCACCGACTTGGCCGTGTCGGTGCTGATCGACAGGCCGGTCACCGCGACCACGCTCCGGTCGCGCGCGGCCAGTTCGATGATCTTCTCGGCGGCGATGTCACCGGACGCCAGCCCGCGTCCACCCGGTCCCTCGCCGCCGTTGGCCAGCAGCATCCTGATGGGCACGTCGGACGTCTTCTGCGCCACCCACACCCCGCGCAGCTCCTCGACCAACGCGTAGAAGCTGTTGGCGGTGCTGGGGGTCAGCACGCTCAGGAACACGATCGTGATCGCGTCCGGGCGCGCCGCGGCCTTGCGGTTCTCCTCCACGATCCGGCCGTAGACGTCCTCCAGCGCCGGACGGATGTCCGACGGCACCGAGTCGGGCACGAAGTGGCGCACCGGATCCGCCGACACACCGATGCACTCCGCACCGACGCGTTCCAGCGGCGAACGCACCGACACCGACCACCACTCGTCGCACCTGGCGTGGTTCAGGAACGGCACGGCCACAAGGGAAGCAGCGGCCAGCGTCAGCACGAGCGGCGCGGCGAGAGCACGGCGCAGGCGCAACGGCGGCAGCTCGGAGAGGCCGCCGATCACGCCACGAGCGGACTCGGACGCGTCGGTGTCCAGTGCGAGCACCCAGTTCTCGGACCGCGACAGCTGCCGGAGCCAGTCGTGGTACCCGGCCAGCGCGTCCGCGACGTGCGTGCTCGGCACCTCGTCCGACTCCTGCGCGGCGATCACGAGCAACGGATCCGGGCGGCTCAACGGGTTCGCGCGCCACGACTGTCCACTCCGGACCCCGCTGCGCGCCCGGCCGATCGCGTCGAGCAGCCACGACCCGTCTTCCAGCAACAGCCACGGGTTTCCGGTCCGCCGACGGCCCGTCCCCCACAGCGTCCAGCGCCGGTGCGAACGACGCAGGTCCTCCAGCAGCGCCCGCACGAGCAGGTCGCCGACCTCGTCCTCGTGCCGCTCGGCGAGGCGTTCCTTCACGACGGCGCGAGCGAGCCGGTAGAGCCCGTGCCGCGACCGTCCGCCCAGCGGCTGCTCGCCCACCCACGTCGCCGGACGCCACAGCAACGCCATCAGCGCGAGGCCGATCCGCGGCATGAGCCCGATGACCAGCCGGATCCACCACGGGAAGTCGTGCGCGAGGTCCTGCGCGCCGTCGGTGGTCATCCGCACGCGCCGGCGCAGGTGCTGCCGGAACTCCCGCGCGATCTCGCGCTCCTCCTCGTCGGCCTCGACACCGGCGGGCAGCGTCAGGTCGAGCAACCACCCGACGAGCGCGTAGTGCGGGAACCGCAGCCGTGCCGCGCCCCGCACGTCCCCCGCGAGCTGGCCGACCACGTCGTCGAGCAACCGCCGCTGCGACTCGTCGCACTGGACGTGGGCGAACGCGACCCGTCGACCTCGCGCGGTCGCAGGCCGGTTCGCCAGCGCCTCGAGCGGGCTTTCCACGCCCGGCGGGCGGCGCAGCACGACGATCGGCAACGGCACGTCGCGAGCGGGCCAGCGAGGACGGGTGGCCAGGCGGTCCAGCAACCGGACGAGCTCCAGCGCGCCGCTGAACTGCAGCCCGCGCGTCTGCTCCGAGCCGAGGAACCACCCGTGTGACGTCATCCTGGACAGCGCCATGTTCCCCGCCCGTTCTGCCGGTCCCAAACAGGATCCCGACGGATTGTCGGGCAGGACGCTCGGCCCGTTGGCGGAAACCGCTGTATTCGACGTGGACGAGAATGCGGTGCGGCGAGCGTGCCGGCGGGGTACCCGGCGGTCATGAGCCAGCCGATACCGCCCCCAGGACCCGGTCCGACCACGCCGGGGCCGGACCAGCCGCGTCCGCCCGGCCCGGACACCGACCCGATGAGCCCGCCGGGACCGGCCCCGGACCCGTTGCGGCCTCCCGGCCCGGACCCCGATCCCGTCCCTCCCTCGCCTGAACCTCTCTGAAGCGACTTGAGGAGCTCGCGCGCCGCGTCCACGACGACTTCCGCGTCGATGTGCGCGGCGTGCGGCGGGCCCTGACGTCCTCGGTGTCCGGCAACGTCCGGCTCGCCGTGACGGACCCGGCGACACACCACACCCCTGTGGTTTGAAACGCTGTCGCGCGGGGTAGGCGTGCAACGGCCGACCGACCTGGGGAGCACGCCATGCTCAGTCAGCAGGAACAGCAGCAGCTCATCGACATCGAGCAGTACTTCCGCGCCACCGACCCCGACCTCGCCCGCGTGCTGAGCGCAGGCCCTCACGCCCAGTGGATTCGCCGCCAGCTCGCCGCGGCCCTCGTCGCGGTGATCGCGAGTGCGGTGCTCATCGGACTGAGCGTGCTGATCCTGAGCTGACCACTCAGATCGACCACGAACACGAGTGCGCCGCCGGAGAACTCCGGCGGCGCACCCACTTCGTCCCGGATCAGGAAGACGCGGCCTTCTCCAGCTCGCGCTTCAGCTGCTCCTTGCTCATGCTCGCCGCTCCGGACAGCCCGAGGTTCTTGGCCTGCGTCAGCAGTTCCTCGCGGGTGGCCTGGCCGGGCATCTCACCGAGGTGCTCCGCGCGGCTGCGCGCGAACGACTCGCCCAGCTCGTAGCGGCGCTCGGCGCTCAGCCGCTGGCGCATGCCGGGGAGGACGGTCTTCTCCTCCTCCTCGACGTGGTGCGTGATGGCGTCGACGACGTCCTGCAACGCCTTCTCGTACTGCGGCGAGTCGAACTCGCAGTCGAGGAGCTTGACGAGCAACTGCTCGGCCTCGGCGTGCTCCTCCTGGCTGTGCTCGACCTCGTCGTCGCCGCCCGCGTCCTTGGCGGCCGGGTAGACCTCGGACTCCTCGGCCCGGCTGTGGGCGACGAGCAGGCCGCAGAGCACCGGCGTGACCAGCGGTCGCTTCTCCGGGTGGTTCTTCAGCTCGCCGAACAGGCGCTCCACCTCGCGGTGGTCCTGCATGATGAGGTCGACGACGTCGTACTGCATGGTGGTGGTTCTCCTTCAGTTCGGGTTGTTCCGCGAGTAGCGCGTGGTGAGGGGTGCGAAACCGCTCCGGCGACGACACCGGCGACGAGTCCGTCGACGAGGTTCACCAGGCCGGGCACGCCCAGCGTGTCGTCGTGCATCCGGCGGACGGTTCGAGGTCGGCGTGGACGTGTCTGATGCGGTTGGTCCCCAGGCCCGATCGGCCGGTCGCGCCGGTGATCGTCGCCGTGCGGATCATCTGCAGCGTGTCGTGCTCCATCGGGAGGATCGTCGGCGCCGATGTCCTGTCCACTTCGGACATGTCGTCCGGCACGTCAGCGTCCCAGCGCGCTCGCCGTCTCGGCCTCACCGGCCTGGGCGCGGTTCTTGTTCACCGTCCGCGCGGCGATCTCCTTCGCCCGCTTCGGCGATGCGCCGCGGTCCTGGGCGGAGTCCTTGACGTGCTCGTACTGGCGTTCACGTTCGGCGTTCGATCCCGCGGGCACCACGACCTCCTCCTGGTTCGAGCTGTCCCGCGAATACCCCCGGTCAGGGTGGTTCACACACGGGTCATCGGGTAGTCATTCCCATGGCGATCTCATCTCGGCTCGACACCGCCCGCGTGCTCTCGACCGTGCTGCTGCCGACCCTGGCCAAGGGCGTCATCGTCCGCAGGCCGGGCGTGATGTCCCTCGCCGGGAAACTCCAGTCCGACGCGAAGGCCGTCGACACGATGCGCACGCTGCGCGACCGCTACGGGCCGGAACCCGTCCGGCTGCGGATCACCGGGCGCAGCGTCGCCGTCCTCGTCGACCCGACGGACGTCGGCCGGTTGCTCGACGGGTCGCCGGAACCGTTCGCGCTGGCCACCAAGGAGAAGAAGGCCGCGCTCAGCCACTTCCAGCCGCACGGCCTGCTCATCTCCGAGGGTGCGGAGCGCGAACGGCTGCGCGAGGTCAACGAACGCGCGCTGCGGCCGGAGAGCGTGCCCGTCGAGGCGATCGTGCGGGACGAGGCCGATCTGCTCACCAGGCACGTGATGAGCACGGGTGAGCTGACCTGGGACTCCTTCGCCCAGGCGTGGTGGCGGATCGTGCGCAGGATCGTCCTCGGTGACGGCGCCCGCGGCGACGACCAGCTGACCGACGACCTGAGGGCGTTGCGCGGAAACGCGAACTGGGCCTTCCTGCACCCGAAGCAGCGCGACCTGCGTGAACGGTTCCAGCGCAGGCTCGACGAGCACCTCGCGCGGGCGGAGAAGGGCAGCCTCGCGGCACAACCGGGTGACCTGTCCGGTCAGATCCCCCACTGGCTGTTCGCCTTCGACGCCGCCGGAATCGTCACGATGCACGCGCTGGCCATCGGCGCCCGCGGCACGCACGGCATCCTCGAATCGGCGCGGTTGTGGCCCACGACGCCGATGATCCTGCGCGAGAGCACGATCGCCACCCGCTGGCACGGCACGTGGCTGCCGGAGGACACCCTGTTCGTGGTCTTCACGCCGTTCTTCCACCGCGACCCGGACCGGCTGCCGTACGCCGACCGCTACGCCCCCGAGATCTGGGACAGGCCGCTCGATCCGGCGATCGTGCCGTTCAGCGGTGGTCCCGGCGTGTGCCCCGGCCGTGACCTGGTGCTGGTGACCGGCAGCGCGATGCTGGACGCGTTGAGCGAGCACCTCTCGTTCCCCACGCTCGACGCCCCGCTGCCCGCCACGCTGAACCACTTCGCGCTCCGCTTGCAAGCGACGCCGATGGGTACACGCGTCTCATGAACGCTCCCCTGAACGCCGTCGTAACCGGGGCCGACTCCGGTATCGGCAAGGCGATCGCCGTCGCGCTGGCGGGCGGCGGTGTCGACGTCGGCATCACCTACCACCAGGACGCCGACGGAGCCGCGAGAACAGCCGACGAGGTGCGCCAGGCCGGTGCCCGGTGCGCCGTGCGCCAGCTGGACCTCACCGACCTGCCCACCGCGGCCGCCGCCGTGGACGAGCTCGCCGGCGAACTGGGCGGCATCGACGTCCTCGTGAACTGCGCGGGCACCGGCAGCAGCCAGAAGGTCATGGACATGCCGTTCGACACCTGGCGCGAGGTGCTCTCGGTCGACCTGGACGGCGCGTTCCTGTGCTGCCAGCGCGCGGCCAAGCACATGATCGCCGCCGGTCGGGGCGGCCGGATCATCAACATCACCTCGGTCCACGAGCACCTGCCGCGGGTGGGCGCCGCGCCGTACTGCGCCGCCAAGGCCGGGCTCGGCGCGCTGACCGAGGTGCTCGCGCTCGAGCTGTCCGAACACGGCGTCACCGTCAACTCCGTGGCACCCGGCGAGATCTCGACGCCGATGACGGGCCAGGAGGACGTGGACCCGCACACCCAGTCCCGTCCCGGTGTGCCGCTCGGCCGTCCTGGTGCCGCGCACGAGGTCGCGGCGGTGGTGGCGTTCCTCGCCACGCCCGCCGCCTCGTACGTCACGGGTGCCTCGCTCGTCGTGGACGGCGGGATGTCCCTGATGGGCCCGCAAGCGAGCGGAATGCTCGCCGACGAGAAGTGGAGGCAGCCCTGATGCGTGCCGTGGTCCTCAACTGCACCCTCAAGAAATCCCCCGACCCGTCCAACACCGACCTGCTGGCCCAGGTCGTGATCGACGGGCTGACCAAGAAGGACGTCGAGGTCACCTCGTTCCGGCTGGCCGACCACGAGATCCCGCCCGGTGTCGTGACCGACCTCGGCGGCGGCGACGAGTGGCCGAACGTCCACCAGCTGCTGCTCGACGCGGAGATCCTGGTGTTCGCGACCCCGACGTGGGTCGGCCGCCCCTCCTCGATCGCGCAGCGGGCGCTGGAGCGCATGGACGCGATGATCTCCGAGACCGACGACCAGGGCCGCCCGGTGGCCTACAACAAGGTCGCGGGCGTCGTGGTGACGGGCAACGAGGACGGCGCGCACCACGTGATCAGCGAGATCGCCGGCGGCCTCGGCGACATCGGCTACACGATCCCCGGCCAGGCCTGGACGTACTGGAACCGCGGTCCGGGGCCTGGTCCCAGCTACTCGGAGACCAGCGAGGGTCACGAGTGGTCGGAGAAGACCGGCCGCACGATGGCGGCCAACCTCCACGCCGTCGCCCTGGCCCTGGCGGAACGTCCGATCCCCGCCTGAGCGAGCGCCACCAGCGCGCCGATCGCCAGGCCGCCCAGCACGTCCGTGGGCCAGTGCACACGGGTCCTGAGGCGGCTGTAGGCGACCAGCAACGCCAGCGGCGTCACGAACACCGCCGCTCCGGGGTCCACCAGCGCGGTGGCTGTGCCGAACGCGGCAGCCGTCACCGCGTGCTTCGACGGGAACGACGACGAGTCGGGGTGCTCGGGCAGCGCCTCGCGCGCCGGCATCGCGGCGGCCTGCGGTCTGCGCCGGTGGACCACCAGACTGATCAGGTGGCCCAGCGGCATCGCGACGACCGCGGCGGTGAGAGCGCGTTTCGCGGTGGTCTTCCTGCCGGCCAGCGCCAGCAGGCCCGCGACGGGCAACCAGAGCAGCCCGCCGCGCGCGGTGAGGCTGGCGGCGATGATCACGGGGTGTGGTCTTCGCGTCGGCAGCAGCTCGCTGTCGTGCATCGAATCGTCGTCAAGCTCTTCGAGCTCTTCCTCGGCACCGGTCATCCCGCTCAACTACCCAGAACGGCCCAACCGGAACCCCTCTACGGCCAGGAGGGCTCCTCGGCGTGGGCCACCACGAGTTCCCGCACCTCGCAGTTCTCCGGCTGGCTGAGCGCGAACACGATCGCCGCAGCCACCCGGTCCGGCGGGTTCAGCTTCTCCAGGTCCTTGGGCCGGTACTGCTCGGTCCTGTCGTCGAAGAAGCTCGTTCGCATCCCGCCGGGAACGACGAGCGTGACCCCGACACGTCCCGCGGTCTCGGCGGCCAGGGCACGCGTGAACCCGACGACACCGAACTTCGAGGCGCAGTAGGCGGTCGCGTCGCTGACAGCGCGCAGGCCGAGGGTGGACGCGACGGTCACCACACGCCCGTTCTCCAGGTGCGGCAGGGCCGCGCGGATCACCGCCGCCGTACCGAACAGGTTGACCTTGACGACCTGCTCCCACTCCTCCGCGGGCACCTCCGCCAGCGTGCCGCACCGGTCGATGCCGGCCGCGGTCACCACGGCGCTGAACTTGCCGTGCCGTTCGGCGAGTGCGCGGACCGCGGCTTCGGCCGCGCGGCCGTCCGCCAGGTCGACCAGCTCGAAGTCGTCCTTGGCGGGCGCGGACTTGTCGAGCACCAGGGGCGTCGCCCCTGCCTCGCGCACCGCGTCGGCCACGGCCGCCCCCAGTCCGCCCGCGCCTCCGGTCACCAGCACGTTCCCCTGCATCAAGCCCTCCTCGACAAGATCTCGGTCGTCGAATGTCCCCGGTGGTACGGCACGACGACGGTCCGTCCGCCCCAGCGCCGCACGACCTCGGTCTCCGGCAGCAGTTCGGCGGTGTAGTCGCCGCCCTTCACCCACACGTCCGGGCGCAACCGGCCCAGGACGTTCGACGGGGTGTCCTCTCCGAACACGATCACGTCGTCCACGGACTCGAGCGCGCGCAGCACCTCGATCCGCTCCTCCTGGCTGTTGACCGGCCGTCCCTCGCCCTTCAGCCGCCGCACCGACTGGTCGGAGTTGAGGCACACCACCAGGCAGTCGCCCAGAGCACGCGCCGCGGCCAGCATCCGGACGTGGCCGGGGTGCAGGACGTCGAAGCACCCGCCGGTCGCCACCACGGTCCCGCCGCGCCGGCGCACGTCGTCCACCGTGGACGGAAGCGGCGCGCGCATCCCCGAGATGCCGCCGCGGTTCAGGAAGTCGGCCGCGGACGCCACCGCGCCGGCGATCGCCTCGTCGTAGGCGGCACCGAGAGCGAGGTGGACGGCCGCGGACACGGCGAACCGGTCCCCCGCCCCGCACGGATCCGCCACCGGCACCGGCGGCGCGGGCACGGCGACAGGCGTCCCTCCGCAGTGCAGCACCGCACCGCCACTGCCCAACGTCACCACGACAGCCCGCGCACGCCACCGTTCCAGCAGCACGGCGGCGGCCTCGTCCGCGTCACCGGTGCCGCTGAAAGCCTTGGCCTCCGGCAGGTTCGGGGTCGCGAGCCGCACCCCCGGCACCGGCGCCGGTCCGCGCGGGTGCGGGTCCCAGACCACCGGGACGCGGGTGAGCACCGACCGCAGCCGTTCGTCGCGCAACAGCCCGCGCCCGTAGTCGGACGCCAGCACGAAGTCCGCGGACAGCACCACGTCCAGCATGTCGTCGGTCACCTGCGGTGAACCGGAACCACCCCGGTCCACGCGCGCCAGCGACGTCCCGCCGCTGCGCAACCGCGTCTTCACCGGAACGGAGTCCACGTGCCCGAACATCCCGGGCACCTCGAGCAGCGACCGCAGCCGCTCCCCCGCCTCGTCGCCGGACAGCGCGCTGACCAGCGTCACGTCCACACCGTCACGCGCGGCCATCGTCGCCGCGAGCGCCGCGCCACCGGGACGCGGGTGCTCGGCGACCACGTCGAGCACGGGAGCCGGGGCGTCCGGGCACAGCCGGTCGACGGTGCCCTCGACGTCGACGTCGAGCAGGGAGTCACCCACCACGACCAGCTTCACGACGCCCTCCTCGAAGCCCGCCGCGAACCGGCCGCGCTCGACGCGAGCACCGCATCACTCCGCCGACATACGGCTGCCGCGGCTTCCCCACCGCGCCACCACGTCCCGGCTCCCGCCGAACCGCTCGCCACCAGCTTCACGACGCCCTCCGGTGAGCCACCGGCAGCGCCGCCTCGAACGCCTCGCACAACGCGTGCACGGCCACCAGCTGCCCCTCCTGCACGTTGCACGGCTCACCGGGCAGCGCGAGGACGTCGTCGGCCAACGCCGCCAACGGGTTCGGCAACGGTCCGGTGAACGCCCACACGGTCGCTTCGGCGAGCCGGGCCGCACGGGCGGCCTCCAGAAGGTTCGGGCTGGAGCCGCTGGTGGACAGCAGGACCACCACGTCACCCGGCCGGGCGTGCGCCGTCACCTGGCGGGCGAAGACCTGGTCGTAGCCGTAGTCGTTCGCGATCGCGGTGACGCTGGACGTCTCGGAGCACAGCGCCAGGGCGGAGAACGGCGCGCGGTCGTGCCGGTAGCGGCCGACGAGCTCGGCGGTCAGGTGCTGGGCCTCGGCGGCGGATCCGCCGTTGCCCGCCGCGAGCAGCTTGCCGCCGTCCAGCAGCAGACGCGCGAGCATCGTTCCCCACCGGTTGACGCGTGAGGCTTGGGCGCGCAGGCCCGACAACGTGTCGGTCAGTCCGTCGAGGTGGCTTTCGACCGTCACCGTGCCACCGCCAGACCGTCGTTCGCGCAGACCTTCTGGTAGACCATCTCCGTGCGCGTCGCCACCTCGTCCCACGTGTACCGCGCCTCGACGCGGTCACGGCCGGCGATGCCGTAGGCCATGCCGCGCGACCGGTCCGCGAGGACCTTGCGCAGCGCACGTCCGAGCGCACGCGGATCACGTGGCGGGGTCAGCACACCCGTGACTCCGTGCGCCACGGTGTCCTTCAGGCCACCGACCGCTGATGCCACCACCGGCACACCGCAGGCCATGGCTTCCAACGGCACGATGCCGAACGGTTCGTACCAGGGCACGCACGCCACGACGTCCGCCGACCGCAGCAGGGCGGGCATGTCCGCGCGGTCCACCTGCCCGACCAGGCTCACGCGGTCCGCGACACCGTGGGTCTCGGCGCGGGAGAGGAGCCGTTGCGCCTCCGGGTCGTTCGTCAGGTCGCGCGAGCCGCCCGCGATGACCAGCTCGGTGCCGGGCACTCCCGGCAGTGCGGCGATCAGGTCGTCGAACCCCTTGCGCGGCACCAGCCTTCCGACCGACACGATCCGGCGGAGGGCCGTGCGCTCCGCCACCGGGCCGGTCGTGGTGAACACCTTCGGGTCCACACCGCACGGCACCACCGAGATCTTCGACCGCCACAGGCCCATGCCGGTCAGCTCCTGGACCTCGTCCTCGCACGTGGCGGCCACGGCGGCGGCCTCGCGCCCCACCAGGCGTTCCACGGAGATCCGTTCGGGCGGGCTGGTGTCCCGCGCGCCCTGGTGACGGCGCTTCACCGTGCCCAGCGCGTGGTAGGTGTGCACGACCGGGATGCCGGAGTCCCGCGCGGCGACGACCGAGGCCAGGCCGGACATCCAGAAGTGGCTGTGCACCACGTCCGGTGACCAGTCCTGCCGCAGGAAGCGGGCGAACTCGGCCATGTGCGGCAGGAGCCCGTCCTTGGGAACCTGCACGGCCGGTCCCGCCGGGACGTGCACGACCTCGTAGCCGTCCTCGGTGGGAACCCGTCGTGGCAACTCTTCGGCGTCGCGCCGCGTGTAGACCACCACCTCGTGACCTCGCCGCACCATCGCCGCAGCCAGAGCGGCGACGTGCACGTTCTGCCCTCCCGCGTCGGCACCTCCCAAAGCCGCGAGAGGGCTGGCGTGCTCCGACACCATCGCGATCCTCATCCGACCACCTCCTTGAGCAGCACGTCCCAGTTGCGCAGGAACGCGTCGAGTCCGTAGTGGGCCAACGCGAACTCGCGCGCCCGTCGTCCCCTCTCCCTGGCCAGCGCCGGGTCGGCGACCAGCTCCCGCGCCGCGCGGACCAGCTCGTCGACGTCGGTCGAGATCGCGCCGGCCTCCGGTGGCACGGCTCTGATCGCCTCCGTGCTCGCCAGCGCGACCACCGGCATGCCGATGTGCATGGCCTCCAGCAACGAAAGCCCTAGCGAGGTCCACCGCGGCGTGTGCACGTACACGCGGCGGCGGGCCAGTTCCCGGTGCAGCGACGGGAGGTCGTGGTCCCCCATGCCGCCGATCTCCTCGGTCCTCATGCCGAACACGTCGATCGGGTCGAACCGCGGCAGCAGGTCCGTGCCGACGATCCGCCCGCGCCGCACCGGGTCGTTGATCACCGCGGCGGCACGCGGGAGCTCGCCGGTGTAGAGCGGTCCCGGGTCGACGACGCCGTGCTCGATCACGACCGTCCTGGTGTTGCCGCAGTCCCACATCAGGTCGTTGAAGTGCGTGACGTGGACCAGGATCCCGTCCCAGTCCGCCAGCGGGTGCTGCTGGGCGGGGGCTCTGGGAGTGTTGTGCTCCAGGTACACCACGGGCGCGCCCTGCGGGACCTGGGACAGTTCTTCCAGCCGCTGCACCACGACCACGTCGGCGTCCACATCGGACGAAGGGACCTCGGTCGCCCTCCAGGGGCGGCCGGCGAGCCCGATGCCGTGCGGCGGACCGGGTACCAGGTACTCGTGCCCGCCCTGGACGAACGAGTGCGTCCACGAGCCGTGCACGTGCCACAACAGGATCTTCACGTCGTCACCTCCGCGACCGCCGCCACGACGTCGGCCGGATCGACCAGGTCGAGGCACGGATGGCCTGGCACAGGACATTCGCGCGCCCTGGTTCCCCGACAGGGCGCGTTCTGGTCTCCCAGCACCACGTGCCGGCCGTGCGGCGCCCACCTCGCAGCCGGCACGACCGGCGCGAACAGCGAGACGACGGGCGTGCCGACGGCGGCGGCGAGGTGAGCGGGACCGGTGTTGCCGACGACCACCGCGTCGGCTTTCGCCAGCACCCCGCTCAGCTCGCGAAAACTGGTGCGCCCGGCCAGGTCGAGTCCGCACGCACCGGCGACGTGCTCGGTCAGCCCGGCCTCGGCCGGACCTCCGGTCACGACGACGCGGTGCCCCGCCGCGGTCAGTGCGACCACGGCTTTCGCCCACCGGTCGGGCGACCAGGTGCGGGCGGGCGCCGACGCACCGGGGTGCACGACCACGTACGGACGGCTCAGCTCTGTCTCGGGAGGCTCGACGACGGCGAGGCGGCCGTCGTCCCCCTCCGGCAGCTCGAACCCCGCGGCGCGCGCGACCTCCAGCGCCCGCAACGCCTCCTGGATGTCCGGGTCGTCCTTCAACCGCACGTCCAGCAGCGATCCCGGGTAGTCGACCGACCGCGCCACGATCCTCGGCACGCCCGCGAGCCGCAGCATCAGCGCCAGCGGCAACGGGCTCTGGTGGAACGAGGTCAGGATCAACGCCACGTCGGCGCGGATGCCGTGCACCAGCGCGATGACGGCCTCGACGTCGACGGGACGGACGTCCGGCGCGGGGTGGACGATCCACGGGCATTCCCACTCGACGATCCGGCTCACGCCCGGCAGCAGTTCCGCCGCGTGGACGCCGTTCGGCCCGCACAGGACGACGACCTCACCGGACGCCGCCGCCGCGCGCACCGCCGGTCCCGCCAGCAGCACGTCACCGTCGCTGTCCAGCCGTGCGACCAGCGTCCTCACCGGATCATCTCGATCAGGCTCAGGAGGTCCCGCGCGGTGCGCGGCGCTCGTTCCACCTCTTCCGCCCTGGTCACCGGCGTGGGCACCAGGACGGGCACGGCGCCTGCCGCCTGCGCCGCTTCGACGTCCGCGCCGATGTCGCCCACGAACATCGTGCGCGCGGGACTGACGTCCAGGGCCTCGCACGCCGCGAGCACCATGCCGGGCGCCGGTTTGCGGTACGGGCAGGCGTCATCGGGGTGGTGCGGGCAGATCTGCCAGGTTCCGAAAGGTCCGAGCAGCTCCTCGACCCGTGCGTTCACCGACGCGACCTGCGCCTCGGTGACGAACCCGCGTCCGATGCCCGACTGGTTGCTCACCACGCCCGTGCGCAGTCCGCGGGCTCGCAGGGTGCGCAGCACCTCCTGCGCGCCGGGCATCGGGGTGACACGGGATGGATCGCCGTTGTACGGCACGTCCTCGATCAGGGTGCCGTCGCGATCGAACAGCACCGCGTCGAAAAGCTCGTCCATAGAGGAGAGTTAGCCTAGAAAAACGGCTTGAAACGCTACTCAGAGAAGCGCTTCTACAGAGCCGGACTGCCCGGCACGTGATCACCTCGCCCAATTCCCCGCACGAGCGCCTGAAGTGCCTGCTCCGCGTCGTAACGGGGCTCCCAGCCGAGCTCCGTCCGGGCGCGCGTCGCGTCCAGCAGCGGCGATTTCAGGGCCAGGTCGACCCATCCCGGGGGTGTCGGCTGCAGCCGCAGCCGCCAGCTGAGGCTCGCCGCCGCGCGCAACAGGGCCCCCGGAACGGCCACGTGCCGTCCTCCCAACGCCCCTGCCAGTGCACGCGGAGTGACGACGGGTTCGGCCACCAGGTTGACCCCGCCGTGCGGTCGTCGCCGCAGGATCCGGACCAGCGCGTCGGCCACGTCGTCGGCGTGGACGAACTGCAGGACCAGGTCCCGCGGCAGGGGCAGGACCGGAATCCTGTGCCGGAACAGGGCTTTCGGGACCAGGTTGCCGAGGAAGTAGTCGTGGATCTCGGACCCGGCGTCGGACTGCAGGATCAGGCCGGGCCGCGGCCGTGAGATGAGCAGGCGCGACTCGAACTGGGTGAGCAGGTGCTCCACAGCGGCCTTGTGCCTGCTGTAGAACGACGACGTCACTCCCCTGGTCGGCCAGGACTCGTCCACGCGGCGGTCCTTCGAGCCCGGCGAGTACGCGCCGATGGAGGACATGTGCACGAGGTGCGGCACACCCGCGTCCGCCGCGGCGCCGAAGACGCGCCCCGATCCGGCCACGTTGACCCGGTAGGTCAGGCGTTCGTCGCGGGCGGGCTGGATGAGCCAGGCCAGGTGGACCACGGCGTCGGCGTTCTCGAACGCGACGGCCAGCGGTTCCTCCGCGCCGGGCTTGCCGATGTCGATCGGCGTCCACGTCACGCCGCGGTACGGCGGCGCGTCGCCCGGTGGTCTGCGGGAGATGCCGTGCACCTCGATGTCGGGTTCCCCGGCGAGCCTGCGCAGGAGTGCGGTGCCGACGTTGCCGGTCGCGCCGGTGATGACGACCTTCACGAGCGCGCCCTCGCGGTCTCGCGGTCGTTCGCCTTCTGGATGGCGTCGACGAGCTCGTCCTTGCTCATCCGCGAGCGGCCCTCGACCTCCAAGCGCTTCGCGACGTCGTAGAGGTGCTCCTTGCTCGCGTTCGCGTCGACGCCGCCGGCCGTCTCGCCCCGTGCCGGTGTGCCACGTTCCGCCCGCGGGTCCGACGGACCCTTCTCCTCCTTGGGTTCCCAGTGGTCGCCGACCTTCTCGAAACCGTGCTTCAGCGCGGAGAAGGCGGTGCGGTGCGCACGTTCGCCCTCCCCGTAGGTCTCGACAGCGGAGTCGTGCGCCTTGATCCACGTCCGCTGCGCCTTCTCCGGTGAGCGCGCCACCGTGCTGGGCAGCTCCTCACGTCCGGGCATGGCTCTCCTCCAGGGTTTCGACCAGCACCGACGGGTACCCGCCAGCCATGACCGCCATGCACGCCATCGACGTCCACAGCCCGCGCGACTCGCAGCTGGTCGGCTGGCTCCCCACCGCCACCCCGTCGGAGGTGACCGCTGCCCTGACCACAGCCCGTTCCGCTCACCCGTCGTGGGCGGCCACGCCCGCCGCCGAGCGCGGTGCCGCACTGCGGGAGGCGGCGGTCGCCTTGCGATCACGGGTGAACGACATGGCGACGGTCGTGGAGACCGAGACGGGAAAGCCGTTCGCGTCGGCTCGCGAGGGCGTGATGGCGGGCGTCTCGACGCTCGAGCAGTACGCCGAGCTCGGTCCGGTCCACCGTGGACGGTCGTTGCTCGGCACGGCGGTCGACTTCATGGTGCCCGAGCCGCGCGGGGTGGTCGTGGCGCTCACGCCGTGGAACGACCCGGTAGCGGTGGCCTGCGGGCTGCTGGGAGCGGCTCTCGTCACCGGCAACGTCGTGGTGCACAAGCCGAGTGAACGCTGCCCGCACACCGGTCTGCTGCTGGCGACGGTCATCGCCGGCTGCTTCCCCGCCGGCGTGCTGCAGACCCTCGTCGGCGACGGGCAGATCGGTGAAGCGCTGGTGCGCTCGCCCGAGGTCGACGTGGTCGCGCACGTCGGCAGCACCGCGACCGGCCGGGCGATCGCGCAGGTCTCGTCCGCGAAGCTGTTGCTGGAGAACGGCGGCAACGACCCGCTGCTCGTCGACGACGACGTGGACCCGGAGTGGGCGGCGGCGCAGGCGGCGCTGGGGGCGTTCGCCAACGCCGGTCAGATCTGCACCTCGGTCGAACGGATCTACCTGCACAAGGCAGTCGCCACCCCGTTCCTGGATGCGTTGTGCGAGCAGGCCCGCTCGTGGAACGAGAACCAGCAGCCGCTGGTCGACACCCGCCACCGCGAGTTCGTGCACGACCAGGTGGCCGGCGCCATCGCGGCAGGAGCCACCGCACTGGTGGGCGGCGCGATCCCGGACGGCCCCGGCGCGTACTACCCGGCCACGGTGCTGTCGGGGTGCTCCAGCGCGATGAGGGTGATGTGCGAGGAGACGTTCGGCCCGGTAGCGCCGGTGCAGCTGGTGTCGTCGTTCGACGAGGCCCTGACCGAGGCGTGCTCCGGTGACTACGGCCTGGCCGCCACCGTCCTGACCGGCTCCATGGAGCACGCGCAACGGGCGTGGCGCGCGCTGCCGGTCGGCACGGTGAAGGTCAACGCCGTGTTCGGGGGCGCACCCGGTGGTGCCGCCCAGCCCCGCGGCGCGTCCGGCACCGGCTTCGGGTACGGCCCCGAGCTGCTCGACGAGATGACCACGACCAAGGTGGTGCACCTCGGCGTGCCCACCATCCGGTCGTGAGTGTCGGCCGATCGTGATCTACCGGCCGGTCGTGCCCAGCGGCCGTTCGTGACCAGCCGCCGTTCGTGCTCAGCGGCCGGTCGTGACCAGCCGGAACCCCGCCTCGGTGACCTTGTCCCGAGGCAGGACGTTCCGGGTGTCGAAGATCAGCGGCGTCCTGGTGCGCCCGGCCAGCTCCGGCCAGTCGAGCTCGGCGAACTCCGGCCACTCGGTAAGCACGAGCAACGCGTCCACGTCGTCCGCCGCCTCCGCCGCGGTGCCCATGACGGTGATGCCGGGCCTGTCCTGCGTGACGCACGGGTCGTAGGCGCGCACGTCCGCCCCGTCCTCCGCCAGGATCCGGGCGACCGCCAGCGCGGGCGAGTCGCGCAGGTCGTTCGTCCCCGCCTTGAAGGTCAGGCCCAGCAACCCGATCCGGGCGCCGGCGAGGTCGCCGACCTCGGCGCGGAGCCGGTCCACGACGCGGTGCGGCTGGCGGTGGTTGGTGCTGATCGCGGCTTCCAGGGTGGCGAAGTCGACGTCCGCCGAGCGTGCCGTCGCGAGCAGCGCGAGGGTGTCCTTGGGCAGGCACGATCCGCCCCAGCCCGGTCCGGGGGCCAGGCACGACGCGCCGATCCTGTCGTCCAGCCGCATGCCCTCGGCGACGCCGTCGATGTCGGCGCCGAGGTTCTCGCACAGCTCGGCGATCGTGTTGACGTAGGAGAGCTTCAACGCCAGGAAGCAGTTGCTGGCGTACTTCACGAGCTCGGCGCTCGTGTTGTCGGTGAGGACGACCGGCGCGCGGGTGTCCGCGTACAGCTCGGCCACCTCGTGGGCCAGGCGTTCGTCCTGGGCGCCGACCACGATCCGTTGCGGGCGCAGGAAGTCCTCGACGGCGTGGCCCTCGCGCAGGAACTCCGGGTTCGAGACGGCGCCGGGATAGCGGGCGGCGGTGCCGACCGGGACCGTCGACTTCAGCACCACCGGTGTCGTGGCCAGGGAAAGCACGTCCTCGACGGCGGACAGGTCGGCCTCGCCGCCGGCACCGGCCGGTGTCGGCACGCAGACGAACGTGTAGTCCACATCGGACAGAGCGCTGCCCGTCACGAACCTCAGCCTGCCGTTGCCGAGTCCCTCGGCGACGAGCTCGGTCAGTCCCGGTTCGTGCAGCGGCACCTCGCCCGCCGTCAAGGCGGCGATCTTAGACTCGTCGACGTCCGCGCAGGTCACGTGGTGTCCGAGGTGGGCGAAGCACGCGGCCGTGGTCAAACCGACGTAGCCCGCGCCGATGACTCCGATCCGCACAGGGCACCTCCTACCGCGTCGAGGACCTCTTCCGGCGTGATCTCCAGCAGGCCGGGATCGGGTTCTTCGGCGAACGTGTCACCGGTGGTGCCGTGCCACAGCACCTGGTGCGGACCTCGCAGCGGCCCCCACAGCCGCGGGGACACCGGGCCGAACAGCAGGACCGACGGCGTCCGGTACGCGGTGGCGACGTGCGCTACGCCGGTGTCACCGCAGATGACGAGACGCGCGGTCGCGACCAGGTCCAGGAGCTCGGAAAGGCTGCCGCTGAACGGGTTCGGCGTGATCTTCCTGGCGAGGCCGAGCTCGCCGGGACCGGCGGTGACCACCACGTCCGGTCCCAGGGCCTCCGCGACGGCCGCGTACCTCTCCGCCGGCCACCTGCGGGCGCCGGTGCTCGCGCCGGGGTGGATCACGATCGGGCCGGTCCTCTCCCCGGCCGGACGCAGGCGGAAGTCGCAGGGGTCGCAGCAGATGCCGTGCCGTTGCAGCAGATCGCACCACCGCGGCACCTCGTGCCGGTCCTCCGGCCACTCGAGCGCCGACACGCGCTCGTCGTGCCCGGCGCCGTCCGCGTAGGTGATCAACCGGCGCGGCCGGGTGGCCAGCAGCCTCTCCACGCTCTGCGGTCCCCTGCCGTGCAGGTTGACCGCCAAGTCCGGCTCCTCGAAACCGATCGGCGCCAACTCCCCGGTCGGCAGCAACCGGTCCACCGCGTCGATCCGGTCCACCACGTCGGTCAGCCACTCCGGTGCCGCGAGCGTGATCTCCGCTTCGGGGAACGCCGACCGCAACCCGCGCAACGCGGGCACCGCGGTCAGCAGGTCGCCCAGCCCGAGCGCCCTGAGCACCAGGATCCTCACGGCCGCACCCGCCGGTGACGCACCTCGCCACGCAACCGGTGCCAGCACGCGGCCGGCGGGATCAGGGCGCTCGTCACGGTCATGCGCACGATCTCGTCCCACGTCCGCGGTCCCGGCGCGATCCGCACCACCGCGAACCACGCGGTGCGCCCCGCCCACACCGCGGCGAGAGCACCCCCGAGGCGCCGTCGACCCATCACTCCACAAAGGACGGCCAGCAAGCCGGCCGCCGTGGTGATCGCGTGTGACTGCAGACGTCCTTGCGCCCCACCGATGCGCGACCGCCACCGCGACCCCTCCAGCCGGCGCATCAGGGCGTCGTCGGCGTTCCCCCGCTGGTCGCGCACGCTGGTCAGGAACGTCGCGGGTTTCACCGGGTGCGTCGTGACCCTGTCGCCGCGCACGATCCGGTACCCGGCGTCCTGCACGCGCAACGCCAGCTCGGCGTCCTCGCGGTAGGCGCGCGGGAACCGTTCGTCGAACCCGCCCGCCCGTGCCAGGGCTTCCCGCCGGTACGCCATGTCCGCGGTGATCCAGTGCGCCGTGGCGAGCCCGGCCGTGCCGCGTTCGGCGTCGGTCGGCTTGCGGTCCTCCGGCAACGGCACGACGATCCGCGCCTGGCTCGCGCCCACGTCCGGCGGCAGGTTCTGGAGGTCGGCGCACAGCCGCGCCTTCCAGTCCGGGGCGAGCACGACGTCGTCGTCGAGGAACGCCACCCACTCGCCCTGGGCCTCCCGCCAGCCGGTGTTGCGCGCCGCCGCGGGGCCGAGCCGCGTCTCGCTGTCGTCCACCACGAGGATCTCGCACGGGTCCGGGCCTGTGCCCTCGGCCAGTGCCTCGAGCAGGACGTCCAGGTTCGGACGGCCCACGGTGGGGATCACGACCGAATACTTCATCGGCGCACCACGTAGGGGCCGATGGCGAGCAGGTCGACCGGGGACGAGCCGAAGCACTCCAGGGCGTCGCGCGGCGTGTCGACCATCGGGCGTCCGGCGGTGTTGAGGCTCGTGTTCACGACGACCGGGACACCGCTGCGGGCCTCGAACTCGCGCAACATGCGTTCCAGCAACGGGTCGCCCTCGACGGTCTGGGCCCGCGCGGTGCCGTCCACGTGCACCACGGCGGGGATCTTGTCCTTCCACTCGGGACGGACGTCGTGCACGAAGAGCATGTACGGGCTGGGGATCGGGCCGCGCGTGAACACGTCGGCGGCCCGGTCGGCGAGCACCATGGGCGCCACCGGGCGGAACTGCTCACGCCCCTTCACGTCGTTCAGCCGCGTCAGGTTCTCGGCGTGGCACGGATTCGCGAGCAACGAGCGCCGGCCGAGGGCGCGCGGGCCGTACTCGCTGCGGCCCTGGAACCACGCGACGATCTTGTTCGCGGCCAGCGCCTGTGCGACCTCCACCGCGACGTCGGCGGGCTTCTCGAACGGCACGGCGGCGACGCGCAGCACCGACTCGATCTCCTCGTCGGAGAAGCCGCGGCCGAGATCGGCTCCCGGCATGGCCGAGACGGTGTCCGAGGTCGTGGCCAGCGCCGCTCCCAGCGCGGTTCCCGCGTCCCCCGCCGCCGGCTGGACCCAGACCTCGTCGAACGGTCCCTCCGCGAAGATCCGGGTGTTCGCCACGCAGTTCAGCGCGACACCCCCGGCCATGGTGAGCCGCTTCTCGCCGGTGCGCTCGTGCAGCCACGTCGCCAGCTCCAGCAGCACCTCCTCGAGCCGCACCTGCACGCTCGCGGCGAGCTCGGCGTGCTCCTGGCCCAGTTCCCCGTCCTTCGTGCGCTGCTTCGCCAGCGTGCTCCAGTCCAGCGGCCGGATCTCGAACCCGCCGTCGCGCACCAGCACGTGCTCGCGCATCAGGTCCAGGTGCACCGGCTTCGCGTGGGAGGCCAGCGCCATCACCTTGTACTCGTCGCTCGACCGCAGGAAGCCCAGGTGCTCGGTCAGATCCTCGTACATCAGGCCGAGCGAGTGCGGCAGCCGTTGCGAGGCGAACGTCGTCAGCTCCTGGTCGACGTACCGGCCGGCGAGGTGCGAGCCGCACTCACCGCGTCCGTCGGCCACCAGCACGGCGCAGTTGCCGCCGAACGGCGCGGCGAGGCCGGTCGACGCGGCGTGGGCGACGTGGTGCGGCACGAACCGCACGATCGCGGGGTCGAGACCGGGCAGCGCGGTCGACAGGAACTCCGGCGCACGCCGTGCGTAGGTCGTGCGCAGCTCTTCCCACGGCGCGTACTCGGCGTCGACCAGGCTCGGGTCGTAGGAGTACGCGACGGCGTCGAGGTCGCCGGGGCTGATACCGGCGTACTCCAGGCACCAGCGTGCGGACAGCTCCGGCAGTTCCCACGTGGAGAACGGCACGGGCCTCTTGCCGTGCTTGCGACGGGAGAACCGTTCCTCCTCGGCCGCCGCGACGACCTCGCCATCGATCACCAGCGCCGCCGCCGGGTCGTGGAACACCGCGTTGATCCCGAGAACTCGCATGACGAGCGGCTACCCTGCGAGTTCCCGGGCAAACGAGCGCAGGCCCTCGTCGAGCGGAACGGTCGGCTGCCAGCCCAGGAACTCCCGCGCCAGGCCGATGTCCGGCCGTCGGCGCCGAGGGTCGTCCTGCATCGGTTCGACGTGGCGGACGACGGATTCGCTGCCGGTGACCTCGATCGTCTTGTGCGCGACGTCGAGCACCGTCACCTCGGCCGGGTTGCCGAGGTCGATGGGGCCGGGTGATCACTGCGCGCCACCGCCAGCAGCCCGTGGATCAGGTCGTCCACGTAGCAGAGAGATCTTGTCTGCAACCCGTCCCCGTGGACGGTCAGCGGTTCGCCCGCCAGCGCCTGCCGCAGGAAAGTCGGGACCATCCGGCCGTCGTGCGCGCGCATCCGCGGGCCATAGGTGTTGAAGATCCGCACGATCCCGGCGTCGACGCCGTGCTCCGCCCGGAACGCCACGGTCATCGCCACTCCGGCGCCGGGCGGCACGGTGTCGCGCGAGCCGGTGCGGAACGAGTCCACGCACACCACCCGCGCGCCCTCGTTCAGCAGCGCCTCGCAGACGTGCGACCCGAGGAAACCCGCACCCCCGGTGACGACGACGCGCTCAGGCGACATCGAGGACCGTCTTCAGCCAGCCGTCCTCACGGAGGTCGAACGACTTGTACGCCTCGATCGCGGACGACGGCTTCTCGTGCCGGGTGATGAACTCCAGCGGGTCGACCGCTCCCGTCAGCACGAGGTCCAGCAGCCGCGGCACGTACCGGCGGTGGTTGCAGTTGCCCATGCGCAGAGTGAGGTTCTTGTTCATGGCGTCGCCGATCGGGAACTGGTCGAACCCCGCCGGGTAGACGCCGATGATCCCGATCGACCCGGCCTTCGCCACGAGCTCGACCGCCCAGTCGAGCGCCTGCCGCGGCGCGTCGCCGGGCTTCCACTGCTCGCCGGTCCGCTCACCGGGCTGCTCGGCGTCCACGCCGACCGCCTCGATCACGCGGTCGGGGCCGATTCCCCCGGTCAGGTCCTTGACGACCTCGACGGGGTCCTCCTCGTTGAAGTTCACGACTTCGGCGTTCTGGGCACGGGCTTTGTCGAGCCTGGACGCGATGCCGTCGACGACGATCACGCGCCCTGCGCCCTGCCGCTTGGCCGAGGCGATCGCGAACTGACCGACCACGCCCGCGCCCAGCACGAGCACGGTGTCGCCGGAGCCGACCTCGGCGAGCCGCGAGCCGAACCACGCGGTCGGGAAGATGTCGGACACCAGGATCGCCTGGTCGTCGGTGATGCCGTCCGGCACGCGCACCAGCGTCGTCATGGCGTACGGGATCCGCGCGCGTTCGGCCTGCAACCCGTTGACGGGACCCGTGGCCTTCGGGCCGCCGAAGAAGCAGGTGCCGGCGGACGGCCCGTTCGGGTTGGCGGTGTCGCACTGGGCGTAGTACCCGGCGCGGCAGTAGGAGCACGTGCCGCAGCCGACTGTCGACGTGACGACCACGCGGTCGCCGGGCGTGAACCCGCGCACCGCCGGTCCGACCTCCTCGACGACGCCGACGGCCTCGTGGCCGAGCACGGTGCCCTCGACCATGTCCGGCATCGTGCCGCGCACCATGTGCAGGTCTGTGCCGCAGATGGCGCTGCGGGTGATCCGGATGACCGCGTCGGTCGGTTCCTGGATCTTCGGGTCCTCGACGTCGTCGAGCCGGATGTCGCCCGTGCCGTGCCACACAACTGCCTTCACGTTCTTCTCCTCCCGTTTCGTTGGCTGTTCCCTGGGAGTTCCGGCGCAAACACGTGCCCCGAATTGACGAATTTTCTGGACGTTCTTCACCAGAACGGACAAAGCGCCGCAGCCGTGGTTTTGTCCTGAAGTCATCGGGTACCGCCGTTCCGTGGATCGCATCGCCGACGTATGGGGACCACGCACTCCGCACGGACGCGGGACGACCTGGCCGGTCCGGGTCGACCGGCAGCTCGCGGACGGCGTCGGGGAGTCCGATGTGGACCGCTGGGTCCAGTCGGCCTGCGTGCTGTGCAGCAACGGGTGCGGCTGCGACATCGCGGTCAAGGACGGCAGGATCGTCGGTGTCCGCGGACGTGCGAGCGACATCGTCAACCGCGGCAGGCTCGGCCCGAAAGGCCTTTACGGCTCGTGGCAGGCGCACGGGAAAGAGCGCCTGACCGAACCGTTGATCCGCAGGAACGGCGAGCTGGTGGAAACCGACTGGGACACGGCGATGAGCGCCGTCGTCCACCGGTCGCAGCAGTCGCTGAACGAGATCGGGCCGCTCTCGCACGGTTTCTACACGAGCGGGCAACTGTTCCTGGAGGAGTACTACACCCTCGGCGTGATCGGCAAAGCCGGTATCGGCACGCCGCACATGGACGGCAACACCAGGCTCTGCACCGCGACGGCCGCCGCCGCGCTGAAGGAGACCTTCGGCTCGGACGGCCAGCCCGCCTGTCACGCCGACATCGACCTGTGCGACGCGCTGTTCCTGTTCGGGCACAACATGGCCTCCACGCAGACCGTGATGTGGACCCGCGTGCTCGACCGGATCGCAGGCCCCGACCGGCCCAGAGTGGTCGTCGTGGACCCCCGCGGCACCCCGACCGCCGAAGCCGCGGACGTGCACCTGGCGCCGTTGCCCGGCACGAACCAGGCGTTGCTGAACGGCCTGCTGCGCGCCGTGATCGAGAACGACTGGGTCGACCACGACTACGTTTCCCAGCACACGCTGGGGTTCGACGAGCTCAAGGCGACCGTCGAGCCGTACACGCCGGAGCGCGTCGCCGAGATCTGCCGCGTCTCCCCCGCCGACCTCCTGCGCGCAGCCGAGATCTTCGGGACGTCGCAGCGCGTGCTCTCGACCGTGCTGCAGGGCTTCTACCAGTCGCACCAGGCGACCGCCGCGTCGTGCCAGGTGAACAACCTGCACCTGCTGCGCGGCCTGCTCGGCGAGCCGGGCAGCGGCGTGCTGCAGATGAACGGCCAGCCGACCGCGCAGAACACCCGCGAGGCCGGCGCGAACGGCGACCTGCCGGGCTTCCGCAACTGGGACAACCCCGAGCACGTCGAGCAGCTCGCGAAGTTGTGGAACGTCGACCCGCTGACCATCCCGCATTGGGCGCCACCGACGCACGCGATGCAGATCTGGCGTTACGCCGAGCAGGGGTCGATCAAGTTCCTGTGGATCTCCGCGACGAACCCGGCCGTGTCGTTGCCGGAGCTGTCGCGCATCAGGAAGATCCTGAGGCGCGAGGACCTGTTCGTGGTCGTGCAGGACGCGTTCCGCACCGAGACGACCGAACTGGCCGACGTGGTGCTGCCGGCCGCGATCTGGGGCGAGAAGCAGGGCACGTTCACGAACCTGTCCCGTGTCGTGCACCTGTCCGAGCAGGCCGTCGCACCGCCGGGCGAGGCGCGCAGCGATCTCGACATCTTCCTGGACTACGCGTCCCGCATGGGTCTCCGCGACCGCGACGGCGATCCGTTGATCAAGTGGAAGGACGCCGAGGGCGCGTTCGACGCGTGGCGCGAGTGCAGCCGCGGCCGTCCCTGCGACTACACGCACCTGTCCTACGAGAAGCTGCGCGGCGGTAGCGGAATCCATTGGGGCACTGAACGTCTCTATGCCGATGGCGTCTTCCCGACCGACGCGGACCACTGCGAGGACTACGGCCACGACCTGCTCACGGGCGCGTCGACCACGCCGACCGACTACAAGGCCCGGCGTCCCGACGGCCGGGCGTTCCTGAAGGCGGCCGAGCACACGCCGCCACCGGAACAGCCGAGCGACGAGTACCCGTTCCTGTGCACGACCGGACGCACGGTTCACCACTTCCACACGCGCACCAAGACCATGCGCGCCCCGGAACTGCAGAAGGCCGCTCCCGAACCGTGGGTGGAGCTCTCCCCCGCTGACGCGGGCCGGCTCGCCGTGGCGAACGGTGACGTGGTCCGGGTCGAGTCCGAACGCGGCGGCGTCGAGGTCCCGGTCCGCATCGGGCGGTGCCGCGACGGCGTGGTGTTCCTGCCGTTCCACTACGGCTTCCAGGCCGCCAACGAGGTGACGCCCACCGAGTGGGACCCGGTGTCCAAGCAACCGCTGTTCAAGATCAGCGCCGTGCGGATCAGGAAGGTGTGACATGCACCTGGCCACCTACCTGGGGCTCCTGCACACGTCGCTGCGGACGCTGGCCGACGCGTTCCGCGAGGTCGCGAAGGGCCACGGCGACGAGCCGGACGTGCAGCACACCTGCACCGTGCTCGCGTCGCGGATCGACGAGCAGGTCTCCGCGCTCGGCCCGATCGTCGAGCGCTACGGCGAGCACAGCGAGCCCGAGCCGGAACGCCTGCACGCGGCCGAGCTGAAGGAGACCCGCAGCGGCGGCGTGGGGCTGCTGCGCGACCTGCAGGACCTGTACGCGCTGGCGTCGTTCACCGACATCACCTGGACCGTCGTCGGCCAGGCCGCGCAGGCGTTGCGCGACGAGGAACTCATCGACGTCGTCAGCACGTGCGAGCAGGACACCGCACGTCAGCTCGCGTGGCTGAAGACGCGGATCAAGCAGAGCGCCCCTCAGGCGCTCATCGCGGCGAGGGGTTGAGACATGGCAGAAGCTGGTGTGCGCACGCTGGTCCCCGCGAGAATCGACAGGCTGCCCTGGTCGCCGTTCCACACGCGGATGGTCGTGGCGCTGGGCGTCGCGTGGATCCTCGACGGCCTGGAGATCACGGTCGCGAGCGCGATCGCCGACACGCTGACCAAACCGGAGACGCTCGGCCTCTCCTCCACCGCGGTCGGCCTGCTGGCCACCGTCTACCTCCTCGGCGAGGTCGTCGGCGCCCTCTACTTCGGCCACCTCTCCGACAAGCTCGGGCGCCGCAAGCTCTTCATGCTGACGCTGGGCGTCTACCTGGTCGGGTCGGGCCTCACGGCGTTCACCCTCGGCAACGGTCCTGGCTGGCTGGTCTTCCTGTACCTGACGAGGTTCGTCGCCGGCATGGGCATCGGCGGCGAGTACGCGGCGATCAACTCCGCGATCGACGAGCTCATCCCCGCCCGCTACCGGGGCCGCGTCGACATCGCCGTGAACGGCACCTACTGGGCGGGCGCGGTGCTCGGCACGCTCGGCTCGTTCATCCTGCTCAACCACGTCGAGCTGTCGCTGGGCTGGCGGCTCGGGTTCCTCATCGGCCCGGTGCTGGGCATCGTGATCCTCTTCGTCCGCCGCCACCTGCCGGAGAGCCCGCGCTGGCAGATCATGCACGGCCGCAACGAGGAGGCCGAGCGGACGCTCGCCGGCATCGAGGAGGAGGTCGAGAAGGAGTCCGGCTCCAAGCTCCCCGCGGTCGACGAGAAGAAGGCCATCGAGGTCAAGCCCGCCGAGGAGATCGGTTACTTCGCACTGGCCCGCGTGCTGTTCCGCGAGTACCCGAGCCGCGCGGTCCTGGGCGCCACGCTGATGATCACCCAGTCGTTCCTCTACAACGCGATCTTCTTCACCTACACGCTGGTGCTGGGCAAGTTCTACGGCGTCCCGTCCGAGGTGACGCCGCTCTACCTGATCGCGTTCGCGGTCGGCAACCTCGTGGGTCCGTTCACCATCGGGCACCTCTTCGACACCGTCGGCCGCCGCCGGATGCTGTTCCTCACCTACTCGGTCTCCGGCGCCCTGCTCGCCGTCACCGCCGTGCTGTTCTACGCCGGAGCGCTGAACGCGATCACGCAGACCGTCGCGTGGTGCGTGATCTTCTTCTTCGCCTCGGCCGGTGCCAGCGCCGCGTACCTGACGGTCAGCGAGATCTTCCCGCTGGAGGTGCGGGCGAAGGCGATCGGCGTGTTCTTCGCGATCGCCCAGTGCTTCGGCGCTCTCGGCCCGGTCATCTACGGCGCGCTGATCGGGTCCGGAGACCAGCCGGTGCGGTTGTTCATCGGCTACCTGGTCGGCGCGGTGATCATGATCGCGGGCGGGCTGGTCGCGCGGTTCCTCGCGGTGGACGCGGAGAACAAGTCGCTGGAGGACATCGCCATGCCGCTGTCCGCGACCGCGCGGCGCAGCCACACCCGTGCCGAGGGGGCCGGCTCACCCTTCAAGACGTGAGACCAGCACCCCTCCGCGCTCGACGAAGGACTCCGGCAACCACGGCTGTCGCACCTCGCGGCCGTTCCACCGCGTCTCCCGCACGTGGACGCCCGGAGTGCCGGTGGCCAGGATTGTGATGTTCTTCTTCGTGATCCTGGCCTTGGGGAACATCGGGCTCGACACGTGCAGCTCGGCACTGCTGGGCGTCCGCGGGTACAGGCCGAGCGCGGCGAAGACGTACCAGGCGGACATCGTGCCGAGGTCGTCGTTGCCGGGCAGGCCGGACGGTCCGGTGCGGTAGACCAGCTTCACCATCGCCCGCACGGTCTCCTGGGTCTTGCGCGGCTGGCCGAGCTCGTTGTAGATCCACGGCGCGTGGATGCCGGGCTCGTTCGTCGGGTCGTACCGGAGTGCGTCACCGCCGGTCGCCCACGAGCCGTCCTGGCGGTGGAAGAACGCGTCGAGCCTGGCCGCCGCCGCTTCCTTGCCGCCCATGACCTCGGCGAGGCCTTGGACGTCGTGCGGCACCATCCACGTGTAGGTGGCGCTGCTGCCCTGCGCGAAGCCCTGGTCGGACGCGGGGTTGAACGGCGTCACCCACGTGCCGTCGGCCTTGCGGGCCTGCTGGTACCCGGTCTCCGGGTTGAACGTGTTGCGCCACCAGCCCGCGCGCTTCTCCAGCTCCTCGCTCGGACGGCCGAGCTCGCGACCGAGATCCGCGAGCGCCTGATCCGCCACGGAGTCCTCCAGCGTCTCGGCGGCGCCGCCCCAGCAGTGGCAGGTGTCGTGCGGCGCGTAGCCGAGGCGCAGGTACTCGGCGAGGTTCGGGCGCTGGCCCTCGCACTGGCCGGGGCAGCCCTTGTCGGACAGGCCGTCCGGGTGCGGCACGGTGGCCTGGCGCAGCAGTGAGTCGTAGGCCGCGTGCACGTCGAAGTCCTTGGCGCCCATGGCGTACATGCCGGCGATGGCCGGTGCCGACGGGTCGCCGGTCATGACGTGCGTCGGGCCGGTGATGTGGACCCACCGGTCCCACACCCCGCCGTTCCTGCGCGAGATCTCCAGCAACGACTGGGCGTAGTCGCTCGCGACGTCCGGTGCCAGCAGGGCCAGCAGCTGGGTGTGGGCGCGGTACTGGTCCCAGCCGGAGAAGTTGCCGTACCGCGTCGGGACGCCGGCGTCGGTGATCACGTTGGGCTGCAGGAAGGCGTGGTAGAGCGCGGTGTAGAAGATCGTGCGCTCGTCCGCGGTCCCGCCGTCGACCTCGACCGCGCGGAGCTGCTTCGCCCAGGCCTTCCTCGCCTCCTTCGCGACGTCGGCGACGGTGGCGCGCTTCGGGATCTCGGTCGCGAGGTTGCGCTTGGCCGCGTCGAGGCTCGTGTAGGAGATGCCGACGCGCATCCGCACCGCACTGTCCGCAAAGGACACGTACCCGCCGGATCCCCTGCCCGCACGGCCGCTTCCGGTCAGGTAACCTTCGCCACCACTCGCCTGAGTCGTGCCCGGCCTGAGCTCACTGTTGACCCACGTGCCGTACGCGGAGATCGGGCGGTCGAACGACGCCGTGAAATGCAGGCGGTAGTAGGTCTTCTGGTTGTTCGTGCCGCCGTTCGCGCGCCGGCCGCAGAACGCGCCGGTCAGCACCGAGCCCGAGACGGAGTTCGTCGCCGGGTCGATGGTGATGTCGGCGTCCTCGCTGCCGTTGAGCGAGTTCGAGGTGCGGAACAGCAGCGATCCGGTGACGGGGAACGTGAACTCGCCGACGCCCGCGCGGGTCGACACGGACAGGTCCGCCGTGGCACCGGACTTGAGGCCCATCCGGTACCGGCCGGGCTCGGCGATCTCGTCGTCGTGCGAGAAGTCGCTCGCGAAGATCTGGTCCTTGGTGTCCGCGGTCGGGGACGAGGTGATCTCGCCGACGTGCGGCATGATCGGCACGTCACCCGCCGCGCCGGGGTGGCAGCCCGCGCCGTTGACGTGCGTCAGGCTGAACCCGCGCACCTTCGTGGCGTCGTGGGCGTACCCGTTGGCGGCTCCCGTGTTCGTCTGGTCGCCCCGCGTCGACGTGGGGCTCCACGAGATCATCCCGAACGGCCGCACCGCGCCGGGGTAGGTGTTGCCACCGCCCGCCGAGCCGATCAGCGGGTCGACGTACCGGGTGTCGTCTCTCACCGCCGCACTCGCGGGCGTCGCCAGCGCGGCGGTGAGGACCAGGACCAGGGTGACCGGGAGCGCTCTCACGTCCCGGGACCCTAACCGGTTTTCAGTGAACGCAGGGTGGCCGATATCCGTCGATCTTCAGACCGCGGAACTCCAGGTCGTTGGGCGTCTTCCCGACGAACACCAGGCCACGGGCGTCGTCCAACGCCTCCGTAAGCGGGTAGTTCGGCGCGCCCAGCTCCGGCGAAGTCGTCCAGTCGTCAGCCCGGAAGCTGAAGAACCTCGTGACGAGCCTGCCGTGCGTGGACGGGATCTTCGTGAGCCACTTGGCGCCACCGCTCCAGTCCGATGCCGGCCGCAGCTGGACGTAGAGGTCGTCGGAGGCGCGGTAGGTCATGAAGAACCCGTGCGAACGGCTCAGGTCCGCCTGGGCCTCGAACTGGTTGCCCAGCCACAGGACCATGACGTGCCAGTCGTTCGAGAGAAACTTGATCTTCGCGGAGTAGTCGTGCCGGCCCCGCGGCACGAGGATGCTGCCGGTCGCGGGCTCGGTGGCGCCTTCACCGCTGGCGAGCCACTGCTGGAACCGGTCGATGGACGGGGTGTCGCACTCGCGGCCGTGCGAGGCGTTCGCCACGGCCGTGGAGCCGACCGTGACCATGAGCGCGCACGCGATCACCGCGACGCGGCCGAGCGTCGATTTCAAGCGCATCTGGCGTACCGTAGCGGAAATTGGTATGGACCATTTCGTTCACAGATGACTGCACTCGCCGACGGCGCACCCACCAGCTCCCACGAGCCGTCTAAAGGGTGATCAACGCCTGGATCGGCAGGTGGTCCGACGGGAACTGGCCGTCCCGCTGGTAGGTGTTGATCGCGGCGGCCTCGACGGACGCACCGCGCGTGAGGATCCAGTCGATGCGCGGGCCGTCCGGGATCAGCGGGCCGAAGCCGTGGAACGTCCCGTAGGCCGGCGTGGTGCGCGGGCCGGTGACCCACGTGTCGGCGAGCACGCTCGTCAGGATCTCGTAGGCGGGCGAGCCGGGCACGTCGTTGAAGTCGCCGGTCAGCACGACGGGCAGCGTGAAGGTGCTGAGCCGGTCGCGCACGAGCTCGGCGCCGCGCACGCGGGCGTTGGCCGACTCGTGGTCGAAGTGCGTGTTGACGGCGACGAACTGCTTGCCCGTGAGCCGGTCCAGGAACCGGACCCAGGTGACCATCCTGACGACGTTGTTGCCCCACGACCGCGAGCCCACGACGTTCGGCGTCGCGGACAGCCAGTGGTGGTCGAACTCGAGCGGTTCCAGCCGGTGCGCGTCGAAGAAGATCGCCATGAACTCGTCGTGGCTGCCGCCCAGCCGACCCTGCCCGACCCACTCGTAGTGGTCGGGCAGGTCGTGGTCGATGTCCTTGATCTGCTGGTAGAGGCCTTCCTGAGTGCCGATCACCGCCGGGCGCTCGCCGAGCAGGAGCTGGGCCACCGCCGGTCGCCTGGCCGCCCACGAGTTGGGCTCGGCGTCCGAGGCGTACCGCAGGTTGAACGACATGACGTTCAAGGTCGACATTGGACCGATCATGGCACAAGCCCGCCCTGTTCTCAGGACGGGCTTGTGGTCTACGCCGCGGCGTAGCCGATCGGACGGCTCGTGAACGTGCCACGGCCCTGCGTCCGGCTGCGCAACCTCGTCACGTACCCGAACATCTCGGCCAGCGGCACGCTCGCCGTCACGACCGTCGTACCGGCTCTCACCTCGGAACCGACGATCCGGCCCCGGCGCGAGGCCAGGTCACCGAGCACACCGCCGACGTACTCCTCCGGCACCGTGACGGTGACCTCGGCGATCGGTTCGAGCAGCGTCATCGTCCCGGCCCTGAGCGCCTCGCGGAGCCCGAGCCGGCCCGCCGTGCGGAACGCCATCTCCGAGGAGTCCTTGACGTGCGTGGACCCGTCGGTGAGCGTCACCCGCAGCCCGGTGACCGGGTGGCCGAGCGGCCCCTCGGCCAGCGCGTCCCGGCAGCCCTGCTCGACCGCGCGGACGAACTCCTGCGGCACCCGCCCGCCGGTGACCGCCGAGCGGAACTCGAAGCCCGTCTCCAGCGGCTCGGTGTCGATGACGACGTGGGCGAACTGTCCTTGACCTCCGTCCTGCTTGACGTGCCGGTACACGAATCCGGTGACGCCGGTGGCGAGCGTCTCGCGGTAGGCGACCTTCGGCCGTCCCATGACGATCTCGACGCGGTGGTCCGTGCTCGCCTTCTTCACCGCGACCTGCAGGTGCAGCTCGCCCAGCCCGGAGAGCACCGTCTGGCCGGTCTCCGGATCCGTCCTGACCCGCAGGGACGGGTCCTCGTCGGCCAGGTGCCCGAGCGCCTCGGCCAGCTTGGCGTGGTCCGCACTCCGCCGTGCCTCGACGGCCACCGACACGACTGGCTCGGCGGACACGGGAGGTTCGAGCGACAGCGGAGCCGCCGGGTCGCACAGGGTCGCCCCGGTGCGAGCCGACTTCAGCCCGATGACCGCCACGATGTCCCCCGCGACCGCCTGGTCGACCGGCGTGTGCCGATCGGCCTGCACCCGCAGGATCCGCCCGACGCGCTCGTTCCTGCCCGCCACCAGGACCGTCTCTCCCTTGTGGACCGTGCCGGAGTAGACGCGGACGTAGATGAGCCTCCCGGTGGCGGTGGCGTTCACCTTGAACACCAATGCCGAGAAAGGCGCGTCCGGGTCGGCCTCCCGTTCCTGGCCGTCGACGCCCCGCACCGCCGGAACGTCCACAGGGGACGGAAGGTAGACGATCACGGCGTCCAGCAACGGTTCGATGCCCCGGTTCCGGTACGCGGAGCCGCACAGCACCACGGTTCCCCGTCCATTCCTGGTCAACTCCCTCAACGCGTTCGTGAGCGTCCGCTCGGACAAGCCGGTCTCGAAGAACTCCTCCACCACTTCCGGGAGCAGCTCCGCCACCGCCTCCTCCAGGAGCCGCCGACGCCGTTGCGCCTCGGGGAGAAGCGCTTGTGGCACAGGGCCTTCCAGCCGTTCGTCGTTCCAGGTCGACGCACGCATGCGCACCAGGTCGACAACGCCTTCGAAGGCTTCCTCGGCCCCGATCGGCAGCTGCACGACGAGCGGAACGGTGTGCAGGCGCGTGCGAATCGACTCGACGGCCCTGTCGAGGTCCGCGCCCGGCCGGTCGAGCTTGTTGACGAACGCGATCCGCGGCACCCCGTGCCGATCGGCCTGCCGCCAGACGGACTCGCTCTGCGGCTCGACACCGGCGACCCCGTCGAACACCGCGACAGCCCCGTCCAGCACCCGGAGCGACCGTTCGACCTCGTCGGAGAAGTCGACGTGCCCAGGCGTGTCGATGAGGTTGACGCGATGCCCGTCCCACGTGCAGCTGACGGCCGCGGCGAAGATCGTGATGCCGCGGGCGCGCTCCTGCGGGTCGAAGTCCGTGACGGTCGTCCCGTCGTGCACCTCGCCCCGCTTGTAGGTGGCGCCGGTGGCGAACAGGACGCGTTCGGTGAGCGTGGTCTTGCCGGCGTCGACGTGGGCGAGGATGCCCAGGTTGCGGACGGCGTCCAACGTGGTCGTGCGCATGGCTCAGTGCCTTTTCGGTGTGAAAGGACTACAGGTCAGCGCGATGAGCCGACGACCGTCTCGGGGTCGTCAGACACTCCGGTGCCCGGCGCGCAGCGGGCAGCCGGGGTGCGAGGACACGAGGATCACGTCGAAACGGGACGAGAAGATGACGGCGGCGGTACGCACGGCCGGTCCCCTCTCGTCGCTCGGTGATGATGTTCGTGGAGCGTAACCACGAGGGCCGCTCGCACGACAGCGGATTTACCGGCTCAGGAGCGTCCGGATCTTCTCGGCGAGAGTTCCCGCGGCCGGCCACAGCTCGTTGTCCCGCCGACCGGCGGCCTCGATGGTGCCGAGGAGCTCGCGCAGCTCGCGGACCGCGTCCACCTCCTCCTGGTCGCGGAACAGGTCACCGAACTCGAACGAGAGCCTCGGGTTCACGACGTCCCGCACGGCCCATTGCTGGAGGACGTGCCCCGGCAGCACCTGGGCGAGCCGGTGGTAGAAGTCGACCCGCTCCAGCGGCCGGCGCACTCCCGAATGGACGGCCGCCTCCCCTGCCCACCACTCGACGACCCTCTCCGCTTCCTCCCGCGACTCCCACTGCCTGGGCACGGTCCGCTGGCGCTGCTTGATGAGCTCGCGGCGCACGGACGGCTCGTAGATCCCGCGTACCTGGAAGTTCGTCAGGTGCACCCGTGGCACGACCATCTGGGACAACGGCCCCGGGCTGCGGCGGTGCCGGCCGGCCACCACGACGTCCTGCCCGTCGTCGCCCCGCTGCGGCGGCAGCACCCACAGCTCCGTGCCGGGCGAGAGGTTCTCCAGGTCGGTCGCGGCCACGTTGGCGACCACGCACCACCCGAGCAGTCCGTCCATCGTCACAGTCTGCCGAGGAACACCGCCTCGACGCCCACCGTTTTACGGGACATGCGTTTGTGTTTGCTCGGCGACTCCATCGCCGCCGGCGTCGGCAGCACGCGTCGCGAGGACACCCTCGGCCCCCTGCTCGCCGACCGCCTCCGCAAGGCAGGACACCAGGTCGACCTGAAGGTGCACGCCGTCTCGGGCGCCCGTTCCGCCGACCTGCGCGCCCAGGTGCGGTCGGCGGTCGCGAGCGGCGTGGACATCGCCGTGGTCGTGATCGGCGCCAACGACCTGACCAGGTTCGTTCCCGCGCACATCGGCGCGCAGCAGCTGCACGACGCCGTGGCGGACCTCAGGCGGGCGGGCGCCGAGGTCGTCGTCGCCACCGCCCCCGACCTGAGCATCGTCACACACGTGCCGCCCGCGTTGCGCGAGGTCGTGTCGGCGGTGAGCCGGGAGTACGCACAGGTGCAGCAGCAGGCCGTGATCAAGGCGGGCGGCGTGGTCGCCCACGTCGAGCGCGCCGTCACGCCGCGGTTCGCCGCCGATCCCTCGCTCTTCGCCGCCGACCGCTTCCACCCGTCCGCCGCCGGCTACCGCGAGATCGCCGCCGCGCTCGGCCCGGCGGTCGAGGCGGCCGCGGTGCGCTGAGAGAGTGCGATCCGAGAGATTGCGGTCTGTGAGATTGCGATCAAGGCCGTGGCGTCGTACTGTCCGCACTAAGTTCAAGCATTGAACGAATGAGGTGGATGATGGCAACGCCCACTCCGGCGGACAAGTTCTCCTTCGGCCTGTGGACCGTGGGCTGGCAGGGTCGCGACCCCTTCGGCGACGCCACGCGGCCCGAGCTCGACGTGGTCGAGGCGGTGCACCGGCTCGCCGAGCTGGGCGCGTGGGGACTGACGTTCCACGACGACGACCTGTTCGGCTTCGCGGCGACGCACCGCGACGAGCAGATCAGCAGGCTGCAGGGCGCGCTGAAGGACACCGGGATGGTCATCCCGATGGTCACGACGAACCTGTTCGCCCACCCCGTCTTCAAGGACGGCGGCTTCACCAGCAACGACCGCTCGGTGCGCCGGTTCGCGCTGAAGAAGGTGCTGCGCAACATCGAGCTGGCGGCCGAGCTCGGCGCCGAGACGTTCGTGCTGTGGGGCGGTCGTGAGGGCTCCGAGTACGACGTCGCCAAGGACGTGCGTGCGGCGCTCGACCGGTACCGCGAGTCGATGAACCTGCTCACGCAGTTCGTCACGGACCGCGGCTACAACCTGCGGTTCGCGCTCGAGCCCAAGCCCAACGAGCCGCGCGGCGACATCCTGCTGCCCACCCTCGGGCACGCGCTGGCGTTCATCTCGTCGCTCGACAAGCCCGAGATGGTCGGCCTCAACCCCGAGGTCGGTCACGAGCAGATGGCCGGGCTGAACTTCGTGCACGGCATCGCGCAGGCGCTGTGGCACGACAAGCTCTTCCACATCGACCTCAACGGTCAGCGCAGCATCAAGTACGACCAGGACCTGGTCTTCGGCCACGGCGACCTGATGAACGCGTTCGCGCTGGTCGACCTGCTGGAGAGCGCCGGCTACGAGGGGCCGCGGCACTTCGACTACAAGCCGTCGCGCACCGAGGACATCAAGGGCGTCTGGGACTCGGCCAAGGCGAACATGGCTACCTACCTGCTGCTCAAGGAGCGCGCTCTCGCCTTCCGGGCCGACCCGGAGGTGCAGGAGGCTCTCGAGACGGCCGGTGTCGCCGAGCTGGGCAAGCCGACGCTGAACGACGGCGAGTCGTACGACGACCTGCTCAAGGCCGACGACGGGTTCGACCCCGACCAGGCGGCCGAGCGCGGCTTCGGCTTCGTGCGCCTCAACCAGCTCGCCCTCGAGCACCTCACGGGAGCGCGCTGACATGACGCTCGTCGCGGGCGTCGACTCCTCGACGCAGTCGTGCAAGGTCGTCGTCCGCGATGCGGAGAGCGGCGAGCTCGTCCGGGAGGGCCGCGCCACCCACCCGGACGGCACCGAGGTGCACCCGTCGCACTGGTGGGACGCGCTGCAGACCGCGCTGGCCGACGCCGGCGGGCTCGACGGCGTCGAGGCGCTGAGCGTCGCGGGCCAGCAGCACGGCATGGTGTGCCTCGACGAGAACGGCGAGGTCGTGCGCGAGGCGCTGCTGTGGAACGACACCCGTTCCGCGGCGGCGGCCTCCGCCCTGACGGAAGAGCTGGGCGCGGAGCAGTGGGCGTCGCGAATGGGCGTGGTGCCGGTCGCGTCGTTCACGATCACCAAGCTGCGCTGGCTCGCCCAGCACGAGCCGGACAACGCCAAGCGCACCGCCGCCGTCTGCCTCCCGCACGACTGGCTGACGTGGCGGCTGCGCGGCACCGGCGACCTCGCCGACCTGGTCACGGACAGGTCGGACGCCTCGGGCACCGGCTACTTCGACTCGGTCGCGAACGCCTACGTGCCCGACCTGCTGTCACTGGCACTCGGCCGTTCCGACGTGCTGCTCCCCCGCGTGCTCGGCCCGTCCGAGTCCGTGGAGGGCCCGGTGCGCCTGGGCCCGGGCGCCGGCGACAACGCGGCAGCGATGCTCGGCGTAGGCGGCGGCGTGGTCATCTCGCTGGGCACGTCCGGCGTCGTCACCGCGACCGCCGACGTGCGCGCACAGGACGCCTCGGGCATCGTGGCGGGCTTCGCCGACGCGACGGGCCGCTACCTGCCGCTGGCGTGCACGCTGAACGCGGCCCGAGTGCTGGACTCGACCGCCCGCATGCTGGGCGTAGACCTCACCAGGCTGAGCGAACTGGCCCTCTCCGCACCCGCCGGCGCGGAGGGCGTGGTGATGGTGCCGTACCTGGAAGGCGAACGGACCCCGAACCTGCCCGACGCGACAGGCGCACTGCACGGCCTGACGCTGACCAACGCCACACCGGCGAACATCGCCCGTGCCGCCATCGAAGGCATGCTGTGCGGTCAGGCCGTAGGCCTGGACGCACTGACCGCCCAAGGCGCAGACGTGAGCGGCATCCGCCTCGTGGGCGGCGCAGCCGTGTCTCCAGCCGTACGCGAGATCGCGCCGACGGTGTTCGGTGTCCCCGTGACGGTGCCCGCACCGGGCGAGTACGTGGCCGACGGCGCGGCACGCCAGGCGGCATGGACGCTCACGGGCGGCGCGACGCCTCCGGAGTGGAGCAGTGCCGACAGCAAGCGGTACGAGGCGGACGCGGTGCCGGAGATCCGGGCGCGGTACGCCGAGGCGGCGCAGAAGTACCTGAACCGATGACCAGGCCGAGGGGTGGCGGAGCGCTCGCCTGCGGTCGTCCGGCTTTCAGCCGGTTTGCCCGCGGGCGGGCGCACCGCCCACCTCTCGCCGAGGTCCGGCTCTCGGTCCGCGCGCCGCTCGCTGTCACACCACGCGCGCTCACCCCGGACGACGCCACACAGCAGGACTTCGCACCGCACGGCGCTCGCGGTGGGCAGGTCGCAGCCGCACCACACGCCGTCACGCCGAGCGCACCCCTCCCCGCATGGCTGGCCATGACGCCGAGCGCACCCCTCACCACACGGCCGACCATCACATCCCTCCAAGCGCAGCACCTCACCACGCCACGCACGCCACACCGCGCGCCGCTCGCCGTGGCACCACACGCCACCACGTCGAGCGCACCCCTCGCCACACGGCTGGCCATTGCGCCCAGCGCACCCCTCGCTACACGGCCAACCCCAACAGCGAGCGCGCCCCTCCGCGCACCGCTCACCGCCACACCGAGCGCGCCCCCTCGCACGCAACTCCCCATCACATCGCCCGCCCCACGCCGTGCACCGCTCGCCATCTTCCCGAGCGCACCCCTCGCCACGCGGCCGACCGCCACTCCGAGCGCGCCCCTCCCCACGCTGCGCGCCGCCGCACCACCCGCCCCACGCACCATCCCTGCGAGCGCACCCCTCACCACCCGAAGCACGCCACACCGCGCGCAACCCCCCGCGGCCCCGAAGCGATACTGGGCGCGATGACCACCGTCGACCACCTGCGCCAGGTTCGCCTGAACAACCTGCGAACGGTCTTGCTCGCCCTGGTCGACCGCCCCGGCTCGCGAGCGGACCTGGCGTCGAGGACCGGCCTGACGAAAGCCACCCTCTCCAACCTCACCGAACCGCTGCTGGCCAACGGGATCCTCGTCGAGGACCCCGCCACCCTCGCAGGCATGGGCAGGCCGTCCAAGCCACTGCGCTTCAACCCGGACGGACCCGTCGCGGTCGGCGCGGAGATCAACGTCAGCCACCTCGCCGTCGAGACCCTGGGCCTCGACGGCGAGACCCTCAGCCGGCATCTGGTGCCGGCCGACATGCGCCGGTCGTCTGCGGACGAGGTGCTCGACCGGGTCGCCGAACTGATCCGCGAGCACACCGCCGGGCGCACGCTGCTCGGGGCTGGGCTCGCGGTGCCCGGTGTCGTGCACGACGGCGTGGTGGTCAGGGCTCCCAACCTGCCGAAGCTCGTCGGTGTTCCCCTCGCCGAAGGTCTCGGCCGGCGGCTGGGGCTCGAGGTCGAGCTCGACAACGAGGCCAACCTCGCCGCGCTCGCCCACCTCTGGCCCCGGCACCTCGCCGGGGAGGACTTCGTGCACGTGTCGGCCGACGTCGGCATCGGCGCGGGCGTCGTGCTCCACGGCGAGGTGTACCGGGGGGCCAGCGGGTTCGCCGGTGAGCTCGGGCACGTCGTGATCGAACGTGACGGCGTGCGGTGCACGTGTGGCAGCCGTGGGTGTGTGGAGCAGTATGCGGGTTTGGACGTCATCCTGCGTGAGGCGGGGCGGCGGAGGCTCGACTCGTTACACAAGGCGCTCGAGGCCGGAGATGCCCGAGCCGTCAGGGCGGTGACGCAGGCCGGGCAGGCGCTCGGTGTCGGGCTGGCCACGTTGATGAACCTCTTCGACGTGCCCACTGTCGTGCTCGGCGGCAGCTACGCCGTGCTGCACGAGCACCTCAGCGTCGCCATCCAGTCCGAAATGGACACCAGGGTGCTCGCGGGCGGTGAACGGCACACGCGGCTCGTCGCCTCACCGCTCGGCGAGTTCGCCGTGGTGCGGGGTGCGGCCGGGCTCGTCACCCGGCGCGCCGTGCAGCAGCCCGAGCGCCTCTTCGCATAGCCGCGACGCCCACGCCTGCCGCGGCCACGCCGAGCACCAGCGAGAAGTACCCGCCGACGATGCCGTAGCCGGTGCCGGGACCACCCTTCGCCATCAGCACGACCATCCCGCCGAGCACGATCCCGATCACGCCGGAGGCCGGCGCCACCACGCCGCTCCGGCCCCGCCGCAAAGCCAGCACGCCCCAGACCAGACCGAACAGGCCGAACGCCATTCCGGCCAGCGACCACATGCGTCCGGCGGTCATCTCATAAGCAGCAGCAAGTGTCATGGCGCAAAGCCTCGTCGGCGAACGCGCAAGAGTCGTCGTGCGAGCGCAGACACCGGCTACTGCGGGCGCAGTACTGCGAAAGTCGTCCCAGCGCAGGATCTACCAGCGCGAACAGCGGTTTACAGTGCACGGGTGAACGCGCGCCGGCTGGACTGGGCGATCGCCGCCGGGGTGGCGGCGAGCCTCGTCGTGGCCGGACACCCCGCCACGCCACCGGGCTACGTCTTCCTCGCCGCGAGCGGGCTCGTGCTCGCGAGGCGCAGAACAGCGCCGATCGCGACGCTGGTCGCCACCGGTCTGCTCGCGCTGGCCTACCAGGCCACCGGATCCGACGTGCCGGTGATCGCGTTCCTGTTCGCCGTGTACTCGACGATGAGGGCGGGCCACCGCGTCGTCACCCTCGCCGGATCCGTCCTGATGCTGTCCACGCTCCCCCTCGCCGCGCTCGTCTCGCCGCGCGACCTCACGACGTACGAGGCGTTCGCGCAGACCCGTGACGTGCTGCAGATCGCCTGGCTCGTCGCCGCGGCGGCCGCCGGGGAAGCGCTCCGGCAGGCCGAGGAACGAGCCGACGAAGCCGAGCGCACCAAGGAGGAGGCGGCACGGCGACGTGCCGACGAGGAACGCCTGCACATCGCGCGCGAGCTGCACGACTCGCTCACCCACCAGATCTCCGTGATCAAGCTGCAGGCCGAGGTCGCGGTCCACCTGGCCCGCAAACGCGGTGAGGAGGTGCCGGAGGCCCTCCTGGCCATCCGCGACGCCGGGCGTGAGGCCTCCAAGGAGCTGCGCGCGACGCTGGAAGCCCTGCGGGACGACGACAAGAACCCGCCGCACGGCATCGACGACGTCGAACAGCTCGTCCAACGCGCCAGGGCCACCGGCCTCGACGCGCGGCTCACCATCGAAGGCCGCAACGACGACGTCCCGGCCGCCGTCGAACGCACGGCGTACCGGATCGTCCAGGAGTCGTTGACCAACATCGCCCGCCACGCCGCCGCCGCGACCGCGCGGATCCACATCGACTACCGGCCCGACGCCCTGCTCGTCCGGGTCGACGACGACGGCACGGCCTCGCCCGAGGCCGGGACCTCCGGCGTCGGGTTGCTCGGCATGCGCGAACGGGTCACCGCGCTCGGCGGCAGCCTCCAGGCCGCGCCGCGCAGCGAGGGCGGGTTCACCGTGCGGGCCGAGCTTCCGGTGGTGCAGCCGTGATCCGCGTCCTGCTGGTCGACGACCAGCCGTTGATCCGCAGCGGTTTCCGGGCCCTGCTCGACGCCGAGGACGACATCGAGGTCGTGGCCGAGGCGACGAACGGCGAGGAAGCCCTGACACAGGCCCGAAAACATCTCCCGGACATCGTCCTGCTGGACATCCAGATGCCTGGAGTCGACGGCATCGAGGCCACGCGACGCATCGCCGCCGACCCCGCGCTCGCGAGCACGCACGTCGTGATCCTCACCAACTACGGCCTCGACGAGTACGTCTTCCACGCCCTCAAAGCCGGTGCCGCCGGGTTCCTGGTCAAGGACGTCCAGCCGGAGGACTTCCTGCACGCCGTGCGGGTGGCGGCACGCGGCGACGCCCTGCTCGCGCCGTCGATCACGCGGAAGCTCATCGACCGGTACGTGAGCCAGCCGCAGCGGCGCACCGTCAGCCTCACGCACCTCACCAACCGCGAACAGGAAGCCGTCGTCCTGGTCGCGCGCGGCCTGTCGAACGACGAGATCGCCGCGAGCATGGTGATCAGCCCGCTCACCGCGAAGACGCACGTCAACCGGGCGATGACCAAGCTGCACGCCCGCGACCGCGCCCAGCTCGTGGTGATCGCCTACGAGTCGGGCCTGGTCGTGCCGCAGTCGTCGGAACGCGGGTAGGCCTCCGCGCAGACCCGCGCCTCGGCGTCCGTTGTGGACAGCGACCAGCGGATGATCCGCGCGTCGTCGGCGCCCGACACCAGCTCGTCGTCCCGCGTGAACGCCACGGCCTGCACCGGACCGGTGTGGCCCGTCAGGGTCGTGCCCGCGCGGGTCGCGAGGTTCCACACGACGACGGCGTGGTCCTCTCCCCCGGACGCCAGCGCGTCGCCGGACGGGCTGAACGCGAGCGACACGACCGGCGCGGAATGGCCGGTCAACGTCATCAGCTCCGCACCCGTCGCCACGTCCCAGATCTTGACCGTGCGGTTCGCGCCCGCCGTGGCGAACCGCGTGCCGTCCGGGCTGACCGCCACGGTGCGCACGTCGCCCTGACCGGTGCTCACCCGCCGTTCGAGCTTGTCGGCGGCCACGTCCCACAACAGCGCGCCACCAGCCGGGTCCGTGGAGATCAGCAGGCGGCCGTCGGGCGTGAACTCGACGGCGCTCGCGATGTACTGGTCGCCGGAGAACGCTTCCCGCTCCAGGCCCGGAAGACTCCAGCGGAACCGGCCGAGCGAGGCCGTGACGATCGCGCGCCCGTCGGGCTGGAACGCGATGTCGGTCGACGCGCCCGAACCGGTGTAGGAGAACGAGGTCAGCCGCTCGCGCCGCGCGACGTCCCAGATCGTGACGGTGTGGTCGCGGGTCAGGGCGGCGAGCCTGGTGCCGTCCGGGCTGAACGACACCGACTCCACCCGGTCCGCGTGACCGTCCAAAGTGGCCAGATCAGCGCCGTCGAGGTTCCACAACCGCACGGTTCCGTCGTCGGCGGCGGACGCCACCACGTTCTGGTGTACGGCGATGTCGTTGACACCGCTGGCATGTCCGGTGAACGCGGGCACGGCCTCCTCGTGCACCGCGACCGTCCTGCCGAAGCCTCCGGACACCAGCAGCGTGCCGCTACGGCCCAACGCAAGCGCTTTCGACTCGGTGCGGCTGCGGTAGGACGTGATCGGGCGGCCTGTGCCGACGTCCCAGATCGTGATGAGGCCGTCCTCGTCCGCCACCGCCACCCTGCCGCCGGCCTGGGCGGAGGCCTCCCACGCGTGCGGGCCCTGTCTCGGCAGCTCGGACAGCAGCTTCCCGCTGACATCCCAGAACTGGACGCCGTCATCCCGCATCGCGGTGACGACCCCGCCCGGACCGTCGAAGTGGACCGCGGTGACGCCGGGCGACGGGATCTCGCGGGCCTTCGCGCCGGACGCGACGTCCCAGATCAGCGGGTGGCCCTGGCCGTCGGCGGTGACGAGCGCCGAACCGTCGTCGTTGAACGCGAGCGAGCTCACCTCGTGCGTGTGGCCGGTGAACACCCGTTTCGTCTTCGTGGCGACGTTCCACACCTCGACGCCGCCACCGGCGACACCGACCGCGACCGCGGTTCCGGCGGGGTGGAAGGCAAGTCCGGTCGTGAGGACGTCGAAGCGTCGCGAGAAGACGGGTTCGCCGGTCCGCAGGTCCCAGACCACGACGTCGCCGCGGCCACCCGCAGGCGCGGTGGCGCTGGAGGCGAGGAACCTGTCGTCCGCGCTGAACTCCACCTGCCTGGCGTGGCCGCCCCCGGTGAGCGCGTTGTGCTCGGACAGCAGGAGCTTGCGGGCGCGGGTGCGCAGGTCCCACAGCGTCACGTTGCCGTCCCGGTCGGCCGTGGCGATCACGTCGCCCTGGTGCGACACGGTCACGTCCAGCACGGGCGGTCCGTCGATGTTGAGCTCGACGCGCCGCCCGGGCGCGGAGGCGGTGCTCAGCAGCGCGCCGCGGGTGTCGTCGTCCGCGTGCATCCGGAACGCGGTGAGCGCCAATAGTCCGGCCTGGTCGGGAGCGGTGTCGACGAGGTTGCGCGCGGACAGCGCGAGCTGGTGCGCCTGCTCGACCCGTTGGCCCAGCTGGGCCGCGCGCCACTGCCACCACGCGACACCGCCACCACCGCCCGCCAGCAGGAGCAGCACGCCCATGATGCTCACCAACCGGCTCAGCAACCGGTTGCGGCGGCGCACGCTCACCTGCTCGGCCTCGTCGTGCTCGCGGCTCGCGGTGAGGAACGCCTCCTCGGCCGCGTTCAGCTCGCCGGGGTGGTCCTGGGCCCAGGCGGACGCGGTGACGAGCTGCGCGCCGCGGTAGAGCGCGCCGTCGTCGCAACCCAGCTCGGCCCACGTGTGCGCCGCCGCGGTGAGCCTGCGGTGCACCAGCAACGTCGAGCGGTCGTCGGACAGCCAGCGCTGCAACCGCGGCCAGGCCCGGATCAGGGCTTCGTGGGCGATCTCGGCCGTGTCCTGGTCGAGCACGACCAGCCGCTCGGTGACCAGGCGCGCGAGCACGCCGTCGATCACCCGCGTCCCGGCGATGCCGTCGAGCTCGGCGCGGTGAATCGGCCTGCGCGTGTCCTCGGTGCCGTCGCCGAACGCGGTGAGCCGCACGAGGATCCGGCGCATCGCCTGCCGTTCGGCGTCTTCCAGCTCCTCGTAGGCGCGTTCGGCGGTCTGGGCTATCGCGCCGCGCACGCCTCCGCCCGCCCTGTACGCGGCCAGGGTCAGCTCGGTACCCGACCGCCGCCACGTCTCGACCAGCGCGTGCGACAGCAACGGCAGCGCGCCCGGTTCTGTGTCCACGTCGGCGAGGACCGTGGCGAGGAGGTCCGCGGCGACGGACAGCCCGCTCGTCGCGGCGGGCCGCAGCACGATGTCGCGGAGGTCCGCGGCGGACGGCGGGCCGACGAGCACGGTCGCCTCGTCGGCCAGTGCCTCGACCAGGCCGGGGTGCTGGGTGACGTGGGCGAGGAAGTCGGCACGAACGCCGAGCACGATCCGCGTGCGCCTCTGTGGTCCTTGGGCCGCGTCAAGCAGCACGGCGAGGAATTGTGAGCGTTCACCATCGTTGTCGCACAAGGTGAACAGCTCTTCGAGCTGATCGACCACGAGCAGCACGCGGACGTCGTCTGGGCCGGTCGCCAGCTCGTTGCGCGCTTCGACGTCGAACGCCTCGGGGCTCGCGCCGAGATCGGGTCGCTTGCCGGTGAGCGACGCCAGGGCGTTGGTCAGCGCTTCGAGAGGACGCTCGGTCGGCGTGATGACGACAGGGCGCCAGGTCTCGTCGAGCCCGCCGACGACCCCGGCCCTGAGCAGCGACGACTTGCCGCTGCCCGACGCGCCGAACACCCCGACGACCGGGTGGCGGTCGATCCTGCGCGTGACCAGCTCGACGAGGTGGTCACGGCCGAAGTACCACGGGTGGTGCTCCGGCTGGTACGCCATCAGGCCGCGGTACGGGCAGTCGGCTTTCGCGGACCTGACGGGCGTGGGGGCGTCCGGCACCTGACCGCGCAGCATCGTCTCGTGCAGTCCGCGCAGCTCCGGGCCGGGTTCGATGCCGAGGTCGCCGACGAGCCGTTGCCTGGCGGTGCGGAACACCTCCAGCGCCTCGGCCTGGCGGTGCGCGCCGTAGAGCGCGGTCATCAGCTTGGCGTGCAGCGGTTCCCGGTACGGGTGCGCTTTCGCCAGCTCGGCCAGCTCCCCGACCACCTCGGCGTGCCGGCCCAGTGCGAGGTCGGCGGTGACCCGTACCTCGACGGCCCGCAGCCGTGCCTCGTCGAGCCGCGCACCGAAATGGCCGGGCAGGTCCGGGTAGGCCGGTCCGCGCCACAGTCCGAGCGCTTCGGTGAGCAGTCCGGCCGCCTTGGCGGCATCGCCGTCCGCGAGGGCGCGTTCACCCTCATCCGCCATTCGGGTGAACCTGTCCGCGTCGAGTTCGCCGTCGTCGACCTTGATCCGGTAACCACTCGGTTCGCGACCTATGCGCGCGCCCAGGTCGAGCGTGCGCTTGAGCTGGTAGACGTGGAGCCTGACGTTGTCCTGGGCGGAGGCCGGCGGAACCTCCCACAGGACCTCGATCAACCGCTGCGGCGAGACGGGGGTGTTCGCGTGACGCAGCAGCATCGCCAGCACGATCCGCTGCTTGACCGACCGCGACGGCAGCTCCTCGCCGCCTGCCACCACGGCGAGCGGGCCGAGCACCCGGAACTCCACGCATCCTCCCCAGGATCGGCGGAACGGTAACAACGACCAGGCGTTATACGCAGCCGATACGGGGAAATACGGTCCGTTCGCCAGCGTTGGCCCGTGCGCCAAATCCACGTCGTGCTGTCCCTGCGGAGCACGTTGCTGACCGAGAAGGTCGCGACGCGCCTGACCGCTGTCCCGTGGGCGCGTCCCGGTGCTCCGGCTGACGTGTCCGTCGTCGACGAGACCGGAGCGGCCGGCCCTCGGACCGTCGCCGTGCTGTCGTCGCCCGACGCGGTGGAAGGCCTGGTGCGGATCGGCGTGACCGGGCTCGTGCTCGCCGACGACCCCGTGGAGGACGTCGTGCGCGCGATCCACGACGTGCACCGGTTCGGCGGCTGGATCTCGCCGCGGCTGGTGCCGTCGCTGCTGCCCGGTCCCCCACCGGCGTCGCTCACCTCGCGCGAGCGCGAGACGTTGCGGATGCTGGCCGAGGGCTGGGAGAACGCCGAGATCGCCGCGGCCATGTTCATCACCGTGAGCGCCGTCAAGTACCACGTGTCGAACCTGCTGCGGAAGTTCGGCTGCCGCGACCGCACACAACTGGTCTCGCGACTAGGGCGGCCGCTGCTGGTGCGTTCCTAGCGTGCAGGGCATGAGAATCCTCGTTGCCGCCGTGATCTCGTTCTTCGTCCTGATAGGACTGGTCAGTCCCGCGCAGGCGGCCCTGCCCTCGTGGCCGAACGTCAAGTCCGGCGCCACCGGTGACACCGTCCGCAGCGCCCAGCACCTGCTGCGCCACCGCGGCTACGACATCAGCGCCGACGGCGAGTTCGGCCCGGCCACCGAGACCGCGGTCAAGCAGTTCCAGAGCGCCAACGGCCTGTCGTCCGACGGTCAGATCGGGCCGAACACCTGGCCGAAGCTGATCGTCAGCGTCAAGCAGGGCAACAACAGCGAGGCCGTCAAGGCCGCTCAGGTCCAGCTCAACCGCTACGGCCACAACCTGTCGGTCGACGGCGACTTCGGCGGCGGCACCCACAGCGCCGCCGTCGCGTTCCAGAAGTCGAAGGGCCTGTCCGCCGACGGCGTCGTGGGCCCGGACACCTGGCAGAGCCTGGTCGGCGGCTCGGGTTCCGGCGGCGGAGGAGGCACCTACACCCTCCCGCTCGCCAAGAGCGCCCTGCCGCGCAGCGAGTACGACGACCCGCACCACGACTACCCGGCCATCGACCTGCCGGTGAACAACGTCCCGGCCTACGCCATGGTCACCGGCACCGCCTACCGCATCAACGAGCCCAGCGGCTGCGGCAACGGCCTGCGGATCGTGAAGAGCGGCGTCGACTACATCTACTGCCACTTCTCCAGCTGGTCGGTCGCCAACGGCACCGCAGTCAAGGCGGGCGACCGCGTCGGCACCACGGGCAACACCGGCAACTCGACCGGCCCGCACCTGCACATCGCCATCAAGATCAGCGGCACGTCGTACTGCCCGCAGAACTTCCTGCTGGCGATCTACGACGGCCGGACGCCGCCCGCGCCGTCGTCGCTGCCGAGGACCGGCTGCTTCTACTGATAGCCGGACCGGTGGGCGTGGTGAGCGACCACACAGATCATCTGCGAAACACTCGAGGACCGGATCCCGTTGTAGAGAGAGGTCGGTGCGGTCCGTGTCCCCCGGGCCTCACCTCAAAGCCTTCGCGGAACACCGTCCGGCTGGTACCGCGTCGAGCCACTCGCCGAGAGGCGACCGCCGCACCGACCTCTCCACACTCGCCCTCAGACCGCCACTTCCCCCCGACGGGCGGTCTGAGGGCGTCCTGAGGAACATCGTCGAGCCGCGATCCCCCGGTTGACTCGACGATGTTCGCCGGATGCCCCCAGGCTGCCGTTCCCCCAGGCGGCGTGGGGGCATCCACCCCGGATCCATTGGCAGACAAAGGGTTTGCGCTGGTTCCGGTGACCGACCACACAGGTTTTGTGGAAACACAACGGATCCCCGCGCCGTTGTACAGGATGGTCGGTGCGGCTCGTGTCCCCCGGGCCTCACCTCAAAGCCTTCACGGAACACCGTTCGGCTGGTACCGCGTCGAGCCACTCGCCGAGAGGCGACCGCCGCACCGACCACCCCAAGCCAAGCCCTCGAACCGTTCACCCCAGACAGCTTGAGGGCCTTCCCACCGCCTGCGGAAACGCGAACCGTTACGCCGAAAGGGTTTTTGCTTCCACAGCGGTGACCGACCACACAGGCTTCGCGGAACACAACAGGTTCCCGCGCCGTTGTACAGGATGGTCGGTGCGGTCCGTGTCCCCCGGGCCTCACCTCAAAGCCTTCGCGGAAGACCGTTCGGCTGGTACCGCGTCGAGCCACTCGCCGAGAGGCGACCGCCGCACCGACCATCCCCAAGCCAAGCCCTCGAACCGTTCACCCCCAGGCGGTTCGAGGGCCTTCCCGCCACCGGCAAACGCACAACCTGTTATGCCAAAAGGGTTTCCGCCCCGGCGGCGGTGACGGACCACACAGATCAGCAGGAAACACAACGGATCCCCGCGCCGTTGTACGGGGTGGTCGGTGCGGAACGAGTCCCCGGGCCTCACCAGAACCGCCTTCGCGGAAGACCGTTCGGCTGGTACCGCGTCGTGCCCACCGCCGAGAGGCGACCGCCGCACCGACCACCCCTCAAGCCCGCCCCCAGGCTGCCGCTCTCCCCCGTGCAGCGTGGGGGCTTCCTGCTTTTCTCAGGCGACTCCGGCGGCGATCAGCTTCGTCCAGATCTCGCCCTGGTCGACCACCTCGACGCCGAGCTTCTCCGCCTTCGTCAGCTTGCTCGCGCCGACGCCCTCGCCCGTGATCAGCAGGTCCGTCGTCGCCGACACCGAGGACGCGGCCGTGGCTCCCGCTCGTTCACACATCTTCTGGAACGTCGGGCGTGTCACCTTCTCGCCCGAACGCGGGTCGCTGATCGAGCCCGTGATCACGACCGACTTGCCTTCCAGGGGCGCGCCGGCCACGACCACCGGCGGCAGATCCTCCTGGCGGACCTCCAGCGACACGCCTCGCTCGCGCAGGCGTTCGATCTCCGGGCGCAGGCGGGCCAGGTGGGCGTTCAGCGACTCGGCGACCTTCTGGCCGATGTCCTCGACGGCGACGAGCTTCTCGACGCCCGCGTCGGCCACCTCCTCCAGGGAACCGAAACCCGCGCGGCACAGGCGGGCGGCCGTGCCTTCGGACGCCATCGGGATCGACAGGCCGATCAACGCCCTGCGCAGGCCCACGGAGCGGCTGCGGTCGATCGACTCGATCATTCGGGTCGCGGAGACCTCGCCCACGCGGTCGAACTCCAGCAGGCGTTCCTTGGTGAGCGTGTAGAAGTCGGACGGGTTCACCAGGTCGCCGGTCTCGGCGAGGCGTTCGATCCACACCTGGCCGATGGCGTCGATGTCGGCGGCCGCGCGCGAGGACCAGTGGATCAGGCGGCGCACGGTCTGGGCGGGGCAGACGGAGTTCGTGCAGAACAGCTCGCGGCTGTTGCCCTGTTCGGTCAACGGTTGCGCGCACGACGGGCACTCGGACGGCGGAACGATCTCGCGTTCGTCGCCCGTGCGCTTCGACTCGTCCAGCACGCCCGCCACGAACGGGATCACGTCGCCCGCGCGGCGCACGAGCACGGTGTCGCCGATCTTGATGCCGCGCGAGCGGATGACCTCCTGGTTGGCCAGGGTCGCTCGGGTGACGGTGGTGCCGCCGACGAACACCGGTTCCAGCCAGGCGACCGGGGCGATCTTGCCGGTCTTGCCCACGTCCCACCGGACGTCCAGCAGGACCGTCGTCTTCTCCTCGGCGGCGAACTTGTAGGCGATGGCGCCGCGCGGCGACGACGAACGGGTGCCTGCTGCGGCGAACGCGTCGCGGTTCGCCAGGCGCAGCACGGCTCCGTCGAGGTCGTAGTCCAGCGCGTTGCGGGCCGTCTCGATCGCGCCGATCAGCTCCTGGGCCTCGGCGGCGGTGGAGCAGTGCTTCATCTCGGCCACGCTGAAGCCGAGCTTGCGCAGGCCCGCGTCCAGGTCGGAGTCGGCGCTCTCCGGCTCGGTCGTCAGGTCGAACGCGAAGAACTGCATGCGCCGGCCCTCGACGGCCTTCGGGTCCTTGGCGCGCAACGTGCCCGCGGCGGCGTTGCGCGGGTTGATCAACGGCTTGTCCGGGTGGGCCTTGTTGTACGTGTCGAACGTCGAGCGCAGCATCACGCACTCGCCGCGCACCTCGACGCGGCCCGGCGCCTCCACCCTGTCCGGCACGCCGTCGCACAACGCGCGCGTCAGGAACGTGACGTCGTCGCCCGTCGTGCCGTCGCCACGGGTCACGGCGCGCGCCAGGCGGCCGTTCTCGTACACCAGCGCCAGCGACAGGCCGTCCAGCTTCGGCATGACGACCACGGGCTGACCGGGGAACCGGGAGAAGAACGACTCGACCTGCTCGGGCTTGTTCGCCTTCTCCAGCGACAGCATCGGGCGTGAGTGCCGCACCGGCGCGTGCAGCACCGACGGCGCACCCACGTGGTCCAGAGGGTTGTCCTCCGGCGCCAGCTCCGGGTGTTCCGCCACCAACGTGCGGAACTCGTCCTCGATCGCGTCGTACTCGGCGTCCGCCACGAGCGGCTCGCCCTGGTAGTACGCGTCGCGCAGCTCCACGATCCGCGCGGCGAGCTCCTGAATCCGGTCCCCAGCAGCACTCATGGAGGGGACGTTACCTGCCACCCCTGACAATTTTCGTGCAACCGCGATCGAGCGCCGCTCAAGCCGTCGTGTGCCGCCTCGGACGCCGAGTGGTCTCCACATCGGACGGACGGCGCGCTAGTCGCGCGGCCCCCGCAGCGTCAGGACCACCCGCAGGACGTGCTCGACGGCGGCCGGGAAGATCGCTCCCCGCAGCTCGTCGCGGTGCGCGAGCGTGAGCCCCGCGAACTCCGCCATCCGCTCCGGCCCGACCCGGCGGACCACGAGCGCGGCGACCTCCTCCAGGTCGAGTCCCGGGTTGTCGAGGCGGGTCAGCGCGAACTCGACGATCAGCTCCTCTTCGGTCACCGGCCACCTCCGCGATCCGTCGAATTCTCCCACCGGTACAGGTCGGGAACGTGCGCTGGACCGATGATCCACGCCACCCGCACGCTGTCGGCATGAAGTTCTCGCAGCCAGACGCCCGCGGCTGGACGTGCCCGCCCGCGCCCACCGGGGTGCGCGAGTTCCACGCACGGCTGCCCGGCTACGCTCCGACACCGCTGACGGAGCTGCCCGCCCTCGCCGCCGAGCTCGGGGCCGGCCGCTTGTTCGTCAAGGACGAATCCTCCCGTCTCGGCCTGCCCGCTTTCAAGGCTCTCGGCGCCTCTTGGGCCGTTCACCGCGTTCTCTCCGGTCGAACCGGGCAGATCACGCTCACCACGGCGACCGACGGCAACCACGGACGCGCTGTCGCCCGCATGGCGCGAATGCACGGCCAACGCGCGCACGTCTTCGTGCCGAACACCGTGCCGTCACCCGCGATCGAGGCCATCAGGAACGAGAACGCGCAGGTCACGGTCGTCGACGGCACCTACGACGACGCCGTCGCACGCGCCGCCGAAGCCGACGGCGTCCTCGTCCAGGACATGGGCCGGCCCGGCTACGAGGAGATCCCGGCCTGGATCGTCGAGGGCTACGGCACGCTCTGCCACGAGGTCGACGACCAGCTCGACGACGAACCGGACCTGGTCGTCATCCCGGTCGGCGTCGGCTCGTTCGCGCAGGCCGTGGTCACCCACTACCGCAGCCGCGCCTCCCGCACGAGACTGCTCGCCGTCGAGCCCGACACCGCCGCCTGCGTCCTGGAAAGCCTGAGGGCGGGCGAACCGACGACCGTCCCCACCGGGAACACGATCATGGCCGGGCTCAACTGCGGGACGCCGTCCACGACCTCCTGGCCGTTCCTGCGCGACGGCCTGGACGCCGCCGTGGCCATCTCCGACGCCGAGTGCGCCCGAGCCATGGCCGACCTCCACGCCCTCAACGTCCACTCCGGACCGTGCGGTGCGGCACCACTTGCCGGGCTTCGCGCCTTCCGGGACGAGCTCGGCAGCCTCGGCACCGTCGTGCTCATCAGCACCGAAGGACGCCCGTGAACCCACGTGACCTGCTGGCCCGGCTCATCTCCATCGACTCGGTGAACCCCGGGCTCGTCCCCGGCGGCAACGGCGAACGCGAGATCGCCGGCTTCTGCGCCGGCTGGTTCGCCGACCACGGCTTCGAGGTCCACCGCCTCGAACGGGTGCAGGGCAGACCGTCGATCGTCGCCGTCAAGAAGGGCAGCGGCGGTGGGAAGTCGTTGATGCTCAACGGCCACATCGACACCGTCGGCATCGCGGGCTACGACGGCGATCCGCTCGAGCCGGAGATCAGGGACGGCAAGATGTTCGGGCGCGGCACGTTCGACATGAAAGGCGGCGTGGCGGCGATGATGGTCGCCGCGGCGAAAGCCGAGAACCTGCGTGGTGACGTCATCGTCGCGTGCGTCGCCGACGAGGAACACGGCAGCTTCGGCACGGCGGAGGTGCTCGAACGCTTCACCGCCGACGCCGCCATCGTCACCGAACCGAGCCACCTCGAAGTCACGTTGGCGCACAAGGGTTTCGTGTGGTTCGACGTCGAGATCGAGGGCAGGGCCGCGCACGGCTCACGGCCGGAGCTGGGCGTGGACGCGATCGCGAAGGCCGGACACTTCCTCGTCGCCCTCGAACGGCTCGGCCACGACCTCGCCACCGGCCCCGCGCACCCCCTGCTCGGCACCGGGACGGTCCACGCGTCGCTGATCAGCGGCGGCGAGGAGGCCTCCACCTACCCGTCGGCCTGCCGGATCACCCTCGAACGCCGCACCGTTCCCGGCGAGTCCCCGCAGCACGCCGAGGACGAGCTGCGGACCATCCTCGACCACCTCGGGGCCACCGTCCCGGACTTCCGCGCGACGCTCACCCGCGGCCTCGCGAGGGACCCGTTCGAGGCCGACCCGGACGCGGAGATCGTCCGCACGCTGATCGCGAACCTCGGCGCACCGCCCGTGATCAGGGCCGAGCCGTTCTGGACCGACTGCGCGCTGCTCGACAGGGCCGGCATCCCGTGCCTGCTGTTCGGGGTCGACGGCGCGGGAGCCCACGCGGCCACCGAGTACGTCGACCTCGCCTCGCTCGACCGGCTCACCGCCGTGCTGGCCGGCACGATCGCCGACTTCTGCGGATGACAGGGGCTAAGGAGCGAGCCTGCGCTTGAAGTCCGGACACTCGACCAACGGTTCGTGGGTGCAGGTCGCCGCGTGGTCGAGGCTGTCGCGCATCCGTTGCAAGCGGGCGATGTCCTCGTCGAGCAGGCGGGCCTTCTCGGCCATCTTGGCGCGGGTCGCCGCGTCTCCGGGCACGGCGACCAGGAAGCGGCTGATCTCCGCGATGGTGAACCCGGCCCGGCGCGCGCAGGTGATCATCGTCAGCCGGTGCAGCACCTCGGGGTCGTAGGTGCGGCGCAGCCCGTTGCGGCCGCTCGACGCGAGCAGGCCCTTCTTCTCGTAGAACCGCAGGGCAGACGGTGCCAGCCCCGTCTTCTCCGCGACCTCGGCGATGTCCAGCACACCGCCGAGGTTAGCGAGTGCTTGACTTGAACCGCGCTTCAAGTCGCACGATCACCGCCATGCGGATCCACCACCTGAACTGCGGTTCCATGCGCCCGATCGCGCCCACGTACGAAGGCCTGCCGACCACACCGGCCGTGAACCACTGCCTGCTGGCCGAAACGGACGACGGCCTCGTCCTCGTGGAGACCGGCCTGGGACTCGCCGACGTGCGCGACGCCGCCGGAACCCTCGACACGAACTGGACGGCGATGGTCGAACCGGCGCTCAAAGAAGAAGAGACCGCGATCCGCCAGGTCGAGCGCCTGGGCTTCGACCCCGCCGACGTCCGGCACGTCATCGTCACGCACCTGGACGTCGACCACTGCGGCGGCCTCCCCGACTTCCCGCACGCCGCGGTCCACGTCCTGGCAGCGGAACTGGAAGCGGCCCTGCGAGAAGCTCCGAGCGTCCGCTACCGCCCTGCCCACTGGGCGCACGGTCCGCAGTGGCGCACCTATGAGTCCACGAACGACCGGTGGTTCGGCCTGGACGCCATCCGGCCGGCCGACCTGCCGGGGTTCGTGCTGGTCCCGTTGAGCGGCCACAGCGCGGGCCACACAGGCGTGGCGGTGCACAACGGCGACAAGTGGCTCCTGCACTGCGGCGACGCCTACTACTACCACCGCGAACTGGACGAAGCTCCCGAACCGCACCCCGTGATGGACATCGTCCAGACGAGATCCGAGGTCGACCACGACGAGCGAGTGGGGACGCAGTCCGCTCTCCGGACCCTCGCCCGCGACCACGCCGCCGAGGTCACGCTCTTCAGCGCACACGACCCGTGGGAATTCGGCAGACTGACGGGGTGACCCGACTGAGGACGATCTGACGTGCACGCCGCCGGCCTGGTGCTGCACCCGCAACGAGACTCCGCCGCCGCCGTGGAGGCCGTGCTCGGCTGGGCGACCAGCCGCGGTGTGGAGATCCTCGGCATCGCCGACGAGATCCAGAGGCTCCGCTGCGAGGCCACCCCGGTCTCCGCGGAGGAACTGGGCCGCCGGGCCGACCTGGTCGTGAGCCTCGGCGGCGACGGCACGATGCTGCGGGCCATGCGCCTCGCCGACGGCATGCAGGCCCCGGTCCTGGGCGTCAACCTGGGCAAGCTCGGCTTCCTGGCCGAGGTGGACGTCCCCGACCTGCCCGCCGCCCTGTCCGCCATCGACGCCCACGACTTCACCGTCGAGCCCCGCCTGGCGGTCGACGCGACCTTCGGCGACCAGAAGGTCACCGCCTTCAACGACATCGCCGTGGCCCGCACCCCTGGTCAGGGCAGCGCGCGCGTGGCCGTCCGGGTGGCGGGCCAGCCGTTCGTGAGCTACGCCGCGGACGCCGTCATCGTCGCCACCCCGACCGGCTCGACGGCGTACAGCTTCTCGGCGGGCGGCCCGATCACCAGCCCGTCCGTCGAAGCCCTGCTGGTCACCCCCGCCGCACCGCACTCCGCCTACAGCCGCGGCGTGGTCCTGTCGGTCGACGACGAGGTGGACCTGGACCTGCTCCCGTCGAGCGGACGCCTGGCCGTGGAGGTGGACGGCATGGTCGCGGGCTACGTCGAACCGGGCCAGCGCGTGTCGCTGCGGGGCCGCGCCGGTGCCGCCCGCGTGGTGCGGCTGGGGATGACGACGTTCTACCAGCGGGCGCGGCGCAAGCTGCGGCTCACCGACTCGGCCGAACTGGGCTGACGCACCTCGTCCCCGACCTCCAGTCGTGCTCGAGCGGCGCTTGTTCGGATGTCCGCGCCGAGCTACGGAGGGGGAAGGGTCATGGAGTTGAACAGGCGCAGGGTGTTCGCGCTGGGTGCCGGCGCCGCACTCGCCGCGGGCGCCGGAACGGCCGCCGCGGACACCTCGAAGCACACCGAGCCAGAGCTCGCGGGTTTCCGCCACAACTACGCCGAGGTCAACGGGGTGCGCCTGCACTACGTCACCGGCGGCAGAGGCGAGCCGCTGGTGCTGTTACCGGGGTGGCCGCAGACGTGGTGGCTGTACAACAAGATCCTGCCCGCGCTGGCGACGAAGTTCCGGGTCATCGCGGTCGACCTGCGCGGCATGGGCGGGTCGGACAAGCCGGCCGGCGGGTTCGACAAGAAGACGATGGCCACCGACATCCACGAGCTCGTCAAGGTGCTCGGGTACGACAAGGTCAACGTCGTCGGGCACGACCTGGGGAGCATGGTCGCGTTCTCGTTCGCCGCCAACTTCCCCGAGGCGACCAGGAAGGTCGCCTTCATGGACGTGCTGCACCCCGACGAGAGCTTCTACCAGATCCCGCTGCTGCCCCGGCCCGGCGGGTTCAGCGTGTGGTGGTTCGCGTTCAACCAGGTCCTGGCGCTGCCCGAACAGCTGCTGACCGGGCGGTTCCGGTACATGGTCGACTGGCTCTTCGCGAACACCGCCTTCACCCCCGCCGCGATCGACGAGCGGTCTCGGTCGATCTACGCGCGGGCCTACAACACCTCGGAGGCGATCCGGGCGAGCAACGGCTGGTACCAGGCGTTCCACCAGGACATCGCCGACGGCAAGACCTACGCCAAGCTCGTGCCGCCGGTGCTCGGGCTCGCCTCGGTCTCGTCCTACGACCAGTTCCTCGGGACGTTGCCGGCCGTGGCGAACCAGTTCGAGGTCGTGCGGGTCGACGGGTCCGGCCACTGGCTCGCCGAGGAGCAGCCGGACGTCGTCGCCCGCGAGATCACGCGGTTCTTCGGCTGAGCGAGGGGATGAACGCCGCGACCACGACTGCCGCCAGCGCGGTCGCGGCGCCCAGGCCCATGATCAGCTTGAAGCTCGCCGGGGCGGCCACCTGCGTGAGCACGACGCCCGCCACCGCGCTGGAGATCGACGTGCCGATCGCGCGCATCAGCGTGTTGAGGCTGTTGGCGGCGGCCGTCTCCGACGTCGGCACGGCACCCATGATCAGGGCGGGCATCGCGCCGTAGCCCAGGCCGATGCCGGCGCCGATCACGGCGGACACGACCACGAGCTGCCACACCGCGGTCAGCATGAAGACACCCGCGCCATAACCGAAGGCGACCACGAGCGTGCCGAGGATCAGCGTGGCGCGGGGACCGCGCGCGTTGGAGATCTTGGCGGACACCGGCGCCATCGCCATCATCACGAGCCCGCCCGGCACGAGCACGAGACCCGTCACGAGCAACGACTGGCCGAGCCCGTGGCCCGTCGCGGCCGGCAGCTGCAGGATCTGCGGCAGCACCAGCGACTGCGCGAACATGGCGAACGCGAACACCGCCGACGCGATGTTCGTCAGCAGCACCTGACGACGGGCCGTGGTCCGCAGGTCCACCAACGGCCGCGGCGACCGCAACTCCCACCAGCCCCACAGGCCCAGCACCACCGCCGACGCCACGAACAGGCCGGTGGTGGCGCCGCCGCTCCACGTCGAGGCCTTCGACACCCCGAGCAGCAGGCAGATCAGCGCGACCGAAAGCCCTGCCGCGCCGACGAAGTCGAACCGGCCACCGCTGCGCACCGCGGACTCCGGCACGCACACCAGCACCGCGACGAGCACGATCACACCGGCCGCCGCCGACGTCCAGAACAGCATGTGCCAGTCGCTCTGCTCGACCAGGAACGCCGCCGCGGGCAGCCCCAGCGCGCCGCCGACGCCCAGCGAGGCGCTCATCAGCGCCGTCGCCGACGCCAGCCGTTCCACCGGGAGCTCGTCGCGCATGATGCTGATGCCGAGCGGGATGACGCCGACCGCGAGCCCCTGCACCACCCTGCCGATGATCAGCGGCAGCAGCGAGTAGCTCAGCGCGGCGATGACCGAGCCCGCGACCAGCAAGGCAAGGCTGACCAGCAGCATGCGGCGCTTGCCGTACATGTCGCCGAGCCGGCCGACGACGGGTGTGGCGACGGCGCTGGCCAGCAGCGTCGACGTGATCACCCACGCGGTGTCGCCGGGTGAGGACCGGAGCAGCGAGGGGAACATCGGCAGCAGCGGGATGACGAGCGTCTGCATCAGCGAGACGACGATGCCGCCCATCGCGAGCACGGCCACGACAACGTTCGGGCGCGTCACGGGACGCGTCTCTTCGAGGAGCACGTCCGCAGTCTAAGTCAGTCACTTGACTTAATACTTGAGGGGCGATCTACCGTGGACAGCCCGCGCGAGGGATGTCCGTGATGTCCGGAGCAGCTCCAAGTGGAAGATGGTGACGTGATGAGCAAGGTCGACAGCCCCTCCAGGGCCGAACGCGCCCACGCCACCCGCGAGCTGATCCTGACCGCGGCCGAGCGCCTCTTCGCCGAGCACGGCGTGCTGGCCGTGTCGAACAGGCAGGTCAGCGAAGCCGCGGGGCAGGGCAACAACACGGCAGTCGGCTACCACTTCGGCACCAAGGCCGACCTCGTGCGGGCCATCGCGCGCAAGCACCTGGCGCAGGTCGAGGAGATCAGGCAGCGCATGGTCTCCGAGCTCGGCGACGACCCGGACCTGCGCGACTGGCTCACCTGCCTGGTCCACCCGGTCACCGAGCACCTGGACGCCGTCGGCAGCCCCACCTGGTTCGCGCGGTTCGGCGCGCAGGTCATGACCGACCCGACGCTGCGGCCGATCATCGTGGACGAGACGCGGTCGTCACCGTCGCAGGTGCGGATCTCGGCCGGTCTGAACGCCTGCCTGGCGGACCTGCCGGAGGAGGTGCGGGCCGAACGCCACGACATGGCCCGGCAGCTGGTCGTGCACATGATCGCGGAACGGGAACGCGCTCTGGCCGAGAACACTCCTACCCCGCGGGCCAGCTGGCACGATGCGGCTGCCGGGCTGGTCGACGCGCTTGTCGGGTTGTGGCGCGCGCCGGTCAGCGATTAGCCGTCTTGGTGTGAGAGGTGTGCCGCGAGGGTTGGAGCGGGCGACTGCCGACCACGGAGCTTGTTGCACGCTGATCAGCGAAGACGCTGCTGGCGTCGAGGTGTTGCGGACGCGAGAGGCAGGGCTGAACGCCTACCGCTGACGGAACCAGCCGCACCGCGACCACCTGCCCCGGTTGTCGCAATGTCAACATTCCGACAAGGGGTTGTCCCGCAGGCGGCGCACCATCAAGGCCAGGTGCAGCCGGAACCGCCCGGAAGCGTCGTCCACCCCGAACCCGAGCACCGCCTCGGCGCGCGCGAGCCGGGTGGTCATCGTGCTGTGGTGCCGGTGCAGCACCGCCGCGGCCTTGCGCACCGAACCAGAAGAACACAACGCGTCCAGCGCCGTGATCATGTCCGGCTCCACGGCCAGCCGGTCGAGCGCGCGCACGTCCGGCAACGCCGCGATCTCCGCGGGGCCGGTCCCGGCAAGGAGGGCGAGACCGCCGAGCTTCTCCCACCACACCACCGGTTCGCTGTCCGATGTGTACCGCAGCGCCGTCCGCGCGGCGCGCCACGACTCGGCCGCGTCCATCGCGGGCAGCAGTGGCCCGACGCCGAGCCTGCCGCTCGTCCGCGGGACCTCCGTGCCCAGCACCGCCCGCACCGTGCCCAGCACCACCGAACGGCCCGACACCTCCCCGGTCGCCGCGAACACGCGCAACGGGCCGCTGATGCCGAGCAGGTGCAGGGCTCGCGAACGTTCCGCTGTGCCAACGCCTTCGGACAGCACCAGCTCGACCAGCGCGGGATCGCCCAGCTCCGGCAACGGCACGCTGGAGTGCTCCAACAACACGGCGGCGGCGATCGCGAACCGTTCCAGCAGCATGTCGTCCAGGGGCGCGGGCGCACCGGAGCGGGCGACCCAGACCTCCACGCCGCCTTCCAGCGCGCGGACCGAAGCCTTCACAGGAATCGGACCTGCCGTCACGGCGCCGCCGGTGTCCGCGCGCAGGGACAGACCCTGGCCGGGTGCGCGCAGGCCCACCGGGCAGCCGGCCAGTTCGGACGTGCTGCGCACCAAGGTGTCGAGGCCCGCGCGTTCGGTGATCAGGCGGTCGAAGAAGCCGATCACCCGCACCGCGCTCTCGGCGTCGGCGTCCAGCCCGGACAACCTCAGCAGCAAGCCCTTCATCCCGCCACGATAGCCCCGACAGGTGGTGGGCGGAGCGCCCTGATCGCCCGCCACGTGTCGGATGCCCGCACCACCGTTCCGAGCCGAGAATTGTTCCATGAGCTACGACGTCGACCCCGAACTCCTGCCCTGGCTCGACATGCTGCCGCAGGTGGCATTACCGGACTACGAGGCGCTGCTGGCCACGCGCGCCCAGCAGTCCGAACTGACCGGAGTCATGCCCACCCACGAACCGGTCAACCCAGTCGACGTCCGGGACACCACGGTGCCCGGTCCGTCCGACGCACCCGACGTGCCCGTGCGCGTCTACAGCCCTGCCGACCGGCAGGGTCCGGTGCCCGGTCTGGTCTACATCCACGGCGGCGGGTTCGTCCTCGGTGACCTGGACATGTTCCACGCGCAGGTGCTGCGCTTGGCCGACGAGCTCGGCATCGTCATCGTGTCGGTGGACTACCGGCTCGCGCCCGAGCACCCCTTCCCCGCTCCCCTCGAGGACTGCTACGCCGCGCTCGAGTGGGTCGCGGAGAAGGCCGCCGAACTGGGCATCGACCCGGACCGTCTCGGCATCGCCGGGGAGAGCGCCGGTGGCGGGCTGGCGGCGGCGACCGCCCTGCTCGCGCGCGACCGCGGTGGTCCCGGGCTGTGCTTCCAGCTGCTCGGCATCCCCGAGCTGGACGACCGCCTCGCCACCGAGTCGATGCGGGACTACGTCGACACCCCGCTGTGGAACCGACCCAACGCGATCTACAGCTGGACCGCCTACCTGGGTGCCGAACCGGGCGGCGAGGACGTGTCGCCCTACGCCGCCCCTGCCCGTGCCACCGACCTGTCCGGGCTGCCGCCCGCGTTCGTGACGACCTCCCAGTACGACCCGCTGCGCGACGAGGGCATCGAGTACGCCCGCCGGCTCGCCCACGCCGGGGTGCCGACCGAGCTGCGCCTCTACCCCGGCACGTTCCACGGTTCGTCGCTGGTGGCGAGCGCGGCGATCTCGCGCCGGATGTCCGAGGACGAGATCGACGCGCTGCGCCGGGGCTTGAAGATCACAAGCTCCCGGTGACCGAAGTGCCCGACCTGGTGACGTAGTAGGTCGCGGTGGCGCCGCTCCAGTAGTGGAACGTGAGCGTCACCCGCGCGTTGTCGTTGACCTCGGCGAAGAACTCCGGGGTCAACGTCGTCGCGCCGGTGGTGTAGTCCGGCGTGAACGCGCGGTCGAACTCCTTGAAGGAGGTCCAGTTGTGCGGCCCGGCGTTCGACCCGTCGGCGTACTTCGCCTCCATCGTGGCCAGCAGGTCGCCGCGGAAGTTCGTCGGGATCGCGAACGAGCTGGTCGTGCCGGTCGCGGCGGACAGCACCGGCGGGTCGTAGGTGATGATGTTGATCCGCCACGGCACGCCGGCGGAGAAGTGGGCTGTCAGCACGGCGTTCGTCCCGTAGGCCCTCGACCCGCTCAGCCGGGTCAGCGCGGACGCGGTCAGGGTGAGCTGGTCGCCCGAGACCGTGTAGTCGGTGCCGCGCACCAGGTCCGTGGTGCCCTGGCGCAGAGCCGTGAACGTGGTCCCGTTGGGGTTCAACGTGATCGTCCTGGCCGTGATGGCGCTCGACTTGGCGTTGAACACCTGGTCGCTCGACGCCGTGCCGGACCGGGTCGTCCAGCTCGACTTGATCTGGGCGATCAGCTCCGGGTCGCTCCACTGGAACGACGTGCGGCCGAGGTGCTGGCCGTTGTCCCACAGCATCGTCGTGATCTTCTTGGCCCGCGCGTAGTAGCCGAACAGCTCGAAGAACTTCAGCTTCTCGCCCTGCTCGATCGTGCCGGTGTGCCGGTCGAAGCCGAGCAACCCGTACTCGCCCAGGATCACCGGGATGCCGCGTGACACGAAGGTCGTGGAGACGCGGTCGAACGAGTCCGTGAGGTCCTTCTGCGCGGTCGCGTCGAAGCGGAAACCGCCGGCGACGTTCACGCTGAACGGCCAGTAGCCGTAGTAGTGCACGGTCGCGGCCAGGTTCCTGTCGTTGAACCCGCTGATCGACGTCGCCAGCTCGTCGAGACGAGCCTGGTCGGACGACGTGTGCAGGGTGGGCAGCACGAGCAGGCGGCTCGCGTTGTTGCCGCCGGACCGCCGCACGATGTCGCGGAACGACGCGTTCAGCTCGTGCAGCAGCTGCGCGTTCTGGGCGTCACCCGAGCTGCCGGTGAACTGCGGTTCGTTGACGCTCTCGAACACGAGCTTCGCCGGGGAGTCCTTGAACGCGGTCGCGAGCTGCGTCCAGATCGCGTTGTAGCGGGCGAGGACGCCGGTCCGGTCGGACGGCATGGCCGAGATCCACTGCCACGAGTCGTGGTGGATGTTGATCATCACCTGGAAGCCGTCCGCCAGCGCCCAGCCGACGACCTCCTTGACGCGGTCGAGGTAGGCCGTCTCGATCGCGTAGCTCGGCGCCGCGCCCTGGTGCTGTCCCCACGTCACGGGGATGCGGATGCTCTTGAAGCCCTGCGCCTTCACGTTGTCCAGCAACGCTTCCGTGACCCGCGGGTTGCCCCAGGAGGTCTCGTCGCTCCCGGTCGAGTCCAGCGTGTTGCCGAGGTTCCAGCCCGGCTGCATCGCGGCGACCTGCGCCATCGCGTCGCCCGGCACGGGGTTCCCCGTCGTCGTGGTGGTCGTGGTGGTCGTCGTCGGGTCCGTGCCGGGGCTGCCCGTGCACGTGACGCCGTTGAGGGCGAACGACCGCGGTGCCGTGTTCGCGCCCGACCAGCTGCCGTTGAAGCCGAACGACACCGTGCCGTTCGTCTCGATCACCGCGTTGTACCCGGCGTTGGCGGCCGTGGCCTGGTTGCCCGACGACGTGACCGTCGCGTTCCACGCCTGGGTGACCTGCTGGCCGGACGGCCACGTCCAGGTCAGCCGCCAGCCGTCGACCCGGTCGCCGACGTTGGTCACGGTCACGGCCGCCGTGAAACCGCCCTGCCACTGGCTCGGGACCGCGTAGTCCACCTTGCACCCCGGCGCTGCCGCCGCCGGAGCCGCGACCGCGAACCCTATGCTCGCCGCCACCGACACAAAAGCCGCCACCAGCGCCGCGCCGCGCCGTCCGGTCATGATCCACCTCCACGTTCTGGGAACGCTCCCAGATCGCCCGCACTGTAACCACGTCGTTGTGCCGCAGGAAGAAGCCGTCGAATCGGCCGACGCCGTCGTCGAACCGTGGTCGATCGCGCATCGAAGATGTCGTTGCGCCCCTTGCAATTCTGTCGAACTGTCGAACAGGTGCGGAATTTCGCTTTCGTGACCGTTACAGTCCCTTTTCTGGGAGCGCTCCCAGTCGAGTCGAAGCCCTGTCATCGGAGGCTCACGTGCGCATGTCGAGAGCTGTGCCGGCCGTCCTCGTCGCGGTGCTCGCGGCGCTGTCCGGTCCGCTGGTGTCACCGTCGGCGGCCGCGCCCGCGTACAACTACGCGGAGGCGTTGCAGAAGTCGATCTGGTTCTACGACGCCCAGCGGTCGGGAGACCTGCCGGCCGGCAACCGCGTGAGCTGGCGGGCGGACTCCGCGCTGCGCGACGGCTCCGACGCCGGGCTCGACCTGTCCGGCGGGTTCTACGACGCGGGCGACCACGTCAAGTTCGGGCTGCCCTTCGCGTTCAGCATGTCGATGCTCGCCTGGGGAGCCGTGGAGAACCGCTCCGCGTACTCGAGCTCCGGCCAGCTGCCGCACCTGCTGGCGAACCTGCGGCACGGCACCGACTGGATCATCAAGGCACACCCGTCGCCCAACGTCGTCTACGGGCAGGTCGGCGCGGGCAACCCCGACCACGCGTGGTGGGGGTCGGCCGAGGTCATGCCGATGGCCCGTCCTTCGTACAAAGTGGACGCTTCCTGCCCCGGCTCCGACCTCGCGGGCGAGTACGCGGCGGCGATGGCGTCGGCGTCGATGGTCTTCAAGGAGACCGACCCGACCTATGCGGCCACCCTGCTCACGCACGCCAAGCAGCTCTACACGTTCGCGGACACCTACCGCGGCAAGTACAGCTCGTGCATCACGGACGCCGCGAACTACTACAACTCGTGGAGCGGCTACCAGGACGAACTGGTGTGGGGTGCGATCTGGCTGCACCGCGCCACCGGTGACGCGAGCTACCTGACCAAGGCGAAGACGGAGTACCAGAAGCTCGGTACCGAACCGCAGAGCACCGAGCGCTCCTACAAGTGGACCATCGCGTGGGACGACAAGTCCTACGGCGCCTACGTCCTGATGGCCAAGCTGACCGGCGAGCAGACCTACATCACGGACGCCAACCGCTGGCTGGACTTCTGGACGACCGGCTACAACGGCAACCGGGTGCGCTACTCCCCCGGCGGCCAGGCGGTGCTCGACAGCTGGGGTTCGCTGCGGTACGCGGCCAACACGGCGTTCGCCGCCCTGACGTACTCGGACTGGCTGTCCACACGCGACACCACGAGGGCCAAGACCTACCACGACTTCGGTGTTCGGCAGGTCAACTACGCGCTCGGCGACAACCCGCGCAACGCGAGCTACGTCGTCGGCTTCGGCGCCAACCCGCCGCGCAACCCCCACCACCGCACGGCGCACGGCTCGTGGGCCGACAGCATCCAGGAACCCGCCGTCAGCCGGCACGTGCTCTACGGCGCGCTGGTCGGCGGTCCCAGCACCAACAACGACGCCTACACCGACAGCCGCAGCGACTACGTGATGAACGAGGTCGCGCTCGACTACAACGCGGGCTTCACCGGTGCCCTCGCCCGCCTCTACGGCGAGTACGGCGGCACCGCGCTGACGAACTTCCCCGTGACCGAGACGCCCGACGGTCCCGAGCTCACCGTGCAGGCGTCGGTGAACCAGAGCGCCGCCCAGTTCACCGAGGTGAAGGCGTTCGTGCTCAACAAGAGCGCGTGGCCGGCGCGGACGTTCAACGGCAGCCTGCGCTACTACTTCACGCTCGACGGCACCACCACCCCCAGCCAGATCAGCGTCACCACGAACTACAACCAGTGCGGCGCCGCGAGTCCGCCCGCGCAGTACCGCGGTTCGGTGTACTACGTGGAGATCCCGTGCACGGGCGTGGCGCCGGCCGGGCAGTCCGCGTACCGCAAGGAGGTCCAGTTCCGCATCACCAGCGCGGGCAGCTGGGACCCCGCGAACGACTGGTCGTACAGCGGGCTCGGCAGCGGCAACACCGTCGCCCTGACCGACCGGATCGTGCTGCGCCAGGACGGGAGGACCGTCTGGGGCACCGAGCCGGGTGGCGGTGTCGAGGACGACCAGCCGCCGACCGTCCCCAGTGGACTGACTGCCGCCGGCGCCACCAGCACGAGTGTCGCGCTCAGCTGGACGGCCTCGACCGACAACGTCGGCGTGACCGGGTACGAGGTCGTCAACGGAACCGCGGTCGTCGGCTCGTCGGCCACGACCAGCCTGCTGCTCACCGGCCTGACGCCGGACACGCCGTACTCGTTCTCCGTGCGCGCGAGAGACGCGGCGGGCAACGTCTCCGCAGCCGGCACGCCGGTCACCACGCGCACCCTCCCCGGAGCGATCGGCACGCTGTCGGTGCAGCACAGGGGCTCCGGCGCGGCGACGTCGAACCAGGTCGGCGCGACGCTCCAGCTGACGAACCGGGGCACCGCGCCGGTCAGCCTCGGCACCACGACGGCCAGGTACTGGTTCACCGGCGACTCGCCGTCGGCGACGTACCAGGTGTGGTGCGACTGGGCGCAGATCGGCTGCGCCTCGATCCAGGTGCGGGTGGTGAAGCTGCCCACCGCGCGCACGGGAGCCGACGCGTACCTGGAGGTGTCCTTCACCTCCGGCAGCCTCGCCGCGGGCGCGAGCACCGGCGAGATCCAGGTGAGGGCAGCGAAGTCCGATTGGTCCACTTTCGACCAGTCTGACGACTACAGCTACCGGACCAGCAGTGCTCTCACCGACTTCGACAGGGTCACCGCTCACACCGGAGGTGCCCTCGTCTGGGGCGTCGAGCCCTGACGGACCTCGGGGCGGGACGTTCTGCGCGCTCAGGCGTCCCGCACCGACCCCAACCGCGTTCCCGGCACAGCGGCGTGCCGGGAACGCGCTCTCACGGCTCTACGATGAACGTCATGACGGAGATCGACCGGCACCGACGGCCAGGCCCGCGCATCGAGGAGGTCGCGCGACTGGCGGGCGTCTCGAAGTCGACGGTCTCGAGGGTGATCAACGGTGAGCAGTACGTGAGCGCCAAGGCGCGCGACGCCGTGCACACGGCCATCACCCACCTCCGCTACAGCCCGAACCAGGCGGCCCGCTCGCTCGCGGGCAGCAAGGCCAACGCCATCGCGCTGATCGTCTCCGAGCAGAGCGGCCGGGTCCTCGGCGACCCGTTCTTCGCCGGCGTGATGCGCGGCGTGCACGCCGAACTGGCCGGGCGCCACATCCAGCTGCTGCTGATGCTCAGCCTGCCGAAGGACCACGACGACCTCCTGGGCTACCTCGCGGGTGGTCACGTCGACGGCGCGCTGCTCGTGAGCCTGCACGGCGACGATCCGCTGCCGCGCCGGTTGCAGGAGCTCGGCCTGCCGGTGGTCGTCGGCGGCCGCCCGCTCGCCACGACGTCCGTGCCGTTCGTCGACTCGGACAACTTCACCGGCGGTCTGGACGCCGTGCGGCACCTGGTGTCGCTGGGACGCGACAGGATCGCGACGGTCGCGGGCCCGCGCGACATGGCGGCGGGCATGGACCGGCTCAGCGGCTGGCGCCGGGGACTCGGTGAGGCGAGGCTGTCCGCGGACCTCGTGGCCGAGGCCGACTTCACGCCCGAGAGCGGCGCCCGCGCGATGGCAGAACTGCTGGACAGGGCCCCTGACATCGATGCCGTGTTCGTCGCCGCCGACATCATCGCGCTGGGCGTGCTGCAGGTCCTGCACGCCCGTGGCAGGCGCGTGCCGCAGGACGTGGCGGTGGTCGGGTTCGACGACTCGCTGCTGGCGTCGACCGCGACGCCGCCGCTCACCACCGTCAGGCAGGACGTCGAGCAGCTCGGCCGGACGATGACGTGGCGGCTGCTGGGCGAGCTGGCGGGCGAGGACGGCCTCCCGCCGTCGCTGCTGCTGCCCACCTCCTTGGTGCGCCGCGAAAGCGCCTGAATCCGGACGACCGCGGCTCCCCGCCGCTCGGTGTTCCACAGCTCGTCCGTGGCGCTCTGCGTGCAGATTCCAGCACGCAGTGTTAACCCAAAGGTCATGTTTCCGGGAGCGCTCCCAGGTTTCCCAACTGTGACCTGAGCCATGAATTACGAGGTCATCCGCGTCCCGCCGCCCGCAAATGCCTGGTGTACCCCGGAGTGTGTCTTGACACACGTTCGAAGCCAGTACGACACTCCTCCACGTCTGGGAGCGCTCCCAGAACCGCCGCCGAGACCAGAGGAGTTCTCCCGTGCGACACCGTTGGGTCAGCGTGCTGATCTGTGCCGCCGTGACCGCCGCCACCACCACAGCGTGCGGATCAGGCGGGGCCAGTCAGTCGGCAGATGGCAAGACCGAGCTGACGATCGCCACGTTCAACGAGTTCGGCTACGAAGACCTGTTCAAGGAGTACGAAGCCGCTCACCCGGACGTCAAGATCACGCAGCGCAAGACCGGCCAGGGCCAGCCGCACCACCAGAACCTGTTCACCAAGCTCGGCGCCGGCTCCGGTCTCGCCGACATCGAGGGCGTCGAAGAGGGCTACCTCAGCCAGGTGATGTCGAAGTCCGGGCAGTTCAACGATCTCAAGGAGATCGGCCCGAAGATCGAGGACAACCGCTGGCTGCAGTGGAAGACCGACGCGATCACCACCAAGGACGGCAAGCTCATCGGCTACGGCACCGACATCGGTCCGCTGGCCATGTGCTACCGCAAGGACCTCTTCGCGCAGGCCGGTCTGCCGTCCGACCCGGAGGGCGTGAAGGCGCTCTTCGCCACGTGGGACAGCTACTTCGCCGCGGGTGACCAGTTCATCGCGAAGGTTCCCGGCGTCGCGTGGTTCGACAGCGCGGCTCAGGTCTACAACGCCATGCACAACCAGCTCGAGACGGGCTACTACGACAAGTCCGACAAGCTGGTCGTGGACACCAACGCCGCCATCAAGGCGAACTGGACCACGGTGACCACGGCGGTCGGCAAGGGACAGTCGGCTCGGCTCGCGGCGTTCAGCAACGAGTGGAACACCGGCTTCAAGCTCGGCAAGTTCGCCACCAAGACCTGCCCGTCGTGGATGCTCGGCGTGGTCGAGTCGCAGGCCGGTGCCGAGAACAAGGGCAAGTGGGCGGTCACCGACGCGTTCCCGAACGGTGGCGGCAACTGGGGCGGCTCGTACCTGACCGTGCCGAAGCAGAGCAAGAACGCGCAGAAGGCCGCCGAGCTCGCCGCCTGGCTGACCGCTCCCGAGCAGCAGATCAAGGCGTTCAAGGCGAAGGGCACCTTCCCCAGCCAGGTCAAGGCGCTCGACGCGCCGGAGCTGCTGGAGCAGACCAACGCCTACTTCGGTGACGTGAAGGCCGGCACGCTGTTCGCCACGCAGGCCAAGAAGATCAAGGCAGCCCAGTACAAGGGCCCGGCCGACGGTCAGATCCAGGAAACGGTCTTCAGCCCGGCTCTGCAGTCCGTCGAGCAGGGCAAGAGCTCCGAGGAGGCCTGGAAGGCCGCCGTCGAAGGCGCTCAGAAGGCGGCCAAGTAGTGACCGCCACTCTCTCCAAGGTAGACCGCGGGCGAGCGCAGGAGGCTCGCCCGCGGCCTCCGCGGCGGTACCGGCTGTCCAACCTGGACACGAAGGTCTCGCCGTACCTGTTCGTCGCGCCGTTCTTCGTGCTGTTCGGCGCGATCGGGCTGTTCCCGTTGCTGTACACGGCCTACGTCTCCCTGTTCGACTGGGAGGTCGGGGCCGACGAGCCGGCGTTCATCGGCCTGGAGAACTACCGGACGCTGTTCGAGGACGACCAGTTCTGGAACGCGCTGTTCAACACCTTCAGCATCTTCGTGCTCTCCAGCGTCCCGCAGGTCGTCGTCGCGCTGGTGCTCGCGGCACTGCTGAACGCCAACCTGCGGGCCCGGACCGGCTGGCGGATGGGCGTGCTGCTGCCCTACGTCGCCAGCCTCGTCGCGTTGACGATCATCTTCGGCAACCTGTTCGGCCCGCAGTACGGCCTGGTTAACGACGTGCTCACCGCGGTCGGCATCGGCCCGATCGACTGGCAGGCCAGCACCTTCGGCAGCCACGTCGCCATCGCGTCGATGGTCAACTGGCGGTGGACGGGCTACAACGCGCTGATCATCCTCGCCGCGATGCAGGCGATCCCCCGGGACATCTACGAGGCGGCGGTCGTGGACGGCGCGAGCGCGGTGCGGCAGTTCTTCAGCATCACGCTGCCGTTGCTGAAGCCCACGCTGATCTTCGTGATCATCACGTCGACCATCGGCGGTCTGCAGATCTTCACCGAGCCGAAGCTGTTCGAGCCCGCGGGCGGCAGCGGCGGCGGCACGGAGCACCAGTACCAGACCGTCGTGCTCTACCTGTACCAGTCGGCGTTCCAGGGTCTCGACCTCGGCTACGCCTCCGCGATCGCATGGGTGCTGTTCCTCATCATCATCGGCGTCGCGGCTCTCAACTTCTTCATCACCAGGAGGGCCGTTCGATGACCCGCAGGCCTTCCTTCCTGATCTACGGCCTCCTCGCCGCGTTCGTGCTCGGCTCGGCGTTCCCGTTCTACTGGTCGTACCTGGTCGCGAGCCGCGACAACTCGGTGCTGACCGGTGACTTCACGCTGGTGCCCGGCGGGAACTTCTTCAGCAACGCCATGCGGGTGTTCGACACCATCCCGTTCTGGAAGGCGCTGGGCAACAGCTTCATCGTGTCCGGCACGGTGACGCTGTCGGTGGTGCTGCTCTCGACGCTGGCCGGGTTCGCCTTCGCCAAGCTGCGGTTCCGCGGCCGCGGCGTGCTGTTCCTGTTCGTGGTGGCGACGTTGGCGGTGCCCACCCAGCTCGGCATCATCCCGCTGTACATGGCGATGGCCGAGTTCGGCTGGGCCGGTGAGCTCGAGGCCGTGATCGTGCCGAACCTCGTCACCGCGTTCGGCGTGTTCTGGATGCGGCAGTACCTCCTCGACGCCATCCCCGACGAACTCGTCGAGGCGGCGCGCATGGACGGCTGCAGCCTGTGGCGGACCTTCTGGCACGTCGCGCTCCCCGCCGCCCGGCCCGCCGCCGCGATGCTCGGCGTGTTCACGTTCATGCAGTCCTGGAACGACTTCCTGTGGCCGCTGGTCGTCCTCAACGCCGACAACCCGACGCTCCAGGTCGCCCTGGAGAAGCTGCAGAGCGGCTACTACGTCGACTACTCGCTCGTCCTCGCCGGAACCACACTCGCGACCATTCCGGTTCTCATCGTGTTCCTCGTGCTCGGGCGGCAGATCGTCGCCGGTGTCATGCAGGGCGCCGTCAAGGGGTGAAAATGGAGAACATCGTATTCCCGCAGGGTTTTCTGTGGGGAGCCGCGACCGCGGCGTTCCAGGTGGAAGGTGCGACCGAAGTGGACGGACGCACCGACTCCATCTGGGACGAGTTCTGCCGGCAGCCCGGCAAAGTGGTCGGCGGGGACTGCGGAGAACCCGCCGCCGACCACTACCGGCGCTTCGAGCAGGACGTCGCCATGATGGCCGACCTCGGGCTCAAGGCCTACCGCTTCTCGATCGCCTGGCCGCGCGTGCGGCCGGACGGCGGGAAGGTCAACCAGGCAGGGCTCGACTTCTACAAGCGGCTCATCGACACGTTGCGGGAACACGACATCGTGCCGTGGCCGACGCTGTACCACTGGGACCTGCCGCAGGCCCTGGAGGAGACGGGCGGCTGGGCGAACCGCGACACCGCGTTCCGCTTCGCCGACTACGCGGCGTCGACCGTCGAGGCGCTCGGTGACAGCGTCGACACCTGGACGACGCTGAACGAGCCGTGGTGCTCGGCGTTCCTCGGCTACGCGGCGGGCGTGCACGCTCCCGGCCGCACGGAGCCGGCCGCCGCCGTCGCGGCTGTGCACCACCTGCTGCTCGGGCACGGGCTCGCGGCCGACACCATCCGCGCCGCCTCGCCGGACGCCAAGGTGGGCATCACGCTCAACATGTACCCGATCATCCCGGTCGACCCGCGCGACCCGGCGGACCTCGACGTGGCGCGCAGGCTCGACGGCCTGCAGCAGCGGATCTTCCTGGACCCGTTGCTGCGCGGCGAGTACCCCGCCGACGTCCTGGCGGACCTGGAGCCGTTCGGGTTCAGCGAGCACGTGCGCGACGGCGACCTCGGCGTGATCTCCGGCCCGATGGACATGCTCGGCGTCAACTACTACACCGAGCACTACGTCAGCTCGTCGGCCAACGGCAGCGAGCCCGGCCCGTCACCGTGGGTCGGCGTGCAGCAGGCCTCGTTCCCGCCCAGGGACGCGCCGACGACCGACATGGGCTGGGAGGTCAGGCCGGACGGGCTCACGTCGGTGTTGCTGCGGCTGCACCACGACTACCCGCGGCTCCCGCTCTACATCACCGAGAACGGCGCCGCGTTCCGCGACGACTTCTCCGGCAACGGTGCGATCGACGACGTGGACCGCACCGGTTTCATCGCCTCCCACCTGCGCGCCGCACACACGGCGATCATGGCGGGGGTCGACCTGCGCGGCTACTTCTGCTGGTCGCTGCTGGACAACTTCGAGTGGGCCGAGGGGTACGCGAAGCGGTTCGGCATCGTCCACGTCGACTACGACACCCAGATCCGCACTCCGAAGATGAGTGCGAGGTGGTACAGCCGGGTGGCGCGTGACAACGCGCTGGTTGCCGTGTCATGACCGAAGGCAGGACTCGACGCCCCGGCCCGCGCATCGAGGAGGTGGCGCGCGTGGCCGGGGTGTCGAAGTCCACCGTCTCCAGGGTGATCAACGGCGAGAAGTACGTGAGCGAGCGGTCCCGCCAGGCGGTGCACCGCGCGATCGCGTTGCTCGGGTACAGCCCGAACCACGCCGCCCGCACCCTGGCGGGCAGCAAGGCGAACGCGATCGCGCTGGTGATCTCCGAGCAGGGCAGCCGGGTCCTCGCGGACCCGTTCTTCGCCGGGATCCTGCGCGGGGTGCACGCCGAGCTCGCCGGACGGCACGTGCAGCTCCTGCTGATGATGAACCAGCCGCTCGACGGCGAGAACCAGGTCGCCTACCTCACCGGCGGACACGTCGACGGCGCCCTGGTCGTGAGCCTGCACGGCGAGGACCCGCTGCCCCGCACACTGCACGACGCGGGGCTCCCCGTCGTCTCGGGCGGCCGTCCGCTCGCGGGCGGCGGGGCCCCGTTCGTCGACTCGGACAACTTCAACGGCTCCCTCGGAGCCGTGCGCTTCCTCATCTCGCTGGGCCGCGAGAAGATCGCCACGATCGCCGGCCCGCGTGACATGGCCGTGGGCATGGACCGGCTCAGCGGCTGGCGGTGCGGCCTCGCCGAACACGGCATGGGCGTGGAGCTGGTGGTGCACAGCGACTTCACGCCCGACAGCGGCGCGCTCGCCATGGAGGAGCTGCTGCGCAGGGCTCCTGACCTCGACGCGGTCTTCGTGGCCGCGGACATCATGGCCGTGGGCGCGCTGCGCGTGTTGCAGGCGCGGGGCTACCGGATCCCCGACGACGTGGCGGTGGTGGGGTTCGACGACTCCGTGCTCGCGTCGACCGCCACACCGCCGCTCACCACCGTGCGGCAGGACGTCGAACAGCTCGGCCGCACCATGACGTGGCGCCTGCTCGCGGAGCTGGGCGGCGAGGACAAGCTGCCGCAGTCGATGCTGCTGCCCACCTCGCTGGTGCGCCGCGCCAGTGCATGATCTGCCGTGTGAACGGGCGAACAGGCTGCGCACGCTCCGGCAGGTCGTTCGGCGGGGGCCGGTCTCCCGCCGGCGCGCGGTTCGCATGATCCGCGACGACGACCTGGCTTCCGCGCTGACATCCCGACGGATGCGAGCGGAAGCCTGATCACGGCGTGTGAGTCGTCACCGACACCGCCACCGACGACGTCCCGGCGCCTCCGCCGCCTGTGTTGCCGACGGCCGACGAACGTCCTGTGCCCGAAGAACCCGAGCTGACGGCGCTGCTGGCGAGCGGGGAACGCGCCGGAGCCGCTGACCCGTACCGGCGCGTCCCCACCCTGACACACGTGATCGCCCACCCTGCCGGGCAGGCGATCAACGGTGCCGGTTCGTCAGACGGTCGCGGTGACGCGGGAGGCCAGGCCCTCGACGACGGCGGCCAGCTTCTCGGTGACCTCGGGGTCGTCGACCGGGTGCAGCTCGGCGAAGCGCACGACGGAGCTCGGGATCGAGAGCGTCAGGTCCTCGGCGACCGCGGCACCGGCGATCTTGACGGCCTTGCGGGCCTCGTCCTGCGCCCACACGCCGCCGTACTGGCCGAACGCGGTGCCCACGACGGCGACGGGCTTGCCGTTCAGGGCTCCGGCGCCGTAGGGGCGCGACAGCCAGTCGATGGCGTTCTTCAGCACGGCGGGGATGGTGCCGTTGTACTCGGGCGAGACCAGCAGCAGGGCGTCGGCCTCGCCGGCGGCCTCGCGCAGCCGGGCCGCGGCGGCGGGGACGGAGCCCTCGACGTCGATGTCCTCGTTGTAGAACGGCACGGTGTCCAGGCCCTCGAACAGGCCGACCTCGACGTGCTCCGGCGCGATCTGGACCGCGGCCTCGGCGAGCCTGCGGTTGTGCGACCCGGACCGGAGGCTTCCGACGAGCGTGAGGATGCGGACGGCCATGGTGACTCCCAGCGGTGAAGGCTTCGGTGAACTACAGCGGTAAACGGGACGCGGCCCGTTTATCTTCCGGCTAGGCTGGCAGAGTGATCGAGAGCACACCGCTTCCCCTCGCCGGCCCGGAGAGGCAGCTGCGGGCGGACGCCGTGCGCAACCGGGCGCTGCTGCTCGACGCTGCCGCCAGGCTGGCGGAGGAACGCGGTGCGGCGGCGATCACGATGGAGACGGTCGCCGCGGCGGCGGGGGTCGGCAAGGGCACGGTGTCGCGGCGGTTCGGCGACCGGAACGGCCTGCTCCAGTCGTTGCTGGACCGGTCGGAGATCCGGTTCCAGGAGGCGTTCCTCAGCGGCCCTCCCCCGCTCGGGCCCGGCGCGGACCCGGCGACGCGGCTCAGGGCGTTCGGTCCCGCCCTGCTGCGCCACGAACAGCACCACCTCGACCTCTACCTGGCGGCTGAGCCGTCACCAGAACGCCGGTTCTCGGTTCCCGCGCGACGACTGCGCCACAGGCACCTGGTCGTGCTGCTGCGCGCGGCCCTTCCCGACGCCGACGCCGAACTGCTCGCCCACACCCTGCTGTCGTCGTTGGACGTCGTGCTGGTCGACCACCTCGTCCGCGGCCACGGCATGCCGCTGGCACGCGTGGAGGCCGGGTGGCACGACGTGGTCGACCGGATCCTGGGCTGACCCGCGGCCCCGGCTTCGAGTCGAATCGACGGTCGAACCGCTGTCGAATGACATCGGTGACCGACCGGCTCTTGTAGCCGCCACCGGACTCCGCCTACGGTCGCCTGGGAGCGCTCCCAGAACGCCCGTCGACGAGGACGGAGAACCTCAAGACCATGAGATCGCAACCCCCACGCCTGCTCGCCGCGACCCTGCTCGTGGCGCTCACCGCGTTCCCGCTCGCGGCCCCGGCCGCCGCGGCGGACTACGAGCGCGTGCTCAACGGAGGGTTCGACTCCGGCGCCGCCGACCCCTGGTGGAGCGGCGCCGGAGTGACGAACCGCGTGACCGGCGGCGAGCTGTGCGCGTCGGTGACCGGCGGCACGACGAACCCCTGGGACGCGCTGATCGGCCAGAACGGCGTCCCGTTCGAGAGCGGCCAGTCCTACACGTTCTCGTTCGACGCGCACGCCACGACGGCGCAGCCCGTCACGGCCGCGGCGGGCGAGAGCGTCAGCCCGTACCGAGGGATCGCGAGCCAGCAGTTCACGCTCTCCCCTGCCAAGCAGCACTTCACGTTCACCTTCACGTCCACTTTGGACTTCCCGGACGCGGGCAACGGCCAGGTGGCGTTCCAGCTGGGCGGCCAGACGTTCGACAACACGATCTGTGTGGACAACGTCTCGCTGATCGGCGGCGTGAACCCTCCGGGTGGGGTGAACCCCAACCCCACCAAGAAGGTCCAGGTCGACCTGGTGGCGTACGCGCCGGGCCTGCCCAAGCGCGCGACGCTCGTCTCCACCGCCACGACGCCGCAGGCTTGGACCCTCAAGAACTCCGCGGGCGCGACGGTCGCGAGTGGCCAGAGCACCCCGAAGGGCGCGGACGCCACGTCCGGCGACTCGGTGCACCAGATCGACTTCTCGTCGTTCGACACGCCCGGCACCGGCTACACGCTGACCGTCGGCGAGGACAGCAGCTTCCCGTTCGACATCTCCGCGGACCCGTTCAAGCGGCTGCGCTACGACTCGCTCGCGTTCTTCTACCACCAGCGCAGCGGAACGCCGATCGAGGCGCAGTACGTCGGTGACGAGTACGCGCGGCCCGCCGGTCACGTCAACGTCGCGCCCAACCAGGGCGACAACAACGTGCCGTGCCGCGCCGACCTCGCGTGCGGCTACACGCTGGACGTGCGCGGCGGCTGGTACGACGCGGGCGACCACGGCAAGTACGTCGTCAACGGCGGCATCGCGACCTGGCAGCTCCTCAACGCCTACGAGCGCGCCACCCGGGTCGGCGACGCCACGGCGTTCCGCGACGGCACCCTCGCCATCCCGGAGAAGGCCAACGGCGTGCCCGACCTCCTCGACGAGGCGCGCTGGGAGGTCGACTTCCTGCTGAAGATGCAGGCGCCCGACGGCATGGCGCACCACAAGATCCACGACGCCAACTGGACCGCGCTGCCCACCCGTCCGGAACTGGACGACCAGGTGCGAAGGCTGTCCGCGACCAGCACGGCGGCGACGCTGAACCTGGCCGCGGTGGCCGCGCAGGCGTCCCGGCTGTGGAAGAGCATCGACGCGACGTACTCCACGACGCTGCTCACGGCGGCGCGCAAGGCGTACGCGGCGGCCAAGGCCAACCCGGCCAAGCTCGCCGACCCGAACGACGGCACGGGCGGCGGCGCGTACAGCGACGACACCGTGAGCGACGAGTTCTACTGGGCCGCCTCGGAGCTCTACGCGACCACCGGCGACAGCGCCTACCGCACCGACGTGACGGCGTCCCCGCACTACAGGGCGGCCAGCCTCAACCGGGGCGGCTTCCACTGGGGCGGAACGGCTCCGCTGGGCGACATCACGCTGGCCCTCGTCCCGAACGGCCTGCCCGCCGCGGACGTCACGGCGATCAAGTCCGCGTTCGCCACCGTCGCGGACGAGCACCTGGCCGCCATGGCCGGCATGGGGTATGCCACGCCGTACGACAACAGCACGGCCGGCTACGTCTGGGGCTCGAACTCCACGGTCCTCAACAACGCCCAGGTGCTCGCGCTGGCCCACGACTTCACCGGCGCGGCGAAGTACCGCGACGGCGTCTTCGAGGCACTGCACTACATCCTCGGCCGCAACCCGCTGAGCACCTCGTACGTGGCGGGCTACGGAGACCAGGCCGTGCGGAACGTGCACCACAGGTTCTGGGCGAACCAGAACGACCCGACGCTGCCCATCGCGCCGCCCGGCTCGCTCTCCGGCGGCCCGAACAGCGCGCTGCAGGACCCGGTGGCCCAGCGCCTGCTGGCCGGCTGCCCGCAGCAGAGGTGCTGGGTGGACGACATCGGCGCCTACTCGGTGAACGAGGTGGCCGTCAACTGGAACTCCGCGCTCGCCTGGGTGTCGGGCTGGGCGGCGGAGAAGTCGGGAACGTCCACGCCCAAGTCCGACTGCGAGGTCGGCTTCAGCGCCAACCGGTGGCCGGACGGCATGTCGGCGCAGGTGAAGCTCACCAACACCGGCACGGTGGCGTGGAAGGACTGGAAGCTCGGGTTCGCGTTCCCCGGCACGCAGCGCGTCACCGCCGGGTGGTCGGCGACCTGGGGCCAGACCGGGCAGGACGTGACGGCGACCAGCATGCCGTGGAACGGCAAGGTCGAGCCGGGCAAGTCCGTCTACATCGGGTTCAACGGGGCCGGGAGCGGTGCTGATCCGGCCGCCTTCTCGGTGAACGGCAAGGCCTGCAAGACCGCCTGACGCACCACCCTCCCGCGAGCGCCCGTTGCCACCTCGGTGGCGGCGGGCGCTTCGCTTTCCGGGCGGGCCGGGTGGTAGCTCGGCGGTCGACGAACCAGGCGGCAACCCCGCCAGCCCAGCGGTCCACCGCGGTCATCGGACCCCCACCAGACCAATCCCCGAAGCCGCCGCACCACCTCCCCGACCGGCGTCGCAGACGGGAATCCGCCACCGGCGACACGACCGAAATTTCTCCGGCGAACCCGGAACCGCCAGGCCTGGCGTTTCCCCTGAAAGCCGCCTGTGAGCGCTAACAGGCGTCACCTGGCGTTATCGTCTCGACACTTGACGGCGAAGTTGTTAGCGATAACACTCGCCGCCTACAGCACTGTTGCCTGTCGGTGACATCGAGGAGAACCAATGAGGCTTGTCCGGATCGCGGTCACCACCGCACTCGCCGTCTCCCTCGCGGCCTGCGGTTCAGCGGAGAAGACAGTCGACCAGAAGACCGGTGCGGGGGAAGGCTCCCTGGTGGGCGTCACGATGCCCACGCGGTCGTCCGAGCGGTGGGTCCGCGACGGCGACAGCCTCAAGAAGTCGCTGGAGGCCAAGGGGTACAAGGTCGACCTGCAGTACGCGGAGGACAGCATCCCCACGCAGGCCAACCAGATCGAGAACCAGATCACCAAGGGCGTCAAGCTGCTGATCGTCGCCTCGATCGACGGCAAGTCGCTCAGCTCGCAGCTGCAGCAGGCCGCCGACGCGAAGATCCCGGTGATCTCCTACGACCGCCTGCTCCTCAACACGCCGAACGTCGACTACTACGCGACTTTCGACAACTTCAAGGTCGGCGTGCAGCAGGCGAACTCGCTGCTGGCCGGGCTGAAGACGAAGGGCGAGGGCCCGTTCAACATCGAGTTGTTCGCCGGGTCGTCCGACGACAACAACGCGACGTTCTTCTTCAACGGCGCGATGTCCGTCCTCCAGCCGTTGATCGACCAGGGCAAGCTCGTCGTGAAGTCGGGCCAGAAGGACTTCAACACCGTCGCGATCCTGCGCTGGGACCCGGCCACCGCGCAGAAGCGCATGGAGGACCTGCTCACCTCGACCTACGGCGGCGCCAAGGTCGACGGGGTCCTGTCCCCCTTCGACGGCCTCTCGATCGGCATCATCTCCGCGCTCAGGAGCAACGGCTACGGCACGAACGGCCAGGCGCTCCCGATCGTGACCGGGCAGGACGCCCAGGTCGCCTCGGTGAAGTCGATCATCGCCGGTGAGCAGTACTCCACGATCTTCAAGGACCTCCGCCAGCTCACCGACGTCGCGGCGAAGATGGCCGACGCGGTGCTCAAGGGCGGCAAGCCCGAGGTCAACAACACCACGGACTACAACAACGGCGTCAAGGTCGTGCCGTCGTTCCTGCTCCAGCCGGTTCCCGTGGACAAGGCGAACTACCAGAAGGAACTGGTCGAGTCCGGCTACTACACCGCCGACCAGATCAGGTAGGACCCGTGTCCGACGACATCCTGGTGATGCGTGGCATCACCAAGAGGTTCGCGGGTGTCACCGCGCTGCACGAGGTCTCGCTGACCGTGCGGCGCGGTGAGATCCACGCGATCTGCGGGGAGAACGGCGCGGGCAAGTCCACGCTGATGAAGGTGCTGTCCGGGGTGCACCCGCACGGCACGTACGACGGCGAGATCCTGTTCGAGGGTGAGCCGTGCGAGTTCCACGGCGTGCGCGACAGCGAGCGCCGCGGCATCGTGATCATCCACCAGGAGCTGGCGCTGTGCGGCCAGCTCTCCGTAGCGGAGAACCTGTTCCTGGGCAACGAGAGGGCGCGGCGCGGGCTCATCGACTGGAACCGCACCAACCACGACGCCCAGGCGCTGCTCGACCGCGTGGGACTGCGGGAGAACCCGACCACGAGGATCGACGACCTCGGTGTCGGCAAGCAGCAGCTCGTGGAGATCGCCAAAGCGCTGTCCAAGGAGGTCAGCCTCCTCATCCTGGACGAGCCGACGGCGGCGTTGAACGACGACGACTCCCAGCACCTGCTCGACCTGCTCGACGGCCTGCGGGACGAGGGCATCACCTCGGTGATCATCTCCCACAAGCTGGGCGAGGTCACCAGGATCGCCGACACGGTCACCGTCCTGCGCGACGGGAGGACGATCGAGACGCTTCCCGCGGTTGGACTCAGCGAGGACCGCATCATCGCCGGGATGGTCGGCCGCGACCTCGAGGACCGGTTCCCGCCGCGCACGCCCGACATCGGCGAGGAGGTGCTGCGGATCGAGGACTGGACCGTGCACAGCCCTGCCCAGCCCGACCGCAAGGTCGTCGACGGAGCCACGCTGTCGTTGCGGCGCGGGGAGATCGTCGGTCTCGCCGGGCTGATGGGCGCGGGCCGCACCGAGCTCGCGATGAGCGTGTTCGGCCGGTCCTACGGCGTCGGCGTCTCGGGCCGGGTGGTCAAGGACGGCCGGGAGATCGACACGCGTTCGGTGCGGGCCGCGATCCGCCACGGCATCGCCTACGTGAGCGAGGACCGCAAGCGCTACGGGCTCAACCTGATCGAGGGAGTGCAGCGCAACGTCTCCGCCGCCGCCCTGGACAAGCTCGCGAACCGCGGCTGGGTGAACGAGAACGAGGAGAACGCGGTCGCCGAGCGGTACCGGCGGTCGATGGGCATCAGGACGTCGACCGTGGCGACCCCGACCGGCACGTTGTCCGGCGGCAACCAGCAGAAGGTCGTCCTGGCGAAGTGGATGTTCACCGACCCGGACGTGCTGATCCTCGACGAGCCGACGCGCGGCATCGACGTCGGCGCCAAGTACGAGATCTACTCGATCATCAACGACCTGGCCGCCCAGGGCCGCGCGGTGCTGGTGATCTCCTCGGAGCTGCCGGAGCTCCTCGGCCTGTGTGATCGCGTGTACGCGCTGTCGGAGGGCCGCATCACCGGTGAGGTGAGCCGCGAAGAGGCCACGCAGGAACGCCTGATGCAGTACATGACGCGAGGACAGAGCTCATGACCACGAAGACCGCGCCCGCCCCCGCCGCCGCACCGCCCGCCCGGTCGCGCCGGTTCTCGATCAACCTGCGGCAGTCGGGCATCTACGTCGCGTTCGCGTTGATCGTCGTGCTGTTCACGGTGCTGACCGGTGGCGACCTGCTGCAGCCGCAGAACATCTCGAACATCATCGTGCAGAACTCCTACGTGCTGATCCTCGCGATCGGCATGATCCTGGTGATCATCGGCGGGCACATCGACCTCTCGGTCGGCTCGACGGTCGCGCTCACCGGAGCCATCTGCGCGGTGCTGACCGTCCAATGGGGACTGCCGTGGCCGGTGGCCGTGCTGCTGACGCTGCTGGCCGGCGCGCTCATCGGGGCGGCACAGGGCTACTGGATCGCGTACTTCGGCATCCCCGCGTTCATCGTCACGCTGGCGGGCATGCTCGTGTTCCGCGCCCTCACCATGACCACGCTGGGCAACCAGGGCATCGGCCCGTTCCCCAGCGAGATCCGGTCGCTCGCCAACGGGTTCAGCGGCGGCTACCTCGGCAACGTCGCACTCGGTCCGCTCGGTGGCGCCGACCTGGTGAGCCTGCTCGCCGGGCTCGCCTGCGTGGCGGGGTTCGCGTTCTCGCAGTGGCGCAAGCGCTCCGCCCGGCTCAGCTACGGCCAGACCGTCGACCCGATGCCGCTGTTCGTGCTCAAGATCGTGGGCGTGGGCGTCGTCGTGATGGCGGTCGTGGTGCAGCTCGCCCGGTTCCGCAACCTGCCGTGGGTGCTGGTGCTGCTCGCGGCGCTCGCGCTCGGCTACTCGCTGATGGCGAACAACTCGGTGTTCGGACGGCACATCTACTCGATCGGCGGCAACCTGCAGGCCGCCACGCTGTCCGGCGTGAAGGTCAAGGCCGTCACGTTCTGGCTGTTCGTCAACATGGGCGCGCTGGCCGCGCTCGCCGGCGTGATCTTCGCCGGCCGCCTCAACCAGGCCGGTCCGACGGCGGGCGCGTCGTTCGAGCTGGACGCCATCGCGGCCGCGTTCATCGGCGGCGCGGCGGTGCAGGGCGGCGTCGGCAAGGTCGTCGGCGCCATCACCGGCGGCCTGATCATGGGCGTGATCAACAACGGCATGTCGCTGATCGGCTCGCCCAGCGAACGCGTGATGCTCGTGAAGGGCCTAGTCCTGCTCGCGGCGGTCGCCTACGACGTCTGGACCAAGCGACGCGCCTGAGCACCCAACCAGGAAGGCGATAATGGCATCCCTGCGCCACTTCAGCCTCGTCGTGGTCGTGACGGCCGCGCTGGAAGTGCCGAACATCGGCGACGTCCGCGGACACCTCACCCTGCCCACCACCGGCGCCGACGGCACGACCGTCACGTGGAGGTCGTCCAACAGCGAGGTCATCACCCCGACCGGTGAGGTGACCAGGCCTCCCGCGAGCAGCAGGCCGGTCAAGGTCGTGCTGACCGCGAAGGTGAGCCGCGGGCAGCAGAGCACCACGCGCGCGCTCACCGCCACCGTCACGCCGTTGCCCGTCAAGGAACCCCTCGCGGGCTACGGCTTCTTCTACTTCACCGGCGAGAGCAGCCCGATCGGCGAGCAGATCTACGCCGCCGCCAGCAACGGCAACAACCCGCTCGACTTCTCCGAGGTCAACGGCGGCCGGCCGATCCTCAAGTCCAGCCTCGGCGAACTGGGCGTGCGCGACCCGTTCATCCTGCGCTCCCCCGACGGCGACAGGTTCTACCTGCTGGCCACGGACCTCAAGATCAACGGCGGGCGCGGCTGGGACGCGGCGCAGCGCACCGGCAGCCGGTCGATCATGGTGTGGGAGTCGGCCGACCTGCGGAACTGGTCGCGCCAGCGCAGCGTCCAGGTGTCACCGCCGACAGCGGGCAACACGTGGGCGCCCGAGGCGTTCTGGGACGCGCAGCGCGGCAACTACGTCGTCTACTGGGCGTCGAAGCTGTACGCGGAGAACGATCCAGGCCACACCGGCAGCAGCTACAACCGGATGATGTACGCGACCACGCGCGACTTCGTCACGTTCAGCCCGGCGAAGGTGTGGATCGACCCCGGTTACTCGGTCATCGACTCGACGGTCATCGAGCACAACGGCACCTACTACCGCTACACCAAGGACGAGCGGAACAACTCGTCGTCCTCGCCGTGCAGCAAGTACATCACCGCGGAGAAGTCGACCGACCTGCTCGACCCCGGCTACGACTTCGTCGCCGAGTGCATCGGCAAGGCCACCTCGACGAGCCCGGGACTCTCCGCCGGTGAGGGCCCGACCGGGTTCAAGTCCAACACCGAGAACAGGTGGTACCTCTTCATCGACGAGTACGGCGGCCGCGGCTACGTGCCGTTCGAGACCACCGACCTCGCCTCCGGGAAGTGGACCATGTCCACCGGCGCCCGCCTGCCCGCCTCTCCGCGCCACGGCACGGTGCTGCCGGTGACGCAGGCCGAGCTCACCCGGCTCACCGCGGCGCCGGCGCCGGTGAAGGCCGATTCGAACGGCCTGGTCGCGCACTGGCCGCTCACCGGTTCCGCCACCGACGCCACCGGTCACGGCTACGACGGCGCGCTCGCCGGCAACGTCACGTGGTCCGAGGGCTCGCTGTCGTTCCGTGGTGGGCACGTCCAGCTGCCGGACAACCTGCTGACAGGTGCGCAGGCCGCGACGATCTCCGCGGACGTGCTGGTCGACCCCGGCCAGCAGACGCCGTACTTCCTCCACGGGTTCGGCAACACCGCACCGGACGGCGTCGGCAGCGGCTACCTGTTCAGCACCGGCGACACCTACCGCGGCGCGATCGCGACCGGCAACTGGTCGACCGAGCAGGGCGCGAACTCCGGCCGTGCGCTGCCGCGCGGCGTCTGGAAGAACGTGGCGCTGACCGTCGGCGGTGGTGTGGAGGTGCTCTACCTGGACGGCGTCGAGGTGGCCCGCAGGACCGGCGTCACCATCAAGCCGTCGGACATCGGCGGCGGCATCACCACGGCCAACTACCTGGGCAGGTCGGTCTACTCGGGCGACAAGCCGTTCCTCGGCAGGATGAAGGACGTCCGCCTGTACAACCGGGCGCTGTCCGCGAACGAGGTGGGAGCGCTCCCCTTCAACGCGACGCTGATCCGGTCAGCCGGGCACGACTCGCTCGCAGCGCCCGCGGTCATCGAGCCCGGCAGCGTGGTGCTCCCCGTGCGGCCCGGCACCGACCTGCGCCGCGTTCAACCGGACTTCGGCCTGGCCCCCGGCGCCTCCATCACGCCGAGTGGTCCGGTCGACCTGCGCAAACCTCGCAAATTCACCGTGCGGTCGGGGCGCGAGAGTCGCGAGTGGACGGTCGAGGCGCACGAGATGCGCAGTCCCGTGCTGCCCGGCCTCAACGCCGACCCGAACATCGTGGCGTTCGGCGACACCTACTACATCTACGCGACCACGGACGGCTTCGACGGGTGGAGCGGCACGAGGTTCTCCGCCTGGTCCTCGAAGAACCTCGTCGACTGGACGGACGAGGGCGTGGTCCTCGACCTCGGACCCGGCGTGAGCTGGGCCGACCGCAACGCCTGGGCGCCTGCCATCGTCGAGCGGGACGGCAGGTACTACTTCTACTTCTGCGCCGAGGCCAAGATCGGCGTCGCCGTGAGCGACTCCCCCACCGGCCCGTTCACCGACTCCGGTCACCCCCTGGTCGCCGCCAATCCGAACGGCGGCCAGGCGATCGACCCGGCGGTCTTCGTCGACGGCTCCGGCCGGCCGTACCTCTATTGGGGCAACGGTGAGGCGTACGTCGTTCCGCTGAACAATGACATGATCTCCTACGATGCGGGGAAGGTCACCCGGATCACCGGACTGACGGACTTCCGCGAGGGCCTCTTCATGGTGGAGCGCAAGGGCACGTACTACCTGAGCTGGTCGGTCGACGACACCCGCAGCGAGGACTACCGCGTCGCCTACGCCACCGCCCCGAGCCCCACCGGCCCCTTCACCAACCGCGGCCTGGTCCTGAGCAAGGACACGAGGCTCGGGATCAGGGGAACCGGCCACAGCTCGATGCTGCGGGTGCCGGGAACCGACGACTGGTACCTCGTGTACCACCGGTTCGCCATCCCGGGCGGAGACGGCACGCACCGTGAGACCACAATCGACCGGATGAGGTTCGACCGCGACGGAAACATCGTCCCGGTCGTGCCGACCCTGGAAAGCGTCGCACCACAACGGATCCGGCCTCGGCACTGCCGGGCCCAGGTCAACTGATTCGAGGAGTTCCATGTCGCAGCGGGAACCCGAGCTCAGCCGCGAGCTCTTCGGCAGGCTCGGTGACACCGACGTCCACCGGTACGTCCTCTCGTGGCCGGGTGGGATCACCGTGCGCGTGCTGGACTACGGCGGCGTGATCCAGTCGCTGGAGGCGCCGGACCGCGATGGCGTGCCCGCCAACGTGGTGCTCGGGTTCCCCTCGCTCGACGACTACGCCGAGAACAGCCGGCCGGGCGCGAACAGGGTGTTCTTCGGCGCCCTGGTCGGCCGGTACGCCAACCGGATCGCCCGCGGCACGTTCACCCTCGACGGCGTCGTGCACCACGTGCCGGTCAACGACGGCCCGAACAGCCTGCACGGCGGACCGGCCGGTTTCGACACCGAGGTGTGGACCTCGACCGAACTGCGCGAAACGGACAGCGTGGGCGTGCGGCTGGAACTGGTGAGCCCGGACGGCGACAGCGGCTTCCCCGCCACCGTGTCCGCACAGGTGACGTACCGCCTGTACAGCGACAACAGGCTCAGCATCACCTACCGCGCGACCGCGGACGCGCCGACGGTGCTCAACATGACCAACCACACCTACTGGAACCTCGCCGGCGAGGGCAGCGGCGACGTGTGCGGTCAGTCGCTGATGCTCAACGCGAGCCGGTTCTGCGCGGTCGACCAGACCCTGATCCCGCTCGGCGACCCGGTGCCGGTCGAGGCAGGCCCGTTCGACTTCCGGCTGCCGACCGCGATCGGCGCCCGCATCGGCCGGTCGCACCCCCAGCTGGAGATCGCGGGCGGCTACGACCACAACTGGGTGCTGGACGACGGCGGCCCGTTCGCCGCGCAGGCCTGCGACCCGGAGTCGGGGCGCCTGCTCACGATGTGGACGACGGAACCCGGCGTGCAGTTCTACTCCGGGAACTTCCTGACCGACGAGCTGGTCGGCACCGGCGGCCGTCCGTACGGCCGCCACGCGGGGTTCGCCCTGGAGGCGCAGCACTTCCCGGACTCACCGAACCGCCCGGACTTCCCCAGCACGGTGCTGCGGCCCGGTGAGGTCTACCACCAGGAGACCGTCTTCCAGCTGTCCACTGCGGACTGAGTTTCGAAAAGTCACCGCTGCGCAACAGACATCGAATCGACAGGTGAATCGAAAGGGCGCGAAACATCGAGCGGGCACCCTCGTGGTGTGTTCCAGGAATCCGCTCTGCACGACCTGAGTCCTGACGACCGAGCCTTGTTCGAGGCGTTCGGTTCGGGACCGATTCGCACGCCTCCGTTCGACCACGTGCACCACGCTGTCGAGACGCACGCGGCCCGGCGTCCGCACGTGACGGCGGTGGAGCACCTCGGCGAGTCGCTGACGTACGCGGAGCTCGACATCAGGGCTTCCCTGCTGGCCGAGCTCCTCGTCCGCCGGGGTGTGCGGCCCGGCGACCACGTGGGGCTGTTCCTGTCGCGGTCGATCTCCATGGTGGTCGGGATCCTCGCGGTGCTGAAGGCGGGCGCGGCCTACGTGCCGCAGGACGCGCGCACGGCGTCGCAGGACGAACTGCGGCGCGTGGTGCGCCACACGCGCATCGACGTCGTGCTCACCACGAGCGAGGACGCGGCCGTGTTGCCCGACCACCTCGCCGCGGTCGTCACCATCGACACGCTGCCGGACGTCCGGGCGTTCCACCGCACGATCACCGCGGACTCGGAGATCGCCGCCGTCGTCCTCACCTCGGGGACCGGCGTGCGGATCTCGCACGCCACCCTGTGCAACGTCCTGCTGACCGCGCCGGGGTCGTTGCGCATCACCCCGGGAACCAGGGTGTCGCAGCTGCTGCACATCGCCTCCCGCACGGCGATGTGGGAGATCCTCGGCGCCCTGGTGAACGGCGGCACGCTGGTGCTCCGGGGCGACGACGCCGAACGGACCGCGAGCACCGCGGACGTCGTGATCGCCACGCCCGGCGTCCTCCAGTCGATCGACCCGGACAGGTGCCGCCGCGCGCACACCGTCGCGGTCACCGGGGAACGCTGTCCGCGCGCGCTGGCGGACCGGTGGTCGCGCCGCGCGGCGTTCTTCAACGCGTGCGGCCGGACCGAGCTCGGCATCGTCAACACCGTGCAGCAGCACGAACCGGGATCCGGGCCGCTCGCCATCGGAAGGCCCGTGCCGAACACGACCGTCTACGTCCTCGACGAGGACCGGCGACCGTGCCCGATCGGCGCGATCGGTGAGATGTGGGCCGGCGGAGCGTGCGTGACGGAGGGGTACGCCGGCCTCGCCGACCTGACGGCGCGGTGGTACCGCCCCGACCCGTTCCTCGGCGGGGATCACGTGATGTTCCGGACGCACGACCTCGTCCGGTGGACGTCCGACGGCAGGCTGGAACACCACGGACAGGTCGGCGACCTGGTGGAGGTGCGCGGGTTCCGGGTCTCGCCGTACGCGGTCACCACGGCGCTGGAGAGCGCGGAGGACTGCGACCACGCCACGACCCTGGTGCACGACGGGAGGCTGACCAGCTTCATCAGCCCCGCTACCGCGTCACCGGACGCCGCCCGCCGCGCGGTCGCGCAGCGGCTGCCGTACTACTGCGTGCCCGGTCTCATCGTCCCGGTCGGCTCTTTGCCCGCCACGGATCGCGGCAAGCTCGACCAGCCCGCCCTGCTGTCGCGGCTGGACGGGGAGCGGCAGGCGCCGGTGGCGTGACGTGACGCGGCGCGGGCCCCGCACTGGCGCTGTGCGGGACCCGCACCACGTCACGGGGTGGACAGCTCGAACCGCTGCACCCCGACCGTGCCCCCGAGGGACTGCGTGGCGTGGTTGAAGATGCCGAACCGGTAGCCCATGAAGAACTGCCACTCGTTCTTCAAGGTGAACCCGGACCCGAGCGAGGTGAAGTTCACCCCGTCGGTGCTGTACGAGAACCGGGCTTGCCGCCCGCTCCCGGGACGGATGTCGGCGTTGGCGCGCAACCAGATCCTGGTGCCGCTGAGGTTCGCACCGGCGACCTCGGTGCCGGTGCCGGTGGTGTTCCAGTTGCTGTCCATGGTGAGGCCGTTGACCATGACGACGCGGTTGCGGCCGTTGTCCCGCTTCACCCCGATCCACGCCGAGGAGTCCCGCAGCATCGCGAGGCCGCTGCGGTCACCGTCCCGCATCGCGCTCACGTCGAGGGTGACGGTGGCGGTGGACGTCGGGCCCTGGACGCGGTGGGTGAGGGTGTTGCGGGCGTTGTACAGGTCGCCGGTGACGGTCGCCGTCGACAGGCTCAGGCCGTTGTTGACGCTGAACTTCGTGGTGTCGGGGTTGTGATTCCACTCCCACTGCGGCCCGAGTCTCGTGCCCTCGAACGTGTCCACGCCGGTCATGGGTTTGACCTGACGTGGTGGCGCGGGCAGGTTCGGCATCGGGTAGTTCGCACCCCAGCCGCCGTTGACGGTGGTGATGCGCGGCCAGCCGTCGGAGGTCCACGTGATCGGCGCGAGCACCGGCACGCGGCCGCCGGGGTAGGCGTCGACGAACGCCATGTAGTACCAGTCGCCGTTCTGCGTCTGCACCAGCCCGCCCTGGTGCGGCACTCCCCCGCCCTGGATCGGCGTGGGCATGTTCAGCAGCACCTGCTGGACGGTGTAGGGGCCCCACGGGCTCGACGACTTGAGGACGTACTGGCCGTTGGCCGGCCTGGTCAGCCAGATGTAGTAGCTGCCGTTGCGCTTGTAGAACCGCGCGCCTTCCAGCGTGCCGATGTTCGACGGCGTCTGGAACACCTGCTGCGACCGCACTTCCGACTTCCCGTCGGCCGACAGCTGCGCGACGCTGATCGTGGTGTTGCCGTAGGCAACGTACATCGTGTCGTTGTCGTCGACCAGCATTCCTGCGTCGTAGTAGCACTTGTTGATGGTGGACAGCTTGGACCACTGCCCGTCCACCGCGGTGGCGGTGTAGATGTGGGTCTGGGCGAAGTCGACGCAGCCGCCCCAGTAGAAGGTGTTGTTGCTCTTGCGGTGGTTGAGGAACGACGCCCAGATGCCGCGGACGTACCCCCTGGCGCCGTTGAGGTCGTACTTGGAGCCGAAGTCCAGCCGTGGCACCGAATGTCCGGCGAACTCCCAGTTGACCAGGTCGTAGGACCGCAGGACCGGCGCACCCGGCGAGTAGTGCATGGTCGAGGCCGAGTAGTAGTACGCGTCGCCGACGCGGATGATGTCGATGTCCGCGAAGTCCTGCCACAGCACCGGGTTCGTGAAGGATGCCGGACGTGGTGTGGTCGTCGTGGTGGTAGTGGTCGTCGTCGTGGTGGTGCTCGTGGTCGGCTGCGTGCCGCTGTTGCACGTGGTTCCGTTGAGGCGGAACGACACCGGGTCGGCGTTGGCGGAGCCGGACGTGGCGTTGAACCCGAACTCGACCTTGCCGCCGGACGGCACGGAGCCGTTGTAGGAGGCGTTGCGAGCGCTCACATCGCCGCCGGTCTGCGTGATCACGGCGTTCCAGTGCTGCCCGACCTGCTGGCCGGAGGCGTAGGTCCACTCGAGCGTCCAGCCGGTGAGCGCGTCGCCGGTGTTCGTGACGGAGACGGACGCGCCGAATCCGCCCTGCCACTCGGAGGTCCTGGTGTAGGTGACCGAACAGCCCGGTGCCGCCTGCGCGGTCGTGCTCGCCGCGAGTCCCGCGGCCACCAGGGTGAGGGCGGACAGCGCCGCCGCGGCCGGAGCCCATCTCATGATCGTGACCACCTCTGGTTGTTCTGACCGTTGCAGGTCCACAGCACGAGCCGGGAGCCGTTGCCGGTCGCGGCGCCCTCGACGTCGAGGCACAGCCCGGCGTTGGTGTTGCGGACCGTTCCGTCGGAGCCGATCGTCCAGCGCTGGTTCGCCTGGCCGTTGCACTGCCAGACGATGACGCGCGTGCCGTTGGCGGTGCCCTGGTCGTACGCGTCGAGGCACTTGTCGCCGAACACGCGGATCTCACCGTTGGCCCACGACGTCCACCGCTGGGACGCGGGCGTCAGGCAGTCCTGGACCACGACGTTGGCACCGGCGGCCGTGGAGCCGTTCTCGACGTCGAGGCACCGGTTCGACCCCGCGCCGCGGAACCGCGAGGTGGTGTTGTCCAGAGGACTTCCACCGCTCACCCGGAACGCGGTGACACCGTGCGCGGGCACGGAGGCGGAGATCGCGCCGGACGTGCTCGACGTGCCACCGGTCCACAGGTCGGTCAGCGAGAAGCTGGTGCCGGACAGGCCGATCTGGGCGGCCGTCGTGGCGATCGTCGCGGTCGCGGAACCCCGGTTGAACAGGCCCACGGCGACCGTGCCGTCCGCGAGGGGTTTGGCGAAGACCTCCGTGGCACCGTCGTCGCGCACCCGGCGCCCGCCCGCGCCGAGGCGGTCCTGGTTCACCGCGAGCAGGCGCTGGTTGCGCAGGATCGCGCTCACGTCCGACGACATCGTGCGGATGTCGTTGCCCGCCATGAGAGGCGCCGCCATCAGCGCCCAGAGCGTGAAGTGCGAGCGGGACTCGGTGAGCGTGAGCCCCGGACGCCCGACGACCAGCATGTCCGGGTCGTTCCAGTGGCCGGGACCGGCCTGCACGGCGAGCGGCGCGGTCACGTCGAGGACGTTGCCCACGCCCATCGGGTAGCTGTTGGTGTTGCCGTTCTGCCAGATGTCCAGCAGGTCCTCGGTGGTGCGCCACAGGTCGGCGACCTCGCTCCAGTCGTACCTGTCGCCGGTGGGAGCGTGGAAGCTGTTGGGGTTGATGCTGTAGACGATCGGCCTGCCGGTGGCGCGCAGGGCGTCCCGCATGATCGAGAACCGGGCGACCTGCTCGTCGCGGGTGCCGGCGCCGGAGCACCAGTCGTACTTCAGGTAGTCGACGCCCCACGACGCGAAGGACCGCGCGTCCTGGACCTCGTGGCCCTTGCTGCCGGTCGAACCGGGGAAGGCGCCGGTTCCCTGTGCGCAGGTCTTCTCGTTGGGAACCTGGTAGATGCCGAACTTGAGGCCTCGCGCGTGGATGTAGTCCCCCAGCGCCTTCATGCCGCTCGGGAACTTCGACGGGTGCGCCCGCAGCGCGCCCGACGAGTCGCGCTGCGGGTCGAACCAGCAGTCGTCGACGACCACGTACTGGTAGCCCGCGTCCCGCATGCCCGACGACACCATCGCGTCGGCGGCCTGGCGGACCTGGGCCTCGGTGATGCCGCACCCGAAGCTGTTCCAGCTGTTCCAGCCGAGCGGCGGGGTGAGGGCGGGACTGCCGGGCGCCGCGGGAGCGGCGGGGGTGGTGCCGAAGGTCGCCGCCAGCAGGACGGCGGCGAGGAGGAGCTTCCTGGACCGGGTGGGCATCGTTGCCCCTTTCTGGCAGGGGGACGCCGCCGGCGGGCGTGTCCGGCGGCGTCGGTCCTCGGGGTCAGCAGGTCGAGTTGGTCTGCGTCAGCAGGCCGAGCCGCCACGGCAGCTTGTTGTACTCACCGCCCGCGTTGGGATCCATGCCCTGGTACAGGTAGCTGAGCTTGCAGGGGCTGATCTCCATCGTCTGGTCGACGTTGGTGCGCACCATCTCGCCGTGGCTGATGTCGCGCGTCCACTGTCCACCTGGGAACGTCACGTTGTTCGCGCGGGCGAACGGGTTCGCCTCGGTGTCGGCCAGCGGCGTCCACGACCCGGTGATCGAGTTGGCGGTCCAGGAGCGGAAGTAGCGGCGGCCGTCGGTGCCGATCGCCTCGTGCACCAGCAGCCACTGGTTCTTGCCGGCGATCTTGTAGACGTTGGAGGCCTCGAAGAGCCGGTTGCGGTTGCTGTCCTGCATGGCGATCACCGTGTTGGTGAAGCCGTTGGGGAACTGCGAGAGGGTGGTCTCCGAGCGGTAGAGGTGGCCGTTGTCGTCGGAGGAGAACAGGTAGCACTTCGCGGTGTCGCACACCATCCAGAAGTCGACCCAGTAGCCGTTGCCGATGTTGTCGCGGATGATCTGCGGCATGCCGTTGGCGTAGAAGTTCTTCGGCGTGGACCACGACGACGGGTTCGAGATGTCGGTGGTCGTGGAGTACGAGGCGTTCGACCCGGTCTGGTAGATGAGGTACCAGAGGCGTTGTGGCGCGAAGTAGAACACCTGTGGCGCAGCCCGGTACCCGGTGCCGACGCCGGAGCGGTCGAGGTAGTAGTGCGGTGCGGCCGACGCCTGCGACCAGTCGCTGAAGCTGGTGTACATCAGGTTGTAGCCGTCGGTGTAGGTCGACGCGAACACGTGGTACTTGCCGTTGTAGTAGATGACGCTCGGGTCCTTCACCGCGACGTTCGGGTGCGTGGAGTCCGGCTTCGGGCTGATCAGCTGGCCGCTCGAGGACCAGCGGAAGCTCGACGGCAAGTTGCCCACGGGCGGGTTGCCCGTCGTGGTCGTCGTGGTCGTGGTCGTCGTGGTGGTCGTGGTGGGGCCGACGTCACCCGTGCACAGGGTGCCGTTGAGGGTGAACGCCGACGGGCTCGGGTTGGAGCCGCTGCTGGAGCCGTTGAACCCGAACTCGACGCGGCCGCCGGTGGGGATCGCCGCGTTGTAGGAGACGTTGCGCGCGGTCACCTGCGAGCCGGACTGGGTCACCTGGGCGTTCCAGGCCTGCTGCACCTGCTGCCCGGCGCCGAAGCTCCAGGTGAGCGTCCAGCCGTCGACCGCGTCGCCGAGGTTGGTGACGGCGACGCTCGCGGTGAACCCGCCGTCCCACTGCGACGGTGCCGAGTAGGTCACCGAACAACCGGGTGCGGCCGAGGCCGGCTGCTGGGCCACCGCGGTCAGCGCGGTCACCGCGAGGAGCGGGACCGCGGCCAGAGCGGTGAGCCCGGCGCGCCGGGAGTGGAACAACCGTGCGAGGAACATGATCACCCTTCGTCGTTGAGGGGCCGGAGAGCAGGGGTCACGCGGCGGCGCAGGAGGCGGGGCCGACCGCCGCCGCACCGGGACCGGACGCGAGGAAGCCGAACACGACCGAGGCGCCGGGGCCGATCGCGCCGTTGTAGGAGGCGTTGGTGACGGTGCCCGAACCGCTCGCGGTCCCGCCCCAGACCTGCGTCACGGCGTGCCCGCCGGGCAGGGTGAACCGCACGGTCCAGCCGGCGATGGCCGACGCCGCGGGGTTGGTGACGGTGACCTCCGCCTGGAAGCCGCCGTTCCACGTGCCGGTCACGCGGGGCGTCGCGGTGCAGGCGACGCCGGGTTCGGACGGGTCGCCGATGCTGCCGGGCACCGCCGAGAGGGCGTTGAACCAGACCGTCGCCATCTTGCTGTAGCCGGCGGCGTTCGGGTGGATGCCGTCGGGCAGGTCGGAGATGGGCACCGCCGGGTACATGTCCACGACGTGCACCCGCTTGCCCGCCGCCGCTTTCGCCCGCAGCAACGGGACGATGGCGGCGTTGTAGTTGCGGACGGTGGCGTCGGCGAACCGGATCGGGATGATCGTCGAGACGAACACCTCCGCGCCCGGCGCCTGCGCGGTGATCTTGTCCACCAGCGCGGAGAGCCGTCGCGGCGCGCCACCGGGATCGCTGCCGTACATGTCGTTCGTGCCGATGTGCAACAGGATCGTGCGCGGGGTGTAGGTCCTGAGCCAGTTCACGACGTTCGCGTCGACCTGGGCGATGGTCCAGCCGGGGTGGCCCTCGTGGTTCCGGTCGGGCATGGAACCGGGACCGTCCGCGAGCGACCCCACGAAGTCGACGTTCCTGCCGGCCGCGCGCAGCTTGGCGCCGAGGTCGAGGCGGTAGCCGCCGATCGACCCTCCCTGGGTGATCGAGTCACCCAGCGGCATCACCCGCACGGGATCGGCGGAGGCGGCCGGGTCGTCCACAGCGGACTGGTCGGCCATGGCCGGTGACGCGGCCAGCACGATGGCGACCAGCGCACCGCACAACGCTTTCAACGGGCTCTGCATGGTGAGCCTTTCGTCGACGAGGGGTCAACGGCAGGGGCGGCTCCCAGCAATGTAACGACGCGTTCACGCCGCGGTCAAAGCTAAATGTGAGCGCTAACTTTTAGCACTTCCAGCTACAGGCACGTTGAACTTGACACGAGAGACGGCCATGCTGTTAACGCAAACAAGTCGGCGTCACCGGCGCGCCCGCGCCACCGAACCGCCCTCGCGCACCGGCATCGGCACCCGGTGGATCAGCGGGGGCCGAGCACCGCGTCCCTCCACGACGTCCACCAGCACCTCCACCGCGCGTTCGCCGAGCTCGTGGTGGGGCAGGGCGATCGTGGTCAGCCGGGGACGCATCCAGGAGGCGACGAGGTGGTCGTCGAACCCGAGCACGGACACGTCGCCCGGCACCGAGAGCCCGGCCTCGGCGAGCGCCTGGTAGGCCCCGAACGCGAGGCGGTCGTCGAAGCACACCAGGACCTCGGGCCGGTGGTGGCGCAGCAGCTCGCTGGTCGCGTCGTAGCCGTCCTCCGGTGTCCACTTCGGACACCGCTGCGCGCTGACCACCTCGATGCCGGCCGCGTCGAACACCTCGCGCAGGCCGATGAGCCGTTCCACGGCCGCGATGCCGTGGGGCGGCACGTCGTACGGGCCGGGTCCCGCGCCGATCAGGTGGACACCACGGCGGTGCCCCGCCTCGACGAGCAGGCGCGCCGCCGACCGGCCGCCCTGCACCTCGTCGGCCACCACCGAGGGAAGGCCCCCGCGGAACGGGCAGGTGGCGTTGAGCAGCACGGTGGGCACGTGCCGCAGACCGTCCGGCACGACGACCGCTCTCGTGCTCATGGCGGCGAAGACGATGCCGTCCGCGCGCCGGTCGCGCATCGCCTCGACCAGCGCCCGCTCCACCACCGGGTCGCCGCCGGACTCGCCCACGAACAGCATGAACCCGCGCCGGTACGCGGCTTCCACCGCGCCCTTGACCACCTCACCGGCCAGGCCGGACGACGCGCCCGTGTCGAGCACGAACCCGATCGTGCGCGACAGGCCGGGGCTCCTCGGGAGGGTGCCGCGCCGGTACCCCAGCTCCTGCGCGGTGGAGCGCACCCGCCGTTCGGCCGCCTCGGAGATGCGCAGCTCCCGCGCTCGGCCGGTCAGGACGAGCGAGGCGGTCGTGACCGACACCCCACTCGCCGCCGCCACGTCGGCCAGGGTCACGCGCGATCGTCCCACCGCAGATCCGCCTCCTGCTGCATCGAGGGCCCGGCTGCGTTCCAGCCGGAGGTTCCACGGAACGTCCGTGGTCACACGCTGTCGCCGGACGGTCCTGGCGGAGGGGGCCGTCCGGTGCCGGGGGTCCTACCGCTCCAGGCGGCCGGGATCCCCCGCCTCGCCGCGACGCACGAGCCACGCCTCGGTGATGTGCGTGAACATGGCCTTCGCGGCGCCGGTCTCGTCCCCCGCGGCGATGCGCTCGCAGATGCGGCGGTGGCCCCGGTTGGACGCCTTGCACATGTCTCGGCCGCTCCTGCCCATGTAGCTGGCCGTGTTGATGACCTGGCTCTCCAGCGAGCGCACCACACCGCGGGCGATGCGGTTGCCGGAGGCCCTCATGATCGTGTCGTGGAACGCGCGGTCGTGTTCCTGGTAGGTCGCGGGGTCGTCCACGAGCTCGTCCATCCGGTCGACCAGCTCGCGCAGGCGTGCCAGCGTCTGCTCGTCCGCGGTGCGGGCGGCGACCTGGGCCATGTCGGACTCCAGCAACCGCCGCGTGACCACGAGGTCGTCGAGGATCGCGAGGCTCTCGTCCTCGGCGATCGTGGCGGCGAGCACCAGCTCGTCGAGCATGTTCCAGTGCGCGGCCGGGGTGACCGCGGTGCCCGCGCCCTGGCGGACCCGGACGAGTCCCTTCTCCTGCAGGACCTTCACCGCCTCGCGGATCACCGTCCTGCTCACCGAGAAGGTCTCGCACAGCACCGGTTCCGGCGGCAGCGCGGTGCCGGAGGGATAGACCTGCCGGACGATCCGCTGCACGAGCTCGGCGGTGACCGCGGCGGTCAGGTTGGCCGGTCTGCGCGTCCACTCCGGGCCCAGGGGAACGCCTGCCGCGGGTTGCGGAGTAGTCGCCGTCATGTCGCCTCCGTTGCGCCACCGGCCCCGCAGAGGGGCTCCGGCGAGTATACGTAACACCATTGACGTCATACGTCATACGAGTTACGTTCGCCGCGTCCCTGATCTGGCCGCAAGGCCTCCTCGTCTGGGAAGTGAGCCGCAATGAGGCAGCGTTCACTCAGGTCCGCCGTCCTGCTCGCGGTCGTGGCGTTCGTCGCCGGCTGCGGCAGCGCCACCGCGCCGACCACCACCGGTACCGCGAAGGACAAGCTCGTGGTCTGGGACTGGAAGTCGGGCGACGCCAAGACGGCGGCCTACTTCGAGAAGGCCAAGGCCGACTTCGCGACCAAGCACCCCGGCGTCGCCGTCGAGTTCGTGGCGCAGCCGTTCGACCAGTACTACACACTTCTCGGCGCGGCGATCCAGGCCGGCAAGGGCCCGGACGTCGTCCTGTTCAACGGCGGCGGGCAGATCCGCGACCGCGCCGACGCGCTGCTCCCCCTCGACGACCTCGTCGCGCAGGACCGGGAGCGGCTCGCCGGGTGGGACGCCTTCGGCAAGGACGGCAAGGTCTACGCCGCGCCCGTCACCCTGCAGGGCCACCCGATCTACTACAACAAGGCGCTCTACCAGAAGGCCGGCCTGAGCGCGCCCGCGAAGACGTGGCAGGAGTTCGTCGCGAACTGCGCGACGATCACCGCCAAGACCGGCGCGAAGTGCTTCGCCGTGGGCAACAAGGAGGGCATCGGCATCCAGTTCTTCCTGTCCGCCATGGGATCGGCGGTCCTGACGCCCCAGGAGTACGACGACTGGGTCGCGGGGAAGCGGAACTGGGCCTCGCCGGATGTGAAGCGCGTCTTCGAGCTCTGGCGCCAGACCGGGACCGACGGCCTGAACAACGACGGCGTCAACTCCACCGCGATGTTCAACGACGGGTTCGCGGTCTTCCAGTCCGGCAAGGCCGCGCACGTCATCGGGCTGATGTCCGACGTGGGGCACTGGAAGGACCTCGGCGAGTTCGTCGGCCAGGACTCCCTGGGGGTGATGGACGCGCCGGCGGTGAACTCCGCGGCGCGGCCGAGCCTCCCGTACGACGGAGGCATCGGGTACGCGGTCGCGAAGTGGACCCGTGACCCGAAGATCGCCGCGGACCTGGTGCGGTCGCTGACGTCCGCGGACGCGCTGAAGGCGTTCTACCAGGGCGCCGGCGCGATCGCCTCCGATCCCGCGGTCGACGTCTCCGAGGCGGGACCTGCGGCGAGCGCGATCGTCTCGAAGATCTCCGACGGCGCACCGGCGCTGCACGTCGCGCTGTCGTCGAAGACCCTCGACCTGATGGGGCGGCTGTCCCAGCAGCTGCTCAGCGGATCGGCCACTGTGGACGACGTCGTGACGCAGCTCGCCGCGTCCGACAAGACGGGCTGAGCAGGGGTGCGGGCCGAGCGTCTGGCGCCGTTCGTGCTGGTGGCGCCCGCGGTGCTCGTCATCGTGGCGCTGCGGGTGTGGCCGTTGCTGCTCGGGGTCGACTTCTCCTTCACCGGTGACGGCGACCGCAACGGCAGCGTGGTCGGGTTCGACAACTACCGGGAGCTGCTGGGCGACCCGCTGTTCCAGACCGCGCTGCGCAACGTCGGGCTGCTGGTGCTGCTGCTCCCGGTCGCGGTGGCGATTCCCGGACTGCTGGCGACGTTCATCTACCTCAGGGTGCCGGGACATCGCGTCTACCGCGGGGTGTACTTCTTCCCCGCGGTGCTCTCCCCCGTCATCGTCGGCGCGATCTTCACCCTGCTGCTCGCGGTCGACGGGCCTGTCAACACCGTGCTGTCGGGGCTCGGCCTGGGCACGACAGACTGGCTCGGCGAGCCCGGTGTGGCGTTCTTCTCCGTGGTGGGAGTGCACATCTGGGCGACGTTCGGCATGGCGCTCGTCGTCTTCCTCGCCGGGTTCGCCACCCTCGACGCGTCGCTGCTCGACGCCGCCAAGGTGGACGGGGCGTCGTTGCCGCAGACGATCCGGCACGTGATCGTGCCCGGCCTGACCCGCACCATCCAGTTCGTCTTCGTCACCACGATGATCGGCATGCTCACGTCGATGTTCGGCCTGCTGTACGTGATGACGAGCGGTGGTCCGGAGGGGTCGACCTACCTGCCCGAGTACTACGTCTGGATCCAGCAGGGGCAGATGAGCAGGCCCGCGCTCGCCTCGGCGGCGTCGACCGTGCTGTTCCTGGTGATGCTGGTCGTGGGACTCGCCCAGGTCGCGATCCTGCGCCGCACCGGGAGGGTGGACTGATGCGCGTCGGCAGGTGGGTCGCCGCCGTCCCGATGGCCGCGCTCGCGGTCGCCACCCTCTACCCGCTCCTGTTCACCGCGAACGTCGCCGCCAAGTCGCGCCGCGAGTACGTGCTCGACCGCTTCTCCCCCGCCGGGTCGCCGCGGTTCGACAACCTGGCCACCGCGTGGGACGGGGTGTCGCGGTACTTCGTCAACTCCGTCACGGCGGTGGGCGGCGCGGTCGTGGTGCTGCTGCTGTTCGGGTCGATGGCCGGGTTCGCGTTGGCGCGGCTGCGCTTCCGCGGTTCGACAGTGCTGTACCTGGGGTGTCTCGCGGCCCTGTTCGTGCCGTTCCAGGTGATCATGGTGCCGCTGGCGCGGGTGATGGCCGACGCCGGGCTCGTCGACACCTTCCCCGGACTGATCCTCGCCTACGTCGCGCAGTTCCTGCCGTTCACGGTCTTCCTGATGACGAGCTACTACGCGACGGTGCCCGCGGAGATCGTGGACGCGGCGCGGATCGACGGGAACTCGCTCTACGGCGTCTACTGGCGGATCGCGCTGCCGATGGGCAAGCCCGCCCTGCTCTCCGTCGGGGTGCTCGACGCCTTGTTCTGCTGGAACGACGTGCTCATCTCGTTGCTGCTGATGCCGTCCCAGGACAACCGGACGCTCATGGTCGGGGTGACCTCCTTGCGGGGCCAGTACTCCGACGACATCCCGGTGTTCGCGTCCGGGGTCCTGATCGCCGCCGTCCCCGTGCTGGTGGTCTACCTGTTCCTCCAGCGCCAGATCGCCGACGGCGTGACCGCCGGGTCCACGAAGGGCTGAACCCCATGCGCATCACCGGTTATCGCGTCCTCACGACCGTGCAGGACTGGCACAGGCCCGTCGGTGACGCCAACGGCGTGTTCGCCGACGGGGTCGTCCGGGTGCCGCTCGTCGTCGTCGAGACGGACGCGGGCCTCACCGGGATCGGCATGGGCCCGCACGTGGAGGCCGAGACGGTCTTCGCGGCGATCAGGGACGAGGACCCGCGTGCCGTCACGGCGCTGTACGACCGCATGCTGCGGCAGACGTTCAAGGCGGGTCACGCGGGCGCGGTCTTCGGCACCATCGGCGCGTTCGACACCGCGTTGTGGGACCTCAAGGCGAAAGCCGCGGGCGAACCGCTCTGGCGGCTGCTCGGCGGGCGCGACCGCAGGGTCCCCGCCTACGCGTCCGGCCTGGACATCGGCCTGGACGACGGCGAGCTCGTGGCGGCGTACCAGCGCTACGCCGGGTACGGCCTGCGGATCGCGAAGCTCAAGGGCGGCCTCGACGTCGAACGGGACGTGCGCCGCCTGACCCTGGTGCGCGACGTCCTCACCGAGGCGGGCGCCGGGCGCCGGCCCGGCCTGATGCTGGACGTGAACGAGGCGCTGTCCCGCAAGCAGGCGGTCCGCCACGTCGCGGAGATCGAGCGGACGATCGACCTCACGTGGGTCGAGGAACCCGTCCGGCGCTGGGACGCCGAGGGGCACGCCGCGGTCGGCAGGGGCATCCGCGCGTCGGTGGCGACCGGCGAGAACCTCACCGGGCTGGAGCAGTACCGCCCGCTGATCGCGGCGGGCGCGGTCGACGTCGTCCAGGCCGCCGCGGTGTGGGGCGTCACGCACTTCCTGCGGGTCTCCGCGTTCGCGCACGCCCACGACCTGCCCGTCAGCCCCATCGGCGCGACGCCCGTCGGGCTGCTGCACGCCGCCACGTCGATCCCCAACCACCTGGTGAGCGAACTGCAGGACCTCGATCCCCCGGCGGGCCTTCACCTCGACCTGCGCGTCAACGGCGGCGCCTTCGTCCTCGGCGACACCCCCGGACTCGGGATCCGGCTCGACGAGGACGCGATCGGGGCCACCCGCTCGCGTGCGGCCGCGCCCGTGCGCACCGGTCCCCACATCCGGCCGGAACGCGCCGGACGGCGCCTGCTCGCCCCCTCGCACGCCACCGCGTCCTCCGGAAACGACGGCGTCCGCCAGCCGTCACCCTGACCCGCTCCGCGAGCCCACGAAGGACGGAACACCGCTCGTCCGCCGCAACGGGAGGGTGTCCGGCCGCATCGCACCAGGAGGTCCCTTGTCCACGTCCTCGTTCCCCGCGGCACGCGGAAGGATCGCGCTCGCCGCGGTCGTGGTGACCACGGCCGCCGCGGTGGCCACGGCTTCCCCGGCCACCGCCGCCACCACGACCCTCCACGCCTCCCCTTCCGGCACCGGCACCACCTGCTCCGCCACGGCACCGTGCTCGCTGACCGCGGCGCAGGCCGCGGTGCGGTCGCGCACCTCCTCGATGTCGGGTGACATCGTGGTGGAGCTCGCCGACGGGACCTACCGGCTCGCGGAGGCGTTGCGGTTCACCGCATCCGACTCCGGCACCAACGGCTACCGCGTGCTGTGGCAGGCCGCCGCCTCGGCCCGGCCCGTCATCAGCGGGGCCAGGCCGGTCACCGGGTGGTCGGTCGCCGACTCCGGCAGGAACATCTGGCGGGCCAACGTCACCGCCGGCGCCGACAGCCGTCAGCTGTACGTCGACGGCGCCATCGCCACCCGTGCGCGCACTCAGGTCAACCGCTCCGACTTCACGTTCACCGAGTCGGGCATGCGGTTCTCGAACGGCGCCCTGAGCTACCTCAACACCCTGGCGAACCAGAACCGCGTCGAGGTCGAGAGCGTCAACTCGTTCACCGACCGCTACTCGCCGGTGCAGAGCATCAGCGGGAACTTCCTGACGATGCGACAACCCGCCTGGAACAACAACACCTTCGGCTACGACACGCTCAACAACCCGTTCCGCGCCGGACCGCTCTACCTGGCGAACGCCCGCGAGTTCCTCGACAGTCCCGGCGAGTGGTACCTCGACCCGGCGGCGGGCGCGCTGTACTACATCCCGCTCTCCGGCCAGAACATGAGCAACGTCAGCGTCGAACTGCCGGCGCTGCAGTCACTGGTGGGAGTGGGCGGCACCTACGACGCACCGGCGCACGACATCTCGTTCACCGGCATCACCTTCACCGGCACGTCGTGGCTCGGCCCCAGCGGCGACCAGGGTTTCGCCGACCAGCAGACCGGCGCCTACCTGGCCGGGAACTGGAACTGGCCCTCCGACAGGCTGAACACCTGCAAGAGCGGCTGCGCGCAGTTCGAGGCGGTGCGCCCGCACTGGTCCCAGATGCCCGCGGCCGTGCAGGTCTCGGCGGCGAGCCGCATCACGTTCGCCGACTCGCGGTTCCTCAACCTCGGCCAGACCGCGATCGGCATCGGCAACGACGCCAACGCGCACGCCAGCGGTGTCGGACTCGGCGCGTCCGGCATCACGGTCACGCGTTCGGAGATCGCCCGCGGCTCGGCCGGCGGCATCATCGTCGGAGGAGTGCGCGCCGACGCCCACCACCCGAGCGACCAGCGGATGGTCAACCGGGACATCACCATCAGCTACAACCGCATCCACGACCTCGGCATCGAGTACCGGGGCAACGTCTCCGTGCTCAACACCTACGTCAGCACCGCGACCGTGGCGCACAACGAGGTCTACAACCTGCCGTACTCCGGCATGTCACTCGGCTACGGATGGGGAGCCAACGACGCGGGCGGCAGCACGCACTACGCCAACCGCGGCCTGTACGACTACCAGCCCCGCTACTCGACGCCCACCACGGCGTCGAACAACCGGCTCGTCGACAACTACATCCACGACGTCATGCAGCAGATGACGGACGGTGGCTGCATCTACACGCTGGCGTGGAACCCCAACGCCGAGATCAGCGGCAACTACTGCTTGCGCACCAACGGTTTCTACGGCCTCTACTTCGACGAGGGCTCCAAGTACTACCGCGCCACCGGCAACGTCTTCTCCGCCACCGGCACCTGGGCCACCGCGAACTACTGGGGTGGCGAGAACATGGGCAACTGGACCCTCACCGGCAACTGGTCGACCAACAACAGCACCAACGTCACGAACGGCGACCGCGGCAACGTGGTGAACAACAACGTCGTCGTCACGAACGGCAACTGGCCCGCGGGGGCCCAGGCGGTGATGGCGAACGCCGGACCGGGCGGCAGCAGCGGCGGCCGGGAGAACGTGACCGTCGTCGGAGGACAGTCCGGCCGCTGCCTCGACGTCGCGGCCACGAGCAACAACACCCAGGCGCGGCTGTGGGACTGCACCGGCTCCGCGAACCAGCGCTGGACGCACACGTCCGGCAGGCAGCTCGTGGTGCAGGGCAAGTGCCTCGACGCGTCGAACCAGGGCACCGCGAACGGCACGGCGGCGATCCTCTGGGACTGCCACGGCGGCGTGAACCAGCAGTGGAACGTCAACGGCGACGGCACCATCACCGGCGCGCAGTCCGGGCTGTGCCTCGACGCGAGCGGCAACGGCACCGCGAACGGGACGCCGGTCCACCTGTGGGCCTGCCACGGCGGGACGAACCAGCAGTGGAACCTGAGGAGCTGACCACGAAGAGGGTCCCCGGCCTGTGCGAGGCCGGGGACCCGTTCCGCTGTCGTGCCGCGTCAGGAGCAGGCGACGCCGTTCAGCACCGCGGAGGAGAACGGAGGCGTGCCGTTGTAGTTCGCGTTGTACCCGATGCTCAGCTGGCCACCGGCGGCGATCGGGGCGTTCCAGGCGGCGTTCGCCACCCTGACCTCGTCGCCCGCGTCGGTCCACGTGCCGTTCCAGCCCTGGGTCACCGAGACTCCCGGAGCGGAGAACGAGAACGTCCACCCGTTGATCGCCGAGCCGCGGTTCACGATCACGATCTCCGCGGAGTAGCCGCCCTGCCACTGGCTCGTGACGCGGTGGGTCGCAGTGCAGCCGCCACCGGGGTTGCCGCCCGTCGTGGTCGTGGTGGTGGTGGTGGTGGTCGTGGTGGTCGTCGTCGTGATCGGGCCCGCCGCCATCGCGAGCTCGTAGGCGCGCTGCGGCACGAACTGGCCGGCGGGCCCGATGCAGCCGTCCGACTCGCCCGGCAGCTTGACCCACAGGAACGCGTCGATCTTCGAGTCACCCGTGTTCGTCGTGCTGGGCGTGCCGATCGCGCGGCCGGAGGGGTCGCACCACTCGCTGCCCGCGGGACCGTTGCCGTTGCGGCTGGTGTCGATCACGGCCTTGAGGCGGCCGTCACCGACGGCGTTGAGCACGTTCTTGGCGAAGTTCACCTCGTCGGAGGTGGCGCGGTAGTTCGACACGTTGGTCGAGATGCCGTCGGCGCTGTTGGAGATGTCCGCGCCGCGCAACCGGTTCGCCGCCTCCGACGGGCTCAGCCACGCCGAGTGGCCGATGTCGAAGTACACCTTGGCCTGGCTGGAGCCGGACTTGAGCTTCTTGCCCGCGTAGGCGATCGACGCCTTGGTCTGGTTCTGCTGGTCCGCGCTCTGGCAGGTGGTCATCAAGGGCAGCACGTCCGGTTCGAGCACGATCGTCGCCGGGCGGCCGGCGAGACCCGCCGCCACCTCGTCGACCCAGGCCCGGTAGGCCTCGTGGGAGGGCGCGCCGCCGCCGCTCGCGCCACCGCAGTCGCGGTTGGGGATGTTGTAGACCACCAGGATCGGGATCTTCCCCGCCGAGGCCGCCGCCCCCACGAAGGAGCTGATCTCCGACCGCACCGTCGAGGTGTTGGTCGTGGTGTACCACCGCGCCTGCGGAACCGACGCGATGCGGTCGCGGATGACCGCGGCCCGCGAGTCGCCGGGGTTCGAGGCCACCCACCGCGCGCTCGAGCTCGACGGGTCGACGTAGAACGCCGACTCGGCGGCGCTGACGGTCGTGCCGCCACTGATCACCAGTGCCGCGACCCCGGTCACCACCGCGCCCGCGAGCAGACACGCGCCCGTGCCCCGCCTCCACCGTGTCATCGTGTCTCCACTTCGCTCTGTTGCTCTGATTCGGGTTCTCGCAGCGTCGTTGCTGTCCGGACAGGAGAATCGGCGACGCGGGAGCGCTCTCACAACGTCGGAGAAGCGAATGCGAGTTCGGGTCAACGTAACCACGGAACACTGAATCGTCAACGGCGGAAGCGGCGCGCGCCAAAGTCGGCGAGAAAGTTTCGAAACTTTTCTCGGAGAATGCGATCAACGCTGTGACGTGGTAGTTGGGAGCGCTCCCTCACGTGGCCTACGCCGATCAGGGCAACCTGTCGTCGAATTCGACAACGACTTCTTGTGAGCGCCGACGCGCGGCTGAGACACTCCGGAACGGCAACGGCGGGCGACGGTGGAACAACACCGCCAATTCTCACCGCCCACCGAGATCCGGCAATGGCGCACCGGGTCCGGCCATCCGTCCTGCCCATCCCCACCCTGCATTCGGGTTGACCTCGGAAAGTGTGGAAGATGAAACTGACATCGAAGTCAGTGGCCCTGGTCCCGATCATCGTCACGGTCGCGACAGCGGCGATCGGCGCCACCCTGATCGCGCCTCCCGCCGCGAACGCGGCGTCCACCCTCGGCGCCGCCGCGGCGCAGTCCGGCCGTTACTACGGCACGGCCGTCGCGGCGAGCAAGCTCGGCGACTCGACCTACTCGAACATCCTCAGGACCGAGTTCAACATGGTCACCGCCGAGAACGAGATGAAGTGGGACGCGACGGAACCCAACCGCGGCCAGTTCAACTACTCGAACGGTGACCGCATCCTCAACACCGCTGTCGGCAACGGCAGCCGGGTGCGCGGGCACGCGCTGCTGTGGTACCAGCAGGAACCGGGCTGGGCGCAGCGCATGGAGGGTTCCGACCTCCGCCAGGCCATGATGAACCACGTCACCCAGGTCGCCACCCACTACAAGGGCAAGATCTACGCCTGGGACGTGGTGAACGAGGCGTTCGCCGACGGCAACAGCGGCGGCCGGCGCGACTCCAACCTCCAGCGCACCGGCAACGACTGGATCGAGGCCGCGTTCCGCGCGGCCAGGGCCGCCGACCCCGCCGCGAAGCTCTGCTACAACGACTACAACACCGACGGCATCAACGCGAAGTCCACCGGCGTCTACAACATGGTGCGCGACTTCAAGTCCCGCGGGGTGCCGATCGACTGCGTCGGGTTCCAGGCCCACCTGACCAACAACGCCCCCTCGGACATGCGGCAGAACCTGCAGCGCTTCGCCGACCTCGGCGTCGACGTGCAGATCACCGAGCTCGACATCGCCGGTTCCAACCAGGCCAACGCCTACGCCGACGTCACCAGGGCCTGTCTGGCCGTGACCCGCTGCACCGGCATCACGGTGTGGGGCATCCGCGACAACGACTCGTGGCGCACCGGTGAGAACCCGTTGCTGTTCACGAACTCCGGTGCGAAGAAGGCCGCGTACAACTCCGTGCTGGCCGCGCTCAACTCGGCTGATCCCGGTACGACGACGACCACCACGACGACGACAACGACCACGACGACGAGCAACGACCCCGGCACGGGAGGCTGCACCGCCACGGTGTCGCTGAACCAGTGGAACGAGGGGTTCGTGGCCACCATCAAGGTCACCGCGGGCTCCAGCGCGCTGAGCGGCTGGACCGTCACGACCACGTTGTCGAGCGCCACGGTCACCGGTTCGTGGAGCGCGAACCGCAGCGGCAACAGCGGAACCGTCAACTGGACCAACGTGGACTACAACGCCTCCGTGCCCGCGGGCGGGTCCACCGAGTTCGGTTTCCAGGGCAGTGGCAGCGGATCGGGTCTGAACCCGACCTGCGCGGCGCGCTGACATCCCGCACCACACCTCAGGCGAGCTCCCGCGGAACGGACGTGACGTCCTCCGCGGGCGCTTGCCTGCCCCTGGAGGCGATGATGGCCTTGCCCCGGAGACTCTGCGCGCTCGTGAGCATCGTGTTCGTGGTGAGTGCCCCCGCGCGGGCGGACAACCCGATCGCGGCCGCCAGACCTGGACCACCACCTCCTGCCCGGTAGCCGGACTGACCGGCACCCGCGACCTCCACCTGAGGTTCAGCAGCAGCTACCTGCTCGACGTGAACCGGTGGCAGTTCAGCGCCTGATCCCCCGAACTCCCCTTTCCCGCAAGAGAACGAGGTCGTCGTGACCATCTCCAACCCCACCCGGCAGAACGTGACCAGGTACCGCCTCATCGCCGTCGTCGCAGCAGCGCTGTCCCTGATCGCCGCCGTCGGCTTCTCCTTCGTACCGCAGCAGGCACTCGCCGCGTCCCTGACCAGGGTGACGAACTTCGGCACCAACCCGACCGGCCTGAACATGTACGTCTACGCACCGGACCGGCTCGCGGCCCGCCCCGCGCTGCTCGTGATGGTGCACTACTGCACCGGATCGGCGAGCGCGGTGCACAACGGCGGCGGGCGCGACTACGTCAGCGCCGCGGACCGCTACGGGTACGTGATCGTCTACCCGGAGGCGACCAGGGAGGGCCACTGCTTCGACGTCTCCACCCAGAACGCCCTGCGCCGCAACGGCGGCAGCGACTCCACCGGCATCATGTCGATGGTGTCGTACGCGCGTCAGCGCTACAACGTCGACCCGTCGCGCATCGTCGTCTCCGGCATCTCGTCCGGCGCGATGATGACCAACGTGCTGGCCGCCGAGTACCCGGACGTGTTCAGCGCGGCCTCGGCCTTCGCCGGTGTCCCCGCCGGCTGCTTCGCGACGACCGACGGGTCGATGTGGAACAGCCAGTGCTCGGGCGGCAACCTGCAGAAGACCCCGCAGCAGTGGGGTGACCAGGCCAGGGCGATGTACCCCGGCTACACCGGCGGCTACCCGCGGATGCAGCTGTGGCACGGCACGAACGACACGACGCTGGCGTACCCGAACTTCGCTGAAGAGCTCGACCAGTGGACGAACCTGCACGGGGTGAGCAGGACGCCGACGTCCACCGACCAGCCCCAGTCCGGCTGGACCCGCACGCGCTACGGCGCCACGGGTGTCGTCGAGGGCATCAGCGCCCAGGGCGTCGGCCACGACGTGCCGACCGCCGGAATGGTGGGCCGCGCCATCACGTTCCTCGGCCTGGACCGCCCGTCCACCGATCCGACCACCACGACCACCACCACGACGACGACCACGACCACCACGACCCCGCCGCCGTCCCAGGGCTGCTCGGTCAAGGCGGCGGTCACCGCCTGGAACACCGGCCTCACCGAGACGATCACCATCACCAACACGTCGTCGACGGCCGTGAACGGCTGGAGCCTGCAGTTCGCGCTGCCGGGCGGACAGACGATCACGGGCGGCTGGAGTGCGACCTACTCCCCCGCCAGTGGCCAGGTGACCGCGTCGAACGTCTCCTACAACGCGCAGATCCAGCCCTCCGCCCAGGTGTCGATCGGTCTCCAGGCCACGCACACGGGCAACAGCGGAACCGCCAGCGGGTTCACGCTCAACGGCGTGCAGTGCGCCGTCGCCTGACCACGCACAGGAGAGGACGGGCATGTCCGACCTGAACCGCCGGCAGCTCATGAAGCTCGGTGCGGGTGTCGTGCTGACGCAGGCGGGGTGGACCGCGCACCCCGCCTCCGCGGAGGCGATCGCCCCTGACGACCTGTCGCTCTGGTACGGCGGGCCGGCCGGGACCGACTGGCTGCGCGCCCTGCCGGTCGGCAACGGCCGGCTCGGCGCGATGGTGTTCGGCAACACCGACACCGAACGACTCCAGCTCAACGAGGACACCGTGTGGGCGGGCGGGCCGCACGACTACAGCAACCCGCGCGGCGCCGGGTCGCTCGCCGAGATCCGGCGGCTCGTGTTCGCCGGGCAGTGGACGCAGGCGCAGTCGCTGATCGACCAGACCATGCTCGGCAGCCCTGCCGGGCAGATGGCCTACCAGCCGGTCGGCGACCTGCGCCTGACGTTCCCCTCCGCCACCACGTCCGGCTACCAGCGCCGGCTCGACCTCACGACCGCGACGACGACAGTCACCTACACGGCGAACAACGTGCGCTACCGGCGCGAGGTGTTCGCCAGCGCGCCGGACCAGGTGATCGCGGTGCGCCTGACGGCGGAGACGGCCGGCTCGATCTCGTTCACCGCGTCGTTCAGCTCACCACAACGCACCACGGCGTCCACTGTGGACTCCGCGACGATCGGGCTGGACGGTGTCTCCGGCACCTACCGCGGCCTCACCGGCACGGTCCGCTTTCTCGCCCTCGCGAGAGCGGTCGCCGAGGGCGGCAGCGTCACCAGCTCCGGCGGGACGTTGCGCGTCACGGGCGCGAACGCGGTGACCGTGCTGATCTCCATCGGCACCAGCTACGTGGACTTCCGCACGGTCGACGGCGACTACCAGGGCACCGCCCGCAACCGGCTGGCCGCAGCACAGACCCACGGCTACGACACCCTGCGAGCCCGGCACGTCGCGGACTACCAGGCGTTGTTCGGCCGAGTGTCCCTCGACCTCGGGCGCACCGCGGCGGCCGACCAGCCGACGGACGTCCGGATCGCCCGGCACGCGAGCACGACCGACCCGCAGTTCGCCGCGCTGCTCTTCCAGTACGGCCGCTACCTGCTGATCTCGTCGTCACGGCCCGGCACGCAACCGGCGAACCTCCAGGGCATCTGGAACGACCAGATGAGCCCGTCGTGGGACTCGAAGTACACCGTCAACGCCAACCTGCCGATGAACTACTGGCCGGCGGACACCACCAACCTCGGCGAGTGCTACCAGCCGGTGTTCCGCATGATCGACGACCTGACGGTCACCGGTGCCCGCACTGCCAGGGCGCAGTACAACGCCCGCGGCTGGGTCACGCACCACAACACCGACGCCTGGCGCGGGTCGTCAGTCGTCGACTTCGCCGCGGCGGGCATGTGGCAGACGGGCGGCGCGTGGCTGTCGACGCTCATCTGGGACCACTATTTGTTCACCGGCGACGTGGGCTTCCTGCGCGCGTACTACCCGGCGCTCAAGGGCTGCGCGCAGTTCTTCCTCGACACGCTCGTCGAGGAACCGGCACTGGGCCACCTCGTCACGAACCCGTCCAACTCACCGGAGCTCAACCACCACGCGAACGCGAGCGTGTGCGCCGGGCCGACGATGGACATGCAGATCCTGCGCGACCTGTTCGACGGGTGCGCGAGCGCGTCCGAGGTGCTGGGCGTCGACGCCGACTTCCGCACGCAGGTGCGGACGGCCCGGCAGCGGCTGGCCCCGACGAGGGTCGGCTCGCGCGGCAACGTGATGGAGTGGCTGTACGACTGGACCGAGACCGAGCCGAACCACCGGCACGTGTCGCACCTCTACGGCCTGCACCCGAGCAACCAGATCACCCGGCGGGGCACTCCCCAGCTGCACACCGCGGCCCGCCGCACCCTCGAGCTGCGCGGCGACGCGGGCACCGGGTGGTCGCTCGCGTGGAAGATCAATTTCTGGGCGCGCCTGGAGGAGGGCGCGCGGGCGCACGACCTGCTCCGGTCGCTGGTCACCACGGACAGGCTGGCGCCCAACATGTTCGACCTGCACCCGCCGTTCCAGATCGACGGCAACTTCGGCGCGACGTCCGGCATCGCGGAGATGTTGCTGCACAGCCACAACGGCGAGCTGCACGTGCTGCCCGCCCTGCCACCGGCCTGGCCGGCGGGCAGCGTCACGGGTTTGCGCGGACGTGGCGGGTACGCGGTCGGCGCGTCCTGGGCCGCCGACGGCTCCGTCAGCCTGACCGTGACGGCGGACCGGGACGGCACCGTCCGGATCCGCAACCGGGTCTTCACGGGCACGTTCGAGCTGACGGACACGACGACCGGTTCCACCGTCCAGCCCTCCAAACCCGAATCCGACGTGGTCTCCTTCTCCGTCCAGGGTGGACACACCTACCGCGCCACCGGGCAGGCGTCGGGCGCGCCGGTGCAGCCGGGGGTCCAGTACCGGCTGGTGGCCCGGCACAGCGGGAAGTGCCTGGACGTCAGCGGTGCGTCCACCGCACCAGGTGCGGTGCTGCACCAGTGGTCGCAGACGAACGGGCCCAACCAGCAGTTCGACTTCCTCGACTCCGGCGGCGGCCACTACCGCGTCCGCGCGCGGCACAGCGGCCTCGTGCTGCAGGTCGCGAGCTCGTCCAGCGGCGCCGCCATCACCCAGCAGACCGACACCGGCTCCACCGCCCAGCAGTGGCGCGTGACCGACCACGGCGGCGGGCTCATCAGCCTGGTCAACCGCCAGAGCGGCTTCGCGGCGGACGTCTGGGAGGCCTCGACCGCCGACGGCGCCCGGCTGTCGCAGTGGACCGTGACGGGCGCCGACAACCAGCGGTTCCAACTCCAGCCAGTGTGACGACCGAAGGGACGCCGATGTTCCACCAGCACAGGGGGACGAGCCATGTCCCGGCATAGGTTCGTGATCGTGGCAGCCGCCACGAGCGCCATGGTGTTCCTGGGAGCGGCGGGCATCGCCCTCGGCGGTCCGGCGGGCGAGGTCGGTACGGCGGCGGCGACGGCGGGCTGCGGCAAGGCGCCGACGCTGACGAACGGCCAGCACACCATCACCACTGGCGGTCAGAGCCGTTCCTACATCCTGCGGCTGCCACCGAACTACGACAGCAACCGCCAGTACCGGCTGTTCGTGGGCTTCCACTGGCTCAACGGCACCGCGAACGACGTCGACTCCGGCGGGTCGGACGGCTACAACTGGTCCTACTACGGGCTGCGCAAGCTCTCCGACGCCGCGAACAACGGCACGATCTTCGTGGCGCCACAGGGCAACAACAACGGCTGGGCCAACCCCGGCGGCCAGGACCTGAAGTTCGTCGACGACCTGGTGGCACTGCTCGACTCCGGGCTGTGCATCGACACCACCCAGCGCTTCGCCGGTGGCTTCAGCTACGGCGGCGGCATGTCCTACGCCGTGGCGTGCGCGCGTGCCACCGTCTTCCGCGCCGTGATCGCCTACTCCGGTGCGCAGCTCAGCGGCTGCGACGGCGGCACCCAGCCCATCGGGTACATGGGCATCCACGGCGTCAGCGACAACGTGCTCGGCATCGGCCTGGGCCGCGGCCTGCGCGACACGTTCGTGCGCAACAACGGCTGCACCGCGCAGAACGCCCCCGAACCGGCGGCGGGAAGCCGCAGGCACATCATCACGAACTACAGCGGCTGCCGCGCGGGCTACCCCGTGGTCTGGGCGGCGTTCGACGGCGGGCACAC